>NZ_AP018907.1:2450000-3199695 GCF_003966715.1 Blastochloris tepida
CTCGACGCCCTCGAACGCCTTGGCCGCAGCATTGGCCGCCAGCACCAGCCAAGCGTTCTCCTGGGTGGTGGTGGTGCGGGTGGCGTCGCGGGCCTTCTCGATCACGCTGCCGGCCTCGCGCATCAGATCGCGTTCCGGGATGCCGCTCTCCAGCGCCAGCGCCAACAGGCCCGCGCCGTCGCGCAGCCGCGAGCCGTAATCGGAGCGCGCCTCCGCGCCATCGGTCGCCGCGGCCAGCCGGACCAGCGCCGAGCCGAACGCGCGCTCGGCGCGGCCGCGGTCGCCGAGCAGGCCGAGGCCGGCGGCGATCTGGGCGCGCGCCAGCGGACTGTCGAACGCGCCGATCTTGGTGTCGGCGAGGTAGCGCAGATCGCCCATCACCGGCCGGCCGTTGCGGGCCAGCACATAGACCGCATAAGCGAGGCCGGCGGCGCTCTCCGGCTTCACCTCGGTCTGGTTGACGACGAAGTTGCGCAGCCGGTCGAGCGCGAGATCGAACGCGGTCTTGGGCACGTTGTAGCCGCGCTCGCGGGCGCGGGTGAGGAAGTCGGTGACGAAGGCATCGAGCCACACGTCGTTGCCGCCGACCGACCACAGCCCGAAGGTGCCCGAGGAATCCTGGCGCGCCAGCACCCGCTCGATCGCCTCGCGGATGCGGGCGTCCGAATCGCCGTCGAGCGCCAGCCCCTCGGTCTTCTCCAGCCGGCTGACATAGAGCAGCGGCAGCGCGCGGCTGACGATCTGTTCGGAGCAGCCATAGGGGTAGCGGTCGAGCGCCTTCAGCAGCGCCGGCACGTCGAGGGCGGCAAGCGGCAAGGCCGCGACCGACACCACGCCGGTGCCGGGCACGAGGTCGGCGCCGAGATCGGCGGTGACCTCCAGCGTCTGGCCCGGCTCCAGCGGCAGCACGCGCCGCCGCACCACCGCCAGCGTGCCGGGCTGCACCGGCAGCGCGTAGCTCTGGGCGATGTCGAGATCGGGGCCGGTGATGCGCACGTCGATGGTGGCGATGCCCGGTGCGGTGGCGGTGACCGGCACGGTGACCTCGCGCTTGGCGCGGGCGTCCATGCGGACCTGCCGGCGCACCGGCTCGGCCTTGACCGGGCCGCCGGCCTCCACCGCCACGGTGTAGGTGCCGGCCGCACCCTCGATATTGTCGAGGGCGAGATGCAGCCACGACGTGTCGCCGATGGCGAGGAAGCGCGGCAGCGTGGCGGTGACCGCCACCGGATCGCGCACGATGACATCGGCCGAGGCCTGACCCACCTTGCCGGCGCTCCAGGCGACCGCCATCACCCGCACCGTGCCGTTAAAGGCCGGAATGTCGAAATCGACCTGGGCGGTGCCGTCCGGCCCGACCTTGACCACGCCGGAATAGCGGGCGAGCGGCGCCTGGGCCGGCGGGCTGCCCTCAAGCGCGGCCGGCGGCATGTCGCCGCCCGAGCGGATGGCGCCCTTGGCCGCCTGCATGCCGTCGATCAGGAAGCCGTAGAGATCGCGTACTTCGGCCGCGAGCTTGCGCTGTCCGAGGAAATGGCCGACCGCGCTCGGGCTCTCATAGCGCGTGAGGTTGAGGATGCCGACATCGACGGCGGCGATGGTGACGAACGCCTCCTCACCCGGCGTGAGATTGCCGATGGTGACCGGCACTGAGAGCGCCTGCCGCGGCCGCATCACCGCCGGTACGGCGAGCGACACCGGCAGAGTGCGCGCCTCGCGGTCGATCGAGAACCAGGCAAGGCCGAGCGCGCGGCCGGGCATCAGCTTGGCGGCCGAATCCATCGGCCGGTGGGCCAGCGCCACCACATAGGCGCCCGCACCCCAGTCCGCCTTGACCGGAACGGTGACGGCGGCGCCCGCACGCTCGACAGTGATGACGCGGAGATCCGACACCGCATCGCCGACCACCGCCAGGGTGGCGGTGCCGGCGAAGCGCGGATCGAGCTTCACCGTCATGGTCTCGCCGGCGCGATAGCTTGCCTTGTCCAGCGTCACCGCCAGCAGGTCGGGCGTGTCGGCGGTGGCATCGCCGCCCCAGCCGACATTGAACAACAGGCTGGTCTGGGCCGCGTCGCTGCCCTCCGTCTTGACGTCGAGCCGGTAGCGCCCGAAGCCGCCGACCGGCGCCGAGATGCGCGCGGGCTCCTCCGCCGAAATGTCGAACGTTCCGTCGGCGACGCGGCGCGTCTGCTTCACCGCCTCGTATTCGAAGCGGCCGTCCTGGCGGAACCATTGATAGCGCGTGTCGATGCGCGACAGCGTCCAGCTTGCGCGCGGACGGGCGATGCGGGTGCCGTCGGCGGCGGCGGCAATCACGTCGAAGGTGGCGGCCGCGCCCTCGCCGAGGCTGCCCTCGCCGAACAGCGGCTTGACGCCGATCGCCGCGCCGGCCGGGCGCACCGGCAGCATGACGCTGCGTGAGATCGCGCGGCCGCCCGGCTCGGCGACCGACAGGGTGATCTTCGCCTGCAGCGGCCGGCGGGCCTCGGTCTCCGGCAGTTCGGCGATCACGCTGGCGCGGCCGCGGGCATCGGTCACCGCGTCGATCTCGAGATCGCCGCGCACGGTGTCGAACGCCTGATCCTCAAGCCCGACGGCGTAGCCCTCGAACCCCGGCAGCACGCCGCGCGGCGCCGCCTCCAGCACCACCTCGCCGGTGACGGGAAGGCCGGTGGCGAAGGCGCCGTAGAGATACTTCACCGCGACGTTGATCTCGGCCGGCTCGCCGCGCTTGAGCGCCGCCTGGGCCGGCTCCAGCGTCAGCTCCAGCCGCTCGGGCAGATAGTCCTCGACCAGAAACGTGGTCTCGCCGATCGCCGGCCCCTTGGGATCGGCGAAGGCCGAGATGCGCCACGTGCCATAGGGCACGCCCGCGACCAGCGGCACCGACAGCGACCGGCCGCCCTGACCCTGATCCTCGACGCTGACGCGGCGATATTCGACGCCGTCGGGCCGCTCCACCACCAGCGTCAGCGGCACGCCCTTGGCCGCAGCGCCCTTGGCATCGCGCACCAGCGCGGTGGCATGCACGGTCTCGCCCGAGCGGTAGACGCCGCGCTCGGCATAGACGAAGGCATCGAGCGCGGCCGGCGCGTCGCGGCCCTTGACGCCACGGTCGGTGAGGTCGAGCGGGTTCTGCGCCAGATCGAGGAAGGCGTAGTCGCCTTTCGCGTCCGTGGCGATGGCGAGGCCGGGGGCGAGCCCGCCCTTGCCCTTGGCGAACCCGGCGGCAAAGCTGGCGATGCCGCGCTTGTCGGTGGTGGCGGTGGTCAGCACCTCATTGTTGCGGGCGACGAGCTTGACCTCGACACCGGCAAGCGGCTGGGCGCTGGCCAGCGAGCGCACCAGCACCTCGACGCCGCCCGAGCCGCTGATCGCCGACAGGCCGAGATCGGAGACCACGAACCACTGCGTGGCCAGCGTCTCGTAATCCTCCTCCTCGGCCTTGGCGGAGCGGCCGTCATCGGCCTTGGCCGTCATCACATAGACGCCGGCTTCCAGCGTGCCGACCGCCTCCAGCACCGGGAAGGCGGCGGTGACGTCCTTGTTGAGCTCGTTCGGCAGATCGAGCGTGCCCGACCACACCTTCACGCCCTGCTCGTCCTGGATGCGCGCCTGCTCATAGGGTTCGAGCTGGGTGAGGAAGCCGCCGCCGTGCAACGTCGAGATCAGATTGCGGTCGCCGATGCGGCTGATGGCGATGCGGGCGCGCGGCGCATTGACCGAGACCAGCGGAATGCCGGTCTGGCCGGTGCGCGGCAGGATGTAGCTCTTGCCGGTGAAGCGCACCTGCGGGGCGCGGTCGCGGACATAGATTTCGTAGTCGGCGGCCTTGAGCAGCGCCTCGCCGACGGTCGAGGGCAGGCCCTGGCGCAGCACGATGGCGTAGCGCTCGCCGTGGGCGAGACCATCGACGCACAGCTCCTTGCCCGAGACGGAAACCGCCGGGTTCGGCTGGCCGGAGACCGTGACGAAGCTCGCGAGATCGCGCGAGGCCAGCGCCTCGGAGAACTGGAAGCACACCTGGGGTGCTGCGGCATCGGCCGCCACCGTGTAATCGACGATGCGGAAGCCGTGCTCGGCGCGCAGCGTCTCGTAGGCCGAGCGGTTCTCGGCGGTCTCGACCAGCTTGAGGCTGGCGAGATAGGCGTCCATCGCCGGCCGCCACATCTGCCGCTTGGTCAGCGCATCGCCGAGCAACGTCAGCGCCGCCGCCTCGTCGTTGCGGGTGGTGGCGCGGCGGTAGGCGGCATAGGCGGCGATCGATGCGTTCTCGAGAAGCTGGAAGCGCTCGCGGCCGTCCCCGGGATCGATGGCGAGGAAGGCCCGCGTCGCCGCCAGCCACGCGCCGGCATCCTTGGGCTCGGCCGCGACCGCCGCACTCGCATCGAGCAGCGCGGCGCGGGGATCGGCAATGAGCCGCGACTCGGCGGCGCGCCGCAACTGCTGCACGCTGCGCCCGGCGATCTGCGAGGCGCCCTCGCGCCTGAGCTGATCCTCCAGCCGCAGCGAGGCCGCCGCCAGATCCTGGCGCACCAGCTCCTTGGGCATGACCGGCTGCACGGGGGCGGACTGCACGGGTTTGGGCACCGGCAGCGGCGGCGTCTGGGCAAGGGCGGCAACGGGCAGGATCAGCAGCAGCGCGGCCAGGGCGGCGCGGACGACAGGGCGCATGCGAACCTCCGGGAAAACTTCGCCGCAACGATACCCGTATTTGACGCCGAACGGTCGCGACAGGTTCGGTCAGAGGATACACGTATACCGTTCGGCCGAAACCCCGTCGACATTGCGGCATCCCCTCGGCGGACGCTACGATGGCCGCCTGCCCCACGGACATCGCGCCCTGTGACGCCATCGCCGGAGTTCAAGGATCAAAGCATGCAGCAGATTGGGACGGATTGCGTTGCGGCATCGGCCGGGACGCTGGAGCATGTCGTGCTGCTCGACGCTGCCGACCAGCCGGCCGGCACCGCCGAGAAGCTCGACGCCCATCGCAAGGGCCTCAAGCATCTCGCCATTTCGGTGATCGTGCGCGACCGCGACGGGCGCTGGCTGCTGCAGCAGCGCGCCGCCGGCAAGTATCATTCGGGCGGCCTGTGGACCAACACCTGCTGCAGCCATCCGCGGCCGGGCGAGACCGTGCCCGCCGCCGCCAGCCGCCGGCTGGTCGAGGAGATGGGCATCGCCTGCGCGCTGGAGCCGGCGTTCGTGACCACCTACCGCGCCGCGGTCGATCCCGACCTGATCGAGCACGAAGTCGTGCACGTGTTCATCGGCACCTATGACGGCGCGATCTCGCCCGATCCCGACGAGGTGGAGTCCTGGCGCTGGGTTTCGGTCGAGGATCTGGTGGCCGACATCGCCGCCCGGCCGGACGCCTACACAGTGTGGTTCCGCCACTATGTCGAGGACTTCCTCGACCGGATGACGAGCTGACCGCGCGGATGGACCACGTCGAGGCGATCGTCGTCGGGGCCGGCGTGGTTGGGCTCGCGGCGGCGCGTGCGCTGGCCGAGGCCGGCCGCGAGGTGGTGCTGATCGAGGCCGAGAGCGCGATCGGCACCGGCGCGTCCTCGCGCAATTCCGAGGTGATCCACGCCGGCATCTATTATCCGCCGGGCAGCCTGAAGGCGCGCCACTGCGTGGCCGGCGCCCGCGCGCTCTACGCCTATTGCGCCAGCCGCGGCATCGATCACCGCCGCATCGGCAAGCTGATCGTCGCCACCAGCGACGCGCAGGTGGCGAAGCTCGAAGCGCTCAAGACGCAGGCCGAGGCCAATGGCGTCGGCGACCTCGCTTGGCTCGACCAAGGCGAGGCGCACGCGCTGGAGCCGGAGGTCGCCTGCGTGCGGGCGCTGTGGTCGCCGTCCACCGGCATTCTCGACAGCCACGGCTACATGCTGGCGCTGCGCGGCGACATCGAGGCCGCGGGCGGCATGCTGGCGCTGGCCACGCCGCTTGCCGCCGCCGAGGCCACCGGCCGTGGCTTCATGGTCGAGACCGGCGGCGCCGAGCCGATGCGGCTTTCCTGCGATGTGCTGGTCAATGCCGCGGGTCTCGTGGCGCCCGATCTCGCCCGGCGGATCAGCGGCTATCCCGGCGCGCGGGCGCCGCAGGCGCGGCTCTGCAAGGGCAATTATTTCGCGCTGGCCGGCGGCAAGGCGCCGTTCCGCCACCTCGTCTATCCGATCCCCGAGCAGGCCGGGCTCGGCATCCACGCCACCATCGATCTCGGCGGGCAGGTGCGGTTCGGCCCCGATGTCGAATGGACCGACGTGCTCGACTACACGCCCGACGCCGGCCGCGCCGCGGCGTTCGCCGCCGCCATCCGCACCTATTGGCCGGGCCTGCCGGAGGGCGCGCTGGTGCCGGCCTATGCCGGCATCCGCCCCAAGATCACCGGCCCCGGCGAGCCGGCCGCCGATTTCGTGGTGGAGGGGCCGGCCGACCACGGCGTGCCGGGGCTGGTCAATCTGTTCGGCATCGAGTCGCCAGGGCTCACCGCCTCGCTATCGCTCGCTCTGCAGGTGCGCGACCTCCTCGACGCCGGCCGCTGACGGCCGGCTGCCGACGTGGGGCGGGCCGCCGCCGCAGGCGGGTTTCGCCGCCGCGGCCAAGGCATCGAAGCGGGCCTGCGCCGCCTCGATCTGGAGCGCGTTCTGGCGTGCCCAGTCGCGGATCGCCAGCACCGGCGTCAGCAGCGAGCGGCCAAGCTCGGTCAGCGCATATTCCACCTGCGGCGGCACGGTGGGATAGACGGTGCGGGTCACCAGCCCGTCGCGCTCCAGGCTGCGCAGGGTCAGCGTCAGCATGCGCTGCGAGATGCCGCCGATCTCCCGGCGCAGCGCGTTGAAGCGCATCGGCCCGCGCCCGAGGAAGGTCACCACCAGCACCGTCCATTTGTCGCCGATGCGCGACAGCACCGGCGCCACCCGCGCGCAATCGGCAGTGACGTGGTTGGCGGTGACGTGGTTGGCGGGCGTGCCGCCGTTGGGCGTGCCGCCGGCAAAAGCCTGGGTTGCAGGTACATTGCTGTGACCGGGTTTCATCGATGTGCCTCCTTGCGCCGGCTCCGGGCCGGTCACATAGTCATCGTTGGTTACAATAGTATACCAACCCACCGATCACCAGGAGTGGAACGATGGCCCCTCGCCTGCACATCATCACCACCTCGACCCGCCCCGGCCGCATCGGCCCCTCGATCGCCGCATGGTTCCACGACGTCGCCAAGGCGCATGGCGGGTTCGAGGCGGTGCCGGTCGATCTCGCCAGCTTCAACCTGCCGATCTATGACGAGCCGCAGCATCCCTCGACGCAGATCTACGAAAAGGCCCACACCAAGGCGTGGTCGGCCAGCGTCGCGGCGGCGGATGCCTATGTCTTCGTCCTGCCCGAATACAATTTCTCGCCGCCGCCGTCGCTGATCAATGCGCTCGATTTCGTCTACAAGGAATGGAACTACAAGCCGGCGGGCATCGTCTCGTACGGCGGCATTTCCGGCGGCCTGCGCAGCGCGCAGATCGCCAAGCTGCACCTGACGACGCTGAAGATCGTGCCGCTGGTCGAGGCGGTGGTGGTGCCACTGGCCGGGCAGCAGATCGACGCCAACAAGACGTTTGTGCCCAACGACATGCAGAAGGACTCGGCCACCGCGCTGCTCAACGAGCTTCTGCGCTGGACCGAAGCCCTGAAGCCGCTGCGCGCCTGACCCCCCGAACCATCCCTGCCCCCCGGCTGGACATGCCGCGCGGTCCCCGCGCGGCATGTCTGTTTTCATACCGCATTGCAAACTATTCGTGATCGTAACCCCTCGTTCAGAACCCTTTTGCAATAAGTTTTCTGCTTGTCGCGGGAAGAGGGGATAAGACAGTGGCCAACGCAACCGCTCAACTCAAAGCAGAGCCGGCCGCGGATATCACCGCCGCCGCGGAAAGCCTTGCCGGCATGATCGGCAAGGCCGGCGAGAACGGAGATTCGCTCGCTGCGGTGTGGAAAGATTTGAAGACGACGATCGGCAGCGATCTCGCCGACTTCTACACGGGGCTGCAGCGTCTTCCCCAATTGCAGCCGCTCACCGGCGACGGCAGCGCCACCGCCCAGCAGGTCGCCGCCCGGATGGCCCATCTGGAGGCGCTGTTCACCGGCCGCGCGCCGGCCGCGGCCGAGGCTCCTGCCGGCGCCGAAGCACAGGCGGGGCTGCCGCCGATCTGCCACGTCGCCGCCCAGGGCTGGCTGCTGATGCGGCTGGTGCCACAGCTTACCCGGCGCCACCGGCTGAACCGCCGCGCGCTCGACCGGGTGCTGACCGCGCTGATCGCCCGCCTGTTCGAGGACATCCTGCGCACCAGCGCCGCCGGCGAGGCGCAGACGCTGGCGCACGGCGCGCGCACCATCCAAAGCGAGAGCAATCTTTCCAGCCTGCGCTCGCTCGCCGGCACCGTCAGCGACGTCAACAATCTCGCCTTCGACCTCGCGCATCTGTCGCGCAACACCCGCAACCTGTCGTCGGGCGCGCAGACCATCGCCTCGGCCGCGGCCGAGCTCGTCGCCTCGGTCGAAGACATCGCCCGCAACAGCGAGGGCGCGGCGAGCGACGCCGCCGAGACCAACCGCAACGTGCTGGCCGGGCGCACCGCCGTCGAGCAGGTGAACGGCGCGATCACCAACATCGCCGCCGCGGTGGAGGAGACCGCCCGCTCGGTGGACGAACTGTCCGTGGCCTCCGAGCAGATCGGCCAGATCCTGACGGTGATCGAGAGCATCGCCGGCCAGACCAATCTGCTCGCGCTCAACGCCACCATCGAGGCGGCGCGGGCCGGCGCCGCCGGCCGCGGCTTCGCGGTGGTGGCGAGCGAGGTGAAGAACCTCGCCACCCAGACCTCGAAATCGACCGAGGACATCACCCGCCGCATCGCCTCGCTGCGCGAGGGCATGGGCGTCATCCTGTCGACGATGGAGCGCTCCAAGTCCGCCGTGGTGGACGGCCAGACGGCGATCGCCGAGGCCGCCAGCACCATGACCGTGGTCGCCGATCAGGTCGGCAATGTCTCGGCGCGCATGCAGGGCATTTCCGACATCCTGCATCAGCAGAAGGGCGCCAGCGCCGAGATCGCCGCCTCGATCGACAAGGTGGCGATCATCGCCGGCGACAATCACGATCTCTTGGTGTCGATGGCCGGCCATCTGCACAGCTCCAACAGCCGCTTCTCGGAGAACGCCAAGGCGTGGTTCGCCGCCGGCTCGCACCGCTCGCTGGTGGAGATGGCGAAGATCGACCATGTGATGTTCAAGAAGCGGGTGATGGACGTGCTGATGGGCCGCGACACCTGGCCGGTGGCCGAGGTTCCCGACCATCACAATTGCCGCCTCGGCAAATGGTACGATGCCATCACCACAGCCAACATCAAGGCGCTGCCCGCCTACGCCAAGCTCGTGGCGCCGCACCAGCGCGTGCACGCCGCCGGCATTCGCGCCATCGCCGCCCATGGCGAAGGCGACATCGACGGCGCGCTGGCCGCGCTCAAGGATCTGAACGACGCCTCGATCGAGGTGCTGGCGATCCTCGAGGAGATGTCGCAGGCGCTGAGCGGCCGGCTGGCCCATCTCGACGCCGCGACCCCGCGTGCCCCAGCCTCGCAAATCCCGGCCGCTGGCGCGCCCGCGCCTCACAGCCACGGCAGCGCGTGCTGCGGCGGCAAGCACTGATGGGTTATCCGGTTTCCGACTGATCTACCCGGCTCTCCGGTCCTTCTCGCGGCCGGGCCGGTCAGCCGAAAACCGTGTCAGCCCTCGCCGCGGGCGCGCAGCCGCTTCACCAGCGCGGCGATCTCGCCGACCACGCCGCGGCGGAACAGCAGCACGGCGGCCACGAACACCACGCCCTGGGTGACCAGCACCCACTCGCCGATGCCGGAGAGATAGTTCTGCATCGCGACGATGATGCCGGCCCCGACCACCGGGCCGAACACCGTGCCCATGCCGCCGACCAGCGTCATCAGCACCACCTCGCCGGACATCTGCCAAGCGACGTCGGTGAGCGAGGCGAGCTGGAACACCACCGTCTTCATCGCCCCGGCCATGCCGGCCAGCGTCGCCGACAGCACGAAGGCGAGGAGCTTGTAGCGCTCGACGCGATAGCCGAGCGAGATGGCGCGCGGCTCGTTCTCGCGGATCGCCTTCAGCACCTGCCCGAACGGCGAATGCACGATGCGGTAGATGAGCAGGAAGGCGGCGAGGAACAGCGCCAGCACGATGAAATAGAGCACCGTGTCGTCGGTGGTCGGGATGACGCCGAACAGCGGCCGGCGCGGAATGGCCTGGATGCCGTCCTCGCCGCCGGTGAACGGCGTCTGCAGGCAGAAGAAGAAGAACATCTGCGCCAGCGCCAGCGTGACCATGGCGAAATAGATGCCCTGGCGGCGGATGGCGAGCCAGCCGACCGCGGTGCCGAGCAGCCCCGCGAACGCCATGCCGGCGAGAATGCCGAGCTCCGGCGTCAGCCCCAGCGTCTTGATGCCGTAGCCGCACACATAGGCGGCGCCGCCGAAGAACATGGCGTGGCCGAACGACAGCAGGCCGACATAGCCGATGAGCAGGTTGAAGGCGCAGGCGAACAGCGCAAAGCACAGCACCTTCATCAGGAACACCGGATAGGCGAAGAACGGCGCGACGACGCCCACCGCCACCATCGCCGCGAGCAGCCACAGGAAGGTGGCGCCGCCGCCCTGGCGCCGGGCCGCGGCCGGCGCACCGGCCGGCGTCCCGGTCGTCTCCTCGGCCCTCACCAGCATCGTCTCCATCCTCGAAACTCTCGCGCACCCGTTATTATTTCGCCGTTCCGAACAGGCCCGCCGGCTTGATCAGCAGCACGATCGCCATGATCACGAACACCACGGTGTTGGAGGCCTCGGGGTAGAACACCTTGGTCAGTCCCTCGATCAGGCCGAGCCCGAAGCCGGTGACGATCGAGCCCAGGATCGAGCCCATGCCGCCGATCACCACCACCGCGAACACCACGATGATCAGGTTCGAGCCCATCAGCGGGCTCACCTGATAGATCGGCGCCGCCAGCACGCCGGCAAGGGCGGCGAGTCCGACGCCGAAGCCGTAGGTCAGGGTGATCATGCGCGGCACATTGACGCCGAACGCCTGCACCAGATCCGGCCGCTCGGTGGCGGCGCGCAGGTACGAGCCGAGCTTGGTGCGCTCGATCATGAACCACGTGCCGAGGCACACCACCAGCGACAGCACCACCACCCAGGCGCGGTAGTTGGGCAGGAACATGAAGCCGAGATTCTGGCCGCCCGGCAGCGGGTTCGGATAGGGCTGGCCGCCCGAGCCGAACTGGCTGCGGAAAACTCCCTCCAGGATCAGCGCCAGCCCGAAGGTGAGCAGCAGGCCGTAGAGGTGGTCGAGGTGGTAGATGCGCGACAGCAGGAGCCGCTCGACGACGATGCCGGTGGCGCCGACCAGCACCGGCGCCACCACCAGCGCCGCCCAATAGGGAATGCCGGCGAAGGTGAGCAGCATCCACGCCGCGAACGCGCCCATCATGTATTGGGCGCCATGCGCGAAATTGATGACGTTGAGCAGGCCGAAGATCACCGCGAGCCCGAGCGACAGGATCGCGTAGAACGCGCCATTGATCAGGCCCAGCAGGAGCTGGCCGAACAGCACCGCCGGCGGCACGCCGATCAGCTCGAACATTTTGGCGGCTCCTCAAACGGTCTTCGGCCGACGGTCGCGTAATAATCGTGGCTTGGAGCTTCGCTCTCTTTCCCTCTCCCCTTGCGGGAGAGGGTGGTGAGCGATCCCTAAGATCGCGAGGCGGGTGAGGGGTGACATCGAGCGGCTCGAAAATACCCCTCACCCGGCTCGGCCTTCGCTTCGCTCATCCTCGCCACCCTCTCCCACAAGGGGAGAGGGAAGGCGCGGCGGCGATCCGTGCGTCAGCTCCGCTTGACCAGCGGGCAGTCGCCCTGGTCGAGCGGCCGGAAGGCGTCCGCGGCCGGAATGGTGGCGCGCAGCTTGTAATAGTCCCACGGCGCCTTCGACTCGGCCGGCGTCTTGACCTCGAACAGATAGATGTCGTGGATCTTGCGGCCGTCGGCGCGGACCTGGCCCTTGCCGAACAGCTTGTCGTCGGTGGGCATCTCCTTCATCTTGGCCACCACCGCGGCGCCGTCGGCATCGCTGCCCAGCGCCTCGACCGCCTTGAGATAGTGCATCACCGCCGAATAGACGCCGGCCTGCACCATGGTCGGGTGCATGCCCTTGTTGTCGGCGGCGAACGCCTTGGCGAAGGCGCGGTCGTCGTCGGTGAGATCCCAGTACCACGCCGCGGTGAACACCAGGCCCTGCGCCGTCTTCAGGCCGAGCGAGTGGACGTCGGTGAGGAACACCAGCAGCGCCGCGAGGTTCTGCCCGCCCTGGGTGATGCCGAACTCGGCCGCCTGCTTGACCGAGTTGATGGTGTCGCCGCCGGCATTGGCGAGGCCGATGATCTTGGCGCCGGAGCCCTGCGCCTGCAGCAGGAAGGACGAGAAGTCCTGGGTCTGCAGCGGGTGGCGCACCTTGCCCAGTACCTTGCCGCCATTGGCCAGCACCACCGCCTCGGTGTCGCGCTCCAGCGCGTGGCCGAAGGCGTAGTCGGCGGTGACGAAGAACCACGTGTCGCCGCCGGTCTGCACCACCGCCTTGCCGGTGCCGTTGGCCAGCGCCCAGGTGTCGTAGGTCCAGTGGATGGTGTTGGGCGAGCACGCCTTGCCGGTGAGGTCCGAGCTCGCCGCGCCCGAATTGAGGAACACCTTGTTCTTTTCGCGGGTGATCTGGTTGACCGACAGCGCCACCGACGAGTTCGGCACGTCGACGATCATGTCGACGCCGTTCTGGTCGTACCATTGCCGGGCGATGTTGGAGCCGACGTCGGCCTTGTTCTGGTGGTCGGCGAACACGATCTCGACCTTCATGCCCTTGGCCGCCGCGCCGAAATCCTCGACCGCCTTGCGCGCCGCCCACACCGAGCCCTGGCCGGACATGTCGGCATAGAGCGCGGACTGGTCGTTGAGCACGCCGATCCTGACGACGCCGTCGGAATTCTGCGCGTTGGCCGTGGTGGCCGCGAGCGTCGCCGCGGCCGCCAACAGGATCGTCCGTATGCGCATGTGGTCTCCTCCCGATGGTTGTTGTTGAACGTCTGCTGCGGCGCGCGTCACACGCCGAGATAGGATGCGAGCTTGTCGCGGTTGGCCTCGATGTCGTCGTTGCGGAACATGTCGATCACCCGGCCGTGCTCGACGACGTAGTGGCGGTCGGCGACGGTGGAGGCGAAGTGGAAGTTCTGCTCCACCAGCACGATGGTGAAGCCCTTGTGCTTCAGCGTGCGCACCAGCTCGCCGATCTGCTGCACGATCACCGGCGCAAGGCCCTCCGTCGGCTCGTCGAGCAGCAGCAGCTTGGCGCCGGTGCGCAGGATGCGGGCGATCGCCAGCATCTGCTGCTCGCCGCCGGAGAGCTTGGTGCCCTGGCTGTAGCGCCGCTCCAGGAGGCGCGGAAACAGCTCGTAGACCTCGGCATCCGACAGGCCGCCCGGCTTGACCACCGGCGGCAGCAGCAGGTTCTCCTGCACGTTCAGGCCGGCGAAGATGCCGCGCTCCTCCGGACACAGCGCGATGCCGAGCCGCGCCACCTTGTTGGAGGGCAGGCCCACGGTCTCGACGCCATCGAAGCGGATCGAGCCCTTGCGGCTCTTCAGCATGCCCATGATGGCGCGCATGGTGGTGGTCTTGCCGGCGCCGTTGCGGCCGAGCAGCGTCACCACCTCGCCTTCGGGCACGGTGAAGGTCATGCCGTGCAGCACATGGGATTCGCCGTAATAGGCGTGGAGGTCCGACACTTCGAGCAGCGGCCGGTGCGCCGCCGCCACCGAGCCGGCTACACCGGCGTCCAGCGTGCCTGTCTGCATCGCGCCCGCCTCAGGCATGGCCGGTCCCCATATAGGCTTCCACCACCTCGGGATTGCTGGAGACCTCCGAATAGGGCCCCTCGGCCAGCACCTGCCCGCGCGCCAGCACGGTGATGGTGTCGGAGAGACCCGCCACCACCGACAGATTGTGCTCGACCATCAGCACGGTGCGGTTCTTGCCGCTCTGCCGGGCGACGCGCTGGATCAGCTCGGCGATGCGCCCGACATCCTCGTGGCCCATGCCGGAGGTCGGCTCGTCGAGCAGCAGCATCTCGGGGTCGAGCGCCAGCGTGGTGGCGATCTCCAGCGCCCGCTTGCGGCCATAGGAGAGGTCGGCGGCCGGCACATCGGCGAACTCGGCGAGGCCGACATCGTCGAGCAGCTCCATCGCCCGGCCGTCGAGCCGGCTGAGCGAGGCGTCCGAGCGCCAGAAATGGAACGAGGTGCCGAGCGGCCGCTGCAGCGCCACCCGCACATTCTCCAGCGCCGTCATGTGGCCGAAGGTGGCGGAGATCTGGAAGCTGCGCACCATGCCCAGCCGGGCGACGTCGGCGGGCCTGGTGTGGGTGATGTCGCGGCCATTGTAGAAGATCGCGCCGCGCGACGGCTCCAGGAACTTGGTCAGCAGGTTGAAGCAGGTGGTCTTGCCGGCGCCATTGGGGCCGATCAGGGCATGGACGGAGCCGCGCCGGATGCGCAGCGACACCGAGTCGACCGCGGTGAAGCCCTTGAAAACCTTGGTAAGGCCATCCGTCTCGACAATGAAGTCGCTCATGTCCTGCCTACGCTCTCCGCCGGCGTCTGGCGCGCCGCTGTCTGGAAAGCCCGCGTGTCATCCCATCCGGAAGATTACCATTAGGTCGCCCGGCAAGGTCAAGCCTGTTGCATCTGAAACCTTCGTCGCGGATCGGCGCGGCCAACGGCGGCCCGGGACGGCCTGGGGCGGCCTTTCCACCGTCCTTTGCCGCTCGCGCCCCCGCGATCCGCGCTATACCGGGCGCGCGGGCGAGCCGGCGTTGCCGGCTGGGCCGCGGCGGGGTCGAATGCGCAGGGTACCCGGTTCCGGACCCTGGTTTCATGGTCGTGTCGCGCGGCGGCGGCAAAGCTGCCGCCGGGCGCGTTCCGCGACGGATCGATCGGCGCCGGGAATGGGCGTCAGGAAAGGCCGCATGCCGTTTATCGAGAACAAGACCTATGACGAGATCGCGATCGGCGATTCCGCGCAGCTCGTCCGCCGGCTGACACTGCGCGACATCGAGATGTTCGCCGTGCTGTCGGGCGACGTGAACCCGGCGCATCTCGATCTCGAATACGCCAAGCACACGGTGTTCGGCGATCTGATCGGCCACGGCATGTGGGGTGCGGCGCTGATCTCGACGGTGCTCGGCACCCAGCTTCCCGGCCCCGGCACCATCTATCGCAGCCAGACGCTGTCGTTCAGCCGCCCGGTCAAGATCGGCGACCGGCTCACCGTCAAGGTCGTGGTGGCGCGCAAGGATCCGGAGAAGAAGCGCATCGGGCTCGACTGCACGGCGGTCAATGAGAGCGGCGAGACGGTGATCAGCGGCACGGCCGAGGTGGTGGCGCCGACCGTGAAGGTGAAGCGGCCGCCGGCCGAGCTGCCGACCGTGCGGCTGGAGCACCGGCGCCCGCGCCTGCAGCGCCTGCTCGATCTCGCCGCCGATCCGGCGCCGGTGCGCGCCGCGGTGGTCAATCCAATCGATGCCGATGCGCTCGACCTGGCGCTGCGGGCGGCGGAGGCCGGCCTGCTCAAGCCGGTGCTGGTCGGCCGCGCCGCGGTGATCCGCCGGGTCGCCGCCGATGCCGGCCTCGACATCGCCCCGTTCGATCTGGTGCAGGCCGACGACGAGCCGGCGGCGATCGACGCCGCCTTTGCGCTGGCCCGCGCCGGCAAGGTCGAAGCGATCGTCAACGGCTCGGTGCCGGAGGACGAGCTGATCGCCGCGGCCGCCGGCACGTTCGCCGGGCACGGCGCCCTCAGCCAGGTCATGGTGATGGACGTGCCGACCTATCCGCGGCCGCTGCTGATCACCGATACCGGCGTGCACGTGGCGCCGACGCTCACCGTCAAGCGCGACATCGTTCAGAACGCCATCGACCTCGCGCTCGCCATCGGCATCGCCTGCCCGCGGGTGGCGCTGCTGTCGGCGGGGGAGATGGTGACGCCGCGCGTGCCCTCGACGCTCGACGCCGCGCAACTGTGCAAGATGGCCGAGCGCTGCCAGATCGTGGGCGGCCAGCTCGACGGGCCGCTGTCGTTCGAGACCGCGGTGAACGAGGCGGCGGCGCGCGCCAAGGGGCTCACCTCGCCGGTGGCCGGCAATGCCGACATCCTGGTCGTGCCCAATCTGGAGGCCGGCGACATGCTGGCGATGGAGCTGCGCCATCTCGCCGATGCGCAGGCCGCCGGCATCCTGCTGGGCGCGCGCGTGCCGATCGTGCCGGCCGGCAGCGCCGAGACCGTGCCGAGCCGGCTGGTGTCGTGCGCGCTGGCGCTGCTGGTGGTGCAGGCGCGCGCCCGCGCCGGCTGACCCGCTCTACCCCATGCGGCGGCTCAAGAGGCGCGGCAGTGCGGCGATGTTGCCCGCCGCCAGCGTCTCGATCGCCTCGCGCCGGCGCAGTTGCGCGGCATCGAGCAGCATCTGGCCGGCCCAGCGATAGACGTTGCGGGTGCGCACCAGCGCCCGCATCTGGCGCATGCGCGCCTCCTGCTCGGCCACCGGCATGGTCAGCGCCCGGTTCATCGCGTCCGCCATGTCGTAGGCATAATAGGGATTGACGATCAGCCCCTCGACCAGCTCGCGCGATGCGCCGGCGAAGGTGGAGAGCACCAGCACGCCGCGCTCGTCGTCGCGGGCGGCGACGAACTCCTTGGCCACCAGATTCATGCCGTCGTGCAGGCTGGAGACCACGCAGAAGTCCGCCGCGCGGAACAGCTCGAACACCTCGGACGGCTGGTGGTGGCGGATCGACAGCACGACCGGCCGCCAATCGGGCGTGCCGTGGCGGGCATTGATCTCGTCGGCCAGCGCCACCGCCTCGTCCTGCAACGCGCGGTAGGAGGCGATCTTGCTGCGGGTGGGGGCCGCCGCCTGGATGAAGGTGAAGCGGCCGAGCCATTCCGGATGGTTCTGCAGCAGCGCATCGACGGCGTGCAGCCGGTCGACGATGCCCTTGGTGTAGTCGAAGCGCTCGATGCCGACGCCGATGCGCACGCCCTCGCCGAGGCCGAAGCGGCTGCGCACCGCCACGCCGCAGGCCGCCGCCGGCTTCTGGCCGGCCAGCGCCGAGGGCGGCCATTCGATCGAGATCGGATAGGGACGCACCAGCGTTTCATGGCCGCCGAGCGTGATCGAGCGCCGCTCGCGGTCGATGCGGCTCTCAACGAAGCGGTCCACCGTCTCGAAGAAGTTGTTGCAGTGGAAGTCGGTGTGGAAGCCGAGAATCGACGAGCCGAGCAGGCCGTCGATGATCTCCTCCTTCCACGGGCAGATGCCGAAGGTCTCGGCATTCGGCCACGGGATGTGCCAGAAGGTGACGATGGTGGCCTTGGGCAGGCGGTTGCGCACCATGCGCGGCAGCAGCGCGAAGTGATAGTCCTGCACCAGCACGATGGGATCGGGCGTCTTCGCCTCGCGCACCACGGCCTCGGCGAACATCTCGTTGACCTCGCGATAGTAGCGCCAGTCGCTCTCGCGGAAGGTCGGCCGCACGAAGGCGATATGGCACAGCGGCCACATGCCTTCGTTGGAGAAGCCGTAATAGTAGCCGTCCTGCTGCTCCTCGGTGAGCCAGAGCCGCCGCAGAGCGTAGCTCGGCGCGTCGGGCGGCACGGCAATGCGGTCGGCGGCGTCCACCGTGTCGCGGTCGGCGCTGCCGCTGCCATGGGCGATCCAGGTGCCGCCGCAGGCGCGGATCACCGGCTCGATCGCCGAGACGAGGCCGCTCGCCGGAATCTGGACGCTGATGCCGCCGCCCTCGATGTGGTTGTGGATGTAGGGCTCGCGGTTGGACACCACCAGCACCTCGGCGCCGGGCAGTTCGCTGCCCAGCGCCCGCTGCAGCGTCTCCGGCGTCCAGTCGATGTGGACGCCGTCGATGGTGCGGCGCACGAGATCGTACTGGTCGAGCGCCTCGCGCAACTCCGCCGGCAGGGCGGCCTCGGTATGGGGCGCATCGACCCGGCCGGCCCTGAGATCCTCCAGCGTGGCGCGTAGCGCCGTGCGCCAGTTGCGCACCAGCACCAGCATCGCCAGCCCCACCGCTCCGCTGACCAGCAGCGCCGCGATCACGGTCGCGGCCAGAATGTAGATTCGCGCCTTGTCGGAGCGCGCCTTGGCGTAGGTCAGGTCATGGACGATGACGACATGGCCCAGCGCGCCCTCGGCGAGCGGAAACGCCGAGACCAGCAGATCCTGGCTGTCGAGCCGGATCGGCATCGTGGTCTCGGCCTTGCCGCGCCGAATCGAGGCGCACAGCAGGCGCGACGGCATGGTCGAGGTCGGCGCCCGCATGCGGCCGTCCGGCTCGCAGATGCCGACCGCCTGCAGCCGCTCGTCGGTGATCAGGCGCGCAAACAGCGCCTGAAGCTCGGCGGCGGCCTCGGGCGAGGGATCGCGCGCCAGCTCCTCGATCTGGTCCTTGGCCGACAGCAGCACGATGCGGGCCCGCAACTGCACGTCGCCGCGGCTCCAGGTCTCGACCGCGACGCCGACCAGCGACGAGACGGTGAAGAGCACGCCCGCCCCGGCGATGGTGCCGAGCGCGATGAACACCGCCGGCCGCGGCACCCGCGCCAGCACCCGGTCGCGGAGGAATGACAGCGCACGCCACAGGGATGTCAGCGCCAGTTGAACACTGCTTTTCGAGGCATTCCAAACGTTGTTCGAAATCGTCATCGACCGGCCCCCCTGGTCCTGCTCCGGCCCCGGAGCATTTTCGGATCAGGCATGCCGCCGGTCATCTGCCCTCGACACGGGAGGACGATGACGCCGCGGCTGGCCTCGCGAGAGCCGACTGTCGATCGAGCCCCGGCTTCATGGAGCAATGTCGCCTTCTCCCGGTCACCTTCCTGATCACGTCGGGTCGTCTTATGTCGGGATTGTGGCAGAACGCCGGGCCGGTTCAGCCCAGGCTATGCCCCCGGACGCGAAGCGCCGCCAACAGCGCGGCGGTGCGCGGCGCCCGCCCCCCCGGCAGGGCATGCGCAACCTCCGGTGGACGGCCGGCAAGCTCGGCCGCGAGCAGCGCCAGCGACGGCGGATCATCAACGTCGTACCAGCCCGGCAGTTCGGTCAGGTCGAGCCCCGCCGCCTGCGCCCGCTGCCGGGTCAGCGCCGCCACCTGGCCCGTGCTCCAGGGCATGCCGGAAAACAGCGCCGGGTGCGGCCGGTCGAGCGCCAGCACGCCGTAGCCGCCATCGCGCATCGGCGCCATGGCGATTCGGCCGGGGACATCGAGGGTGCGCACCGCCTGCTCGATGATGGCGTCCGGCAGCGTCGGCGCATCGGTGCCGAGCAGCACCACGCCGCGGTGGCCATGGGCGCACAGCGCCGCCACCACGCCGGCCATGCGGGCGCCGAGATCGCCTTCCCCCTGCGGGATCAGGGGCAGCGGCAGCGGGAGAGCGGCGGCCATCGCCGCAGCCTCGCCGGCCGGCGCATGGGCGACATACGCCACCGCGCCGAGGCGGTGGGCCAGATCCGCCAGCCGGCCGGCGACATCGGCCAGGAACGCCGCCGCGAGCGCCGCCGCATCGGCCGGCGTCAGCGGCGGGCAGAGCCGGGTCTTCACCCGCCCCGGCGCCGGCACCTTGGCCATGATGGCGATGGCGACCGGGCCGGAGGCCGGCACGTCAGCCCCGGGCCGGGTCGGCCGCGGCCTGCTTGAGGTCGAACGACGGGTCGGCGATCTCGGCGGCGCTGAGGCGCGTGCCGGCGGTGACCAGCCGGCGGCCGATCATGTGGTCGGCCGGCTTGTTGAGGGTGTCGACGGCGATCACCCGGCCGCCCCGGAGCAGGAACACCGAGAAGGCGAGGCTGTCGGGATCGCCGCGCACCACCGCCTCCTCGACATCGAAGGCGAGACCCGTCGTCTGCAGCTTCATGTCGAACTGGTCGCTCCAGAACCACGGCACGGCGTCATAGGGCTTGGGCTTGCCGAGGATGGTCGCTGCCACCGCCTTGCCCTGGTCGATGGCGTTCTGCACCGATTCGACCAGCACCGGCTTCGGCGCAAAGCGGGTGGGGAAGCGCGCCACGTCGCCGATGGCGAACACATCGGGCGCCGAGGTGCGCAGAAGCTCGTCGACGACGATGCCGTTGTCGGTGGCGATGCCCGCCGCCTGGGCGATGCCGGCCGCCGGCACCACGCCGATGCCCACCACCACCAGATCGGCCGGCAACTTGGTACCGTCCGACAGCACGACGGCCGAGACCGCCCCCTCGCCCTCGATGCGGGACACGCCGGCACCGGTCCTGATCTCGACGCCCTTCTCGCCGTGGCGGCGCACGATGGCCGACGCCATCACCGGCGCGGTGGAGCGCGCCAGCACCCGCGGCAGCGCCTCGACCACCACCGCCTTCGAGCCGAGCTTGGTGGCAGAGGCCGCCACCTCCAGCCCGATGAAGCCGCCGCCGATCACCACCACCTGCCGCGGCCGGGCCAGCGCCTCCTTGAGCTTCAGCGCATCGTCGAGCCCGCGCAGGTAGAGCACGCCCTCCAGCTCGGCGCCCGGCACCGGCAGCTTGCGCACATCGGCGCCGGTGGCGATGATCAGGTGGTCGTAGGGGATGGTGTCGGGGCCAGCGGTGACCGTTTTGGCGCCGGGGTCGATGGCCTCGACCCGGCGGCCGGTGACGAGGTCGAGCCGGTTGTCGGCGAAGAAGGCAGGGGCGCGCAGCGGCACGGTGTCGACGCCGGCCTCGCCCGACAGGACCGCCTTCGACAGCGGCGGCCGCTGATAGGGCGAATAGGGCTCGGCGCCGATGATGCGGATGGCCTCGCCATAGCCGCCCTGGCGCAGGCTGGTGGCAAGCTGCAACCCCGCCTGCCCGCCGCCGACGATGACCACTCCCGCGCCCATGGCTGAACTCCCCTCACCGGTTTGATGTTGCCCGACGATTAGCGCGCCGCGGCGCGGGGGGGAAGCGGCAGGCGTGCGCAGGCCGCCGCCAATGCCGGTCATACCGCCTGCCTCCTGCTCCGGTCTTGCATCGGCGTGCCAACGGGTGCAGTTGGACATTTCCCCTTTCAAGCGCCCGTGACCGATGCCCACGACCCCCTTCGACGATCTCCACCCCGAGACCCGGCTGGTGCATGGCGCCATCCAGCGTTCGCAGTTCGGCGAGACCTCGGAGACGCTGTTCCTGACCCAGGGCTTCGTCTACGACCGCGCCGAGACCGCCGAGGCGCGGTTCAAGAACGAGGATCCGGGCTACCAATACACCCGCTACGCCAACCCGACCGTGGCGATGTTCGAGGACCGGCTCGCCGAATTCGAGGGCGCGGAGATGTGCTGCGCCACCGCCACCGGCATGGCGGCGGTGCACGGCGCCATGGTCGGCCTCCTCAAAGCCGGCGATCATGTGGTGGCGCCGCGGCTGATGTTCGGCGCCTGCCGCTGGATCATCGAGGATTTTCTCCCCCGCTTCGGCGTCGCCTCGACCCTTGTCGACGGCACCGACCTCGATGCGTGGCGCGCCGCGATGCGGCCGAACACCAAAGCGTGCTTCCTGGAAAGCCCGGCCAATCCGACGCTGGTGGTGATGGACATCGCGGCCATCGCCGAGATCGCGCACGCCGCCGGGGCGCTCGTCGTGGTCGACAATGTGTTCGCCACGCCGGTCTTCCAGAAGCCGCTCAAGCTCGGCGCCGACGTGGTGGTCTATTCCGCCACCAAGCATATCGACGGCCAGGGCCGCTGCCTGGGCGGGGCGATCCTGGGCGGCCGCAAGCTGCTCGAAGAGAAGATTCAACCCTTTTTGCGCATGAGCGGGCCGACGCTGTCGCCGTTCAATGCCTGGGTGCTGCTGAAGAGCCTGGAGACGCTGGTGCTGCGCGTCGAGCGCCAAGCCGCCACTGCCGCCAAGGTCGCCGACGCGCTGGCGGCCTTGCCGGGCGTGACGCGGGTGTTCTTTCCCGGCCGCGCCGACCACCCGCAGGCCGAACTGATCGCCCGGCAGATGCTGGGGCCCTCGACCATGGTGGCGTTCGAGGTCGCGGGCGGCAAGGCCGGCGCGTTCGCCTTCCTCAATGCGCTGAAGGTGGTGCGCATCTCCAACAATCTCGGGGATGCCAAGAGCCTGATCACCCACCCGGCCTCCACGACCCATTCGCGCCTCAAGCCGGAGGAGCGCGCGGCGCTCGGCATCACCGACGGCATGCTGCGGCTGTCGGTGGGGCTGGAGCACGCCGACGACCTGATCGCCGATGTGACGCAGGCGGCGGGGGTGGTGTGAGCGCCGCGGTCATCCCCGGCGAGCACCGCGAAGCGGTGCGAGGGAAGGGGATCCACAAAGCAGACCGGCAGCTTCGAGTGCGCAGTTGATAGGCCCCCTTCCCGACCGCCTGACGGCGGTCGCCGGGGGCGACAGCGAGCGGCTCACCGCCCCCGTTTGCCCGCATCGCGCTGCGCCGCTGCGCGGGCCAGCGCCTCGGCCAGCGCACCGCCGCCCGAGGATTCCTGCCGCTGCTCGCGGCGCGGCGGCTTCGGACCCGATGACGCGGACGGACGGCTGCCGGCGGGCGAACTCGCGGCATCGGGCAGCGGATCGTCGAGCCGCATGGTGAGCGCGATGCGCTTCCTCGCCAGATCGCAGGAGAGCACCTTCACCTTCACCACGTCGCCGGGCTTCACGATGGTCGACGGATCCTTCACGAAGGTCTTCGACATCGCCGACACATGCACCAGCCCGTCCTGGTGGACGCCGATATCGACGAAGGCGCCGAACGCCGCGACGTTGGTCACGCTGCCTTCCAGGATCATGCCGGGCTTCAGGTCCGACAGCTTCTCGACGCCCTCCTGGAAGGTGGCGGTCTTGAACGACGGGCGCGGGTCGCGGCCGGGCTTCTCAAGCTCGCGCAGAATGTCCGACACCGTGGGCACGCCGAAGCGCTCATCAGCGAAGGCGTGCGGCTTCAGCCCGCGCAGCGTGATCTCGTCGCCGATCAGCGCCTTCGCGGTCTTGCCGGTGGCCTTGAGGATCTTGCGCACCACGTCATAGGCTTCCGGATGCACGCCCGAGGCATCGAGCGGATCCTCGCCGTCGCGGATTCGCAGGAAGCCGGCGCACTGCTCGAACGCCTTGGGGCCGAGCCGCGGCACGTCGCGCAGCTTCGCCCGCGAGGTGAAGGCACCGTTGGTGTCGCGGTGGACGACGATGTTGCGGGCGAGCGATTCCGACAGCCCCGACACGCGCGCCAGAAGCGGCACCGACGCGGTGTTGAGATCGACGCCGACGCCGTTCACGCAGTCCTCCACCACCGCATCGAGCGAGCGCGCAAGCTGGTGCTCGTCGACATCGTGCTGGTACTGGCCGACGCCGATCGATTTGGGATCGATCTTGACGAGTTCCGCCAGCGGATCCTGCAGGCGCCGGGCGATCGACACCGCGCCGCGCAGCGTCACGTCGAGCTCCGGCAGTTCCTGCGAGGCATAGGCCGAGGCCGAATAGACCGAGGCGCCGGCCTCCGACACCACCGCCTTGATCAGCTTGAGGTCGGGCTTGTCCTTGATCAGATCGGCGGCGAGCTTCTCGGTCTCGCGCGAGGCGGTGCCGTTGCCGATCGCCACCAGCTCCACCTTGTGCTTCTTCACCAGGGCGGCGAGCACGGCGAGCGATTCATCCCAGCGGCGCTGCGGCTCGTGGGGATAGATGGTGGCGGTGTCGACCACCTTGCCGGTGGCATCGACCACCGCGACCTTGACGCCGGTGCGATACCCCGGATCGAGCCCCAGCGTCGGCCGCGGCCCGGCCGGCGCGGCGAGCAGCAGCGCGCGCAGGTTGGCGGCGAACACGCGCACGGCTTCGGCTTCCGCCATCTCGCGCAGGCGCAGCCGCAGATCGACCGCCAATTGGTGCTGAAGCCGCGTGCGCCAGGCGAAGCGCACGGTGTCGGCCAGCCAGCGGTCGCCGGGGCGGCCGCGGTCCGAGATATCGAAGCGGGCGGCGATGCGCCGCTCATATTCGCTCGGCCCCTTGACGTCGGCTTCGGCCGGCGGCTCCGGGACAATGGAGACATCAAGGATCTCCTCCTTCTCGCCGCGCAGCATTGCCAGCACGCGGTGCGCCGGCAGCTTGGGCAGCGGGTCGGCGACGTCGAAATAGTCGGAATACTTGACGCCCTCGGTGGCCTTGCCGTCGCGCACCTTCGAGACGAAGCGGCCGCGCGCCCACATCTCCTCGCGCAAGGATCCCACCAGATCGGCGGTCTCGCTGAAGCGCTCGACCAGGATGGCGCGGGCGCCTTCCAGGGCTGCCGCGGCGTCTGCCACCTTCTTCTCGGCATCGACGAAGGGCGCAGCCTGGGCGGCAGGATCCTTCTCCGGATGGGCGAGCAGGAGATCGGCCAGCGGCTCCAGCCCCGCCTCGCGGGCGATCTGCGCCTTGGTGCGGCGCTTGGGCCGGTACGGCAGATAGAGATCCTCCAGCGCCGCCTTGGTGTCGGCGGCCTGGATCGCCGCTTCCAGCTCCGGCGTCAGCTTGTCCTGGGAGCGGATCTCGGTCAGCACCGCCTCGCGCCGCGCGTCGAGTTCGCGCAGGTACGTCAGCCGCTCCTCCAGCGTGCGCAACTGCGCATCGTCGAGACCGCCGGTGACTTCCTTGCGGTAGCGGGCGATGAACGGCACGGTCGAGCCGCCGTCCAGCAGCGTCACCGCCGCCTCGACCTGCTGGGACCGGACGGCGAGTTCGGCGGCGATACGGGCGGTGATGGTCGCGGGCATGGCGGCGGTGTCCTTCAGCTTTGTGGATGAAACCCGGTGCCCGCTACCTGCACGGCACGCGGCGCCGGAAAAACTTCATCCACAATCTCAATATCTTGTGAGCCGACTTGGCCTGACATCCGCGAGGGGCAAATGCCAGGGTCGGGCCACGGGGGTCGGCCTGAGTAGTCGATTCGTGTAGAGGAAGAGAGCCGGCCGGTGAACCCCGTCCACAGCGACTGCCTGCCTCGCGCAGCGGACCGTGGCGGGTCATTATGGCGGTTCTGTTTCTGTCGGAGTGTCGGTCGTGCGTGTCGATGTCGTGGTGCTGGGGGCGGGAATCGTCGGGTCGTCGGCTGCGGCCCATCTGGCGCGGCGCGGCGTCAGGACCGCGCTGGTGGACCGCCGCGCGCCGGGCAAGGAGACCTCGTTCGGCAATGCCGGGCTGATCGAGCCCTCCGGCGTGGTGCCGATGGCGTTTCCGCGCGATCTCGCGACGCTGGCCAAGGCGGCGCTGGGCCTGTTGCCGCAAGCCAACTACCACCTCAGCGCCCTGCCCTCGCTGCTGCCGTTCCTGTGGCGCTACCGCCAGCAGTCCACCCGCGCCAACCGCCTGCGCTCAAGCGTGGCGCTCCATCCGCTGCTGTCGCGGGCAGTGGCCGCCCATCGCGAGCTGCTGACGGCGGCCGGCGCCGCCCACCTGCTGCACCCCACCGGCTTCTACCGGCTGTTCCGCGCGGCGGAGAGCTTCGAGAGCTATCTGGCGTTCGAGTTGGCGGTGGAGGCCGGCTACGGCTCGCCCTACGAGATCCTGTCGCCGGCCGAGGTGGCGGCGCGCGACCCGGCGATCCGCCCGGTATTCCACAAGGCGGTGTGGTGGAAGGATGCGGTGGCGGTGCGCTCGCCGGGCGAGGCGGTCACCGCGATCGCCGGGCTGGTGCCGCGCCATGACGGCCTGCTGCTCAAGGGCGATGCCCGCTCGCTCCGCCGCGACGGCTCAGGCTTCCGCGTCGACACCGACAGCGGCCCGCTCACCGCCGACACCGTGGTGGTGGCGCTCGGGCCGTGGTCGACCGACGTCACCGAGCAGTTCGGGCTCAAGCTGCCGTTCGCGGTCAAGCGCGGCTACCATATGCATTTCGAGCCGGGCAGCGACGCGAAGTTCGACACGCCATTCGTGGATATGGAGGGCGGCTATTTCCTGGCGCCGATGCCGCGCGGCATCCGGCTCACCACCGGCGTCGAATTCGCGCTGCGCGACGCGCCGCCGACGCCGGTGCAGATCGAGCGCACCCGGCCGATGGCCAACGAGCTGGTGCCGCTCGGCGCGCCGCTCGATCCCGAACCGTGGATGGGGCGGCGGCCGTGCCTGCCCGATTCGGTGCCGGTGATCGGCCGGCTGAAGGGGGCCGAGAGCGTGGTGCTGGCCTTCGGCCACCAGCATCTCGGCCTGACGCTCGGGCCGATCACCGGACAACTGGTCGCCGACATCGTCACCGGCGCCGAGCCGGTGGTCGATCCCGCCCCCTATCGGCCCGAGCGGTTCGCGTGAGGCGACGCGCCGACCCGCCCATCACGCCGCGCGCACCGTCGCCAGGAAGTTCGCCACTTCGAGGCGCAGGCGCTCCGACTGGCGGGCGAGGTCGCCGGCCGACGACAGCACCTGGGTCGAGGCGGCGCTGGAATCGGAGGCGGCGCGGCTGACCGAGACGATGTTGCTGGTCACCTCGCCCGCCCCCTGCGACGCCTGCTGGACGTTGCGGGCGATCTCCTGCGTCGCCGCCCCCTGCTCCTCCACCGCCGAGGCGATGGTGGCGGCGATCTGATTGACCTCGCCGATGGTGGTGGTGATGCCGGCGATGGCGGCCGCCGAGTCCGTGGTCGCCGCCTGGATCTCGGCGATCTGCGCGGCGATCTCGCTGGTGGCCTTGGCGGTCTGGGTGGCGAGGTTCTTCACCTCGGCCGCCACCACCGCGAAGCCGCGGCCCGCCTCGCCGGCCCGCGCTGCCTCGATGGTGGCGTTCAGCGCCAGCAGATTGGTCTGGCCGGCGATGTCGGAGATCAGCTTCACGATGTCGCCGATCTTCTGCGAGGCGTCGGCCAGCGCCCGGACCTTGGCGTTGGTGTCCTCGGCATCGCGGGCGGCCTGGCTGGCGATGGCGGTCGAGCGCTCGACCTGGCCGCCGATCTCGCGCGTCGAGGCGGCAAGCTCCTCGGTGGCGCTGGCCACCGTCTGCACGTTGCTCGCCGCCTGCTCGGCGGCGGCCGCCACCGCCGTCGACTGGCGGGTGGTCTCCTCCGCCGACGACGACATGGTCTGCGCCGCGGCCTGCAATTGTGTCGCCGCGCTCGACACCGTGCCGACGATGGCGCCGACCGCCGACTCGAACGCATCGGCAAGCTGGCGCATCTCGCCCTTGCGCTGCTCGGCGGCGCGGCGTTCGGCTTCCTTCTGTTCGGCTTCGAGACGTTCCATGTGCAAGAGATTCTCCTTGAAGGTCTGCGCCGAGCGCGCGTTCTCGCCAACCTCGTCCCTGCGGTCGGCATAGGGCACCTCGACCGCCTTGTTGCCGTTGGCGAGCTCCATCAGCACGGCGCCGATGCGGCGGATCGGCACGGAGATGGATCGGCCGATCAGCCATGCCAGCAGCGCGCCGGCGGCGAGCGCGCCGATGGCCAGGAACAGGATCGTCCGGCCGGTCGTTTCAATTTGATCCACCATTTCGCGTTCGATCTTGCGCTCCTCGGCAATCCCGCTGTCCTTGATGAAGCGGGCGTCCGTCGCAATGGCCTCGGCCTGCTTCGGCATCTCGTTCCCCACCAGGGCGGCGATGGCCTGTTCCTCGGCCGCCACCTTGGCGAACGTGTCGCGATAGCTCGCAACCCCGGCCTCGATGGCGGCGAAGCCGCGGCGCACCTCCTCGCCGATGGCCGCGGACCGGAAGGCTGCAGACGCGGCTTCGAGATCGCCGAACGCCTTGTCCACCGCCTTGCGCGCCGCCTCGGCCGCCGCTTCCTCATGCTGGCCGAACACCTTGGCGACGCTGAGCTGGACCAGCGCGAGACGCCGCGCCACCTCATCGGCAAGCGCCGAGACCGCGCCGGCCCCGGCCGTGGCGGCCTGCAGGCGTTCGGCGTCGGCGAGAAGCCTGTCGCCGAGCGGATCGAGCACGCGGTCGCGCAGCCGGTCCTGCTCGCGCCACAGATCGACCAACCGGTCGAAGTCCTTGGCATAGGCCTTCAGCTGCTCGGAGATGGCCTTCATCCGCGCCAGCCGTTCCGGGTTCCTGATGGTCTCGATGCCGCGGGCGATGGCCGCCTGCGCACTGTCGCGGCGCTTCAGCCCGGTCTCGCGCGCCTCTTCGCTGCCGGTGGTCGCGTACTCGCGGACGTAGCGCCGGAAGGCCAGGAACTCGCGATCGACATCGCGCGCGATGCCGACCACCTCGACGCGCTGGGTGTAGTCATGCACGCGGCTTTCGACGTCCTTGAACGCGAAATAGGCGACGCCGGAACTGACCACGGTGAGCACCAGCACGCAGGCGAAGCCCAGCGAGATCTTGGTGCCGATCTTGCGGTCGGCGAACAGGCGGCCGAGCCCGGCCGTTCCGCGCGGCGTCGCGGTCGAGGCAGTCATCGTCATGACGGGGGATCCTTGGGGGTCTGTGGTGGTCGGGAGGACGTGGAACGGGCGCCGTGGCGGCGTCCGCACCTTTGGTGTCGGTTCGGCCGGAAACCCGCCGACCGTCGCGTGGACGTTGCGCCGTAACCTCCGGGCATCGAGCACGGGGTCTCGGCGAAACCGTTTCCGAGGTCGGAAAGGATCATCCGCACGCAGGCGTTCGCATCCGTTACGAACGCAACCAAGCTAGGTGATATCCCCTAAAGGAAACGTAAATTCGCAAATATTCTGGAATCTGACGCCAGCAACCCGCAGCGTCGGCCGCACATCCGTATTGCATCGCAACATTTATGTCATAATAGCGGCCGGATCATCTTTATCTTCGATAGCTGGCCGGCATCTATTCGTGCATTGCGGCAACGGGCCGGCGCCTTCTGCCAATCCGCGTGTACGTTTGACTGACACCGGATGGCGCAATATTGTGCACGCCACAATCATTGAGTGCCGTTCCGTCGCGCCGGAAACCCTGGCCTGCAGCGACGGGCCCTGCGCGGGCCCCGGTCGAAGCCTGGGGCGCTCCCCATAGATTACATTTGCCGCTCAACTGAACGACATCGATGCCGATACTTCAGTTGCGCAGCAGATGCCCCGATGTCCGCTCGCCATCTCGCCGAAGCGCGTGCGAGTCCCGGCACTTGCCGCGCGCTGTGTGAACCGCCGCACAGCCCGGCAAGGCGAAGGCTTGACGGGGCTGGAAGAATTCATTAACGCTCTATTAAGTCTTTTAATCAAATGACGAGGTAATTGGCATGCCCATCGATGAAACCGATACGATCACCCCGCCGTCCTACACTGATGGTAATTTCAGCAATGCTTACCTCCTTACGGTTGTGGGTGGCGATTTTCGTATTCTCGATGGCAACATCTTCTCGCGTGGTATTGACCCCATTGCCACGGATGTCGTTCTTGAGGACAAGGACCAAGGCCGGCACGACGACCCCAGTGTTCTCGGCGATGTCGCCGTTGACCGCGTGACGATCGGCGGCGCCGGTCCGCTGCTCAACGGGCAGTATACGTTCGTGACCGCGGCGACGGTCGGCACCGGCGAGGGCGCCGCCACCGGAATTATTGTCAAGAAGGGCTTGGTCTACCTCTTCCTGACCGACGACGAATACCAGCCCCAGGCGATTGGCGACCGGGTTCTGCAACCCATAGAGGGTGAAGTCTCGCTCTGCTTCATGCCCGGCACGCTGATCCGCACCCCGGCCGGCGATGTCGCGGTCGAGACGCTGAAGACCGGCGACGCCGTGACCACCACCGACGGCCGCGCCGTGGCCGTGCGCTGGATCGGCCGGCAGACCGTCGCCACCCGCTTCTGCGACGAGCTGAAGCTGCCGGTGCGCATCCGGGCCGGCGCGCTCGGCGACAACCTGCCTCAGCGCGATCTTCTGGTGTCCGGCGACCACGCGCTGTTCCTCGACGGCGTGCTTGTCCATGCCGGCGCCCTGGTGAACGGCACGACGATCGTGCGCGAGCGCGACGTGCCGGCCGTGTTCACCTATTTCCATGTCGAGACCGAAGGCCACGAGCTGATCCTGGCCGAGGGCGCAGCCGCCGAGACCTTCATCGACAATGCCGGCCGCCGGGCCTTCGACAATTTCGCCGAGTTCGAGGCGCTCTATCCGAACGGCGTCGATCTGGTCGAGATGCCCTACCCGCGCGCCAAGTCCTATCGCCAGATTCCGTCGTCGCTGCGCCAGCGTCTGTGGGCCGGGTCGGCCGAGCCGGACGCCAGCGTGGCCGCCGCCGCCTGACAGGCTTGGGTTTTCTTCGAGCGGCGCCCCCTCGCAGGGGCGCCGTTCCCGTTTGTCGCGGGGGCCGGTTGATTTCCCTGCAATTTCCGGAAATAGCCCGGCAAATTCGTTGTTCGCGAAAGGGATTTTTGGCGATCGGACTGCAAAACTCCGGCTCGCGGACGGGGTTCGCATCATTGGTTGTAGCCGCGGCGCCCCTCCCGTGTCAGGCTTTCGTCACACGAATTCCGCCGTGCGCGGCCGGGTTTCCGGTCCTGGCGGACGGGCGGGCTGCATTCGAGCCGCGTCATCAAGGCCGGCTGCCGCGCCTGCGGAGAATGCTCACATGAACGCGCAGCGGAGGGCCGCGATGGCTGAGACGAAGCAGACCGAAGGCCGGCCCGCGGCGAGCGCCGCGCCTGCCAAGCGCGTGCTCAATGCCGGCAGCGGCGGCCGCGCCTCGCGCCAGCTTCATCCGGTGTTCCGTCGCAGCGGCTGGGCCGAGGTTCGGCTCGACATCGACCCGCAGGCCCAGCCCGATCATGTCGGCTCGTTCACCGACATGAACGACAATTTCCATTCCGCCAGCTTCGATGCCGTGTGGTCGTCGCACGCGCTCGAGCACCTGCACGCCCACGAGGTGCCGGCGGCGCTGGCCGAGTTCCGGCGCATCCTCAAGGATGACGGCTTCGTGCTGATCCGGTGCCCGGACATCGAGATCGCCGCTGCCCTCCTGGCCCAGCACGGCCCCGACCATGTGGCCTACACCTCGTCCGCCGGCCCCATCACGCCGCTCGACATGCTGTTCGGGCACGGCGCCTCGATCGCGCGCGGGCGCGTGCACATGGCGCACCGCACCGGCTTCACCAGCGCCAGCCTGGCCAAGCTGCTTCTCGATGCCGGCTTCCCGACGGTGGTCACCAAACGCGAATATTTCGACCTGTGGGCGCTGGCGCTGATGCCGTCCTCCGACCTGCCGCGCATCCAGGAGGAGCTCGCCGCCGCCGGGCTCGATCTCAGCGACGCCGAGGATGACGTTCCGTAGGCTGCGGCTGCGCCTCACCCTTTCACACCAGTCGTGCTAGCTTCGCCGCAGCCATGCTGAGCGAAAGTCCGATTCCTCTCGAAGGCGATGTGCTGGCGCGCCGCATCTATGCGCCACAGGCCTACCGGCTGGTGCGCGAGATCCAGATCGTCCCGATCGTCCACACCGAGGCGCTGAAGCTGTCGACGTGGTTTCCGATCGCGTGGCGGCTGGCGGCGCACGGCCCCGAGCTTGTCGTCCTGCGCGCCCTCCTTGCCGACAATCGTGCGCTGCCGCCGCCGGCCCGCGGCCTGCTGCCGCTGCTGCTTTCCGCCTATCCCTTCGTGTTCGATCCCGACACGCTGCCCGGCCCCGATTGCCGCTGGATGTTCGACAATGTGTTCGCCGACGAGCCGACCGACATCGGCGCGCCGATCATCACGCTCGAACGCAAGCCGGCGCTGGCGACGAGGCTGCGCCTCGATGCGCTGGAGACCTTCTCCAACGAGTTCGCCCTCACCCGCGACATCGGGCTGGCGCTGGCCGAGGCCGACCTGCTGGAGCCGTGGAGCCTCAGCTTCGATGTCGAGGGGCAGCGGATCGAGGTGGCGGGCCTCCACATCGCCCTCCAGAGCGCGTTCGAAACCGGCCGCTATGCGCCGCTGCTCGCCCGCCACGGCTTCGCCGCCGCCCAGCTTCTGGGCCTGCATCGCCTGTCGCTGTTCCGCGCCGGCCTGCTGCTCACCATGGCGAAGTCGACGCTCGCCGCCGATCGCGGCCCGCGTCCCGCCGCGCTGGAGCGCCTGCCATGAGCGACACGGCTGCCGCGGGCGCGCCCCCGGGTGGGCTGAAGCCGCTGCGCGGCACGGCCCGCCCACGCCACGCCGTGCCGGCGCACAGCCGCTGGGTGCCGGCGCTTGGCTGGCAACCCATCGCCTATTCCGAACTGCACCTGTGCGCCCACTATTACCCGCTCGCCATCCGCTTCAGCCGCGGCCTGCCGCTGCTCGGCGTGATCCTCGATGAGGCCTATCTGACGCGGCCGCTGGTGGATGCGGCGGGCACGTGGCAGGGCGGCTACATGCCGATGGCGGTGCGGACGTTTCCGTTCCAGGCGACCGGCAACAGCGTCGATCCGTTCGACGATCTGGTGGTGCCGGCCGACACCGACTTTTTGTCGGCCGAGACCGGCACGCTGCTGTGCCGCGAGGACGGCGCCCCGAGCAGTCATCTGCAGACGCTGCACCGGCTGGCGCGCCAGCTTCTGGACAGCCGGCGCAGCCTCGCCGCCGCGCTCGATCATCTGCTGATCGCCGGGCTGCTGGTGCCGCTGCGCCCGCCGCCGAACGGCACCGCGCAGCCCACCACGCCGAAGCTCTATTCGATCGACCGCACGCGGTTCGCCGAGATCGAGCCCGCCGCGTTCGCGGCGATGGCGCGGCAACGGTTCGCCAGCGTCGATATCGCGGTCGCCTGCCAGTTCTCGCTGCACCGCCTGCGGTCGGAGTGCCAGCCCAAGAGCACGCGCTCCGCCCTCGCGGCGTCCGCCGCCGGCGGGCGGGGCCTCGATTTCCTCGGCATGGAGGATATCGCGATCGACGATGGCGACCTGTTCTCGCTCGGCGACCTGGAGGCGACGCACAGCGGCCTCGATGCGCCGGACGGCGACGCGCGCGACGATCTGCCGGTTTGATGCGGCCGGTGCCCGCTCAGCGCTCGCGCATCGACAGCGCGAGATTGTGCAGCATCGGCCCCATCAGATAGCTCAGCACAGTGCGCGCCTCGGTGGGGATCACCACGTCGACCTGCATGCCGGCGGTGAGCTTGTCGGCCAGATCGGGCGGAATCGACGCCTTGTCCACCACCACCTCGGCGGCGAAATACATCTGGCGCGTCGCCTCGTCGGGGATGCTGTCCTGCGACACCGCGCGAAGCTGCCCGGTGATGGGCGCAAGCTGATACTTGGCGAACTGCGGCACGCGCACCTCGACCGGCAGGCCGACATGGACGCGGTCGCGGTCATAGGGCGAGATCTGCGCCCGCACCACGAGACTGTCGGCCGCCGGCACGATATCGACGATCGGATCGCCCGCCCGGATCACGCCGCCGATGGTGAAGATCCGCATCTGCTGCACCGTGCCGGTCACCGGCGCCTTGATGTCGATGCGGCGCAGCGCATCGCTGGCGATCACCAGTTGCTGGCGGGCGTCGCCGATGGTGCGCTGCACGTCGGGCAGCAGGTTCGCGGCCTCCTGGCGGTACTCCTGGCGAAGCTGCTCGATGCGCGCCTGATATTCGCCGGTCTTGGCCTTGCCCTTGTCGATCGACAGCCGCCCATTGTCGAGCGCGCCCTGGGCCTGCGACAGTTCGCGCTCCAGCGCCGTCACCCGCGGCAGCGGCACGAGGCCGCGCTCCAGCAGGCGGCGCAGGTTCGGCAATTCGCGATTGATGGTGGCGACGCGCTCCTGGGCAGACCGCACATCGACCTGCGACTGCTCGATCTCCTGGCGGACCTGCACGATCTGACGCTCGATGACGTCGATGCCGCGCGTCAGCGTCTCGCGGCGGTTCTCGAACTGGCGCTGATTGTCGCTTATCGCGACGGCGACCTGCGGGTCGCCGCGCATGTCGAGCACCTCCTTGGGAAACGCCACCTTGTCGAGCATGTCGCGCTGGGCGGCGAGGCGCGCCTCCAGCGCCAGCGCGATGGCGAGCTGCTGACGATAGGCGCGGCTGGTCGCCTCGCTGCGCGTCGGATCGAGCCGCACCAGCACGTCGCCTTCCTTCACGGCGTCGCCGTCGCGCACCAGGATTTCCTTCACGATGCCGCCTTCGAGGTGCTGCACCGTCTTGCGGTTGGACTCCACCGAAATCTTGGCGGTCGCCACCACGGCGGCATCGAGCCGCGCGATCGCCGCCCAGCCGCCGAGCACGAAGAAGGTGAAGAACACCACGGCGAAGCCGATCAAGAGCAGCCTGCGCCAATCGGTCGAGACGGGCGGCGCCGGAAGAAGCTCGATGCGCTGCTCGTCCATGTCAGGACCTCCGTCCTTCCGCCGATCCCTCGATGACCATCAGGTTCGGCTGGCTGCGGATGCGCGGGATGCGGTCGACGATCTGGTCGCGGGTGCCAAACGCCTGCACGGTGCCGGCATTGAGCACCAGCACGTCGTCGCAATAATTGAGGATGTTGAGCTTGTGCGTCACGATCAGCACCGTGCTCTGCATCGCCTGCAGCTTCTGCAGCATGGTCATCAGCGACTGCTCGGCGAGCGCGTCGAGGTTCGAGTTCGGCTCGTCCAGCACGATGAAGCTCGGCATGCCGTAGACGGCGCGGGCGAGCGCGATGCGGCTGCGCTGGCCGCCCGACAGCACGTGGCCGCCCGGTCCGACGCGGGTATTGTAGCCCTCGGGCAGCAACTTGATGAGATCGGTGATGCCGGCGAGCTCGGCGGCGGCGATGATGCCGGAGCTGTCCTCGGCCGCCTTCGGATCGAAGCGGGCGATGTTCTCGGCGATCGTGCCGGGCAGAAGCTCGACGTCCTGCGGCATATAGCCCATCTGCTGGCCGAGATCGTCCTCGTTCCAGTGGGACAGATCGTGGTCGCCGATGGCGATGCTGCCGCGGCGCGGCGGCCAGACGCCGACCAGCACGCGCGCCAGACACGACTTGCCGGCGCCGCTGGGGCCGACGATGCCGACGGTGCGGCCCTGCGCCACCGAGAACGACACGTCGGTGAGGATCGGCTTGTCGCCGCCCGGCGCGCTGGCGAACACGCGCGAGACCACCAGCGGGCCGGACAGGCCGGGCAGCGAGATCCTGTTTGTCTGCTGGGTGGCGTCCTTGAGAATGGCATCGACCCGGCTGAGCGCCGAGGCGAAGCCGGCATAGGAGCGCCAGTTGGTGATCAGCGAGTCGATCGGCCCCATCGCGCGCAGCATCACGATCATGGCGATGAAGACCACCGACGTCGACACCTCCTGCTGCAAAAACAGGATGATGCCGATGACATAGATCAGCACCATCTGGGCGTTGCGCACGAAGCGCACGACGGCTGCGATGATGTCGTTCGGCCGCGCCGCCGCCTGCTGCCAGCCCAGCATGCGGCCGTGCAGGTCGTACCAGCGGTCGCGCAGGCGCGGCAGCATGCCGAGCGCCCGCACCGTCTCGACATTGCGCGTCACCGCGAAGCCGAATTCGGCCGCCTTGCCGGACATGCGCTGGAAACGCTCATTGTCGTTCTTCACCAGCGCGGCGTTCAGCAGGCTCATCGCCGCGGAGAACACCACCATCAGCAGGGCGTAGAGGCCGAACACCCAATGGACCAGCGCCATCGCAATGATGAACAGCGGCGACCAGAACGCGTCGAACACCGCCGACACCGACGTGCTGGAGAGCGTGTCGCGCACAATGTTGAAATCGTTCAGCGTCGAGGGCGAGGCGTTCAACCCCGCCGCCGGGCGCGGCCGGTGCATCGCGTCGAACAGGACGAGGCCAAGACGCTGGTCGATGTCGGCGCCGATCCGCCGCAGCGCCTTCTGGCGCACCCATTCGAGAAAGGCGTGAACCGACAGCAGGAACAGCGCGATGATGGCAAGGAAGAACAGCGTCAGCTCGCTGCGGCTGGTCGTCACCCGCTCCATGATCTGCGACACGAACAGCGGCGCGGAAAAATAGAGAAACGGCAGGAACAGGCTCAGCGCGAACAGGCCGGCATAGGCCGGCAGCAGCGGCCGCAGGGCGTTGAGCGTCGGCGAAGCGAGCTTCGGTTTCACCCCAGCCTCCCGTAGTGACCGAACCCCGGCATAAACCCTGAAATGGAAACCCCGGCGCGGGCAGCCGCTCGGCGCCCCGCCGGCGGGACCGGCCCTCTCCCGCACGGGACAGGACAGGACGGCTGGCTCCGGCCGGCGGCCGGTCCAAGCCGGTCATCCGGAGACCGTATCATGAAGGATCCGCTGGTCCGCCCCATCCGCCGCGCCACCGCCGCAAATCAAACGACGCACACTACATGCAAGACGATGGTGATCCCATGGTGATCCTTGGCGCCGTCTTGCCACGATCCGCAGCCACGGCGAGATTTTCGACCGCTGGTTTATGAAGTGCTGAGCCGCGGACCGGCATTCGCGTCATAAAATCGCGTCGTACGATACGAACTGTGCACGCGCCCGGCGCGCGATCCGGTCGCGGCGGCGGTGTGACATCCCGCAAGCCGGTCCGGCGGTCACACCAGCCGGCTCTGCACCACCGCCGCCGCGATGAAGGAGGCGAACAGCGGGTGCGGATCGAACGGGCGCGACTTCAACTCGGGGTGGAACTGCACGCCGACGAACCACGGGTGCTCGGGATATTCGATGATCTCGGGCAGGATGCCGTCCGGCGACATGCCGGTGAAGGCGAGGCCCACCTGCTCCAGCCGGTCGCGGTAGGACATGTTGACCTCGTAGCGATGGCGGTGGCGCTCCGAGATTTCGGTCTTGCCGTAGATGGCGGACACCCGGCTGCCCGGCCGCAGCAACGCGGCATAGGCGCCGAGCCGCATGGTGCCGCCGAGGTCGCCGCCGGCCTTGCGCCGCTCCAGGTCGCTGCCGCGCAGCCACTCGGTCATCATGCCGACCACCGGCTCATTGGTGGCGCCGAACTCGGACGAGCCGGCGTCCTCGATGCCGGCGAGATTGCGCGCCGCCTCGATCACCGCCATCTGCATGCCGAGGCAGATGCCGAAATAGGGCACCCGCCGCTCGCGGGCGAAGCGGGCCGCCCGGATCTTGCCCTCGGTGCCGCGCACGCCGAAGCCGCCGGGCACCAGGATGCCGTTGACGTGCTCCAGGAACGGCGCCGGATCCTCGTTCTCGAAGATCTCGCTCTCGATCCAGTCGAGCGACACTTTCACATTGTTGGCGATGCCGCCGTGGCTGAGCGCCTCGATCAGCGATTTGTAGGCGTCCTTCAGCCCGGTGTACTTGCCGACGATGGCAATGGTGACCGAGCCTTCCGGATTGCGGATGCGCTGGGTGATCTTCTCCCAGCGCGTGAGGTCGGGCTCCGCGCCGGGGTCGATGCCGAAGGCGTGCAGCACCTCCACGTCGAAGCCCTCGGCGTGATAGGCGAGCGGCACGGCGTAGATCGAATCGACGTCGCGCGCCTCGATCACCGCCGTCTCCCGCACATTGCAGAACAGCGCGAGCTTGCGCCGTTCCTCCTTGGGGATCGGCCGGTCGGTGCGGCAGAGCAGGATGTCGGGCTGGATGCCGATCGAGCGCAGCTCCTTCACCGAATGCTGGGTCGGCTTGGTCTTGAGTTCCCCAGCGGACGGGATGTAGGGCAAGAGCGTCAGATGGATGTAGACGGCGTGGTTGCGCGGCAGCTCGTTGCCGAGCTGGCGGATCGCCTCGAAGAACGGCAGGCCCTCGATGTCGCCGACCGTGCCGCCGATCTCGACCAGCACGAAGTCGAAATCGTCGTTGCCGGCCAGGATGAAGTCCTTGATGGCGTTGGTGACGTGGGGAATCACCTGGATGGTGGCGCCGAGATAGTCGCCGCGCCGCTCCTTCAGCAGGATCTCCTGATAGATCCGGCCGGTGGTGATGTTGTCCATGCGGGTGCACGGACGCCCGGTGAAGCGCTCGTAATGGCCGAGGTCGAGGTCGGTCTCCGCCCCGTCGTCGGTGACGAACACCTCGCCGTGCTGATACGGGCTCATCGTGCCCGGGTCGATGTTCAGGTACGGGTCAAGCTTGCGCAGGCGGACCTTGTAGCCGCGCGCCTCCAGAGTGGCGGCGAGTGCGGCCGAGGCAAGACCCTTGCCGAGCGAGGAGACCACGCCGCCGGTGATGAAAACGTACCGCGCCATGGGAGTCAGGTTTTAGCCCGCCCATCTCGTTTTGGCGAGCGGCAGGGCCGCTTGCCGGATGAATTTGGAGACCCTGCGGAAGACCCGCGGGCGTTCAGCGCGAGACCGGCGGCTGCGGCGGTCCCGGCGGCTTGATCTGGTCGAGGATGCCCTGACCTTCAGCCGGTGCCGATGCCGGCGCCCCGGCCGGCGCGCCCGCCTTGTCGAGGATCGACGTGGGCTCGCGGCTGTAGCCGGCCAGCATCGACAGCGCCAGGCTGGTGCTGAAGAAGATGGCGGCCAGGATGGCGGTGGTCCGGGTCAGCACGTTGGCGGTGCCGCGCGAGGACATGAAGCCGCCGCCACCGCCCATGCCGAGGCCGCCGCCCTCCGACTTCTGCAGGAGCACGACCCCGACCAGCGCGAGCACGACCATCAGGTGGATGACGATGAGAACGGTCTGCATGACTCAAAGCAAATAGGCCGGGGCGGACCCGATCGGAAGGGCACGCCCGCGGCCGGACCACGGTTGGTGCGGCTCTTACACGATCGCTTCGGGCATTTCCACCCGCGCGAATGCGGTAGCAGGGAGAATGCCGGGATCAGGGACCCGGCACCGGGCATGGGTCCCCTTCCCGCGCCTCGCTGTCGCGAGGCGCGCCGGGGACGACCAGCCGCCTTTACCGGTAGACCCCGGCAATCGCCAGGAAATCGGCCGCCTTGAGGCTGGCGCCGCCGACCAGGGCGCCATCGACATTGGCCACCGCCATCAGCTCGGCCGCGTTGTCCGGCTTCACCGAGCCGCCATAGAGGATGCGGATGCCCTGCCCTTCGGCGCCGAAACGCTCGACCAGCCGGTCGCGAATCATGGCGTGGACCTCGGCCACGTCGGCGGTGGTGGGGGTGAGGCCGGTGCCGATCGCCCACACCGGCTCGTAGGCGATCACCGTGTCGGCGGCGGTGGCGCCCTCGGGCACCGAGCCGTCGAGCTGGCGGCGCACCACCTCCAGCGTGTGGCCGGCCTCGCGCTCGGCGCGGGTCTCGCCGACGCAGACGATGGCGACGAGCCCGGCCCGGCGGACCGCCGCCGCCTTGGCGTGGACCACCGCGTCGCTCTCGCCATGGTCGGCGCGACGCTCGGAATGGCCGACGATGACCGCGCCGGCGCCGGCATCCTTCAGCATTTCCGCCGAGATATCACCGGTGTGGGCGCCGGAGGGCTTGGCGTGGCAGTCCTGGGCGCCGACCTCCACCGCCTCGCGCGGCTCGGCGGCAAACTCGGCCACCAGCGTGAAGGGCGGGCACACCAGCACCTCGGCGCGCCCGGCCGCCCCGCCGGCCACCGCCGCCGCCACCGAGCGGAATTCGGCGATCGAAGCCCGGAACCCGTTCATCTTCCAATTGCCCGCAACCAGCGGGCGGCGCGGCGCCACCATGATGTCTCCCCCACCTCTTTATCGCTCAGGCATAGCCGGTCTTGCGGCCGCGAGCACGTCGGATTGCTCCTGGCGCAGCGTGCCCCTATGGTAGGAACCAAAGGGCGGCGCGCGCCGCCTGTTTTCATTTGGAATCCGGATTTCGGTCAATGCTCCAGTCCTTGCGAAAAGGCGCGGCGAGCTGGGTCGCCAAGATTTTCCTCAGCCTCCTGGTGGTGTCGTTCGCCATCTGGGGCATCGGCGACATCTTCCGCGGCTTCGGCCAGCGCAACGTCGCCACGGTCGGCTCGACCGACATTTCGACCGAGAGTTTCCGCCAGATCTACAATCAGCGGCTTCAGGCGCTCGGCCGTCAGGCCGGCCGGCCGATAACGCCGGATCAGGCGCGGGCGTACGGCTTCGACCGGCAGATGCTCGCCGAAGTGCTGGCCGAGGCCGCCCTGGACGAGCGCGCCCGCCAGCTTCGTCTCGGCATCGGCGACGAGGAGCTGATCCGCCGCATCCACGACAATCCGTCCTTCCGTGGGCCGAGCGGCCAGTTCGACCGCAATCTGTTCGATCAGGTGCTGCGCTCCAACGGCTATTCCGAGCTGACCTACATCGACGCCGAGCGCAAGCTCGCGCTGCGCCAGCAGCTCGCCCGCGCCATCGGCGGCTCGGCCGAGGTGCCGCACACGCTCGCCAGCCTCGTCGACACCTTCCGCAACGAGACGCGCAAGGTCGAGTTCGTCACCCTCGACCGCACCGCCGCCGGCACCATCGCGGCCCCGGCCGACGATGTGCTCAAGGCCTATTTCGAGGAGCGCAAGGCCGCGTTCCGGGCGCCGGAATACCGCAAGGTGGTGGTGCTGCCGGTCACCGTCGAGACGCTGTCGAAGGCGGTCGAGGTGACCGACGCCGACGTGCGCGCCTATTTCGACGCCCACCGCGACCGGTTCGGCGCGCCCGAGCAGCGCACCCTGCAGCAGATCGTGTTCCCCACCGCCGACGAGGCCAAGGCCGCCAGTGCCAAGATCGCCGGCGGCGAGAGCTTCGAGAGCGTGGCGGCCGCCCGCGGCCTGAAGCCGGCGGACATCGAGCTGGGCACGGTGACCCGCGCCGGGATTCTCGACCCCACGGTCGCCGAGGCCGCTTTCGCGCTGGCCGAGGGGACGGTGAGCCAGCCGATCCAGGGCCGGTTCGGCCACGTGCTGGTGCGCGCGCTCAAGGTGCAGCCGGCGCAGTCCAAGCCGTTCGAGGAGGTGTCCGGCCAGATTCGCCAGCAGATCGCCGGCGAGCGCGCCAAGCGCGAGCTGCTCGACCGCCACGACAAGGTGGAGGACGAGCGCGCCGCCGGCCTGACGCTGGCCGAGGTCGGCGCCAAGCTCGGCCTGCCGGTCGAGACCGTCGAGGCGGTCGACCGTTCCGGCCGCGACATGGATGGCAAGCAGGTTCCCGCCTTCCCCGCCCGCGACGAGGTGCTGGAAGGCGTGTTCAAGACCGAGCTGCGGGTGGAGAACGACCCGGTCCAGCTCGGCAGCAACGGCTTCGTCTGGTACGAGGTGGCCGGCATCACCAAGGCCCGCGACCGCAGCTTCGACGAGGCCAAGGCGCAGGTGCTGGCGCGCTGGCAGGAGGAGCAGGCGGCCGAACGGGTGAAGGCCAAGGCCGATGACCTGCTCGAACGGCTCGAGTCCGGCCAGACGCTGGAGACGGCCGCCAAGGCGCTCGGCCTCACCGTCTCGACCGTGGCCGAGGTGCGCCGGGCCGGCACCAAGGAGCTGCCGGAGGCCGCCGTCGCCGCGGTGTTCACCACCGCCCCGGGCACCGCGGTCTCCGCGCCCGGCGAGGACGCGGTGTCCCGTCTGGTGATCCGCGTCGTCGAGGCGCGCACGCCCGATGCCAGCAAGATGCCCGAGCGGCTGCAGGCCGATCTGCGCCGCGCCCTGGAGGACGACCTGCTCGCCCAGTTCGTCACCGGGCTGGAGATCGAGCTCGGCGTGACGGTCAACACCCGGATCCTCAACCAGATCGTCGGCCGCGACGCCGGCTCCTGATCCGCCCCGGCCACGCGCGCGGGCAGGCGATCCGCCCGCCTGCGCCGTTGCGCCCGCGAAGGCGCGACACGCCGCAGCCAAGAAAAGCCTCGCTTCAAGCCCCATTCCAAGCCCAAACCAAGACCAGCCCAGACAAGCCGAAGTCATGCCATGCTGAAGATCGAGCCCGCCATCGAGGCGTTTCCGGCCGACCGGCCGAGCGTGGTGTGGACGACCCTGGTCGCCGACCTCGAAACCCCGGTCTCCGCCTTCCTGAAGCTCGCCGACGGGCGGCCCAATGCGGTGCTGCTCGAATCGGTGGAGGGCGGCGCGGTGCGCGGCCGCTACTCGATCCTGGCGCTGGCGCCGGACGTGATCTGGCGCTGCCGGGGCACGTCCTCCGAGATCAACCGCCACGCCCTCACCCGGCCCGACGCCTTCGAGCCGTGCGCCGAGCCGCCGCTGCAGGCGCTGCGGGCGCTGGTCGGCGAATCGGCGATCGACCTGCCGCCCGGCCTGCCGCCGATGGCGGCCGGCATCTTCGGCTATCTCGGCTACGACATGGTGCGGCTGATGGAGAAGCTGCCCTCCGACAAGCCGGACCCGATCGGCGTGCCCGACGCCATCCTCATCCGCCCGACCGTCGTCGTGGTGTTCGATGCGGTGCGCGACGAGATCACGATGGTGACGCCGGTGCGCCCGGCGGCGGGCGTGAGCCCGAGCCAAGCCTATGCCCGCGCCGTCGACCGGCTGACCGAGATGGTCGAGCGGCTCGATGCCGCGCTCGACAAGACGCCGCCGGCCGCCGACCTCTCCTGCCTCACGGCGGAGATGACGTCGAACACCACGCCGGAGGAGTATCACGCGATGGTGGCGAAGGCGAAGGAGTACATCCTCGCCGGCGACATCTTCCAGGTGGTGCTGGCGCAGCGGTTCGAGGCGCCGTTCACGCTGCCGCCGTTCGCGCTCTACCGGGCGCTGCGCCGGGTCAATCCGGCGCCGTTCCTGGTCTATCTCGCCTTCGACGACTTCTCGGTGGTGTGCTCGTCGCCCGAGATCCTGGTGCGGCTGCGCGACGGCAAGGTGACGATCCGGCCGATCGCCGGCACCCGGCCGCGCGGCGCCACCCAGGCCGAGGACCACGCGCTGGAAGCCGAGCTTCTCGCCGACCCCAAGGAGATCTCCGAGCATCTGATGCTGCTCGATCTCGGCCGCAACGATGTTGGCCGGGTGTCGTCGATCGGCTCGGTCTCCGTCACCGACAAGTTCTTCATCGAGCGCTACAGCCACGTCATGCACATCGTCTCCAATGTCGAGGGGCGGCTCGATCCCAAGCGCGATGCGCTCGATGCGCTGGTGGCGGGCTTCCCGGCCGGCACGGTGTCGGGCGCGCCCAAGGTGCGGGCGATGCAGATCATCGACGAGCTGGAGAAGGACAAGCGCGGCCCCTATGCCGGCGCCATCGGCTATTTCGGCGCGGACGGCGACATGGACACCTGCATCGTGCTGCGCACCTCGGTGGTGAAGGACGGCCGCATGTATGTGCAGGCCGGGGCCGGCATCGTCCATGACAGCGTGCCGGCGAGCGAGCAGGCCGAATGCGTCAACAAGGCGAAGGCGCAGTTCCGCGCCGCCGAGGAGGCGCGCCGCTTCGCCGCCGGAGCCGGCCGCGGGCAGTGAGGCAGCGCCTGGGCGATTGATACGGCCTACTCTTTCCTCTCCCGCCCGGGCGCAGGCGCTTGTGGGAGAGGGAAAGGGAGCGCGGCTCCCGGCCATTAGGCCTTTCGAGCAACTCCGCTGGAAACCGTGTGAAGCTCCGGCCCTTGCGGGCCGGGGCCTCGCACAGTTCGATCACACGAAGCGGAAGTCGTCGGCGGTGAGCTGGGCCGCGGTGACGCCCCACAGCCCCACGCCATTGGTGCCGTAATCGGCCCAGATCGCGAGATAGCCGCTGCCGGTATCCACCATCGCCGCCTGGACCGCGGCGAAGTCGGCGAACACCTCGGTCGAGAACTCGATCTTGTCCGTGCCCGCCGCGAAGTCCTTCACCTGATCGATGCCGAAGCCGGCGTTGAACACGAAGGTGTCCGCCCCCGCATCGCCGATCAGGATGTCGTTGCCGGTGCCGCCATCCAGCCGGTCATTGCCGGCACCGCCCTTCAGCGCATTGTCGGCGCCGTCGCCGATCAGCGTATCGGCGTGCTCGGAGCCGATGACCTGCTCGATGCCGCTGAAGGTGTCGCCCTCGGCATCGCCGCCGCTGCCCTGCGCGGTGGCGAGGTTCACCGTCACGCCCGTGGCCGAGGCGGAGTAGACCACGCGGTCGATGCCCGCGCCGCCATTCTGCGCGTCCGCGCCAGCACCGGCATAGATGATGTCGTTGCCGCCGCCGCCATTCACCGTGTCGTTGCCGGCCCCGGCCTGGAAGACGTTGTCGCCGTCGTCGCCGGTGAGCGTGTCGCCATAGGCCGAGCCGATGATCTGCTCGATGCTGTCATAGGTGTCGCCCTCGGCGTCGCCGCCGCTCCCACGCCCAGTCGCGAGGTTGACCGTGACGCCCGAGCCGGCGGTGGAGAAGACCGCCGTGTCGATGCCCGCTCCGCCGACCAGCACGTCGGCACCGGCGCCGCCGATCAGATAGTCGTTGCCATCATATCCGATCAGCGTGTCGTTGCCGGTGCCGTCCCACAGGATGTCGTTGCCGAGCGCGCCGGTGAGCGTGTTGTTGCCGGCATCGCCGTGCACCGTCTGGGCCGCGGCCTGCAGCACCGTGTCGCCGCGATAGTCGAGGTTCTGGATGCGGGTGTCGTTCGCCCGGTCGGTGTCGGCGACAGCGTAGGGCGTGTCGGAATAGGTCGCCGCCATGTATTCGGCGAACGCATCCTGCTCGGTGCCCTCGGCGGCGAAGGTCGCCACCTGCCCGGCATCCGGCACCAGATCCGGCGTCAGATTGACGACGTTGGCGAAGGCCGGATCCGCGGCGATGAAGCTCGCGAACGGATAGCTGTCGCCGCCGGTGAGCAGGAAGCTCAGGGTGACAACCCGGATCGCCATGTCGGCATCGACGACAAGCTCGCCATTCGCAACCAGGGCGATGGCCGGAACGCCGTCATCGTTGAGAATCGCCGCCGACAGCACGCGGTTGCCGGCCGGCAGATCCTTGTCGAACGAGAAGGCGATGCCGCCGATCTGCGCAAACTGGCCCGGCGTGGCGGTCGCCGTGGTGGCGGCCACCGCGTGCTCGAGAACCAGCAGAAGCTGGGCGGCGGTGACGGTGACCAGCGACAGCGAATTGTTGAAGCGCAGCGAGTTGGCGATGTCGAGCTGCGAGACATCGCCTTCCTGCTTGCCGACCTCCGCATTGGCGACCGGCGGGCTCTCCACCGCATCGTCGCCGACCGCGTAGACGGTGCCGATCGAGTCGCGGATGCCGCCGCCATTCTTGATCGACACCATCACCGTGGCATCGACCTTCTGCGCGTACCACAGATTGGCGTCGGCGGTGAGATCGCCGAGATTGGTCTCCTCGGTGCGCGCCTCCGAGCGGCGGCCTTCGAGATAGACGTCGGTGGAGCCGAAGATGTTGCCGTCCTGCGCGTCGATCACCGCGCCGACCGCCTGGGCGATGTCGTCGACGAGATCGCCGCGGCTGCCCTCGGCGAACGGATTGGCGTCGTCGGCATCGATGTCGCCATCGGCATCGACGTCGATCACGTCCGCATAGAGGCTGTCGACCACCTCGTCGGTGGTGGCGTAGGCGCCGTTGACCGCGGTGTTGGGCGTGTAGACGACGTCGCCATTCTCGTCGAAATCGACCACGAGGCGGCCGACATAGGAGTATTCGCCGTCGGTGTTGACGATCAGCGTGGTCTTGCCGTCGGCATTGGTGGTGACGATCGGATATTCGCCGGCCGCGCTGTCGCCGGTGCGCAGCGTGTCCTGCTCATCGGCCAGCAGCGTGTGCGAGCCGCCGGCGACGATGACGTCGACGCCGTGCAGCAGCGGCGCCAGCTCCTGTTCGAGCGCAAGCTGCTGCAGGTGGCTGACCAGGATGATCTTGTTGATGCCCTGGGCGAGCAGGGCGTCGATGGTCGGCTGCAGGATGGCCGCCAGCGCCGCCATGTCGTTCACGTCATCGCCGATCACCTCGACGCCGCCGGTCGAGGAGATGGCCTCGACGATCTGGGTGGTGGCGCCGACGATGCCGATCTTCTCGCCGCCCTCCTCGATGATGGTGGCGGGCGCGATCTTCTTGCCGATCGTGGCGGCCGGCGGGAAGCCGGAATAGTTCGCCGCATCCTGGATGGTGCCGGTGTAGACCGAGGCCAGATTGCTGTCGCCGGAGAAGGTCAGATTGGCGGCGAGATACGGGAACTGCGCGCCGGGGTAGGTCGCGGTCTGCTTGATGATGTCGGCGAACGCCTTGGTGCCGGCGTCGAACTCGTGATTGCCGATCGCCGACGCCTGCACGCCGATGATGTCGAGCATCGTCATGTCGGCGGTGCCGAAGCCGGGCGAGATGTTCAGCGTGCCGGTGGGCAGGCCGTAATAGGTTTCAAGCGCGGTCTCGTAGACCTCCTTCAGCGAGGCGTCGCTGCCGGCGCTGAAGAACGGGCTGGGGATGAAGTTGTCGCCCGACGACAGGGTGATCGAGTTGGCGTAGGTCTCTTCGAGATAGTCGACGATGGCGGCGAAGTTGCCGGCGCGGTCGACCGCCTTCAGACCGGCCTCGAAGTCCGAGGCGTGCAGGATCTGGAGCGTGTAGGTCACTTGCGGGGTCTCCGTGAGATCGAGTCCAATGATCAGCGGATCGTGGTCGGAGACGCGAACAGCGGTGTCCGCATCGTAGATGGCGGTGTCGCGGCCATAGTCGGTGTTGTAGTCGAGGGCGTCGGCCTCATCGGCATTGATGTGCCAGGTGGTGACGCCGGTGACCTGCGAAGCAAGGCTCGTGCTGGCGAAGATGTAGTCGAGCGTGCCGGTCTGGCCGTCGAACACGTAGGAATAGGCGTTGCCTTCGCGCGCCTGCAGATCCTCGTAGCCGGCGTCCTCGATGATGCCGATCGCATCCTCCATAGCGTAGGCGTTGAAGTCGCCGAGCAGGAGGATGTCGGTATCGCCCGAGCCGGTGGGATCGCTCGCCGCCCAAGCGGTGAGCGCGGTGGCCGCCAGCTCGCGCTGATTCTGCCAAGCGCCCTGGCCGTCGAGCTGGTCGGCATCGGCGCCGGTGCCGCTACCGCTCTTCGACTTGAGATGATTGGCGATGGCGGTGAATTCCTCGCCGGTCGCGAGTTCGGTGAAGGTCACCGCCAGCGCGTTGCGGCTGGTGTTCGCGCCGTCGAAGATGCCGCCGACCGTGCTCAGTCCCAAGAGATCGCCAAGGCCGAGCGCCGCCAGATCGGAGTCGTCGAGGATCTCGATCGTGGTGCCGATCGACACCTCGACCACCGAGGGCTTGTAGATGAAGCCGACGGCGATGGCGTCGGTACCGACGAACTGCTGGCCGGGCCGCACCCAGTCGTAGGTGCCGGCGCCGAGCACGGCGTTGAGCTCATCGACGAGATATTCGATCGCGTTGCCGGACGAGCCTTCGCGGAAGTCGTTCTCCAGCTCGATCAGCGCCAGCACGTCGGCGTCGATGGCGATCAGCGCATTGACCAGCTTGTCGGTCTGGCGGGCGAACTCTTCCGCCGTGTTGGCACCGCGCGGCTCCGCACCGATCGCCGTGGTCGCGCCATTGTCGAGCGTGACGAAGTAGTTCAGCACGTTGAAGCAGGCGACCTTGAGGTCGCCGCCGACATCGGCCGGCGTGTCGGTGCGCGCATTCGCGCCATCCTCGAAGGTGTTGGTGCCGTCCTCGACCGAGCGGACGCGCCAGGTCGCGCCCGAGGCGGAGTTGCCGGCCCACTGATAGTCGAGCACGCCGGTGAGCCCGGTCACGGTGTCGCCCATGCGCGGCGCCGTGTCGGTGTTGTAGACCGGGCCGAAGCCGTCGAGATTGGTGATGGCGGTGTTCTGGACGTTGAGGCCGTCATCATAGGTGATGGTGCGGGCGCCGAGCGCCTGCAGATAGGCCTGGTAGGCTTCGGCGTCCGGCGCGTTCTCCTGGGTGAACTGCTCGGGGCGCTCGCCCGCCACCAGCTTGATCTCGTTGAAGCGGTCGAGATTGTACTGCTCGGTGACGGTCAGCGTCTCGGGAATGGTGACCAGCATGCCCTCATAGGCTTCGAGGTCAGGCTGCCAGTCGCCGTCCTGGCTCAGCGTCGCATCCGCCGCCGGCAGGTCGATCTCGACCGCCATCGTGTTGATGTCGGCAACCGCGTTCGCTTCCAGAACGGTGATGCTGGAGGCTGTGATTTCGGTGAGGCCGTAATACTCGCTCACCTTGCCGGTGACGCGCACGCGGTCGCCGACATTCACGTCCACCGAGCCGCCATAGATGAAGATGCCCTCGGAGGTGAGCGGGTTGCCGTCGGCGTCGAACGCCTCCTCCTGCAGGTAGAAGCCGTTGAGGTTGCGCGCGCCGTCGGCGTCGCCATTCTGGAAGTCGCCGACCACGATGGCCTCGACCGTCACGGTCTGGCCGGCCATGGCGCTGGACGCGCCCTCGCCCTGGATCGCGCTGATCTTGGTCACCGCCGGGTCTTCGAGGTCATAGACGGTGACGGAGCCCGAAACCTCGTTGGCCGTCATCACGAAGGCGCGGCCGGTCGGGCTGTCGGCGGCCGAGACGAAGGTGATCACCTCCGGGCCGTAGTCCTCGCTGGTCGGCGCGAGATAGGTGACGTACTTGGCATCCGACGGCGTGGAGACGTCCCAGACCATGATGCCGCCGATGCGCTCCAGCGCGACGAAGGCGTAGGTCTTGCCATTGACCTCGCCGACCGCGACGCCTTCCGGCTCGGCGCCCTTGTTGTCGGAGCGGGTGTCGAAGCCGCCGCCATTCTCGCCGTTGAACACCGCCGAGGCGTTGGGAAGCGCGGCGATGATCTGCTCGAAGTCGCCGCCGGTCTCCTCGATCTTGACGATGGTGCCGTCGTCATTTTGCTGGAAGATCGAGAAGCCGCGGCCGCCGAACGAATAGAGATCGGTCGCGCTCGACCAGGTGGTGTCGAGATTGAGCCGCGCATAATCCGCCGGCGCCGTGCCGCCGGTCACCGCCGAGGCCCGCGCCTCGTTGTAGCCGTCGGCGCCGCCATTGACGATGCGCGAGTCGCCCTCATTGGCGGTGATGAAATAGGTCACGCCGCCGATCTCGAACGAGGCGATGGCGTCGGGCTGCAGCAGGCCCTTCACCGGGTCGTTGCCGACCGAGATCGAGGCCGTGTTGCCCGCACCGTCGCGGTCGGAGAAGTCGGCCTCGTTGCCGGGCAGGCTGAAATCGACATAGCCCAGCGGCAGGATCGACACCGGCTTGTCGGCCGCGGCGTCGGCGAGGTCGATCACCGCCACCGCATCCACCTCCTGCAGCGTGACATAGGCCTTGGTGCCGTCCGGCGACACCGCGATGTATTCCGGCTCGATGTCCTGCGAGGCGGTCGGCACCGCGCCGGCCGCCGTGCCGGTGTAGGTCTTGATGCCGAGGGTGGCGAGCAGCGCCTCGCTGCCGTCGAGCGCCGTGAAGCCGATGGTGTTGCGCACATCCGCCGTGGCGGCGCCGCCGGACATATCGATGATCGTCACCGAGCCCGAGGCATTCTCGATCACGCCGGCCGCCGTGTCGTTGTAGGGCTCGGCCTCGTTGGCCACCAGCAGCAGCGTTCCATCCTTGTTGAAGGTGAGCTGGTCGGGCAGCACGCCGACCGTGATGGTCTTGATCAGCGTGCCGGTGGCGTCATAGAGCGCGACCAGGCCCGACTCGCCGCCATCGATGTTCTGCACGGCGACGGCGATGATGCCGTTCTTCACCGCCACTGAATTGACCTCGCCATAGGCGGGCAAGGTTGAAAGGTCGATCTCGCCGATCTTGGTCGGGGCGAAGGGGTTGGAGAGGTCGAGGATGGAGACCTTGTCGGCCGCGGCATTGGTGACATAGGCGCGGGCATTGGCGGCGTCGAAGGCGATCGACTCGGCGCCCCCTGCCCCGTCGCCGGAGACCCAGCCGCCCTTGCGCGTCACGGTGAGCGACTCGGTGGCGACCGGGGTCTCGACCGAGCCCTGCAGCGACTCGGCCATGTCGAGAATGGTGATGCCGCCGACATCGACGCCGATCGCCGCGTCATCGTCGAGGATGGTCGCCTGGGCGGTGGCCGCCGCGCTGTCGATCGAGATGTCGATCGCCGCGTCGTCATTGGCGACGGTAGTGAGGGTGAGCGAGAACGACTCGGCGTCCTCCGGCACGGTGTCGCCGGCCACGCTGACGGTGACGGTGGCCGAATTGGCGCCGGCCGGAATCGTGCCGCTGAAGGTGGTGGGCGCGCCGCCCGCGAAGTCGGCGGCATCTGCGCCGGCAAGCGCGACGGTGCCGGAGAAGCTGACCTCGCCGGTGGTGCCGCCGCTGCGCTCGACCGTGAAGGTGAAGACGGTGGTGCCGGCATCGCCCTCGGTCGCGCTGACGCTCAGCGACCCGTCGGCGAAGCCGACCGTCTGGGACGCAACCTCGGATGTCACCGCGAAATCGGCGGTGATCTGGGTCAGGCTGCTGTTGCTGCCGGACCAGTTGGCGGCATTGCCGATCGCCGCGAGAATCTCAGTCTTGGTGCCGCTGGTCGGGCCGGTATAGACGACGTTGTCCCATTCATCGCCCGGCGCGCCGGCGCCACGCGCCAGGGCGGTGACGTTCTCGACGAGCCCGGCCGGCAGCGCCGTCGACTGCGCGTCGGTGGCGTCGCTGAAGGCGTTGCCGTGGATCGACAGCGCGAACAGCAGCGTCGGCGCGGACGAGGTGCCCTGGAAGGCGATGAGCTGGTCGCCGTCGGTCGACAGGCTCAGGCCGGAGGTGCCGACATAGCTGTCATTGGCGGTGGTGAACTGGGCGGCGTCGGCCGTGAAATTGATGACGGTGCCGGCCGAAAGATCGGTCGCGGCAGTCCATTTCTTGGCGCCCTCATTGGCGCGGAACCCGCCGGACGCCTTCCAGCCGGAGTCGGTGAAGGTGATCTCGGTGCCCGCCGTCACGTCCGTCAGCAGAACGAACGAGAAGTCATCCGGGTTGTCGGCATTCATGCCGATGATCGCGATATCGCCGGCGCTGAGGGTCGTGGACATGAGCGGGCCTGTCTCGTCGCATGGCACGCGTCGGGAGAGGGCCGGCGCGCACGCGAGCGCACGCCACCCCGCGCCGACAGCGCACGGTTAAGGAACGGTTAATGCGAACAGACGGTAGGAAAGGCCCGCAACAGATCGATGACCGCAATCTGAAGGATGTATGACGTTGAGCGCACAGGGAAATCCGGCGGGACCGGCCTACCGCCGCGCGTTCGTGCCCGCTCCGGCGGGCGGCGGGCGGCGGTCATGCCGGCCGCCGCCACCTGCTGGTTCAGTTGTCGCGGACCGCGATGCGGCCTTCGACCTTCGGCGCCAGCGTGCCGAGGCTGCGCAGATAGGCCATCACGTCGGCGATCATCAGCTTGCCGTCGCGCGCGCCGGAGAGCGGGCGGGCCGCCTGCAGCATGTCGTAGCCGTCGCCGCCATTCATCAGGAAGTCGTTGGTGGCGAGCCGGTAGCGGGCGGCATCGTCGAGCGGCGCGCCCTTGATACGGATGGCGACGATGCGCTGGCCGGCCGGGCGCGACCCGACCGCCGCGATCTCAAGGCCCGACACCTGCGGGAAGCGGCCGGACGCCTCGCCGAGCTTGCCCAGCCCGTGCTCCAGCGCGGCGCGCAGCTCGGCGCCGGTCACCTCCAGCACCACGGTCTTGTTGCTGAACGGCAGCTCCTTCAGCACGTCGCGGCGGGTGATCTCGGTCCCTGCCTCGTAGCGCCGGTTGCCGCGGAAGCCGCCGCCATTGAGCAGGGCGGCGTCGGCGCCGCTCGCCTTGCGGATGGCATCGGCGAACAGATTGCCGATCGCCGCCTCGCCGGTCCGCACCGTGGCGTTGAGGCTGTCGAAGGGAGCCGCGACCTTGGCCAGCGGCACGTCGAACTCCTGGGAGAGCTCGGCCTCGAACGCCTTCACCAGCGCGGCGACCTGCGGCTCGGCTTCGGCGCCTTTGGTGTCGATGATGCGGAAGTCGGGCCACCATGTCACCGCCCGCTTGGCGGCGCCCTCCTCCACCTCGACCGCCAGATCGATGGCGATGACGTACTCGCCGTCCTGCTTGGCTTCGGCGGCGGCCACCCGGCCGTCATACTGGACCCACAGATCGTGGTCGTCGCCGGACAGCAGGATGTCGGCGGCGCCGGAGGCGTAGAGCTTGAGGTCGATGTCGCGGTTGGCGTGGGCGAGCGCCACCACGAGGTCGACGCCCTTCGCCCGCAGGTCGGCCGCCTGCCGGCGCAGCATCTCGACGCTGTCGGCGAACTGGAGGTCGCCGGGCTGGGACTTCTGGGGCGAGTCGGTCGCGGTCAGGCCGACCACGCCGACCTTGAGGCCGTCGACCTCGAACACCCGGTTGTCCTCGATGCCCGCCAGCGGCCGGCCGTCGCGGTCGCGCAGATTGGCCGCCACCACCGGGAAGCGGGCCTCGCTGACGCGCTGGGCGAACACCTCGGGGCCGAAATCGTACTCGTGATTGCCGGGCACGAACACGTCCGGCCGGATGGCGTTGAGCAGCTCGATGACGTTGCGCGCCTGATCGAAGCCGGACAGCATGGTCGGCGAGAAGGCGTCGCCGGCATGGGCGAGAATGACGTTGCGGCCCGACGCCCGCTCCGCCGCCACCACGCCCGCCACCTTGGCATAGCCGCCGCGTCCGTTCTGCGGCGACAGATTGTACATGTCGCACATCAGAAGAAGCGTGAGATTCACCGTTCTCGCCTCGGCGAAGGAGGCAAGCGGCGCGAGCCAGCCTAGAACCGCAACAAACAGAAGCGCGACAAAACGCATGAATGTCCTCTGGAGAAACTTGCCGGGGCGATGAGACCGCCGGGAATGTCTCGGAATGGCCGGAGTCGAGCCGGCGCACAAGGCGAAAGAAGGCGGAGGACGCCGCAGGCGGCCGGGCGCGCCGGTGGCCGCATCCGGGCTCATGGCCCGCCGTGGCCGGATGAGCCCGGCGATGACGACCGCGTAGCGCTTGCGGGCGCCAAGCCCAGGCGCTACAGCCTGAGAGGGTGGGTAGCGCATGATCCTTCTGATCGACAACTACGACAGTTTTACCTGGAATCTGGTCCAGTATCTCGGCGACCTCGGCGCCGAGCTCAACGTGATCCGCAATGACGAGATCACCGTCGAGGCGGCGATGGCGGCCGATCCCGACGCCATCGTGCTGTCGCCCGGCCCCTGCACGCCCAACGAGGCCGGCATCTGCTGCGAGCTGATCGCCAAGGCCAGCGGCACCATACCCATGCTCGGCGTCTGCCTCGGCCACCAGGCAATGGGGCAGGTGTTCGGCGGCAAGGTGATCCGGGCGCCGGCGCCGATGCACGGCAAGATCAGCGAGATCCGCCACGCCGGCGCAGGCGTGTTCCGCGGCATCAACGGCCCGTTCCAGGGTGCCCGCTACCATTCGCTGATCGTCGAGCGCGATTCCCTGCCGGCCGACCTCGCCGTGACCGCCGAGACGGCGGACGGGCTGATCATGGGCCTCGCCCACCGTCAGCTTCCGGTCCACGGCGTGCAGTTTCATCCCGAGTCGATCGCCTCCGAGCACGGCCACGTGCTGCTGAAGAACTTCCTCGATCTCGCCGCCGACTGGAACGCACGGAGCGGGCGCCGCCCCGTCCGGCAGAGGGGCCACTGATGAACCGCTTGAAGGAACTGATCGGAAAGGTCGCGACCGGCGCCGCGCTGACCCGCGAGGAAGCGGCCCATGTGTTCAGCCTGATGATGTCCGGCGAGGCGACCCCCTCGCAGATGGGCGCGCTGCTGATGGGCCTGCGGGTACGCGGCGAGACGGTGGAGGAGATCACCGGCGCGGTCTCGGCGATGCGCGCCAAGATGCTGCCGGTCGAGGCGCCGCCCGGCGCGGTGGACGTGGTCGGCACCGGCGGCGACGCCTCGGGCTCCTACAACATCTCCACCTGCGCCGCCTTCATCGTTGCCGGCGCCGGCGTGCCGGTGGCCAAGCACGGCAACCGGGCGCTGTCCTCGCGCTCGGGCGCCGCCGACGTGCTGACGGCGCTCGGCGTCAAGATCGATCTGCCGCCGGCCGGCATCTCGACCTGCATCAAGGAGGCCGGCATCGGCTTCATGTTCGCGCCGGCTCACCACCCGGCGATGAAGAATGTCGGGCCGACCCGGGTCGAGCTCGGCACCCGCACCATCTTCAACCTGCTCGGGCCGCTGTCCAACCCGGCCGGGGTGAAGCGTCAGATGGTCGGCGTGTTCTCGCGCCACTGGTGCGAGCCGCTGGCGCACGTGCTGGCCAATCTCGGTTCGGAGCGCGCCTGGGTGGTGCACGGCTCCGACGGGCTCGACGAGATCACCACCACCGGGCCGACCGCGGTCGCCGCCCTCGACAAGGGCGAGGTGACCACCTTCGAGATCAAGCCGGAGGACGTGGGTCTTGCCCCCACCAGGCCGGATTCGCTGCGCGGCGGCGATGCCGCCGAGAACGCCGTGGCGCTGCGCAAGGTGCTGGAGGGCATGCCCGGCCCCTATCGCGACGTGGCGCTGATGAACGCCGCCGCGGCGCTGGTGGTCGCCGGCAAGGCCGACACGCTGGCGCAGGGCTTCGCCCTGGCCAAGACCTCGCTCGATACGGGTGCGGCAGAAGCCCGCCTTGAACGGCTCATCACCGTGTCCAATGGTTGAGGCCAGATGAGCGACATTCTCTCCCGCATCGGCGCCTACAAGCGCGACGAGATCGCCAAGGCCAAGCGCGAGCGGCCGTTCTCGGACATCGAGGGCGAGGCGCGCCATGCCGGGCCGGTGCGCCCGTTCGCCGGGGCAATCCGCGAGAAGATCGCCGCGGGCCACACGGCGCTGATCGCCGAGATCAAGAAGGCGAGCCCGTCCAAGGGTCTGATCCGGCCGGACTTCGATCCGCCGGCGCTGGCCTCGGCCTATGAAGAGGGCGGCGCGGCCTGCCTGTCGGTGCTGACCGACGGCCCCTCCTTCCAGGGGGCGCCGCTTTTCCTCACCCAGGCGCGCACGGCCTGCGCGCTGCCCGCCCTGCGCAAGGACTTCCTCTACGATCCCTATCAGGTGGTCGAGGCGCGGGCGCTCGGCGCCGACTGCATCCTGGTCATCATGGCGGCGGTCGATGACGGCTGCGCGGCGGAGCTTGCCGCCTGCGCCCGCGAGTGGCGGATGGACGTGCTGGTGGAGGTCCATGACGGGCGCGAGCTCGACCGGGCGCTGCGCCTGGAATCCGAGCTTGTCGGCATCAACAACCGCAACCTCAAGACCTTCGAGGTCGATCTCGCCACCTCCGAGCGGCTGGCGCCGGCCATTCCCGAGGGCTGCATCCGGGTCGGCGAGAGCGGCATCTTCACCCCCGTCGACGTGACGCGGCTGGCCGAGGTCGGCATCCGCACCCTGCTGGTGGGCGAGAGCCTGATGCGCCAGGAGGACGTCGCCGCGGCGACCAAGGCCCTGCTCGCCCCGGCAGGCGCCGCCGCCGCGTGAGCCCGGCCGTGGCGAAGGGCTCCTCGCTCACCCATCTCGCCGCCACCGGCGAAGCCCGCATGGTCGACGTGTCGGGGAAGCCCGACACCGACCGGGTGGCCATCGCCGAAGGCCGGGTGATCATGACGGCGGAGACGCTGGCGATCGTGCTGCGCGGCGACGCCAAAAAGGGCGACGTGCTGGGCACCGCGCGCATCGCCGGTATCATGGCGGCCAAGCGCACGCACGAGCTGATCCCGCTGTGCCACCCGCTGCTGCTGACAAGGGTGGCGGTGGATCTCGTGCCCGACGAGACCCTGCCCGGCGTGGTGGTGACCGCCGAGGTCAAGACCCGCGGCCAGACCGGCGTCGAGATGGAGGCGCTGACGGCCGTATCGGTGGCCTGCCTCACCGTCTACGACATGGCCAAGGCGGTCGAGCGCGGCATGCGCATCGAGGGCATCCGGCTGATCGAGAAGTCCGGCGGCGCCTCCGGCCGGTTCGTCGCCGGCGAGGACGCGCCGTGACGCTGATCGCGCTCGACGACGCCCAGCGCCGAGTGCTCGACGGCGCCCAGCCCTTGCCGGCCGAGGACGTCCCGCTTGCCGCCGCCCATGGCCGGGTGCTGGCCGCCGATGTCCGCGCCCGCCGCACCCAGCCGGACCGCGACGTCTCGGCGATGGACGGCTATGCCGTGCGCCACGCCGACCTTGCGGCGCCTCCCTCGCGGCTGCGGCTGGCCGGCGTCTCGGCCGCCGGACGGCCGTTCGCCGGGCGGCTGGCGCCGGGCCAGGCGGTGCGCATCTTCACCGGCGCGGTGGTGCCGGAGGGCGCCGATACCGTGGTGATGCAGGAGGACTGCACCGCCGAGGGCGACGCCGTGCTGATCGCGGCCGTGCCGCACCCCGGCCGCCACATCCGCCAGCGCGGGCTCGATTTTTCCGAAGGCCGGGTGCTGCTGCCGGCCGGGCGGCGCCTGTCGGCCCGCGACATCGGCTTGGCCGCGGCGATGAACCACCCGACCCTGCCGGTGCATCGCCGGCCGCGCGTGGCGCTGGTCTCGACCGGCGACGAGCTGGTGCCGCCCGGGGTGATCCCGGCCGAGGGGCAGATCGTCGCCTCGAACGGGCCGTATCTCGCCGCAGCCCTGGAAGGCGAAGGCGCCGAAGTGGTCGATCTCGGGCTGGTGCCGGACCGGCTTGAGGCCACCGTGGCCGCCGTGCAGGCGGCGCACGGCATGGCCGCCGACGTGCTGGTGACCACCGGCGGCGCCTCGGTGGGCGAGCACGACATGGTGCACCGGGCGCTTGAGGCCGATGGCATCGATCTCGGCTTCTGGCGCATCGCGCTGCGCCCCGGCCGGCCGCTGATCTTCGGCCGGCGCGACGGCATGCGGGTGCTGGGCCTGCCCGGCAATCCGGTCTCGGCCTTCACCTGCGCGCTGCTGTTCCTGCTGCCCTTGGTGCGCGCGCTCGGCGGGCGCGCCGACATCCTGCCGCAGACCGAGCCGGCGCGGCTGGGCGTGAGCCTGCCGGCCGGCGACCAGCGGGCGGAACTGCTGCGCGGCACCCTCGCCCACCAGCCGGACGGCACGCTCACCGCCACGCCGTTCGCCGAGCAGGATTCCTCGCTTCTGTCGCTGCTCGCCGCCGCCGACTGCTGCATCCTGCGCGAGCCGTTCGCCCCGGCGGCGGCGGCCGGCGAGCCCTGCCGAATCATCCGGCTCGGACTTTGATGCGGTTTCCTGAGGATCACTTCGTGATCCCGGAAACAACCTTGACGTGCCTGCGCACCGGCGCGATCACGCTGCCATGACATCGGCGCCCGGCTTCAAGGATCATTTCTCGGGCCACGCCGCCGGCTACGCGGCGCACCGCCCGACCTATCCGCGCGAGCTTGGCGACGTGCTCGCCGGTCTGGCGCCGGGGCGCCAGCGCGTGCTCGATGCCGGCTGCGGCTCCGGCCAGCTCTCGGTGCTGCTGGCCGGCCACTTCGCCGAGGTGGTGGCAACCGACGCCAGCGCCCAGCAGATCGCCCAGGCGGCGCCGCATCCCAGCGTCGCCTATCGCGTGGCGCCGGCCGAAGCCTCGGGCCTGCCGGCGGCGAGCGTCGACCTCGTCACCGTCGCGCAGGCGGCGCACTGGTTCGACCTCGACGCCTTCTATGCCGAGGTCCGCCGCATCGCCCGGCCGAATGCGGTGCTGGCGCTCATCGCCTATGGCGTGTTCTGCGCCGAGCCGGATATCGACCCGGTGCTGCAGCGCTTCTACCGCGAGGACACCGCGCCGCACTGGCCGCCCGAGCGGCGGCACGTCGAGGCCGGCTACCGCACCCTGCCCTTCCCCTTTCCCGAGATCGCGACGCCAGAGCTGGCGATCACCGTCGATTGGCGGCTCGCCAATCTCCTCGGCTACATCGACACATGGTCGGCGGTGCGGGCGATGGAGACGGCCGCCGGCCGCGGTGCGATCGAGCGGTTCGCCGCCGACCTCGCGGCGGTGTGGGGCGCGCCGGAGCGGGCGCGGCCGATCCGATTCCCGCTGTCGCTGCGGGTCGGCCGGGTGGGGTGATACGGTTTCCGGCTGATCAAGCCGGTGAACCGTATCCCGATCGCCGAAAATCCCGTTATCGAACAAGGGATTTTCGGCGAGACCGTTTCCGGTATCCCGAAGGGATCAACCGGAAACCGAATGAGCTACCGCGTGAGCCAGCGCACGAGCGCGGCGGTGACGGCGTCCGGGTTCTCCAGCGGCGACAAATGGCCGGCGCCGGGCACCACCACAAGCTCGGCATCCGGCATGGCATCGGCCATCTCGCGGGCGAGATCGAGCGGCGTGATCTGGTCGTCGGCGCCGACCACCACCAGGGCCGGCACGGTGATGGTGGGCAGGATGGGCCGCGAATCGACGCGGCCGAGGATCGCGCGCTGCTGGCGGACAAAGGCCTCCGCCCCCACCTGCTGCAGCATGCGGCGGACGACGATCTCCAGCCCGCGATCCTCGCGCCGGGCGGGCGCGATCAGCCGCGGCCACATCGCATCGTGGATCTTGTCGAGCTGCCCCTCCTCGCCAAGCTCGATCATGCGCTTGCGCACGTCGGCGGCGGCCGGGGTGTCGGGGCGCGCCTGGGTGTCGATCAGCCCGAACCGGGCGATGCGCTGCGGCGCCTGCCGCCACAGCTCGAAACAGACATAGCCGCCCATCGACAGGCCGGCGACGGCGAAGCGGGGCGGCGCGTCGGCCAATATGGCGGCAGCGATCGCCGCGATAGTGTCGTGGCCGCTGGTGTCGGCGACCACGATGTCGCGGCTGGCGAACGCGGCCGTCTGCGCCGCGAACAGCTCCGCGGTGCAGGCGAGACCCGGAACCAGAACCAGCGGCAGCGTTTCAGACATCGCAACCCCATCATTCTTGGGAATTCGCCCGCAAGCCGAGATCAAGCAATCCATGGATACTGGTGGGCGGTGGCGAAGTCAAATTATACGATCCTGCAATGGCTTGGCGCAGAGCGCAGGAGATTGTAGCGCATCGAGGCAAAAGAGGAATTTTTCACGTGTCCTTCCCCAATCCCGTGAAGGCACACGGTCAACAGCAGGCCCGTGATAGACTTTCAAAATAGCGGCGGATTATGGCGCCTCGCGCCAAATCCGCCCTACGCTTGCTCGCCGCCAAGCTGTTTCCAACCAGCCACCTGGATGAGCCGGGCCGCTGCAGTGTGCTCACCCTGGGGGCGCTTCCAAAGGTCGGAAACAACCCACTAGAATAGGCTCGTCGGGACATAGTGGGCTTCCCAATGGGTATCAGCGACCTAAACCGTCGTCAGTTCGCCGCCCTCACCGCAGCGACTGCCGCCACGTGGCCGTCCGCGGGCGAAGCCGAGCCGGCAACTCCGGTCCTCTATCCGGGCGAGGCGTTGACCGAAGCATCCGGTCATCCGGCGCTGGTGCGCTTCGAACCCGGCCGACCCGGCTTTCCGCTTGTCGTCTTCATCACGGGTGGAGGGGTGCTCGGGCGCATCGCCTATGGGCCGCCCGCCGGAAGGGCCGCCGACTTCCTGTGTCATTGGCTGCACGAGGAGGGCTTTGCCACTTTGGCACTGTCCTATCCGATCGACACGAGGGGCGTGTTCGACGTCGCGTTCCCCCGGTTTTCGATCCTGGACTGGGCGGAGCAGAGCGCCGAGATCATCGCCCGCCACGTGAACGGGAATGGTCTGGCCGGAAACGTCATCGTCTTGGGGTGGAGCATGGGCGGGCGAATCGCCGAGCCGCTTCAGGCCGCGTTGCGGAGGCGCGAAAAGAGCATCGAGCTGTTCGTTCCGATGGCCGGTGCAACCGCGCTCCCCAATATTTTGCCGGGCCTGAAGGGACTGCAACCCTCACCGAGCGGTCTCGCCTCGATCCGGGGAGCCTACTTGGATTGGTTGCTCCTCTGCCTTGCGGATCAGAACCGGATTGCCGGCCGCGTCGTGCTGGACGCGGAGACCTTCACGACCGAGATGACCGGCGACTTTCCGATCGGGCTCGCGGCCTCGGCGATGCGCTTTCGGAACGGAACCTTCGTGTCCGATGCCGCGGCCGACGCTCGTGAGGTCGGCGCCTCGCAATATGACGCCTTTCCGCCGCTCGCGCTGATGACGCACGCCTCCCCCATCGACGCCCGGCACGCCCTCACGGATCGAGCGACGTGGGGCATGTTCATCACCCAGCAGCTTTGCGAAACGCACATCTTCCCTCGCGCGAGCAATCTCTCGGCGCTTGAACCCGAGAAGTGGGCGCTGCTGGTCCAGCACGTCAGAGACGCTGCGGTTCGACTGAGCGTGACGCTGCCGGGCAATCACATGTTCTTTGTCGGGGAGAACGGCGCGAGGCGAACCGTCCAGGCGCTGAAGCAGCTCAGGCAAACCGCTGCTGAGATTGCGCGCGAAACTGCTCGTCTGGCCACATGACCACGGCGGCCGGTTGGTGGGCGGTGACGGGATCGAACCGCCGACCTACTGGGTGTAAACCAGTCGCTCTAACCAGCTGAGCTAACCGCCCGACACTGCGCCCCGCCTGCCGGCGAAGGGGGCCGGATGCCTGCTTTCGGGCGGCATGCCGCCGCCAGCCTCGCGCATCCGTCCGCCGCCTCTTCTCTACCCCCGGCCACGCCGGACCGGCAAGCACATGGCGGCCTTCGTCCGGAAGAGAGTAACGGCCGCCGCAGGGCTTGCGGAGCGGAACGCGGCAGAGCCAGGGCGCGCGGGCGCCTGCGGCAGGCCGGCTCAGCGGTCAGCGGTCGACCATCTGCTTCAGCACCTTGCCCGGCGTGAACTTCGGCGCCTTCGACGCCTTGATCTTCACCGGCTGGCCAGTGCGCGGATTGCGGCCCTCGCGCGCGGCGCGCTTGACCACCGAGAAGGAGCCGAACCCGATCAGCTTGACGTCCTCGCCCTTCTTCAGCGCCTCCGAGATCACGTCGAAGGTCGCCTCAATGGCAGCAGCGGCGGCCGTCTTGGTCGAATCAAGACGATCCGCAACGGCAGTGACCAATTCATCCTTGGTCATACGCGTCATCCTCCATCGAATCACCGGCGCCCGCCGGACCGCCTCTCAAGGATTGGCCAATTCCCCGGAAAATCAAGCGCCGCAACGGTTCGCGGCGGTACTGCCATCCCGCGGCGCGGCGCGCGAAGGTCGTCCGGGCCGCTGTGGCGCCATCCGGGCTCCAAGCATATTTCTTTGATTCGATTTTGATTTTTCTGGAGCGCGCGCGCCAGGCGGCGCGTTCACCTTGCATTAACGACAACGGGCGGCCACCGGCCGCCCGTTGTAAAGGTTTTATACGGCTACCACGTGATCAGATCGGCCTCTTCTTCCCTCTCCCCTTGCGGGAGAGGGTGGCGAGACCGAGCGCAGCGAGGTTGAGCCGAGTGAGGGGTATGTACGGCTCACGCTTGAGAATTCACCCCTCACCCGCCTCGCGATCTGACGATCGCTCGGCGCCCTCTCCCGCAAGGGGAGAGGGAAAGAGGGCGGTTCCCGCACAGACGGCTCTCCCGCCCGCCGGGCACCGCGGCGGCCGGCCGCCCGGTCAGTGCGCCACCATGCCCGCCGGCTCCTCGTCGGCGATCACCTGACCGTCCTTCTCGGCCGCCGCGTTCTCGTCCCAGACGATCGGCGTCGGCTTGGCGGTCAGCGCGTGGGCCAGGACCTCGTCCATCCGCGACACCGGGATGATCTCGAGGCCCGACTTCACGTTCTCCGGGATTTCCGCCAGATCCTTGGCGTTCTCCTCGGGGATCAGCACCGTCTTCAGCCCGCCGCGCAGCGCCGCCAGCAGCTTCTCCTTCAAGCCGCCGATCGGCAGCACGCGGCCGCGCAGCGTCACCTCGCCGGTCATGGCGATGTCGCGCCGGATCGGGATGCCGGTGATGATCGACACGATCACCGTGGCCATGGCGATGCCGGCGGACGGCCCGTCCTTCGGGGTCGCCCCCTCCGGCACGTGGACGTGGATGTCGCGCTTGTCGAACATCGGCGGCTCGATGCCGAAATCGACGGCGCGCGAGCGCACATAGGACGCCGCCGCCGAGATCGATTCCTTCATCACGTCGCGCAGATTGCCGGTCACCGTCATGCGGCCCTTGCCGGGCATCATCACGCCTTCGATGGTGAGCAGCTCGCCGCCGACCTCGGTCCAGGCCAGACCGGTGACGACGCCGACCTGATCCTCGGTCTCCGCCTCGCCGTAGCGATACTTCGGCACGCCGAGATACTCGCCGATATTGGCTTCGCCGACCGTGATCTCGGTCTTCTTGGTCAGCGTCAGCTCCTTCACCGCCTTGCGGACGAGCGTGGAGATCTCGCGCTCGAGATTTCGCACGCCCGCCTCGCGGGTGTAGCGGCGGATGAGCATCAAGAGGCCGGCATCGTCGATCGACCATTCCGACGGCTTCAGGCCGTGCTTGGCGAGAACGTTCGGGATCAGATGCTTGCGGGCGATCTGCACCTTCTCGTCCTCGGTGTAGCCGGCGATGCGGATGACCTCCATGCGGTCCAGCAGCGCCGGCGGAATGTTCAGCGTGTTGGCCGTGGTGACGAACATCACGCTCGACAGATCGTAGTCGACCTCAAGGTAGTGGTCGTTGAAGCTGTTGTTCTGCTCGGGGTCGAGCACCTCGAGCAGCGCCGAGGACGGATCGCCGCGGAAATCGGCGCCCATCTTGTCGATCTCGTCGAGCAGGAACAGCGGGTTCGACTTCTTGGCCTTGCGCATCGACTGGATGACCTTGCCGGGCATCGAGCCGATATAGGTGCGCCGGTGGCCGCGGATTTCCGCCTCATCGCGCACGCCGCCGAGCGAGACGCGCACGAACTCGCGCCCCGTCGCCCGGGCGATCGACTTGCCGAGCGAGGTCTTGCCGACGCCGGGCGGGCCGACGAGGCACAGGATCGGGCCGGTCAGCTTGTTCGAACGCTGCTGGACGGCGAGGTACTCGACGATGCGCTCCTTGACCTTCTCCAGGCCGTGGTGCTCGGCGTCGAGCACCTCCTGCGCGAACGGCAGATCCTTCTTGACCTTGCTCTTGATGCCCCACGGGATGGAGAGCAGCCAGTCGAGATAGTTGCGCACCACCGTGGCCTCGGCCGACATCGGCGACATCTGGCGCAGCTTCTTCAGCTCGTGCTGCGCCTTCTCGCGCGCCTCCTTCGACAGCTTGGTGCGCTTGATCTTGTCTTCCAGCTCGGTCAGCTCGTCGCGGCCTTCCTCGTCGCCGAGCTCCTTCTGGATCGCCTTCATCTGCTCGTTGAGGTAGTACTCGCGCTGGGTCTTCTCCATCTGCCGCTTGACGCGGGTGCGGATGCGCTTCTCGACCTGCAGCACCGAGATCTCGCTCTCCATCTGCCCGAGCACCTTCTCCAGGCGCTGGGCGACGTCGGTGATCTCCAGCACGCCCTGCTTGTCGGCGATCTTGACGGCGAGATGCGAGGCCACCGTGTCGGCGAGCTTGGAGTGGTCGTCGATCTGCGCGACCACGCCCACCACCTCCGGCGAGACCTTCTTGTTGAGCTTGACGTAGTTTTCGAACTCGGTGACCACCGAGCGGGCCATCGCCTCGGCCTCGACCTGGTTGCCGCCGGTCTCCGGCAGCACCACCGCCTCGGCCTCGAAGAATTCGGGCCGGTCGGTGTAATGGCCGACGCGGGCGCGCTCGACGCCCTCGACCAGCACCTTGACGGTGCCGTCCGGCAGCTTCAGAAGCTGCAGCACGGTGGCGAGCGTGCCGACCTGATAGATGGCGTCGGGCGCGGGCTCATCGTCGCCGGCGTTCATCTGGGTCGCCAGCAGGATGTAGGTCTCGCTGCGCATCACCTCTTCGAGCGCGCGAATGGATTTCTCCCGACCGACGAACAGCGGCACGATCATGTGGGGGAACACCACGATGTCGCGCAGCGGCAGCACCGGAAACGTCTGGGTCACGCCTGGAGCGAGAGGGGGGCGCGGCTTTGCAGTGGTCATGGCCCTGTCCTTTCTTGGTCTGGGCAGGTTCCTGCTATGGGGCTTGTCGCGCAGGAGCCCGCGTCGGGCCGGTCGGTCGTAGGGACACTCCTGCTGGGCAAAACGCTCGTGCCGACTCAGGCGTCCTGTTCGAAACCGGATCGTTGACAAATTAGGTGGCGACCCACCCTGGGGGTGTCAAGCCGGCGGCACTCACGCCGGGTCACGCCGCTGTGCGAAGCCGACATGCAGGCCGTGCCGGCCGATGAACCGGCCAAGGCCCCCGCACATGATCCCCGCACCCGATCCAAGAGATGAACACCCCGGACAGGGTCGCCCGCAAACGCATACGCACGAACGAAAACACGTGCAAGTTGGAACGCTTAAACTCTAACACCGGACCGCGCGAGCGCGGCCCGGCATTGGTCGTCGTCACGCACTGGCGCCGGCTTCGGCGCGGTCGGCGTAGATGTACAGCGGCCGGGCGCCCGCGGTCACCACCTCGTCGGAGATCACCACCTCTTGAACGCCCTCGAGCCCAGGCAGATCGAACATGGTGTCGAGCAGGATGCTCTCCATGATCGAGCGCAGGCCGCGCGCGCCGGTCTTGCGCTCGATCGCCTTCTTGGCGATGGCGTTGAGCGCATCCTCGTGGATGCCGAGGTCGACCCCCTCCATCTCGAACAGCCGCTGATACTGCTTGACCAGCGCATTCTTGGGCTCGGTGAGGATCTTCTTCAGCGCGTCCTCGTCCAGGTCCTCCAGCGTCGCCACCACCGGCAGGCGGCCGACGAATTCGGGGATGAGGCCGTATTTCAGCAGATCCTCGGGCTCGACCTCGCGGAAGATCTCGCCGGTGCGGCGGTCTTCCGGCGCCACCACCTTGGCACCGAAGCCGATCGAGGCGGTGCGGCCGCGCGCCGAGATGATCTTGTCGAGCCCCGCGAAGGCACCGCCGCACACGAACAGGATGTTCGTGGTGTCGACCTGCAGGAACTCCTGCTGCGGGTGCTTGCGCCCGCCCTGCGGCGGCACGCTGGCCACCGTGCCTTCCATGATCTTGAGCAGCGCCTGCTGCACGCCCTCGCCCGACACATCCCGGGTGATGGAGGGATTGTCGGATTTGCGGCTGATCTTGTCGATTTCGTCGATATAGACGATGCCGCGCTGGGCGCGCTCGACATTGTAGTCGGCCGCCTGGAGCAGCTTGAGGATGATGTTCTCGACGTCCTCGCCGACATAGCCGGCCTCGGTCAACGTCGTGGCGTCGGCCATGGTGAAGGGCACGTCGAGGATGCGGGCCAGCGTCTGGGCGAGCAGCGTCTTGCCCGAGCCGGTCGGCCCGATCAGCAGGATGTTCGACTTCGCCAGCTCGACATCATTGTGCTTGGACTGGTGATTCAGCCGCTTGTAGTGGTTGTGCACCGCGACCGAAAGCACCTTCTTGGCGTGGTCTTGGCCGATGACATAGTCGTCCAAAACCTTGCGGATCTCACGCGGCGTCGGAATACCATCACGCGACTTCACCAGCGAGGACTTGTTCTCCTCGCGGATGATGTCCATGCACAGCTCGACGCACTCGTCGCAGATGAACACGGTCGGTCCCGCGATGAGCTTGCGCACCTCGTGCTGACTCTTGCCGCAAAACGAGCAGTAGAGGGTATTTTTCGAGTCGCTGCCGCCGACTTTGCTCATTCCACTTGGTCTCCCGAAGCGCCGCCGCGCTTCGCAATATGTCACCCTGCCGACCTGTCACGGCGATCCGTAAATGTCCGGACCGAAGCGACGATTCCGACAACGTACCGACATTCTAGTCGATCACGATATGGCTCGGCGGATCAATACCGCGTTAAAATGACCCGATCGGAACAAGGCTTGTCGACCCCGCCCGCGCCGGATCCATGACAAATACGATGCAAAATCGAGGCCGGTTCATGGCGTTCCGGCCCGGCGAGCGTCAAATTGTTGCGTCGCACGACTTCCGATGCGGAAGTCAGGACCTGCCCAAATGATGCCGAGAGCCGCCGGACGACACGCGTGACCCCGCCTCCGGTTGATCCCTTCAAAGTACCGGAAGCGATCACTTGAAGCAAAGACGCGGATGGCCGGGACAAGCCCGGCCATGACGACGGCAATCAGCAGCAAAGGCCAGAGGTCTCCGGCCCTTTCGCCCGGCTCTTTTCTACCGGCTCTATTTTCAGGGCTTGACCGGCTCTTCGGGGCGCTTGTCGAGCACCTGATCGATCAGGCCGAAGGTCTTGGCGCCTTCGGCGGTCATGAAGTTGTCGCGCTCCAGCGCGTCCTCGATCGCCTTCACGTCCTGGCCGGTGTGCTGGACATAGATCTCGTTCAGCCGGCGGCGCAGGCCCTCGATCTCGCGGGCGTGGATGAGGATGTCGGTGGCCTGGCCCTGGAAGCCGCCGGAGGGCTGGTGGACCATGATTCGCGCATTCGGCAGCGCGAACCGCATGCCCTTCTCGCCCGCCGCCAGCAGCAGCGAGCCCATCGAGGCCGCCTGCCCGACGCAGAGCGTCGAGACCTGCGGCCGGATGAACTGCATGGTGTCGTAGATCGCCAATCCCGACGTCACCACCCCGCCCGGCGAGTTGATGTACATCGAGATCTCCTTCTTCGGATTCTCGGCTTCGAGGAACAGGAGCTGGGCGACGATGAGCGACGCCATGCCGTCCTCGACCGGCCCGGTCACGAAGATGATGCGCTCCTTCAGCAGACGCGAGAAGATGTCGTAGGCACGCTCGCCACGATTGGTCTGCTCGACCACCATCGGGACAAGATTCATGTAGGTTTCGACGGGGTCGCGCATCATCATCCTCGTAAAGGCAAGGCCGCAACGCGGGGGCGATTGAGGAAAAGCCTCAGGCGGCGGGTTTGTCGGCGTCCTCTTCGCGGAACAACTCGTCCTTCGTCACCCGCTTCTCGGTGAGCTGCACCAGACTCAGCAGATGATCGACGACCTTCTCCTCGAAGATCGGCGCGCGCAGGCTGGCCAGCGCGTTGGGATTCTTGCGGTAATAGTCCCAAACCTGCTGCTCCTGGCCGGGGAAGCTGCGGGCCCGCTCCACCAGCGCGCGGGTGACCTCGTCGTCCGTCACCTTGATATCGGCCTTCTGGCCAAGCTCGGCAAGGACGAGGCCGAGGCGGACGCGCCGCTCGGCGATCTTGCGGTATTCGTCGCGGGCGGCCTCTTCGGTGGTCTTCTCGTCCTCGAAGGTGCGGCCGCCCTGCTTCATCTCGCCGGTGATCTGGGCCCAGACACTCTCGAATTCCTGCGACACCAGCCCTTCCGGCAGCGCAAAGCTGTGGCGCGTGTCGAGCGCATCGAGCAGGGCGCGCTTGAGGCGGGCGCGCGACAGGCCCTCGCGCTCGCCGGTCAGCCGCTGGCGGATGGCGTCCTTCAGCGCGTCGATGGTGTCCATGCCCAGCGTCTTGGCGAAGGCATCGTCGATCTCGACGTGGCCCGGCGCGGCGATCTCCGAGCAGGTGACCTCGAAGGCGGCGTCCTTGCCGGCGAGATGCGCCGCCAGATAGTTGGCCGGGAAGGTGACGTTGACGGTGCGGGTCTCGCCCGCCGCGATGCCGACGAGCTGGTCCTCGAAGCCGGGAATGAAGGAGCCCGACCCCACCACCACCGGCACGTCGTCGGCGCTGCCGCCGTCGAAGAGTTCGCCGTCGATGGTGCCCTTGAAGGAGATCGTCACCCGGTCGCGCTGCTCGGCCTTGCTGCCTTCGGGGCGCGGCTCGTAGGGGCGGTTCTGGTCGACCAGCCGGTCGATCGCCTGATCGACGTCGGCGTCCTCGACCGGCGCCACCGGCTTCTCCAGCGCGATGGCCGAGAAGTCGGCCAGCACGATCTCGGGCAGGATCTCCATCGCCACGGTGTAGGCGAGGTCGCTGCGGCCCTCGAGCACGGCCTCGATCTCGCTCTGCTCCTCGGGGAAGGTCACCTTCGGTTCGAGCGCCAGCTTGAAGCTGTTGTCAGTGACGATCTGGCTGTTGGCCTCGGCCACCGCCTGCTCGATCACCTCGGCCATCACCGAGCGGCCATAGAGGCGCTTCAGGTGGGAGGCCGGCACCTTGCCGGGCCGAAAGCCATTGATGCGGACGCGGTCCTTGAGTTCCTCAAAGCGGGAGGCGGCGCGACCATCGAGGTCGCTGGCCTCAAGAACAACGCGAAACTCGCGCTTCAGGCCTTCGTCACTGGTTTTGGTTACCTGCATGATCGCGCTCTTCTCGAATCGACGGTTCGCCCGGCCGCCCCGCGCGGGCCGAGCGTCGGCCGCTCCCCCCGTTGTGCCTGGGCGTCCCGACCGGATTCGCGGGGGTGGTGCGGGCGGAGGGGCTCGAACCCCCACGACTTTCGTCACTGGAACCTAAATCCAGCGCGTCTACCAGTTCCGCCACGCCCGCTAACGGCACGGGCTTGCGCACGTGGCCGGTCGGGACGCGGCTTATAGCACGCGTCCGCCACGACGCCAGCGGGAAATGCGTGGCAGTCCCCCGCCGGACGCGGAACCGCTGGCGGAACGGACATTTTGAAGCCATTTGAAGCGGGCCCGATGCTCCGCAACCCGCCGAACCGAGGTTCGTGATGACCGCATTCCGCCCGACCCGACGCACCGTCCTCGGCGGCACCGTTGTGACCCTCGCCGCGCTCGGTCCGAGCCGGACGCTGCGGGCCGAGACCGGCGGAACGCCTCCCGGCGAGGCACGGCGCCTCACCCTCAAGCCGGGGGCTGCGCAATTGCGCGGCCCCGATCTGCCGCCATCGCCGGTCTGGGGCTTCGACGGTCAGGCGCCGGGGCCGATCCTGCGGGTGCGCCGCGGCGGCGAGGTATGGGTGCGGGCCGAGAACGGTCTCGACCAGCCCACCGCCATCCATTGGCACGGCATCCGCCTGACCAACCCGATGGACGGCGTGCCGCCGCTGACCCAGGCGGCGATCCCGCCCGGCGGCGCCTTCGACTACCGCTTCGCCTGCCCGGATGCCGGCACCTTCTGGTACCACGCCTTCGCCGGCACGCCCGAGCAGCTCGACCGCGGACTGGCCGGCGCGCTGATCGTCGAGGAGGAGACGCCGATCGCCGTCGATCAGGACATCGTGCTGCTGCTGCAGGACTGGCAGTTCGACGACGGCGCGGCCAAGGAGGGCGAGGCCAAAGCCGAGGCCAAGGATTCTGAAACCAAGGGTGCCGAGGCCAAGGAATCGGAGGCCGGCGCCCGCCACGCCACCGTCAACGGCCGCCCGGCCGAGGACATCGCGGCGAAGGGCCACGACCGGATCCGCCTGCGGCTGATCAATGCCGCGGCGTGGCGCATCGCGGCGCTGGCGTTCGAAGGCGGGCTGCGGCCGGTGCTGGTGGCGGTCGACGGCCAGCCGTCCGAGGCCTTCGAGCTCGGCCGGCCGCGCGTGGCGCTGCCGCCGGGCGGCCGGGTCGACCTGATCCTCGATATGCCGGCTGCCGCCGACCCGGCGGCGGAGCCGCCGGCCATCCGGCTCCACGGCTATGGCACGGACAGCGTGCTCGCCACCTTCCGCCTCGAGTCCGGGCCGCCCCGGCGCCCCGAGCCGCTGGGCACGGTCAGCCAGCTTCCCGACAATCCCCTGCCCCGCCATATCGAGCTGAAGGGCGCCCACCGGCTCGATCTGGCGCTGGATGCCGGCAACCCGCAGCCGGCGGCGGCCTCGCTTTGGACCTTCCGCGGCGGCGACGGGCCGGCCGGTCCGCCGCTGTTCCGCGTGGCGCGCGGGCGCACCGTGGTGCTGGCGCTGGTCAACAAGACGCCGCTGCCGCACGCCGTCCACATCCACGGCCATCATGTCCGGCTGCTCGACAGCCTCGACGACGGCTGGAAGCCGTGGTGGCACGACACGCTGCTGGTGCCCGAGGCGAAGACCAGCCGCATCGCCTTCATTGCCGACAATCCCGGCAAATGGCTGCTGCCCTGCCGCGCCGTTGAGCAGCCGGCGGACGGAACGGGATCGGCGAAGGCGGCGTGGTTCGAGGTCACATAGAGCATGAACAATAAGCCACCAACCTTGCTCGAAAAAACCGTCTAGGGTTATTAATGTTATTCTAGGTTGCAATTACCGCATCGAAATCCAAAATAATAACTATATACCAAAATTTATAAAAACCTAATTATAATTATTCAATCTCTATGATTTATAAATATTATTCTCCTAACTATAGGATATTATCATATATTTTTTCTACAAATTTCGAATTATAGAAATAATTATCAATATCTAGCATAACCTTTCCTTTTTTGTTGTTATAAGTTTGATAGCGAATTCCTCGGCCATCCGTATATCCAACGTTCACATTAATCCAAAAACGAAACTCACACGCATCAAAGCAACAAATATTATCGTCAATTGTCTCGGCATTGAATTTTTCCCGAATTCTTTGCAATTTACAGACTGTCATAACGAGATCAACAGGATTATCTCCAGACTCACCCCAAAGGAAATCGTCACAATCAAACGCGTCAAGATCGGCTTCTGAGAATTCCCAGCCACGACAGTCCTTCACCTCCCTTAGATCTCGGTAAGGATGAGTGTGAAAACTGCCAAGAAATGACAGATGTGGGGACCATAAATTAATTAAGGTATTTTTTATTTTAGCCGCACTTTTGTTTGGTGTAACATACCTATTATTTTTTTCTGCAGATATGCTAGTGCTCGACCTATCTAGATAAATAACTATTTCACCATCTCCAATGCATCTTTTTACTCCCCAGATGTACCCAAACGTTTCAACGGACTTATTTCGCTTTCTTGATCCCGCATTCACTGAATCTCCAAGCACGTATGCCTCAAGAGCAGCCAGCGTCATGGATTCGATTAACTTCTGAGAAAGTTGAATTCTAAAGAACACACTCGTACTCCCTGGATTCTAATCCTGCCTTCTCGCACTGTTACATACATAAATTTACATTCCCTTGCGTGCGCGCGCGCAACTCCCAATGCGTTCGCATGCATAGATCAAACGAACATAGGCTATCGGCGCACCGGTGGCTGAATAGGATATAATTTATCACAAACCGTCGACATGAGCTCTCGCAGCGTGAGCCCCGGTAGGACGCGAAATGGTCGCGCTGGGTCTGCGGCCTCAACGCCCGGCCGAAGGCCGCCATCCCGTCGCGAGGTCGACGTCGAGCCGCTCGTAGAGCGCGCGAGTCACGCGCGGCAGCACCTCGGGCAGATCCTCGGCGATCAGGCCGGGGCCGGCCTCGCGGCCGCTTTCGCCGTGCAGCCAGGTCGCCGCGGCCGCCGCCTCGAACGCCGGCATGCCCTGGCACACCAGCGCGGTGGCGATGCCGGCCAGCACGTCGCCGGAACCGGCGGTGGCGAGCCAGGGCGGCGCGTTGTTGGTGATGGCGGCGCGGCCGTCCGGCGCGGCGATCACGCTGTCGCCGCCCTTCAGCACCACGACGGCGCCGAGCCGGGCCGCGGCGCGGCGGGCGCGCTCCAGCTTCGACCCCTGACCGACCTCCTCGCCCGCGAGCAGCCTGGCGAACTCGCCCTCGTGCGGCGTCAGCACCACCGGCCGCTCCGGCTGGGCCTGGATGCGGTGAGCGAGATCGCCGGCGCGGCCGGCGAAGATCGTCAGCGCGTCGGCATCCAGCACGGCCGGGCGGCCCGAGGCCAGCGCGGCATCGACCAGCGCGAGCGCCTCCGGCCCGGTGCCGAGCGCCGGCCCCAGGCCGACGGCCCGGAAGCGGGAATCCGCCAGCAGGTCCGACAGCGCTGCGGCCTCGGCGAGCGGGCGCACCATCACCGCGGTGAGGCCCATGGCGTTCTCGTCCAGCGCGTCGAGGGGGCTTGCCACCGTCACCAGCCCGGCGCCAGCCCTGAGCGCCGCCCGCGCCGCCATGCGGATGGCGCCGGTGCGCCCGCGCGGCCCCGACACCATGACGGCGTGGCCACGGACATATTTGTGGTCGAGCAGCGTCGGCACCGGGAAATGCCCGCCCCACAGATCGGGGTCGTTGGCATAGGCGCGGGGGCCGACCGAGGCCACGGTGTCGTCGGCGATGCCGATGTCGGCAACGCGGATGCGGCCGCAATGCATGCGGCCGGGCAGCAGCAGGTGGCCGGGCTTCCGCCGGCAGAACGTCACCGTCTCGACCGCGCGCACCGCTGCGCCCATCACCGCCCCGGTGTCGCCATTGATGCCCGAGGGCAGGTCGACCGCCACCACCGGCACGCCGGAGCGGTTGATGCGGGCGATGAGATCGGCGGCCGCGCCCTCGACCGGGCGGTCGAGTCCGGCGCCGAACAGCGCGTCGATGATGAAGCCGGCACGCACGCTGTCGAACGCCTCCGGCGGCTCGATGTCGCCGCGGAAGCGCGCGGCCGCCTCGGCGGCGTCGCCCTTCAGGCGCTCGCGCCCGCCGAGAAGGATCAGTCGCACCGGGTAGCCGCGCTGGGCGAGGATGCGGGCGGCGACGAAGCCGTCGCCGCCATTATTGCCGGGGCCACACACCACAAGTGCCGGCGTCGCCAGCGGAAAGCGGCGCGAGGCGGTGTCGGCGACGGCGAGGCCCGCCTGATCCATCAAGGCGATGCCGGGCGTGCCGGCGGCGATGGTGCACCGGTCGGCCTCGGCCATCTCGGCGGTGGTGAGAAGATCGATCAGCATGACACCGGCTCCGGATACCGCTTTGCCCAGCCGCCCGTCAGAATGGCATTGTGCACAAACAAAAGGCGCAAATCAGTTCCCCTGATTGACCGCGGCCGGACGCGAGGCCTATTTTTTGGGCGCCCCGCCTGTTGGTTGGGCAAGCAACTGGGAACAATTGGGCAAGACATTTCGACCGTCCGCGCAAATCATTGTTCCGCAAGCACTATCTTAACCAGCCCCGTTGGCATGGGATCTGCTAACGCGCTGTCGGCCTGACCGGAGCGGGGCCGGCCGGCCAGGGAGACGCGAGCGATGAAAAAAATCGAAGCCATCATCAAGCCGTTCAAGCTCGATGAGGTGAAGGAGGCATTGCAGGAGGTCGGTCTCCAAGGCATCACTGTCACCGAAGCCAAGGGATTTGGACGCCAGAAAGGGCATACCGAACTCTATCGGGGCGCGGAATACGTTGTGGACTTTCTGCCGAAAGTGAAGATCGAAGTGGTCCTTTCCGACGACATGGTCGAGAAGGCGATCGACGCGATCCGGCGGGCGGCGCAGACCGGCCGCATCGGTGACGGCAAGATCTTCGTCTCCGACGTCGAGGAAGCCATCCGTATCCGGACCGGGGAGTCCGGGCTGGACGCTATCTAATGCGACAGCTCATTGCCTATTTGCGCGATACCTTTTTGCGCAATCTCTCAATCCTGCCACCACGACCCGTCGAAATCAGAGGAACAGACATGAAGACGGCACAAGATGTGCTCAAGACCATCAGCGACAATGACGTGAAGTACGTCGATTTCCGCTTCACCGATCCCCGCGGCAAGTGGCAGCATGTTACCTTCGACATCTCCCAGATCAACGAAGAGGTCTTCTCCGAAGGCGTGATGTTCGACGGCTCCTCGATCGCCGGCTGGAAGGCGATCAACGAGTCCGACATGTGCCTGATGCCGGACCCGGCGACGGCCACCATCGACCCGTTCTTCGCCGAGACCACGCTCAACATCGTCTGCGACGTGCTCGAGCCGACCACCGGCGAGCCCTACAATCGCGACCCGCGCGGCATCGCCAAGAAGGCCGAAGCCTTCGTGAAGGCCTCCGGCGTCGGCGACACCATCTATTTCGGCCCCGAGGCCGAGTTCTTCGTGTTCGACGACGTGAAGTTCGCCTCCGACCCGTACAATACGGGCTTCGTGCTGGACTCCACCGAGCTGCCGATCAATGCCGACACCGACTATGAGGGCGGCAACCTCGGCCACCGCGTCCGCACCAAGGGCGGCTACTTCCCGGTGCCGCCGGTCGACTCGGCCCAGGACATGCGCTCCGAGATGCTCGGCGCCATGGCCAAGATGGGCGTCAGCGTCGAGAAGCACCACCACGAGGTGGCGTCCGCCCAGCACGAACTCGGCATGAAGTTCGACACGCTGACGCTGATGGCCGACCAGCTGCAGATCTACAAGTACTGCATCCATCAGGTCGCGCACGTCTACGGCAAGACCGCCACATTCATGCCGAAGCCGGTGTTCGGCGACAACGGCTCGGGCATGCACTGCCACCAGTCGATCTGGAAGGCCGGCAAGCCGGTGTTCGCCGGCAACAAGTACGCCGACCTCTCCGACGAGTGCCTGTGGTACATCGGCGGCATCATCAAGCACGCCAAGGCCGTCAACGCCTTCACCAACCCGCTGACCAACTCCTACAAGCGTCTGGTCCCGGGCTATGAGGCGCCGGTGCTGCTCGCCTATTCGTCGCGCAACCGCTCGGCCTCCTGCCGCATCCCCTACACCAACAACCCGAAGGCCAAGCGCGTCGAGGTCCGCTTCCCCGATCCGGGCGCGAACCCCTACCTCGCTTTCGCGGCGATGGTGATGGCCGGCATGGACGGCATCAAGAACAAGATCGATCCCGGCCCGGCGATGGACAAGGACCTCTACGACCTGCCGCCGCGCGAGCTGAAGGAGATCCCGACGGTGTGCGGCTCGCTGCGCGAGGCCCTCGAAAGCCTCGACAAGGACCGCGCGTTCCTGACCGCCGGCGGCGTGTTCAACGACGACTTCATCGACAGCTACATCGAGCTGAAGATGGCCGAGGTGATGCGGTTCGAAATGACCCCGCACCCGGTCGAGTTCGACATGTACTATTCGGTCTGATCCGACCGGACTCCGGTCTCCGGCCTGCGGGCCGGAGACCTCCTGACGTATTCTCTCTCGATCCGACGTATTCTCTCAAAACCCTTGCGGGGCGCCACGGCGCCCCGCTTTTTTATGCGCGGTGCCTTTGGACGTGGGGCTGTTGGATTTGGTGCTGTTGGCGTGCCGCCAGCGCAGCCGCTCTCTGATATTGGGCTTCACACCAACGGCCGCGAACGCGGACCGTTGGTTCCGGTCGCGGATTTTCGCGAAATCTCTGATTTCCCGAAAGAAAATCCGCGAGAATCAACAACCTCACGCGTCAGCGTTCGGGGCCGTTGGTATCACCGGGTCATCGCCGGGCTTGGCCCGGCGATCTCGATGGGAACGCGGCGGTGTCGGACAAAAGAGCGGCAGGCGGGATGATCCGGGTGTCGGGATCGCCGGGCCAAGCCCGGCGATGACGAGGCGACTGTCCCAGCCATACCGCCTGGACCCGGGATTCCCGTCCACGCGGGCCGGCCTCACCCCTTGTCGCGCAGCAGGCGGCCCTTCTCGCGCGCCCAGTCGCGGCTCTTCTCGGTCTCGCGCTTGTCGTGCGCCTTCTTGCCCTTGGCCAGCGCCAGCAGAACCTTGGCGCGGCCCCGGGCATTGAAATAGACCCGCAGCGGCACCACCGTCATGCCCTCGCGGGAGACCGCGCTCATCAGCTTGAACACTTGGCGCTTGTGCAGCAGCAGCTTGCGCGGCCGCTTGGGCTCGTGGTTGAAGCGGTTGGCCTCCAGGTATTCGGGAATATAGGCGTTGACCAGCCAGATCTCGCCGTCCTTGGCGTCGGCATAGCTCTCGCCGATCGTCGCCTTGCCGCCGCGCAGCGACTTGACCTCCGTGCCGGTCAGCACGATGCCGGCCTCGAAGGTCTCGCCGATCTCATAGTTGAAGCGGGCCTTGCGATTGTCGGCGACCACCTTGCCGGTGGTTTCGTCCTTGCCCTTCGCCATGGTTCGCCTGTCGGGCCGCTCAGTTGAGCAGGCCGGCGTGGGCCATCGCCTCGCGCACCGCGCGCCGCGTCGGCTCGCCGACCGGCACCATCGGCAGCCGCACCTCGTCCGTCATCTTGCCGAGCAGCGACAGCGCATACTTCACCGGCGACGGGTTGGTCTCCATGAACAGCGCGGTGTGCAGCGGCATCAGCCGGTCCTGAAGCTCCAGCGCCTTGGCGTAGTCGCCGCGCAGGCAGGCGGCCTGGAACTCGGCGCACTGGCGCGGCGCGACATTGGAGCTGACCGAGATGCAGCCATGGCCGCCATGGGCCATGAAGCCGAGCGCGGTGGCATCCTCGCCGGAGAGCTGGTTGAAGCCCGGCCCGAGATGCTGGCGCTGCAGCGAGGCGCGCGCCACATTGGCGGTGGCGTCCTTGACCCCGGCGATGTTCTTCAGCTCGAACAGCCGCTTCATGGTCTCGACCGACATGTCGATCACCGAGCGGGCCGGAATATTGTAGATGATGATCGGGATGCCGATGGCGTCGTTGATCGCCTTGAAGTGCTGGTAGAGCCCTTCCTGGGTGGGCTTGTTGTAATAGGGCGTCACCACCAGCACCGCATCGGCGCCGGCCTGCTCGGCGTGGCGCGACAGCTCGATGGCCTCGATGGTGGAATTCGACCCGGTGCCGGCGACCACCGGCACGCGCCCGGCCGCCTCCTGCACGCACCACTCCACCACCTGCTTGTGCTCGTGATGGCTCAGGGTCGGGCTCTCGCCGGTGGTGCCGCACGGCACCAAGCCATTCGTGCCCTCCTCCACCTGCCAGGCGGCGTGCGCCCGAAAGGCGGCCTCATCGACCCTGCCGTTCTTGAACGGGGTCACCAGTGCGGTGAAGGAGCCGCGGAAATTCGTCTTGGCCGTCATGGATGGATCCTCGGGTCGTTCGTCGCCGCCAATGCCGGTCCCCGCCGCGGCACTACGGTAACCAACCTTCATAGAGGCGATCCGCCGCGGGCGGAAGGATTTTCGACGCCCTCGTTTCGCCGCATGCGGCCGACAGGGTCCGCCCCGGCCAGGCCGTGCCGCCGTTTGGTCAACGATTCGTCAACGAGATCGCCGGAAGGTGGCTCGATCCGGAGCACGCCATGCGCACAGCCGCGACCCTCGCCCTTATTGCTGCCGTCCTGTCCCCCCTGCCCGCCGCCGCCAGCAGCGAAGCCAATGCGGTCGCCCAGGCGATCCAGCTGATCGAGCGCGGCCGCGGCGCGGAGGCCGACCAGATCGCCGCGACCTTGCGCGATCCGGCGGCGCGCAAGACCATCGAGTGGATGCGGCTGCGCCGCGACACCAGCGGCGTCGGCTTCGAGCGATTCGCCGCCTTCGCCCGCGAGAACCCGGGCTGGCCGAGCGTCGGCCTGATCCGCAAGCGCGCGGAAGGCAAGCTGTGGGAGGACAAGGCCTCCGCCCGCACCATCCTGGCCTATTTCGGCCAGAGCCGGCCGACCAGCGGCAAGGGCAAGCTGGCGCTGGCCCGCGCCAATCTGGAGACCGGCAACCAAGCCGCCGCCCAGGCGCTGGTGCGCGAGGCCTGGCGCGAGGAGCCGTTCTCCAAGGACGGCGAGGACGACATTCTGCGCGTGTTCGGCCCGATGCTCGGCCGCGCCGACCACAAGGCCCGCACCGACATGTTCCTCTATGCCGAGGACGGGGCGGACGCGCTGCGCAACGCCGCCCGGGTCGGCTCCGACATGGTGGCGGTGGCCAAGGCCCGCATCGCCGCCATCAAGAAGGACAAGGCGCTACCCAAGCTGCTCGACGCCGTGCCGGCCTCGGCCCGCAGCGAGCCCAGCTACATCTATGCCCGCTCGCAGTTCCACCGCCGCGAGGACAAGATCAAGCTCGCGGCCGAGTGGGTGTTCAAGGCGCCGAGCGACCCCAAGGCGCTGGTCGATACCGACCAGTGGTGGATCGAGCGGCGCCTGCTGGTGCGCCACCTCATCGAGGAAAACGATCCCCGCACCGCCTACCGCATGGCCGCCGGCGCGGCGATGCCGGAAAAGGAGAACTACAAGGTCGAGCGCGAATTCCTCGCCGGTTGGGTGGCGCTGCGCTTCCTCAACGACCCGGCCACCGCCCGCCGCCATTTCGCGCGCATCCTGCAGCTCACCGACAACCCGACCAGCGAAGCGCGCGGCCACTACTGGCTCGGCCGCGCCGCCGAGGCGATGGGCGACCGCGGCGAGGCCCGCGCCGCCTATGAAAAGGGCGCGCGCGTGGTGTCGGCCTATTACGGGCAATTGTCGCGCGCCAAGCTCGGCCGGACCGACCTGCCGGTGCCGGGCCTGCCGCGGCCCTCCGCCCAGGGGCGGGCGGCGTTCCTGAATTCCGACACCGGACGGGCGCTGCAGATCCTGCACGATATCGGCCGCTCCGACCTGACGGTGCCGATGTATGCCGAGCTAGGGGAACGCATGCGCGACCCCGACCAGCTCGCGGCGCTCGCCGAATTCGTCAGCCAGCGCAAGGACGCCCGCGCGATGCTGCTGGTCGGGCGCGATGCGCTGAACCGCGGCCTGCCGTTCGAGGCGGCGGCGTTCCCCGCCGTGGGCCTGCCGTCCTTCCCGGCCCGGGAGCCGGCGGCCGACCTGCCGGTGGTCTATGCCATCGCCCGCCAGGAAAGCGCCTTCAACCCGGCCACGGTGTCGAGCGCCAACGCGCTGGGCTACATGCAGGTAACGCCCGAGGCCGGGCGCTACGTGGCCAGGAAGTTCGGCCTGCCGTTCGACGCCAAGCGGCTGTTGTCCGACCCGGTCTACAACATGCAGATGGGGGCGCTGGAGATCGGCGACCTGATCCGCGACTACGACAACAACATGATCCTGGCGTTCGCCGGCTACAATGCCGGGCGCGGCCGGGTGCGCGACTGGGTGGCCCGCTTCGGCGACCCGCGCGACCCCAAGGTCGATCCGGTCGACTGGGTGGAGAGGATCCCGTTCTTCGAGACCCGCAACTATGTGCAGCGGGTGCTGGAGAACCTGCAGATCTACCGCGTGCGGTTCTCCGGCCGGCAGGCGCTGCACATCGAGGCCGACCTGCGCACGGGGCGGTGAGCGGCTCTTAAGCGGTTTCCGAACAGTACCGCGTCTGCCGGGCGATGAGGCCCGCCCTTTTCCCTCTCCCACCCGGGCGCGCGCAAGCGCGGCCCGGGTGGGAGAGGGAAGGATGTGCGGCTCCCGGCCAGCGCTTGTTCCAGGCTAATCATCGGGAAACCGCGCACAGCCCGTCGTCCCTGGCCTCGCGCAGCAGAACCGCGCTTGGCTGCCGCCATCTCGGCATCCTGGCGCGAAACTCGCCAAGAGACCAAACTTGCCAAGAGACCGAATCGGGCGTTTCGGCGCCGCGACCGCTGTCAGACAGGCAACCGGTTTGCCGTGGCGGGTGATGACGATGCTTTCTCCACCTTCGACTTGATCCAGCAACTCGCTCAAGTGGGCCTTGGCCTGGGCCAAACTGACCGTGACCATGTCGTCCCCGGGAATGACCAGAAAATTGATCATCGTTTAGCGAACGGTGTGGCTGCTGCAATGGCTTCGCGGGATTCTGCCAGACCCCGCATTGGCGTCCTTTCCGCCGAGCCGCGTCAGCGGCAAGCGATTGGATTCCGTGTCCGCTGGTCGTTCCCGGCGAGCGCACCGAAGGTGCGCGAGGGAAGGGAACCTACGAACCATGGGCCGGACGCGCGGTTTCCGCTTTGGACGCAAGCCGGGGCCTCGCTGGCGCAAATGTGACTGACGTGGAGAAGCCCATGGGTCCCCTTCCCTCGCATGGCTTCGCCATGCTCGCCGGGGACGACGGGTGGCGGCGCCCAACGCCTTGAGTTCATCGCCCCGCCAAGGCCACATACGAAAACCCCGGCGGTTGCCCGCCGGGGTTTCCTTCAAGGCCGAGTCTTCGTCGGATCAGAAGTTCCGCTGAACGCGGACCATGCCCGAGAAGATGTCGTCGTCGTGGGTGTAGGAGTTGGCATAGTCAGCCGCCGCCTGATCGCCCGCGAAGTCAGCCGCGACGTAGTTCTTGTAACCGCCGGTGTCGATCTTCGTGTAGAGCATTTCGAGACCGATATCGAGGTTCTTCACCGGCGACCAGGTGGTGTTGAAGCCAATCTGCCACAGGTTGAAGTCACGGACGGTCTGGTTAGCCGCGTTCGTACCGATCGTGCCGGCAGTGATGCCGTCGATGTAGGGCACATCAACCGACGTGTAGCCGCCGAACAGGGTCGAACGGAGGGTCGGGGTCCAGAAGTGACGGAAGTCGGCGCGGATGGTCCAGGCCTCGACCGTCGAGAGCGAACCGGTGACCGGATCGATGAACGCGTCGGCCAGGTCGACGATGGCGCCCTGGGTGCCGCGAATGATGCCGAGGCCGGAAACACCCGAGTTCTGGTTCTTGCCCGACACGCCGGTGTATTCGATCGCACCGTCGGCGTAGCTGCCCTGCAACATGAACTGGTCGCCCTTGGCCAGCATGTCGAGGTTGAAGGTCACGCCAGCGCCGATGGCGAAGCCATAGTCGGTGTCGTTCGCGCTGAAGCCGTCCGGCTGGATCGCAGACCAATCGGTGTCAGCACGAAGCTGATGGATCGCACCCGACAGCTGGGCGGAACCCCAGGACTGGTCGATGCGGAGATTCGCGACGATCTCCGGCATGGCCATGCCGCCCTGAGCCTGGAAGCCGTCGGTGTACGAGAACTGATCGAACACCGGGTCCACCCAGGTCGTCACAGTACCGGCCGACGCCTGGATCTGGTTGCGACGGTTGAAGGAGTCTTCAACCGAGATCGTCGCCGACAGGCCGTTGCCGAGCGAGGCGGTGTAGGCGAACAGGTTGTTGATCTTGTTCGAGCCGACATTGGCGGTGGCGAAGGTGCCGAGGCCGGTCGAGTAGTCGAAGAACGACTGCACGTAGCCGAAGGTGAAGCCAGCGAACTGGATGAACGCGCGGTCCATCGAGGCGCCGAGAACACCAGCGCTGCCGTTCGGGTTCGAGCCGTTCCCGGTGGCGTCGTTGGTCACGTAGAAGCGGCCATACGAGCGCAGGGTGCCGTACTCGGTGCGGGTGCGGGCGTCGAGGTCGACCGCAGCGCGGGCGCGGATGCTGAAGAGGTCGTCTTCGCGATCGTAGGACGCGTTGCCGCCCTGACGGATGTTGTTGTGGCTGCTGCTGCCGCTCAGCCAGATCGGGGCGGTCGCGCCGTCCGCGTAGTTGCTGTAGTAGTCGACGCGCAGATAGCCGCCGACCTTCAGGCAGATGTCGGCGCCCGGGATGTAGTAGAAGCCGGCGCCGTAGGCGTCGCAAACCTTGACGTAGTCAACGGCCTTGGCCTTGGCCGGCAGGTCGGCAGCCTGAGCGCTGGCAACCGCCACGAGACCCGCCGCGGAGCCGAGGAGAAGGCTCTTCACGATAGACATAGATAACCTCCGTTTTCTCTCTCGTTCTGATGGAGCGGGTTCTTGCCGTCAGGTGTTGTCACCCGGGGAAGTTCCCCAAACCCCTTGCCCAGTCCTTCCAGGTGCTTTCGGCCTTGCAGCTTCCGGCACCCTTGTTCCGGGGCGAGGCGGGGTTCCCCCCTCCGTCGCGTTGTCACCATGACGCGACAAGGTTTCACGATCAATGATTCGAGGGGCTTCGACGGGGGGCAAGTGCCGCATTTCCCGGCACTGTTGCAAGAGTGCCACGGGCCGTTAATCAACCGCAAACCATAAGGTTTCTCCGCCTGCGGTCTTGGAACGGGTACCACGGTCCCGGCGCTCGAACGGCGCCGCGGCGGGGCGCTTCCCCCGTCATCGCCGGCTTGGCCCGGCGATGACGGCACCGCGGCCGCCCCGCCTGCCGGTCTCTTGTCCATCCCTGCCGCCGGACCGTTCGAATCGAGATCGCCGGGACAAGCTCGGCGATGACGACGGAGAGGCGGAATCAGCCAGCCCGAAATCTTCGCATTCCGGGCCGCTGGGCATTCTTACGCGAAGTCGCCGTCGTCGAACCCGCCATCGTCGAAGCCGATGTCGTCCTCGTCGGCGGAGGCGTCCTGCCAGCCCTTGTCGCCGCCGGAGGCGTCGCTGCCGGCGTCGGCCGGGGTGGCGTTCGCGGATTCCTTGCCGGACTCGCCCAGGCCGAGTCCGCCGGCCAGCTTCGAGGCTTCATCGCCGCCGGAGAAGGCGCTGGACAGCGCGTTGGCGATCATCATGCCGCCGGCAACGCCGAGCGCTGTCGACATCGCCCCGGCCAGAAAGCCGCCGCCGCCGAAACCGCCGGCACGCTGGCCGGGCGCGGCCTGCTGGCCCCACGGGCCGGCGGCGGGCGCCGGCTGTGACCGGCCGCCCCACGGACCGGACGACGCACCGCCCACGTCCGGCTGCATGGGCGCGGCCGGCCGGCCGGGCTGGGACTGATAGGATTGGTATTGCGGCTGGGGCTGGGGCGCGCCGCCGCCGAACAGGCCCGACAGGAAGCCGCCCGAACCCTGCGGCGCCGGCTGCGGCCGCCGCGACAACTCTTCGACCTGGGCGCGGAGCTGCTCGACCTCCTGGCTCAGATTGGTCAGCGCCTGTTCCTGGACGTAGATCGCCTGCGCCATGACATAGGGCGCATAAGGCTGGGTGCGGATGCGCTCGGCGATGAAACGTTCCGCCTCGGCATCGCGCTGCTGGCCTTCGGCCTGCGCAAGACGGTCGAAAATCCCGGCGATGACGGTCTTTTCCTCGGGCGACATAGCGACGAATTCCCCTTTCCATGCAGCCGGTCGGCCGGCCCGCGCGTCAGATAGGAAGCGCGGGCGCGGTTTGCGAGGGGTTCGGCGACGTTACGTCTACGGTTACCGGCCGGCCTCCGGGATCATCCGGAAACGATCACCCGCCGGTAGAGGTGCCAGGTGGCGTGCCCCAGCACCGGCAGCGCCACCGGCAGCAGCAGGAACAGCGCGGCCGCCGCACTGACCAGGGCGCTCGCCACGATCAGGGCAAAGGCGAACATCGGTCCCGGATTGGCCAGCACCGCGCGTACCGACACCGCCATGGCGGTGGCGAAATCGACGTCGCGGTCGAGCAGATAGGGGAACGACACCACGCTGATCGAAAACACCACGGCGGCGAGCATGGCGCCGACGACGTTGCCGAACACGAAGAAGCCAAGCCCGGTCGGGGTGGTGAGGATGACGTCCAGCAGCTCGCGCGGGGCCACCGGGTGGAGGCCGAAGGCGATGGCATAGATATAGGTGGCAAGCTTGACCCAGATGATCAGCGCGAACACCTGCACGACGCCGAGCATCGCGATCTCACGCCCCGACTGGCCGTGGATGGCGCCGAGAATGGCGCTCCAGGTCAGCGGCAGGCCGCGCTCGCGGCGGCGGCTGACCTCATAGAGGCCCACCGCGACGAACGGGCCGATCAGCACGAAGCCGGCGGTCATCGGGAAGACCAGGAAGGTCCAGTCCATGAAATACTCGAACGCCACGATGGCCAGCCCGGCGGCGGCATAAATGCCTCCGAAGAACAGGCCGAACTGCGGCGCGGCCTTGAAATCGTCGATGCCGGCGGCGATCACCGCCTTGATGTCGGCGCGGGTCAGCCGGCGGATGGACGGCAGCGCCCTTGCCAGCGGTCTGGCGTTCTGGACCGGTCCGTCCGTCGCGTTCACGTGCATGGTCATCGCTCTCTCCCTCGATATCCCTCCCCCCTTTGCCGCCGCCCTGACTTGCGACTGACTGGCAGTTTGGGTGGTATCTTGAGACGGCGTCAACCGACGTTGCCGTGAGAGGGGCGCGGCCAAACGCCCCAAACGCAAGCGGCGCGCCGGAGACCGGCGCGCCGCAAACGTCACGTCAAGGCAGTGCCTTGAGCTGATCTTAAGCTCACTTCAGGCTGTCGAGCGTGAGATCGACCGACAGCTTGGCCAGGAAGGTGGCACCGCACCACTTGGACTGACCAAGGTCGTTGGCGCCGAAGTCGCCGGTGATCAGGTAGCAGTCGGTCTTGCTCAGGTCGGTGTCCGAGTAGCGCAGGTCGAGCGTGAACACCTTGTAGGTGAAGCCGATGCCGGCGTTCCAGGTGGTGTAGGACGGCAGCGACACATAGCCGTAGAAGTCGTCGGTGGTGCCGAGATCCTGGTAGCCGACCTCGCCGGACACGTAGACGCCGACGCCGTTCGCGAACGACGGGAAGACGTACTTGGCGACACCCGAATAGTAGATGCCTTCGGCGCCCGTGTTCACGTACGAGTCCGTGTAGTAGATATTGGCGCCGATGCTGAAGGCATCGGTCAGAGCAAGGTTGGCCTTGCCGTAGACTTCGAAGAAGCTCGCATCTTCCTTGGCGAGCGTGGCAACGCCGTACTTGTTGAATTCAAGCGTGCAGCCCGGAACCTGGGAGTAGGCAACGCCATCGAAGTTGTAGTTGTAGCACTCGCCGCCCGGATACCAGTAGTAGATGCCACCGATGTCGAGGGCGAGCTTGCCGAAGGTCGGGCGGATACCGCCATAGAGGTCGATCTCGGCCGCGGCGCGGTTCGGGAAGTCGATGCTGGCGCCGGCGATGCCGAGGTAGGCCTGGAAGTTCGGCGTAAAGTTGAGGCGCGGCTCGAAATAGGCCGACACCGACGGCTGGTTGTCCGACTGGGAAATGCCGCGGAAGAGATAGTTCGAGCTCAGCGCCGCACCGAAGGCAATATCAAACATCGACGGCGGCGGCGGCACCTCGACGGTCTTGGTCTTGGCCTGCAGGTCGGCAGCATTCGCCGAGTTGGCGGCCAGCAGGACGGCGGCAGCGGCCGTCAGCGTCGTGAAGGTCTTCATCATGGTACTCATCCCCTGCTTCCTCCGCGGCGAGGCCCCAGCCCCCACGAAGCGTCGCGCCATTTGTGACAAATCCACTGCACGCAGAGGAAGGATAAACAGCGGGCACTTGCCTAATAAATGAGCAAAAAACGCCTTGTTTTGAACTTTACAAACTGCTGTTGCCGAACCGCAACAGCCATGCTGCCGCTCCCTGCTGCCGCCCCGACGGCTCCACGCCACCCTGGAGGGCGGCGCGGGGCAATTTACAGTTTCAGGTTGATCAAGCTGACGGTATCGCGAATCAAATTCGCTGGAGAAGCGGGCAGCGCCGCACGGAGTCCGGCCGGGGTCCGCCTGTTCTGCGGTCGCGGCGATCGGAACGCGGCATCTCGGCCCTGCAGGCCGGAAACCGCATCTTCCGGAGCCTGAGGCTCACGCCCCGGTCTGCGCGGGCGGCCGGGAGCGGCCGCCAAGCCCACCGCCAAGCCAGCCGCCGACACGGCGGCGCCCGACCCCGAAGATCAGCGAGGCCAGCGCCACGCCGATGACGAATCCGGCGCCGGCATGCACCGCGCCCTCAATGGTCGCCGGCACGGCCGGGCGGAAATCGGCGAAGGCAGCGCGCCCGACCTCGCGGTCATAGGTGCGCACGAACACCGCCAGCCGCTCCAACGGCGCCGCCGTGTCCAGCGCGGTCTTGGTGGCGTCGAACGCCTCGAAGCGGCGGATCATGAAGGCGGCGTCGGCGCCACGGTCTCGCAGGAAGGTGGAGCCCGGCTTGGCGAATTCGGCGAGCCCCTGCTCGCGGGTCAGCCCGGCGCGGGCGGCGTCGGCATCGAAGCGCTCGACGAAGCCGCGCAACTCGTCCAGCCGGCCGCCGAGGCGCTGGCTGTACTGCTGGGCGAACTCGGGAAACTGCGCCAGCGCGATGGCGCAGAGCGCGCCGGCAGCGAAGGCGAACAGGCGGTTGAGCATGGCGGCCTCCTGATACTCGACCAGCATGACGAGAAGCCGGGCGGAATGTTCCTCCGCCCGCGGCTACAGCGTCAAGATGCCCGCTGCGCCGTCCTCGGTGCCGTAGAGGAGGGTCGATCCCTTCTCGGCCCAGGCCAGCGCGCTCACCGGCCCGCCGCCGGGCGGGCGGACCAGGATCTCGGCGCCGTCCGACAGGCGGACGAGCAGGATCAGCCCATCTTCGAAGCCGATGGCGGCGATCTCGGTGGTGGGGTGGCAGGCCACCACCGCGATGCGGGTCGCGCCCGGCGCGAACATCGCCGGCTGCTTGCCCATCGGCCCGTCCTTGGCCGCAAACGGCCAGATGATCAGCGCCGTCGCGCCACCGGTGGCGAGGCCGTTGCCGGTGGCGGTCCAGCTCATCGAGCGCACCCGGCCGGGATAGCCGGACATGCGCATGTTGGCGCCATCGGCCACCCGCCAGCCGTGAAGCTGGGGCTCGTGCATGGCGGTGACGACGAAGCGCCCGTCCGGGCTCCAGGTCACCGGCAGGTGCGAGCCCTTCCATTCGAGAAGCTCGGGCTTGGCCGCGGCGTTGGGGAACCACAGCGACACCCCGCCATAATGCGCCACCGCCAGCCGCACCCCCTTGGGCGCGAAGGCGAGGCCGCCGGGCGTCGAGGGCGCGGCGAAGGTCTTCGGGGCCCCCTTGCCGGGCTCGATTTTGCCGGTATCGGCATGAACGGTCTTGCCCGCCGACCACGCCCGCGCGCCGGCCGGGCCGAGCGCCACGGTGTCGATCCAGGCCTTGCCGGAGAACACCTCGTGCGCTGTGCCCTCAACCGTGGTTTCGACCACCCGGCCGTCGTCGCCGCCGGTGAGGAGGCGGCTGCCGTCGCAGGCGGCGCACAGGATCACGCCGCCGGGATGCGCGGCCACCCGGCGCTCGTCGGTGCCGGCGAACAGGATCCCGCCCTCGGCGAGCACCAGCACCGGCGTCTCGCCGAGAAAGCCGCAGGCGGTGACCGTATCGCCGGGTGTGAGGATGCGAACGCGGTCGGCCACCGAAGGGGTCGGCGGGGTACCAGGATTGGCCGTCATGCTCATGCGGCGACGCAGGCGGAGAAGCCGGACTCGATCTTGGCGCGGTCGAGCTTCCTGCCGATGAACACGAGGCGGCTCGTCCGCCGCTCGCCGTCGTTCCACGGCCGCTGGTGGGTGCCGTCGAGGATCATGTGCACGCCCTGGAACACGAATCGGTCGGGATCGTCCTTGAACGACAGGATGCCCTTCGAGCGCAGGATGCTGGGGCCATCCACCGCCACCAGATTCTGGATCCAGGGAAAGAACTTCTCGGGATCGAGCGGCGCCTCGAGTTCGAGCGCGACCGAGTCGATCTCCTCGTCGTGAATGTGCTTCAGCCCGCCGTGGCGGTGGATGATGCGGCCGGCCTCGTCGCGCTCGCTGCAGCCACAGCCGCAATCCTCGCCGTGCTCGTGATTATGGGCGTGATCGTGGTCATGGTCATGCGCATGCTCGTGGCCGTGCTTGCAGCCGCAGCCTTCGTCATGGCCATGTTCATGCGCATGGTCATGGCCTTGGCCATGTTTGCAGCCGCAACCCTCGTCATGCGCGTGGTCATGGTCGCAGCCACACCCCTCGCCGTGCTCGTGGTCGCAGGCGTGCTCCTCTTCGGCTTCCAGGAAACCCGGTTCCAGCGACAGAATGCGGTCGAGGTCGAAGGCGCCGCGGCCGAGCACCCGGTCGAGCGGAACGGCGCAGCGCTGGGTGCGGTGGAGCGTGGCGTAGGGGTTGAGGCCGCGGATGCGCGCCTCCACCTCGGCAAGCTCGTCCAGGGTGACGAGGTCGGTCTTGTTGAGCAGCACGACGTCGGCGAAGGCGATCTGGTTCTTGGCCTCCGGCGCATCCTTCAGCCGCTCCGACAGCCATTTGGCGTCGGCCACCGTAACCACCGCGTCGAGCCGCGTCTTGGCCGAGACGATGTCATCGACGAAGAAGGTCTGGGCCACCGGGGCGGGATCGGCGAGGCCGGTGGTTTCGATCAGGATGGCGTCGAACTTGCCCTTGCGGCGCAGCAGGCCGTCGATGACGCGGATCAGGTCGCCGCGCACCGTGCAGCAGACGCAGCCATTGTTCATCTCGAACACTTCCTCGTCGGCGCCCACCACGAGGTCGTTGTCGATGCCGATCTCGCCAAACTCATTGACGATGACCGCGAACTTCTGGCCGTGCGGCTCGGAGAGGATGCGGTTGAGCAGCGTGGTCTTGCCGGCGCCGAGATAGCCGGTGAGGACGGTGACGGGAACCTTGTCGGACATCGGGGCTTCCAGAAAATCGGGGGCAAATCGGGGACGAGGCAGGCATTTGCGCCCTCCCCTCTCATCAAGAGGGAAGAGCGCGACAGACGCCGGCCGTCAAGCGCAACCTCGCGCCAGCAGGGTTGCTCAGCTCGTGGCCAGCGCGCCGGTCAGAGCTTCCATATTGTGTCGCATCATGTCGATGTAAGTGGGCGCCGGGCCGTCGGTTGCGGTCAGGGCGTCGGAATAGAGCGTGCCGCCGATCTTCGCGCCGGTCTCGTCGGCGATGCGCTTGACGAGGCGCGGGTCGCTGACGTTCTCCAGGAACACCGCCGGGATCTTCTGCTTCTTGATCTGGGCGATGATCCTCGACACCGCCTTGGCCGAGGCCTCGCTGTCGGTCGAGACGCCGGTCGGCGCCACGAACGCGATGCCATACGCTTTCTCGAAATACTGGAAGGCATCGTGCGAGGTGATGATGCGCCGCCGGTTGGCCGGGATGCGGGCGATCGCCGCCTTCACCTCGGCCTCCAGCGCATCGAGCCTGTCGAGATAGGCCTTGGCGTTGGCCTCGTAGGCGTCCCGGCCGGCCGGATCGGCCTTGATGAGCGCGTCGCGGATATTGGCGACGTAGATCTTCGCATTGCCGACCGACTGCCAAGCGTGCGGATCGAACGCGCCATGGTGATGGCCGGCACGGTCGTGATCGTGATCATGGTCGTGATCGCCGTCCTCGGACTTGAGCGGGCTCACGCCATTGGTGGCGACCACCAGCGCCGCCTTGGTGCCGGACGCCTTCACCAGCCGGTCGATCCAGCCCTCGAAGCCGAGGCCGTTGACGAAGACCAGATCCGCGCCGGCCAGCGTCCGGGCGTCGGCGGGCGAGGGCGCGTAGACGTGGGCATCGCCATTGGGGCCGACCAGGGTCGTCACGTCGAGCCGGTCGCCGCCGACCGTCTTCACGAAATCGCCGAGGATCGAGAAGCTGGCGACGGCCTTGATCTTCGCCGGGGCGGCGGGCTGATCGGCGCTGTCCTCGGCGGTGGCGGGCGCAGCCGCCAGCAGCAGGGCGGCGGAGGCGAGAAGGATGGAGCGTCGGTCGAGCATCGAATTCTCCTGCATCGGAGTCTCTTCGGGGGTCAGGCTTCGAGGTGCCGGGCCGGGATGAGCCGGCGGAGAATGCCGCCGACCGGGCCGACCAGGATCGAGACGAGGCAGATGCCGCCCGCGACCAGGATGATCGAGGGGCCGGAGGGCAGCTCGGTGTTGTAGGAGACGAGAAGTCCGGCATAGCCCGAGACCATGCCCACCAGAATGGCGATGGCGGCAAGCGCGGTGATGTCGCGCGCCCAGAACCGTGCCGCCGCCGCCGGCAGCATCATCAGCCCGACCGCCAGAAGCGTGCCGAGCGCGTGGAAGGCGCCGACCAGATTCATCACCACCAGCGCCAGGAAGACGAGATGGACGGGCCCGCCCGCGCCCGACACCGAGCGCAGGAAATTGGGATCGACGCACTCCATCACCAATGGCCGCCAGATCACTGCCAGCGTGACGAGCGACAGCGAGGCGACCGACGCGAGCAGCAGCATGGCGGCATCATCGAGCGCCAGCACGCTGCCGAACAGGATGTGGAACAGATCGACATTCGAGCCGCGCAGCGACACGATCACCACGCCAAGCGCCAGCGACACCAGATAGAACGCCGCCAGCGCGGCATCCTCCTTCAGCTCGGTGCCGCGCGCGACGAGGCCGGCGAGAACCGCCACCACCACGCCGGCGATGAGGCCGCCCAGCGTCATCGCGAACAGATCGAGCCCCGCCACCAGAAAGCCCACCGCCGCACCGGGCAGGATGGCGTGCGACATGGCATCGCCGGTGAGGCTCATCCGCCGCAGCATCAGGAAAACGCCGACCGGGGCGGCGCCAAGCGCCAAGGCCAGCGTGCCGACCAGCGCGCGGCGCATGAACTCGAAATCCTGGAACGGCGCGATCAGAAGGTCGTGGAGCATCTGCCGGGATCGCAAAAATTGTCGCGCAGCATGGCTGCTTTCTTTCCCTCTCCCCTTGCGGGAGAGGGTGCCCGAACGAAGTGAGGGCGGGTGAGGGCTTCATCAGGCCGTGGGAAACACCCCTCACCCGGCTCGGATCTCGCTCCGCTCATCCTCGCCACCCTCTCCCACAAGGGGAGAGGGAAGAAAGAGAATCCGCTCACGCCGCGCGCTCGCAGACGCCGGCCTCGTCGTCCCACGCCTCGGTGATGTGGCGGGCGCGCAGCAGATTGTCCGGCGTCAGCACCTGCGGCGTCGGCCCCCAGGCGACCGGCTCGCGGGCGAGCAGCAGCGTGGTGGGAAAGTGCGCCCGCACGATCTCCAGATCGTGCAGCACGGTGAGGATGGTGCGGCGCTCGCCGTGCCAGCGCTTGATCAGCGCCAGCAGGTCGGCCGCCGTCCGGGTGTCGATGGCGGTGAACGGCTCATCGAGCAGGATGAGGCGCGCATCCTGCAGCAGCAGGCGCGCGAACAGCGTGCGCTGCATCTGCCCGCCCGACAGCGTGCCGATGGTGCGGTTCTCGAAGCCCGCCAGCCCCACCGCCGATATGGCGGCCTCGATGCGTGCGCGATCGCTGCCGGTGATGGCACCGAACAGGCCGGCGCGGCGCCACAGCCCCATCGCCACCATGTCGTAGACGGTGATCGGGAACGAACGGTCGATCTCGGCGATCTGCGGCAGATAGGCGATCTCGCGCGCCTTCACACCGAAGCGCTCGATGCGGCCGTCGAGCGGCCGCAGCGCACCGGCAATGCCCTTGAGCAGGGTCGACTTGCCGGCGCCATTGGGGCCGACCACCGCCAGCAGCTCGCCCTCGGCCACCGTGCCATCGAGGTGGTGGACGGCCGGGTGGCGCTCATAGCCGAGCGTGAGGGTGCGAAAGGTCAAGGCCGGCATGCTGCGTCCCCGCTCACCCGATCAGGACCCCGGCGACCGCGAGCCAGATCGCCGCCACCAGCACCCCGGCCACACCGAGACGCGCTGCCAGCGACAGCCGCAGCAGCGAGGGGGCGACGGAGACGGCACGGCGATGCGCGTGATGGTGGCGATGCACACTCATGAACGGTCCGGGCAAGTCGGGGATACTGTTATACTATAACACTACGCTTGTCGAGCCCGCCGGCGGGGCGCCCTCGTTCCGGCCAAGCGGCGAAGGCGCGTGACCCTCGCCCCGTCGTCCCCGGCGAGCGGCGCCTTGCGCCGCGAGGGAAGGGGACCCATGACCCACGGCACGCCCGAAGGAACGACAGAATGCGCTTTCGCCTGTCTACTCCGCATCTGGGCATCGGGGTCTCTCGGGTTGCGGTTTCCTGGGTTCCCTTCCCCTCGCCGCTGACGCGGCTCGGCCGGGAACGACCGGTGGCGCCACCCATCCCTCACAGCCCGCTTTTCCAGCGCTTGAGCAGCAGCGAGTTGGAGACCACCGACACCGAGGACATCGCCATCGCCGCCCCCGCCAGCGCCGGGGTGAGGAAGCCCAGCGCCGCCAACGGCAGGCCGCTGACATTGTAGATGAACGCCCAGAACAGGTTCTGGCGGATCTTGGCCACCGTGCGCCGGGCGATGTCGAGCGCCGCCGGCACGAGGCGCGGATCGGGCCGCATCAAGGTGACGCCGGCCGCGGCAATCGCCGCGTCGGTGCCGGTGCCCATGGCGATGCCGAGCGAGGCGGCAGCCAAGGCCGGCGCGTCATTGATGCCGTCGCCGACCATGGCGACGCGGCGGCCCTCCCGCTCCAGCGCCGCCAGCGCCGCCGCCTTGCCCTCGGGCTTCACCTCGGCGTCATAGCCGTCGAGCCCGGCCGCGCGGGCGATCGCTGCGGCGACCGCCGGATTGTCGCCGGTCAGCATGCGCACAGTGAGGCCGCGCGCCTTGAGCGCCGCCACCGCCTCGACGGCGCCGGGGCGCAGCGGATCGGCAAAGCCGAGCACGCCGCGCGCTGTCCCATCGATCGCAACGATGGCGGCGGTGCGGGCCTCGCCTTCGATCCGCGCCAGCGCAGCGGCGACGGGGGCCGGATCGACGCCGCGCTCGGCCATCAGCTCGCGATTGCCGATCGCGACCCCCTGCCCCGCAACCTCCCCCACCAGGCCGCGGCCGATGGCGGCGGCAACACCGTTGGCCGGCTGGAGCGCGAGGCCGCGCGCCCGCGCCGCCTCGACCACCGCGCGGCCCAGCGGGTGCTCGCTTCCCGCCTGCAATGCGGCGGCGACGGCCAGCAGCCCGGCCTCGTCGCCATCGGCGGCGAACATGTCGGTCAGCGCCGGGCGGCCTTCGGTGAGCGTGCCGGTCTTGTCGAACACCACGGTGTCGATGGCAGCCGCCCGTTCCAGCGCCTCGATGTCCTTGACCAGGATGCCAGCCTTCGCCGCGGCGCCGGTGCCGGCGACCAGCGCGGCCGGCGTCGCCAGCCCCAGCGCGCACGGGCAGGCGATGACCAGCACCGAGACGGCTGTCATCAGCGCCTCCTCGAAGCCGGCGCCGCCGGCGAGCCAGCCGACCATGGCGGCGAGCGCGATCGCCACCACCGCCGGCACGAACACGGCGGCGACGCGATCGACCAGAAGCTGCACCGGCGCCTTGCCGGTCTGGGCCACCTCGACCAGGCGGGTGATGCGGGCGAGCGTGGTGTCCTCGCCGACCGCCACCGCCCGCACCAGGAGGCGCCCTGCCCCGTTGAGCGCGCCGGAGGCGACGCGGTCGCCCGGCCGCTTGGCCACCGGCAGGCTTTCGCCGGTGATCAGCGATTCGTCGGCCTCGCTCGTGCCCTCCTCGACGATGCCGTCGACCGGCATGCGGGCGCCGGGGCGCACCACCACCAGATCACCGCCCGCCACCGCCTCAATGCCGACCTCGTGCTCGACGCCGTCGCGCAGCACCAGCGCCCGCTCGGGCCGCAGCGTCATCAGCGTGCGCACCGCCTCGGTGGTGCCGCGCCGGGCGCGGGTCTCCAGCCATTTGCCGAGCATCACGAAGGTGATGACCGCCGCCGCCCCCTCGAAATAGAGGTGGCCGGTGGCATGCTCGCCATGCAGCGCGATCATCCACAGGCTGAAGGCGTAGGCGGCGGAGGTGCCGAGCGCCACCAGCACATCCATGTTTGCCGAGCCGGCGCCGAGCGCCTTGGCGGCGCCGCGATAGAACCGGGCACCGACCAGCACCTGCACCGGTGTCGCCAGGAGAAGCTGCGTCCAGGAGCCGAGGTGCAGATCGAAGCCGAACGGCGCCAGCACCATCGGCGCCACCAGCGGCAGCGTCAGCACGACCGAGACGATGAGGGCGAGCAGCGTCTGGCGCTCGTCGGCGAGGCGGCGGGCCTCGCGCTCGGCCTCGGCCAGCTTGCGGGCGTGAGCATCGCGCAGGCGGGGGGTGGCGGAAAAGCCGGCCCGCTCGACCGCCTCGGCCAGCGCTCTCTCGTCCGGCCCGCCCGGCCCCACGCGGACATCAGCGCGCTCCAGCGGCAGGTTGACGCTGACGGCGGCGACGCCGGGCAGGCGGGCCAGCACCCGCTCCACCCGCGCCGAGCAGGCGGCGCAGGTCATGCCGGAGATGTCGAGCACGATGGTGCGGGCGGGCTGCGCCCCGGCAGCGGCCGGGGACGGATCGGCGGCAAGGTGGGTGGCGGCGGTCATGGCCCATCATATAGGCCGCCGCTGCCGGACGGGAACGCCGGGCGGATCCGCCGGTGGCGGAGAATGCGGCGGCACGGGCCGGCTCGCCCCTCCCCGGCGTCTGTCACACGATGCACATCTTCCGCCGCACAGCATCTGGACAGCGCGAAAACCTGCCCGTATAACCCGCCCACTTCGCGGTGACCGGCCTGCCGGCGCCGCGGGCCCAGGTAGCTCAGTTGGTAGAGCACGTGACTGAAAATCACGGTGTCGGTGGTTCGATTCCGCCCCTGGGCACCATCCCATTTCTCCTCCACCTTACGAAAAACTGCGATCGATCAAAGGCTTGACCCCGGCGTCGGGATGCGATCCGGCACGCGATCGTACGCCGCGATATCCGGCGACTTTCATTCTGAGCCTTGCCGAGACCTTGCCGGACTGCACAGCCGTGCCCCAGTGGTCCGACCCTGACATTCGCATCCGCAAATGTCAGGACAAGTCGGCCCACAAGATATTGAGTTTGTGGATGAACTTTTTTTCAACCCCTGGCACCAAACAGGTACCAGGGGTTGGATTTCATCCACATGACTCCACGTCCTGGAGCCACCAGACGGGTACTGGGATGCGCGGAAAGCTGACCAGCGATCGGTCGAGGCGTCGCGTCCCCGTTGATGGTTTGGCTCGGCGGTGGCGGGGCGGCGGCCGCAAGCGCACTGCCACTCACAGCTCGCGGATATGATCGGCGACATTGATCTCGCGCGCCGGCGACGGCGGTGCCGCCGCGGTGCCGAGATAGAGGAAACCGACGATCTGATCCTCGTCGCCGAGGCCCAGCGCCGTGTGCAGGTGGCGGTTGAACATCGGCCAGCCGGAACGCCAGATGCCGCTGAACCCCAGGGCGAGCGCCGCCATCTGCATCGCCATCACCGCGCAGCCGGCGCTGAGTTGCTGCTCGAGCTTGTGGACCACCGGGTGCGGCTTGAAGCGCGACACCACGACGATCACGACCGGCGCACGCAGCGGCATGCGCAGCGCGCGTTCGATCACTTCGTCCGGCTCGCCGCCCGCCACCGCCGCCTGCTGCAGCATCTCGCCCAGCCGGTCGCGCCCATCGCCGGTCGCGACGATGAACTCCCACGGGCGCAGACATTGGAAATCCGGCACCTGCATGCCCGCGCGCAGGATGGCGCCAAGCTCGTCACCCATCGGCCCCGGCGCTTCGAGCTTGGCGCAGGAACGCCGCTCGAGAAGAAACGTCAAAGCGTCCACTATCCCTCTCCCAACCCATCGTCCGGTCGAGCGGCACCTCGATCCGTTAGAGCATTTTCCGCAAAAGTGGATACCGGTTTTGCGAAAGAAAAAGCGACAAACCAGGAACTTAGAGCGTCCGATCTGATGCAGTCAGATCGGATCACGCTCTAGCTGCGCCGCCGGTCTCGCGACGTACCGTCGCCAAGTCCGTGACGCGCCGCGCACCCGCACCGGCACGTCGCCGGGAAAATCCCGGCCGCGCGGCGCGTCACGCCGCTGGCCCGCATCCCTGAACGACCGCGACGGCGGGCCGTTGGTTCCGGTCCGGTTTCCAGCGAATCGCTTCGAGAGGCCGAAAACGGTCTTGCCGAAGAATTCCCGGCACGAAAATGATCTTCCGGTGACCGGACATTGAGACTCCGGCCAGATCGGCCGGAACCCGTCTCAGGGCTTCTTCGAGAACACCAGTTCGGGCGCGCCGAGTGCCGGGGTCAGCGGCGCCGACTGGATCTTCTTGGCGAGGGGATCGAAGCTCGGCAGGTCGATGGCGCGCAGCACCTGATCGTCATAGGTCTTGACGTAGTAGCGCAGGCTGGCGAGGTCGGCGATCACCGACCATTGGGTGAACTCCATCGCGGTCGCATCCCCCTGGCCGGGCCGCACCCAGCCCTGCGGGATGTCGAAATTGTTCAGGATGTGCTCGGCCAGCCGCACGCTCTCCATGCCGCCGGCCTTGGGCTGCACCGACATCGCGTAGCCCAGCGCGCGGATGAAGCGCGAAGGCGGCGTCGGGTCGCCGGGAATGCCGAGCAGGCCGGAGCCCTGGCCGAGCGGCGCGACCGTCTGCCCGCCGACCTGCAGCGGCGGAGCGTTGGTGGGCGAGATCTTCACATAGTTGCGCAGATTGCTGAGGTGCCAATCGAACGTCGGCGAATTGGTCATCACCCCGAACGGATTGTCGTGGACCTTGAGCACCCCGTCCACCGGCTCGATCACCACCGCCGCGCCCGAGGCGTCATGTAACGTGTAATGGAGCGGCGGCGTAACGCCCATGTCGGGGGTCTTGACCCCGATCACCGACATGCCCGCCAGCGCCGCCTTCACCTCGGCGACGGAGGCGAAGCTGGTCAGCGCCCAGGTGAGGAAATCCCATTGCGCCAGCGAGTGCTTGGGGTTGGCCTTGGCCGGGTCGGCGTAGCCGACATAATCGGGGAAATACAGGGCGCCGCCAGCCAGCCCCTTCTCATTGAGCCCGTCGACCAGCACCGGCATGCCGAAGGCGTTGAGGCCGACGGCGGCGTATTTGCTGGTCCAGGTCATGGCGCCCGGCTTGCCGTCGGGGCCGGTGGCCGTGAAGGCGAAGTTGCGCGGCACGACGATGGCTGCGGACTTCAGCAGGAAGCCCATCTCCATGGTCCGCCCATAGATCACGCCGCCATCGGTGGTGGGGATCACGAAGCTGGTGCAGGCGCCGGCCGGCGTGCTCGCCGCCACCGCGCCCGCCAAGGCCGGGGCGAGCGCCCAGGCCACCGCCTTCGAGCGGATACGTGTCATCCAGGACATTGATTCCTCGCTTGTTTTCTCGGCGCAGCGCCGGGCCCTGCCGGTCCCGGCCTCTCTCCCGGCGTCACCGGGGCAATGGCAGGCGTCTCGCACAAGCTCTAGCAGCACCGGCTCGCCAATACGTTAAGCCGAGCGGGCGGCACGAGGCCGGGTTGCATCCGCCCCCACTCCCCTGTCGCACCCGCTCACGTTCGGCGGTGGTCGCTGCCCGGTCGGTCCTGGACCTGACGCCATGGCCGGACTGAAGAGCCGGCCGGCTGGCGAGCACCGTACAGCATCCGCGGCAGGAGCGACAGATGCTCAGGCCGTGTCGTCAGTTGACCTCCGAGCGAAACGGCCCGAAGGCACGTCGCCCACCGTCATTGCGCTGTCTATGACTGCCAGCTGCGGGGCCACGGCCATCTTTCGACAGGGCGCTGTTGGCGGATCGGTAGCGCGACGACAGGCAGACGTAGGATGACTGACACTTCCGAACCCCCATGCCAATGCGGTGAAGGCTGGCCGCCGGCCCGGACCGCGATCCTTCACACAGCTCTTGATGTTGCAAAATAAATCCAACAGATCTCAGCATTTTGTTGTCAAGCATGACATTACATCCGATGACGGATGCACACCCTATTCTGAAAACTATTAAATTTGTCGACATATTCTATTCCAAGATCGCCCAGACCGACTGCCAACCAATCGACATCTCCCGCCGCTCTCTTGGCGCACCCGCCCGTGCAGGAATCGGCCACAGCCTCGTCTTGACACTCATTCTGACACCAACTCGCAGATACACGGGCGGCCTCGCGAGATCTGGCGCAAGGTCATCGGCGCGGAAATGAAATCATGCGCGTTACCTGCGGCGGACGGCATATTTTCGTTGACTTTTCGCACCCGCAAAAATGTAATCGCTTCCGCAACGGATTGCTCGTCATCGGCAAAGGCTGACCTCTCCCCCGGGCCAGCATAGCGAGCGAGAGGGGGAAATGACGCGACAATACAAGACCTTGGGCCGGCGGCGTGCGCCGCGGCAGCGATGGCGCCTGGGCTGATGCCAGCCCGGCCCGCCGGTCGCGCCGCGGGCTTTGGCTTTGCTTGGCCGGTCCGATCGGGGCCGGGCGGCGGCGTCTGCCGCACCGCCGAAGGCCCCGGCCGGCGAAGCTCTGCTGCCGGGCGAGACCTTGGCCTGCCGGGCGAGACCTTGCCGCCGGGCGTGCCAGCGGCACCGGACGACGCCGTTGCGGCGGTGTTTCGGGCCGTTGCGGCGCCGTTCGCAGCCGTTGCGGCGGCGTACGGGAGCGTTGCGGCGCGTTTCGACCGGACGGCGATCGGAGACCGGGTGGCGGACTTTGGCGCCCGGACCCGACGCCTCCGGAACCTGCCGTTCGGAACCTTGCCTGTCCGCACCCTGCCCCGCCGGAACCGAGCTTCCGTATCCGGAACGGAACTTGCTTCCGAGCAAACGCCGATCGGCCAAACGTCGATCGGCCAACCACCGATCGACGAAGCGCCGATCGGGGACGCGCCGAAGACCTCGACGCCGCCCGGACCCCGCCGGAGACGGACGCGGCCTTTGCCGGCGGGCAAGGGCCCGGCCGCCGGACACGCCGTGTCGGATCTGTCGCGATCCGCACACGGCGCCGTCGGGTTTCCCTCGCCCCGCCTTGGCGCGACCGCCGATCGTCCGCACGCCGACTGGAGCCGACACTGCAAAAGCCGACACCGCAAGAGTGGAACCCGGTTTTACGAAACAGACTGCCGCACCTCGAACCGACTGCCGCACCTCGGAGATTTGGACCTTCCAATTGGACCGTCCGCTTGGAGCTTCCAACTGGAGCTTCCAACTGGAATTTCCACTTCGAGCTTCCCCTTCAAGCTTCCGCCTGAAGCGCCCGCCGGGTTCCGCCCGGCCGGCGGATGCTCCAGGCCGACCAGACGACCCCAACGCCAACGGACCGTTCTCCCCCGCCGGTCTGGACGAAACGACCCCGTAGCGCCGGTGCCCTCCGGCGGTGGAGACATGCCATGTTGCTGACGGAACAGGACAAGCAGAAGGCGCAGATTTCCCAGCTCGCCGATGCGCACGCCCGCAAACGTTCGGCCCTGATTCCCATCCTGCAGACCGTGCAGCGCGATTATGGCGAGGTGTCGCAGTTCGCCCTGCAGCACATCGCCGACGTACTCGGCCTGCACGCCGCCGATGTCTATTCGGTCGCCACCTTCTACCAGTTCATCAACACCGCGCCGAAGGGCAAGTTCATCATCCGGCTCAGCCGCGACATGTCGTCGATGATGAAGGGGGCCAAGATCGTCGCGCGCCAGCTCGAGAACGATCTCGGCATCAAGTTCGGCGAGACCACGCCCGACGGCATGTTCACGCTCGAATGGACGAGCTGCATCGGCATGAACTACCAGGCGCCGGCGATGCTGATCAACAATGAGGTGTTCTCCAACCTCACGCCGCAGCGCGCCCATCTGATCATCGAGGACTGCCTGCAGGGCTTCCGCTCGCACCGGCCGACCGTCGGCAAGATCGGCGAGACCTACTCCTCCGCCCTCACCTATGCCAGCCACGAGGCCGAGGCCGGCCTGCGCCGGGCGCTGACGATGAGCCCGGCCGAAGTGGTGAGCGAGGTCGCCGCCTCCGGCATCCGCGGCCGCGGCGGCGCCGGCTTTCCGACCGGCACCAAATGGCGGCTCGCCGCCGCCGCCAAGGGCGACCTCAAATACATCGTCTGCAATGCCGACGAGGGCGAGCCCGGCACCTTCAAGGACCGCATCCTGCTCAGCCGCTTCGCCGATGTGGTGTTCGAGGGCATGACGATCGCCGCCTATGCGGTGGGGGCGCGCGAAGGCGTGATCTATCTGCGCGCCGAATACACCTTCCTCAAGACGCAGCTCGAAGCCGCACTGGCAGCACGCCGCCAGACCGGCCTGCTCGGCAAGAACATCCTCGGCCGCGACGGCTTCGATTTCGACATCCGCATCCATATGGGCGCCGGCGCCTATGTGTGCGGCGAGGAGACCGCGCTGATCGAATCGCTCGAAGGCCGGCGCGGCCATCCGCGCAACCGCCCGCCCTACCCGATCGATGTCGGCCTCAACGGCATGCCGACGGTGGTCAACAATGTCGAGACGCTGTCCTCGATCTCCTGCATCCTGGCCCGCGGCGCGGCGTGGTTCGCCTCGATCGGCACCGAGCGCTCGAAGGGCTTCAAGCTGTTCAGCGTGTCGGGCGACTGCACGCGCCCCGGCGTCTACGAGCTGCCGTGGGGCATCACCGTCGAAGAGCTGCTGGAGACGGTCGGCGGCGGCAACGCCAAGGCGGTGCAGGTCGGCGGCTATTCCGGCCAGCTCATCCCCGCCTCGCAGTTCGACCGCCGTCTCGCCTATGAGGACCTCGGCATCGGCGGCTCGGTGATCGTCTACGGCCAGGACCGCGACATGCTCGACGTCGCCGAGAACTATTTCGAGTTCTTCGTCGACGAATCCTGCGGCCAGTGCACGCCGTGCCGCGACGGCAACGTCAAGCTGCTCGAAGGCATCCGGGCGCTGCGCCAGGGCAAGTGCTCGAGCCGCTATCTCAACGAGCTGATCAGCCTGTGCGAGACCATCCAGGTGTCGTCCAAATGCGGCCTCGGCCAGCTCAGCCCCAACATCCTGATCGCCATCAACACCCACTTCCGGGACGAGATTCTCGCACGTCCCGTGATGGGCCAGCACTGACGCGACGCCGGAGGATCAAGTCCATGGACACCGCAAGCCACACCGCCAGCCCGGCCGCCGCCAGCCCCGCGTCCGCCCCGCGCAGCCATTCCCACAGTCATCCCGCCGTCGATCCCAATGCCGCGCCGGTGAGCCTCACCATCGACGGCATCGAGGTCACCGTGCCGAGCGGCACCACCATCCTCGCCGCGGCCGAGAAGGCCGGCGTCCGCATCCCGACGCTGTGCCACCACGCCGATCTCGCGCCGGCCGGCGTGTGCCGGGTGTGCGTGGTCGAGGTCGAGGGCTCGCGCGCGCTGCAGGCGTCGTGCGCCTATCCGATCACCCAGCCGATCAAGGTCAACACCACCACCAAGGCGGTGCGCAAGGCGCGGCGCCACATCATCGACCTGATGCTCGCCAACCATTATGGCGATTGCTACACCTGCGCCCGCAACGGCAATTGCGAGCTGCAGGCGCTGGCCAAGGAATACGGCGTCGACGGCCTCAAGTTCGGCCACACCACGGAGGCGAAATACGAGATCGACCGCTCCAGCGGCACCATCGTGCGCGACATGAACAAGTGCGTGCTGTGCCGGCGCTGCGTGCGCACCTGCAACGAGCTGCAGGAGGTCGGCTGCCTCACCCTCGATGGGCGCGGCGCCGAATCCAAGATCTCCACCTTCGCCGACAAGGCGCTGGCCTCGGTGATCTGCATCAGCTGCGGCCAGTGCATCAATCGCTGCCCGACCGGCGCGCTGAGCGAGCTCGACCAGACCGACGAGGTGTGGGCGCTGCTCGACGATCCCGCCAAGCACGTGGTGATCCAGACCGCGCCGGCGCCGCGCGCGGCGATGGGCGAATGCTTCGGGCTCGAGCCCGGCACGCCGGTGACGTTCGAGATGAACTCGGCGCTGCGGCGCATCGGCTTCGACGGGGTGTTCGACACCAACTTCACCGCCGACCTCACCATCATCGAGGAGGGCACCGAGCTGATCCTGCGGCTCTACAAGGCGCTGGTGAAGAAGGATCCCGCCATCATGCTGCCGATGTTCACCTCCTGCTCGCCGGGCTGGGTGAAATACATCGAGCACTTCAACCCGGACATGCTGGCGCACCTGTCGACGGCCAAGAGCCCGCAGCAGATGTTCGGCGCGCTGATCAAGACCTACTACGCCGAGAAGAAGGGCATCGATCCCGCCGACATCGCGGTGGTGTCGCTGATGCCCTGCACCGCCAAGAAGTACGAGTGCAACCGGCCGGAGATGGTCTCCAGCGGCTTCAAGGACGTCGATTACGCGCTGACCACCCGCGAGCTCGCCAAGATGGTGAAGGAGGCGGGCATCGACCTGCCCAAGCTGCCGAAGTCGGACTTCGATCCGCCGTTCGGCTCGGCCACCGGCTCGGGCGTCATCTTCGGCGCCACCGGCGGCGTGATGGAGGCGGCGATCCGCACCGTGATCGAGCTGGTCACCGGCAAGACGGTGGAGAACTTCTACGACCATGCCGACATCGTGCCGCTGCGCGGCTTCGAGGGCGCGCGCATGGCGGAGCTCACCATCGGCGAGGTGGGCGAGGTGCCGGCCATTCTCAAGCACCTCGTGCCCGACTGGAACTGGCTGAAGGGCGCGACGCTGAAGGTCGGCGTCGCCCACGGCACCGCCAATGCCCGCAAGGTGCTCGACGACATCAAGGCCGGCGGGCCGTTCAGCCAGTGCCACTTCATCGAGTTCATGGCGTGCCCGGGCGGCTGCCTCGGCGGCGGCGGCCAGCCGATCCCGACCGATGCCGAGATCCGGGCGGCGCGCGCCAAGGCGATCTATGCCGAGGACCGCGGCGCGCCGGTGCGCAAGTCGCACGAGAACGCCGCCGTGCTGCAGCTCTACACCGAGTTCCTGCTCGGCGGACCGGGCGGGCACGAGGCGCACCAGCTGCTGCACACCCACTACACGCCGCGCGGCAAGTTCATCGCGTGACGCGGCTTCCGGCTGGCAGGCCTGGGAACATCCGCTGGCCCGCAGCCGCGCTTTTACCCTCTCCCCTTGTGGGAGAGGGTGCCGAGCGATCGAACGATCGCGAGGCGGGTGAGGGGTGAATTTGAGCGAACTCGAAGAGCCCCCTCACCCGGCTCGACCTCGCTGTCGCTCGGCCTCGCCACCCTCTCCCGCAAGGGGAGAGGGAAGAAGAGGCCGAGCCGATTAGAGCATTCTTCGCAAAAGCGGGAACCGGTTTCGCGAAAGAGAATGCGACAAACGAGAAACTTGGAGCGTCCGCTTGATCCAAACAGATCGGCGGACGCTCCAGCTTGTCGCTCACATCACATGCGCATCATCGGGCCGTGGGGCGGGCCCTTGCCGTCGGGGCCCGAGGGGCCGAACCGGCGCTCGCTGAACCGCAGCAGCGCGCCGAGCCGGCGCTTCTGGGCGTCGTCGAGCTTGGCGTGCAGCGGCGTCACCGCCTCGATGAGCTGCTTGAGATCGGCCGCCGACTCCGACATCCGGTCGGCGCGCAGCTTCAGGCGCTCCAGCACGTCGAGCGGCCCCTTGCTCTCGGCGCGCAGCTTGCGCATCTCCTCCATCCGGGCCTGACGCTTGGCCGCTTCGTCGCGAATGGCCTTCTCCACCGGCGGCCACAGCTTCTCCTGCTCGGGCGTGAGCTTGAGGCCGGCCTTGAGCGCGGCGAGACGGGCATCGAGCATGGCGGCGCGGTCGGCCGCATCGGGCTGCCAGCGGCTGGCCCCCGGCGGGGGCGAACCGGTCTGGCCCGGCGCCGGCTGGGCCTGCGCGACACCGCCGGCCAACGTGGCAGCCAGCGCCGCGCCGAGCACCATCGTGGAAATCTTCATGCTGTCCTCCTTGCGAAGATGATGGGCGCAGCATCGCCGTTCAGACCCCGCGAGGCAATTTAAGCTTTTGTAATAATGGAAGAATTTCGCCTCGTTCCTGAATGGCTGTTCATCTTGGGAAGGGGGAGTGGCGGCCTGACGCGTGTGCGGGCGCGAGACTCGCGCCGGGACGAAATATGGCTGAATCGTGTCCAGCCGTTTGAATGCGGATGCTGCCCGAACCCATCGGGTGCATATTTCCGTTCAAAGCACGCCCGTCGCGGCACTGGTTAGTCGGGTAGCGCAGGCGGTGTGGTTCGAGAGGTCGTCAGGGGCATCCTTGAAACGGGCGTTCGTTCGCTCGTGTCGATCCGATGCTAAAGGGCGCGACTTTGCGCCGACGGCGGTACCTGTCCCGCACCGATCCGCCCGAGTGGTCATCCCGCCCTCTATCGGGATCGACCGTCGAGGTGTCAGCGATGGGCGTGCTACCCGGGGGGATGACATCCACCCGCGTGAGAGGTCGCAGGCATCGTCCGCAATAGGGACGCGGATGCTGGCCGCGATGAATGCGCAGGAGTCGTCCGCGACGAGGATGCGGGTGTTTTCTGCGACGACGCAGATGGGCCGCTGTCACGGCGCGTCTGCGACGACGGAAGTGTCTGAAGATCGTGTCTGCTGAAGAACGTGTCTGCGCTGAAGAGCCCGGGGATCGCACGGCGATCCGCCGGGTTTTTCATGTGCTGCGGAGGGCCGTCAGAGCATTCTCCGCAAAAGCGGGGACCGGTCTTGCGGAAGAGAATGCGACAACTCAAACGCTTAAAGCGTTCATCCGGTTCAGTCGGATCGGCGGACGCTTTAGCGCCAGTCGCCGCGGATCGCCTGCACCAGCGCCAGCGCGGCGACGGCGGCGGTGTCGGCGCGCAGGATGCGCGGGCCGAGCGACAGCCGCACCACGCCGGGCAGCGCGCGCAGGCGCTCGCGCTCGATCGGGTCGAACCCGCCTTCCGGCCCCACCAGCACCGCGAGCGGCCCCTCGGGCGCCGCGGCGAGCGCTGTCGGCGCGCCGCCCGGCGGGGCGTCCTCGTCGCAGAACACCAGCGTGCGCTCGGCCGGCCACGCCGCGAGGAGATCGTCGAGCGCGGCCGGCGGCCGCACCTCGGCGACCGACAGGATGCCGCACTGCTCGGCCGCCTCGATGGCGTTGGCGTGCATGCGCTCCAGATTGACGCGCGAGGCCTGGGTGCGCCGCGTCATCACCGGCTGGAGCAACGAGGCGCCCATCTCCACCGCCTTCTGCACCATGTAGTCGAGCCGCGCGTGCTTGAGCGGCGCGAACAGGTACCAGAGATCGCACGGCGCGGTCTGCGGCCGGGTCCGGCCGGCCAGCACCAGCGTCGCGCCGCGCTTCTTGAGATCGGCGATGCGCGCCCGCCATTCGCCGTCGCGGCCGTTGAAGAGAAGAAACTCATCGCCGACCCGCAGCCGCAGCACATTGGCGAGGTAATTGGTCGCATCCGGTCCAATCGAAATCTCGGCGTCGGGCGCGAACGTCCCTTCGGCGAACAGCCGGACGGCGTCGAACTCATATGCGGCCATGGCGGGATGCTCGATCGGATACACGTGAACGACTCATACGGTTTCCGGTTGATCCCTTCGGGATACCGGAAACGGTCTCGCCGAGAATCCCTTGTCCGATTGAGGGATTTTCGGCGATCGGAATACGGTTCTCCGGCCTTGCAGGCCGGAAACCGTATCACCGCGCCGTTCGGCAGCGGCTGCGGCGCCGCCCGGCCCGGGCCGGGTCCGGCTCTGCCTTGCCGGGGCCACGATATCGCGTTAGAGCAAAATTCAGGAACGTGGAATTTCGTTTCGCGTCGAGCCGCGTTTTGGAGCCGCGTTTTGCCTGCCGCCGCGTCTTGCGAGTCGGGCGGGAAACACGGGTGCACCCGGTTTCATGCGGGCGGGTTGCCGTTCAGGCGGGTTGCCCGTGTCCGAGCCCTCACGAGCTGGAACCTTGTCATGCGTCACCTCCGCATCCTGACGATCGCCGCCGCGTTCGCCTGTTCGGCAACTGCGGCCCACGCCCAGCAGAACTGCGTCGAGGATTTCGCCCGGCTGCGCCAGGACGCCGAGAAGTTTGCCGGCGCCGTCAAGGCGGCCGGCGAGCGCAAGGCGCCGCCGCCGGAAATGTGCCAGGCGATCCGCCGCTTCGCCGAGAGCGAGGCCAAGGTGGTGAAGTACCTGGAAGAGAACCAGCCCTGGTGCCAGATTCCGCCGCAGGTGGTGGCCCAGGCCAAGGCCGGCCACGACCGCACCCTCAAGGCCCGCAACCAAATCTGCTCGGCGAAGCCGGTGGCCGCCCCCGACCGTCCGGCGAAGCCCTCGGGCCCGGGCATCGGCTCGCTCAGCGGGCCGACCGGCATCGGCGGCGGCTCCGCCAACCCGACCAATCCGGGCACGCAGGGCTCGGGCATCTTCTCAACCTTGGGTGGGTCATCGCGGTGAGCGGACAGACAGCGCACGACCTCCGCGTCGCCGACGCGGTTCCCGACCATTGGGCGGACAAGTACACGCCTCTCGGCGTGAGGCCCTATCTGCGGCTGGCGCGCATCGAGCGGCCGATCGGCTGGTGGCTCTTGCTGCTGCCGTGCTGGTGGTCGGCGGCGCTGGCCGCCATCGCCGGCGGCGCGGCCTATCCGAACCCCTGGCACCTCGTGCTGTTTTTGATCGGCGCCATCGCCATGCGCGGCGCCGGCTGCACCTGGAACGACATTCTCGACCGCGACATCGACGTGAAGGTCGAGCGCACCCGCCAGCGGCCTCTCGCCTCGGGCCAGATCCGCACCCGGGCGGCCGCCGCCTTCCTGGTGCTGCTGGGGCTGATCGGGCTTGCCGTGCTGGTGCAGTTCAATGGCTTCACCATCGTCCTCGGCCTGATCTCGATGCTGGTGGTGGTCATCTACCCGCTGATGAAGCGCATCACCTGGTGGCCGCAGGCGTTCCTCGGCATCGCCTTCTCCTGGGGGGCGCTGATGGGCTGGGCCGGCGCCTTCGGCCGGCTCGATCCGGCGCCGCTCCTGCTCTATGCCGGCGCGATCGCCTGGGTGATCGGCTACGACACCATCTATGCCCACCAGGACCGCGAGGATGACGAGCTGGTCGGCGTCAAGTCGACCGCGCGGCTGTTCGGCACCCGCTCGCGCGAGGCGCTGATCGCGCTCTATGGCGCGGCGGCGGTGCTGATCGGCGCGGCGGTGGTGCTGGCCGGCGGCCATGCCATCGCGCTGATCGGGGTCGCGGCCTTCGCCGGCCATCTGGCGTGGCAGATCCGCCGACTCGACATCGCCGACCCGGCGCTGTGCCTCAAGCTGTTCAAGTCGAACCGCGAGGCCGGGCTGATCCTGTTTCTCGCCCTCAGCCTCGATGCCGCGGTGCAGGCGCTCGCCTGACGCACGTCGTCCCGGGCAAGCGGCGTCAGCCGCGCGACCCGGGACCGTTCTCAGGACGGGGTGCTTTATCTGGATGACGATCCCGGCTCTCGCTGACGCTCGGCCGGGATGACGAGGCCCGAACATGACGGTCCCGGCTCGGCGCTGCGCGCCGTCCGGGACGACGTTCTCACTCAAATCACCCTACGTCCGTGCGATGATCTCGCGCTCGTCGCGATAGACCAATGCGGTGAGCGCCGGGCGGCCGGGCTTGCGCCGCATCAGGGCGCGCGGGCGGCGCTTGACGTGGGCCGAGCGGCGGCGGCGGCGCGGCACGGCCGGGGTGACCACCAGGGCGCCGAGGCGGGACATCGGCTCGCGCCACGCCCCCTCGCCGTCGCCGACCAGCATCGGGCAGCCGAGGCTCTTCGACCACGCCTGCCAGTCGGCGATCACGTCGTCGCAATCGCCGGCCGCCGACAGCGTCACCGACAGCGCCGGGTCGCGATGGGCCAGCACCACGGCGATGTTGCCGTAGGACGGCGCCGGGCCGGGCTCGATGCGCACCACCACGCCGAGATAGCTCTCGATCGGCACATTGAGCCGCATGCGGATGCCGGCCACCGCCCGCCGCACCACCACGCGGTTGCGGTCGATCTCGATGTCGCGCACCCGTCCATCGGCCGCCGGGTCGACCGCGGCGAAACGCGCAGGCAACGCGAAGGGATCGACCCATGACGTACAAGTGGCGCCGGCGGTTGCACTTCCGCCGTACTCGGTTTGACGCTTCATTGCACTCCTCGCCGAGTTATTATTGGCTTCATTTGACGAGAAGACTGCCACTGCGAGTTCGCCACCCGCTTAAGAAGATGGGTTAATCAAACCTAAGCTTTATCCTCTTGATTCTCATGCTTGATGAAAGCTTTCCGGGGCCACGGGCCGCCCGCACACCACCCCGCCGGCCACAACCATCCCGTCATCGCCGGGCTTGCCCCGGCGATCCCGATCGGAACGGCGCGGCGGCGGTGATGGCGGCGCGGCCGGCAGGCGGTGCGGCCGGGGGTCGAGATCGCCGGGACAAGCCCGGCGATGACGACGGGGAGCGCCCGCAAGGCGATGGGCGGCGGCAGGCGATGACGGCGGGGAGAGCCCAAGCGCAATGACGACGACGCCGGCCGGCGGCGCGGCGGTCTGCGCCTCGCGCCAGCGCCTTCGCCACTGACGCAGCGTCATACGGCCGGCGCTGCAGGCGTTTCGCAAAACCGGTATCCCCTTTGGCGGAAAATGCTCTAAACCGGACTCGAAAGGACACCCATGACCGATCTCGTCGACCTGTCGGCGCTGGAAGAGCGCGTCCAGAATCTCCTCACTGCCGCCCGCAAGGCGGGCGCCGATCAGGCCGATGCCGTCGCCATCCGCAGCGTGTCGCTGTCGGTCAATGTGCGCGAGGGCCGGGTCGAGGAAGGCACCCGCTCCGAGAATGACGAGTTCGGCCTGCGGGTGTTCGTCGGCCGGCGGCAGGCGGTCGTCTCCACCAATGACGCGATCCACCTCAATCCCGACCGGCTGGCCGAGCGGGCGGTGGCGATGGCGCGCGCCGCGCCCGAGGATCCGTTCGCCGGCCTCGCCGATCCCGGCCGGCTGGCGCAAAGCGTGCCCGACCTCGATCTGCTCGATCCCGTCCTGCCCGGCGCCACGGCGCTGGAGGCGCTGGCCCGCGCCGCCGAGGAGGCCGCCCTCGCCATGCCCGGCGTCACCAAATCGAGCGGCGCCTCGGCGGCGGCCGGGCTCGGCGGCTTCGTGCTGGCGACATCGGAGGGGTTCCGCGGCGCCTATGTGGAGTCCCAGCACAGCCTGTCGATGACCGCCATTGCCGGCGAGGGCACGGCGATGGAGCAGGACTGGGACTACAGTTCGGCGCGCCATGCCGCCGACCTCGCGGACGCCGCCGCCATCGGCCGCAAGGCCGCCGAGCGGGCGGTGCGCCGGCTCAACCCGAAGAAGATCGCCACCACCCGCGTGCCGGTGATCTTCGATCCGCGCGTCGCCAACAGCCTGGTCGGCCACATCGCCTCGGCGATCAACGGCGCGGCGATCGCCCGCCGCACCAGCTTCCTGCTCGACAAGCTCGGCACAGCGATCCTGCCTCCCGGCACCCGCGTCATCGACGATCCGCTGCGCCCGCGCGGCCTGGGCTCGCGCCCGTTCGACGGCGAGGGCGTGGCCGGGGCGCCGCTGGCGGTGGTCGAGGACGGGGTGCTCGCCTCCTGGCTGCTCGACAGCGCCACCGCCCGCGAGCTCGGCCTCGCCACCACCGGCCATGCCCGGCGCGGAGCCGGCGGCTCGCCCAGCCCCTCGCCCTCCAACCTCTACCTCGCCGCCGGGCACGTGAGCCCGCGCGAGCTGATCGCCGACATCCGCGACGGCTTCTACATCACCGACCTGATCGGCATGGGCGCCAGCATCGTCACCGGCGACTATTCGCGCGGCGCGTCGGGCGTGTGGATCGAGAATGGCGAGCTGACCTATCCGGTGGCGGAGGTGACGATCGCCGGCAACCTCGCCGACATGTTCCGCGCGCTGACGCCGGCCGACGACCTCGAATTCCGCTATTCGACCAATGCGCCGACGCTGCGGGTGGAGGGGCTGACAATTGCCGGCCGCTGACCCCCTCGCCGATCCCGAGGCGGCGCGCGCCGCCCTCATCGAGGCGGTGGCCGAGGCCGGCGACATCGCGCTGCGGTTCTTCCGCGCCGACCCGCGCTCCTGGACCAAGGGCGCCGCCAAGTCGCCGGTGACCGAGGCCGACGTCGCCATCGACGTGTTCCTGCGCCAGCGGCTGATCGCCCGCGCCCCCGCCTATGGCTGGCTATCGGAGGAGACCCAGGATTCCGCCGAGCGGCTGACCCGGCGGCGGCTGTGGATCGTCGATCCGATCGACGGCACCCGCGCCTACATGGCCGGCGGCACCGACTGGACGATCTCGGCGGCGCTGGTGGAGGACGGCCGGGCCATCGCCGCGGCGCTGTTCGCGCCGGTCTCGCGCGAGATGTTCTCCGCCAGCCTCGGCCGCGGCGCCACCCGCAACGGCGTGCCGATTTCGGCCGGCGAGCGCACCGACCCGGCCGGCGCGCGCATGGCCGGCCCCAAGCAGGGCTATCCGGCGGTGACGACGATTTTGGAGAACGCCGGGCAGGTCGAGCGGATACGCTCGCTGGCGCTGCGCATCGCCCGGGTGGCGGAGGGCACGCTCGACGCCGCCTTCGCCGGGGCCGGCGGCAACGACTGGGACCTTGCGGCGGCCGACCTTTTGATGCACGAAGCCGGTGGCCGGCTGACGACGCATGCCGGCGCGGATCTGGTGTTCAACCGTCCGAAGCCCGTGCATGGCGCCCTGGTTGCAGCCGGCGCCGCGTTGCACCCGCCACTGCTCGCCCGTCTCGCCAGCTTCGCCCCCCCTCCCCTCGCCGAGCGCTCCCTATGACGGCAGCCGACCCCGCCCCGATGCGCGATTTCATCGTCCACCTGTTCACCGTCCACCTGCACCGCCTGCTCGATCCCGAGCACCAACCGCGGATCTGATCCCGTGTGGAAGCGTCTTGCCCGCTCGCCGGCATTCCGGCGGGCCGCCGGTGCCTTTCTCGCCGGCTATCTGCGCCTTGTCGCCCGCACCGGCCGGCCGGTGTGGGAGCCGCTCGACATCTACGACCGGCTCGACCCCGATCTGCCGATCATCCTGACCTTCTGGCACGGGCAGCATTTCCTGTCGCCGTTCGTCATGAAGCCGGGGATGAAGGCCAAGGTGCTGGTGTCGCGCCACGCCGACGGCGACATCAACGCCATCGCCGCCGAGCGCTTCGGCGTCGGCACCATTCGCGGCTCGGGCGACCACAAGGGCCGCTTCCACCGCAAGGGCGGGGTCTCGGCCTTCCTGGAGATGGTCGACAGCCTCGCCGAGGGCTACAACATCGCGGTGACCGCCGACGTGCCGAAGGTCTCGCGCAAGGCCGGGCTCGGCGTGGTGATGCTGGCGCGCGCCAGCGGCCGGCCGATCTATCCGCTCGCCATCGAATCGAGCCGCCGCATCGTGCTGCCCTCCTGGGACAAGGCCAGCGTCGACCTGCCGTTCGCGCGGCTGGCCTTCGTGGCCGGCGAGCCCATTCGAATTTCCGCGGATGCTGACGATACGGAACTGGAAGCCTGCCGCCGTCTGCTGCAGGATCGCCTCGAAGCCGCGCACCAGCGCGCGGCCGAGTTGACCGGCCGAGGACCACGCTGACCGATGGGCAGACCTGTCTGGAGTGGGCTCGCGCTGGCCGCCTATCGCGGCCTCGCGGCGGGTGTGCGGCCGTTGGTGCCGCTCTATCTCGACCGCCGGGCGCGCCGCGGCAAGGAAGACGCCAAGCGCCTCGGCGAGCGCTACGGCCGCGCCTCGGCCGACCGGCCACCCGGCCCGCTGATCTGGACGCACGGCGCCAGCGTCGGCGAGACGCTGGCGATCATGCCGCTGCTCGACCGGCTTTGCGGCCGCGGCTTCAACGTCCTGCTCACCTCGGGCACGCTGACCTCGGCGCAGCTCGCCGCGCGCCGGGCGCCGCCGGGCGTCATCCACCAGTTCGCGCCGCTCGACGTGCCGGCCTATGTGGCGCGCTTCCTCGGCCACTGGCAGCCCGATCTGGCGCTGTTCGCCGAATCCGAGCTGTGGCCCAATCTGATCGTGCAGACAACCGGGCGCGGCACGCCGGTGATCCTGGTCAACGGCCGGATGTCGGAGACCTCGTTCCGGCGGTGGTCCAACCTGAAGACGGTGTCGGGCTCGCTGCTGTCGCGCATCGACCTCTGCCTCGCCCAGAGCCGCGAGGCGGCGCGGCGCTACGAGACGCTGGGCACGCCGCGGGTGACCACCACCGGCAATCTCAAGTTCGACACGCCGCCGCCGCCCGCCGACGCCCATGAGGTGGCGGCGCTGGCCCAGCGCGTGGCCGGGCGGCCGGTGGTGCTGGCCGCCTCCACCCATCCCGGCGAGGAGGACGCGATCTACGCCGCCCACCGGGCGCTGCGCGACCATTCGCCGGGGCTGCTCACCATCGTCGTGCCGCGCCATCCCGAGCGCGGCGCCGAGGTGACGGCGCTGGCCGAGCGGGAGGGGCTGGTGGCGCTGCAGCGCTCGCGCGGCCATCTGCCCGACCAGGGCACCGAGGTCTATGTCGCCGACACGATCGGCGAGCTCGGCCTGTTCTACCGGCTGGCGCCGATCGTGTTCATGGGCGGCTCGCTGGTGAAGCGCGGCGGGCAGAACCCGATCGAGCCGGCCAAGCTCGAATGCGCTGTGGTGCACGGCCCGCACGTGTTCAATTTCGCCGAGGTCTACGAGGCGCTCGATCAGGCGCGCGGGGCGATGGCGGTCGCCGATGTCGGCGCGCTCGCCCGCGCCCTTGCGCTGCTGCTCACCAGCCCCGACACGGTGAGGCGCATCGCGCTCGACGGCCGGGCCACGGTCGAGCAGTTCACCGGCGCGCTCGAACGCACACTGGCGGCGATCGACCCCTATCTGATCCAGCTTCGCCTCGGCCGCACCTGATGCACGCCCCGGCCTTCTGGTGGCGCGATCCGGGCGCGGCTGCGGCCCTGCTGCGGCCGGCGGCGGCGCTCTATGGCGCCATCGCCGCCTCCCGGCTCGGGGGCCAAGGCGCCCGCGCGGCGCGGCCGGTGATCTGCGTCGGCAACCCGACGCTGGGCGGCGCCGGCAAGACGCCGACGGCGATCGCGCTTTCCGGCCTGCTGGCCGGGATGGGCGAGGAGCCGGTGTTCCTGTCCCGCGGCTATGGCGGCAGGCTTCAAGGGCCGCACGTGGTCGATGCCGGGCGCGACACCTCGGCCGAGGTCGGCGACGAGCCGCTGCTGCTCGCCCGTTCGGCCCCCACGGTGGTCGCCCGCGACAGGCCGGCCGGCGCGGCGCTGGCGGCCTCACTCGGCAGCGTGGTGGTGATGGATGACGGGTTCCAGAACCCGTCGCTGTCGAAGGATCTGTCGCTGCTGGTGATCGATGCCGCGGTCGGCCTCGGCAACGGGCTGGTGTTCCCGGCCGGGCCGCTGCGGGCGCCGCTTATGCCGCAGCTTGCGCGCACCGGCGCCCTGGTGCTGATCGGCGCGGGCCGGGCCGGCGATGCGCTCGCGGCACGAGCGGGCCTGCCGGTGCTGCGCGCCCGGCTCGAGCCCGACGCCCGCGCCCTCGACGGGCTGGGCGATCTTCTGGCGTTCGCCGGCATCGGCCGGCCGCAGAAGTTCGCCGACACGCTTCAAAGCCTCGGCCGGCCGGCCAAGCGTTTTGTCGCCTTCCCCGATCACCACCGCTACAGCGCGGCCGACGCGGCGCGCCTGCTCGATCAGGCTGCTGCCGAAAGGCTGGCGCTGGTCACCACCGAGAAGGATCTGGTGCGCTTGCGGGGCGATGCGGCCTTGGCGCGGCTCGCCGACGCCTGCCGGGCGCTGCCGGTGCGCCTGGCGTTCGAGGCGGTCGAGACGGTGCGCGGGCTGCTGGCGGCGGCGCTGCAACGTGCGAAAAGGTAAGCGTCAGCCCGCGCGGTCGGGATGCAGCCGGGTCAGCACCGCGGCCGGGGTGGCGTAGGCCTCCTGCCGGTCGACGCTCCAGTATTTCAGCTCGTCGAGCGGGATCGGCTCGCCGGTGACGGCGCAGCGCACATAGGCGCCCGGGCGGACGACCCGGAAGTCGCCGTCCAGATATCTCACCTCGGCCTCGCCCACCGGATGGGGCGATCTGTCGTAACGGTTGAGCACGGTACCCTCCCGGCTGCGGCGTTTGCCTCATCTTGGCCCATGCGGCCGGCGCATGACCAGACATAATACCAACGGCCCCGAACGCTGACGCGTGGGGCCGTTGACACTCGCGGATTTTCTTTTCGGAAATCAAAGATTTCACGAAAATCCGCGACCGGAACCAAGGTCGGCTGTCGCCGACCTTGGTATAATGCCGCGCGCGGCCGGCGCCAAGCGTCTGTCACCTTACCGTCATACGGTTAGCCGGCCCCGCAGGCCGGAAACCGCGTCACTCGAACAGCGAGCCCTGGTCCGGGCCGCCGCGGCGGCGGGCCGGGCGCGGCGCCACACCGCCCGCCACCACCGGGGTGCGGCCGTCGGCGAACTGGATTTCCAGCCGGTCGCCGGGCTTGACCGCGGCGGCGGCGCGGACGGCGCGGCCCGAGGCATCGCGCACCAGGGCGAAGCCGCGCGCCAGCACCGCGTGATAGGACAGCGCGTCGAGCAGCGCCGCCCGGCCCTCCAGCCGCTCGCGCCGGCCGGCCAGCGCCCGCGCGAAGGCGGGCGCGAGCCGCGCGCCGAGCGCCTCGGCGCGCTGGCGGTCATGGGCGATGCGCTCGCGGGCGGCGCGCATCTGCGTCACCCGGGCCAGGGCCAGCCGCTGCGCCAGCGCGTCGATGCGGCTCGTCTCGCGATCCAGCCGCCAGGATAGCGCCTGCGGCACGAGCCGCCCGGCGACGCGCAGCAGCGCCGCCCGGTGCAGATGGGTGTTGGCGGTGAGCGCCCGCGGCAGGCGGGCTTCGGCCGCATCCAGCCGCTGGCGGGGGCCGGCCAGCAGCACATCGGCCCGCGGCAAAGCGCGGGCGGCGGCGCGCAGCAGGTCGCGCCGGCGCTGGACGAGGCGGACCAAAGCGCCGGTGAGCCGGCCGCCACGATCGGCGACCTGGGCCAGAAGCTCGGCCCGCACCGGCACCGCGATCTCGGCCGCGCCGGTGGGGGTGGGCGCGCGCACGTCGGCGGCGTAGTCGATCAGGGTGGTGTCGGTCTCGTGGCCGACCGCGGCGATCAGCGGAATGTCGCTGCCGGCGGCGGCGCGCACCACGATCTCCTCGTTGAACGACCACAGATCCTCCAGCGAGCCGCCGCCGCGGGCGACGATCAGCAGGTCCGGCCGGGGGATCGGCCCGCCCGGCGGCAAAGCGTTGAAGCCGGCAATCGCGGCGGCGACCTCGGCGGCCGAGGTCTCGCCCTGCACCCTGACCGGCCACACGATCACGCGGCGCGGAAAGCGGTCGGCGAGGCGGTGGAGAATGTCGCGGATCACTGCGCCGGTCGGCGAGGTGATGACGCCGATGACGGCCGGCAGGAACGGCAGAAGCTGCTTGCGGGCGGCATCGAACAGCCCCTCCTTGGCCAGCATGGCCTTGCGCTGCTCCAGCAGCGCCATCAGCGCGCCGGCCCCGGCCGGCTCGATCGACTCGATGACGATCTGGTACTTCGAGGAGCCGGGATAGGTGGTGAGCTTGCCGGTCGCCACCACCTCCAGCCCCTCCTCGGGCTTGAAGCGCAGCCGGCCGTAGGTGCCCTTCCACACCACCGCCTCGATGCGGGCGCCGGCATCCTTGAGCGCGAAATAGGCATGGCCGGACGCATGCACGCCGCGAAAGCCGGTGACCTCGCCGCGCACCCGCACGTAGGGGTAGGCATCCTCCACCGTGCGCTTGAGCGCGGCGGAAAGCTCGGTGACGGAGAATTCGGGCAGATTCGGGCGGGGCGCGTCGGTCATGGGCGGAATTTAGCGTTGGGGATGGGGCGCGGGCCAGCCGGGGAACAGCTTCAACGGCTCGCCTCACCCAAACGCGGCAACCACCGTCTCGATTGGCAGAAACAGGATTCGGCTGTCGGCGGGATATTCGAGGAACTCGGCGCAGGCGAGGTAAAAGCGTTTCGCCCGCTCGTCCTTGGCATGGATCAGCACCGCACCAATGCCGATGCTCTGCGAGGCCACGGCGATGCGGCGCAGCGCATCCATCAACAGGTCGGCACCGATCCGTCGGCCGGCGAAGGTGCGATCAACCGCCAGCCGCCCGATGACCGAGACCGGAATGGTGTCAGGCGCGTTGCGCCGCATCTTGCTTGGCGCCGCCGCCCGCTCCACCGCCCCGGCGGAGATGCAGTAATATCCGACGACGCGCTGGCCATCGCAGACCACGTAGGTGCGAGAAAACCGGCTTTCGTTCTTCAGGGCGCGGTTCTTCAGCCAATCATTCAGCGCCGGCTCGCCGCAGTCGAAGTCGGCGAGCCCGTGGTCCGTAGTCAGGGGAACTGGCGCCGAGAGCTTCATGGGCTGCGGGTCGGAGGTCATGCATCCCAGGATGGTACACGACGCAGCAGAGCGCGCAGTTTCGGCCCCGGTGCCGGGGGATTGTCGAGCGCCGCGACGAAGGCGTCGTAGCGCTGCGGATCGAGCACAAACAGCCGCTGATCCAGCAGCACGTCGACCGCAGCCTTACGGGCACTGTCGATCATGAACTCGGTCCGCGTCTTGCCCAGCGCGGCAGCGGCGTCATCGATGAGCTGGCGGGTCTGAGCCTCGATGCGCAGATTGATGGTGCCCTTGGCATCCGCGCCGGCCGGACGCTCAGCGATGGCGACGGCCGAATCCGGCGTAACGGTAGAGATCGTGCGGCGTTTGATCATACAACTATTATCAGTCGCCGTATCCACACCGTCAATACGCCCGCCAAGCGTCACCCCTCCCCACCCTCCTCCTGCGGCGTCTCGTCGTCCTCGACCACCGGCACGGCATAGGCGCCGGAGAGCCAGCGGTTGAGGTCGATGTCGGCGCAGCGCTTGGAGCAGAACGGCCGCCAGCGCACCTCCGCCGGCTTGCCGCAGATCGGGCAGCGTCTCGGCGCATCAGCCTCGGGCGTTGCGGGTTTCGGCGGGTCGGGCTTGGCGGGGTCGGTCATCGTCGTCGGCCGCTAGATGTGGAGCCTCAACAGGTTGTCCTCGGTCAGACCGAGGCGGCTGATGGGTGTCTTGGCTTGCAAGCTACCATGGGGCCTGTGCCAATTGTAGCGATGCAGCCAGATCGGCAGCTCTGCGGCGCGCTGATCGGAGTGCAGATAAGCTTTGGCGTAGGCCCATTCGCGCAAGCTCGTTTGGACGAAGCGCTCGGCCTTGCCGTTGGTCTTGGGCGTATACGGCTTGGTGCGCAGGTGCTTGATCTCGAGTAGGCGCAGCGCCCTGGCATAGCGGAAGGAGCGGAAGCTGGCGCCGTTGTCGGTCATCACGCGCTGAACCTTGACGCCATGGGCCCTGAAGAAGCGCAGTGCATTGAACAGAAAGCGCAGACAGGACGGGCGCTTTTCGTCGGGCAGGATTTCCGAGTAGGCGACCCGCGAATGATCGTCGATGGCGAGATGCAGGCACTCCCAGCCGACCCCGCGGCTGTTGCTTTGCCCGCTGCGATCGCCGGTGATGCGGTGGCCCACCGTGTTGAACCGGCCGAGCTTTTTGATGTCGATGTGAATGATCTCGCCGGGATGCTGGCGTTCGTAGCGCCGGACCGGTTCGGCCGGCTCCAGGGCGCTGAGCTTGTTCAAGCCGCGCCGCCGCAGGATACGGCTGACGGTGGCCGGCGAGAGGCCGAGCTCGGCCGCGATCTGCTTGCCGGTGCAGCGCTGGCGGCGCAACGCCTCGACCGCAGCGCACGTGGCGGGCGCTGTTTGGCCTGGCGATGAAAGCGGCCTGGAGGAGCGGTCGCGCAAACCATCGACACCCTCGGCGCGGAAGCGCCCGACCCATTTGGCGACCGTCTTCGGCGTGGTGTTGTAGCGACGCGCGGCCTCGGCATTGGTCAGTCCGCCATCCACCACGGCGCCCACCATCACCTCTCGACCTTTCGGGGTCAGGCGAGCATTCTTGTGAGTGTCCATTCGGTCCTCCGCGAATCACTGACGTCTGGCGACATCAGCGTTCCCGGCCAGGGCCGAATGGACAACCTCCTGAAAGCCCACAGCTAGAGCATTCTCCGCAAAACTGGGAACCGGTTTTGCGAAAAGAGAATGCGACAACTCAATAGCTTGGAGCGTCCGCTTGGCTCAACGAGATCGGCGGATGCTCTAAAGCCGCGTGGTCCAGCCGGCATGGACCGGATAGCCCTCGCCGGCCAGCAGGCCCAGCGTCTCATAGAGCGGCAGGCCGACCACGGCGGTGTAGGAGCCCACCAGCTTGACCACGAAGGTGCCGGCCAGCCCCTGCACGGCGTAGCCGCCGGCCTTGCCGCGCCATTCGCCCGAGCCGAGATAGGCCTCGACATCCTCGCGCGACAGCCGCTTGAAGCGCAGCCGCGTCTCGGCCAGCCGGGTGCGCACGTGCCCCGAGGCGCCGGCCAGCGCCACCCCGGTATAGACGCGGTGCGAGCGGCCCGACAGCAGCTTGAGGCAGGCGGCGGCCTCGTCGACCAGCTCCGGCTTGGGCAGGATGCGGCGGCCCACCGCCACCACGGTGTCGGCGGCCAGCACCAGCCCGCCGCGATGCTCGGGATCGCGGGCCAGGATTTCGAGGGCCCTGGCGGCCTTCTCCGCCGCAAGGCGGGTGGCCAGCGTGCGCGGCAGCTCGCCGCGCTTGGGCGTCTCGTCGATCTCGGCGGGCATCAGCCGGTCGGGCACGATGCCGGCCTGATCGAGCAGCGCCAGACGGCGCGGGGAGCCCGAGGCGAGGATCAGGTTCGGGCGGCCGGGTGTGGGCGCACTCATTGCGGGTTCCGGACCCCGCGCCGGGCGCGGGCAAAGGCTGCTTGAGGTGAAGTTTCTACGCTCCGGGCGTCCCCTCCCGCGCCGGAGCGGGTGAGACGGCGGCGAGTCGGCCGACGGCCCCGGCAGGACTTCGCCCACAGCGGCGGGAAATTCAAGCGGTTCTTCGACGGGCGTCGCGGCCGGACGGCCTCCAGCCGCCTCAAGCGCGCTGGGCCGCGGCGGCGGGCGCAGCCTGATCGATGAACTCGACGCCGACCTCGGTCTCGGTGCGCCAGGCCACCTGGCAGCGCTGGATGGAGCCATCGCGCTGATGCAGCAAATGAAACACCGAGGGCACGCCGACCGTGGAGGGCACGCGCAGGCGGGCGCCGCGGGACGTGAGATCGCGGACCACGCAATCGATGGTGATGGACATGTTGCCGAACGCGATGCGCGCGCCGCGCAGCGTGCGTTCCCTGCGTTGCAGCCGACGTTCCGTCATTGTCTCCTCCGCCGGTCGCGGACCGATGATCTATCCGACTGGAGTCGAGGATGATCGATCGGATTTGACGAAAGGTTATGACGATTGTCGAAACTCGGGAATATTCCGGAAATCTGGCTGTTGACCAACAAATCTTGCACGGATTCGGTGTAACAACAGGTCGCGCACCTCACGGTAGGCGGCAAGGCACTGTTCACGGCTGCCCGCCTGCTGGTCCGGCTCGGGCGTCGGCCAGTATTCGATCTCGACCGACAGCGTGCGGGTCATCTCGATGGCGCGGTGGTGGGCCTCCGGCGACAGCGTGATCACCAGATCGAAGTTCAGCCCTTCCAGCTCCTCCAGCTCGTCGAAGGTCTTGGGCTTGTGCCTGGAGGTGTCGATGCCGATCTCGGCCATCACCACGTCGACGAACGGATCGTGCGTGCCCTTCAGGATGCCGGCCGAGGTCACGTACATCAGGCGGCGGAAGACGTGGCGCAGAATCCCCTCCGCCATCGGCGAGCGGATGGAATTCATGCGGCAGGCGAACAGTACCGACTGCGGCAGCTTGCCCCCGGCCCCCGGCACGGCCTCATCCTTTCCAGTGCAGGGCGCAGATCAGCGTAAACAGGCGCCGCGCCGTGTCGAAATCGATCGCGACCTTGTCCTTCAGGCGCTCGGCCAGCAGCTCGGAGCCCTCGTTGTGCAGCGCCCGGCGGCCCATGTCGACCGCCTCGATGTGGCTCGGCGTCTGGGTGCGGATGGCCGTGTAATAGCTGTCGCAGATGAGGAAATAGTCCTTCACCACCCGCCGGAACGGCGTCAGCGACAGCAGGTGCGCCACCACCGGCTGGCCGTCGGCGCGGCGGATGTCGAACACCAGCCGGTTGTCCTGGATCGACAGATGCAGCGCGTAGGGGCCGCCGGAATGGCCGACCGGCGCGAACACATTGTCCTCGAGCAGGTCGTAGATCGCGGTCGCCCGCTCGTGCTCGACGTCCGGGCTGGGGCGGCCGATCGAGTCCTCGTCCAGCGTGACTGCGATCAGCCGCCGGCTGGGATCGCGGGCAGGCCGGGTCATGCGTGGTCCGGATTGAGGCGGATCGCCACCGAGCGCGCGTGGGCGTCGAGCCCTTCGGCGCGGCCGAGCGCGATCGCGGCCGGCCCGAGCGCCCGCAGCGCCTCGGCGTCGCAGCGCAGCAGCGAGGTGCGCTTCATGAAGTCGAGCACGCCGAGCCCGGAGGAGAAGCGGGCCGAGCGCGCAGTCGGCAGCACGTGGTTGGAGCCGGCGACATAGTCGCCCACCGCCTCGGGCGTGTGGTGGCCGAGGAAGATGGCGCCGGCATTGGTGATGCGTGCGGCCAGCGCCTCGGCATCCTCGGTGGCGATCTCCAGGTGTTCGGCGGCGATGCGGTCGGCGAGCGGGATCGCCTCCTCGAAGTCGCGCACCAGGATCAGCGCGCCGTAATCGCGCCAGGACGCGCCGGCCGCCTCGGCCCGCGACAGCGTCTTCAACTGACGTTCCACCGCCGCCGCGACCGCGTCGATCAGCGAGGCGTCGTCGGTGATCAGGATCGACTGGGCGGAGGGGTCGTGCTCGGCCTGGGCCAGCAGGTCGGCGGCGATCCAGTCCGGATTGCCGTGGCGGTCGGCCAGGATCAGCACCTCGGAGGGGCCGGCGATCATGTCGATGCCGACGCGGCCGAACACCAGCCGCTTGGCGGCGGCGACGAACGCATTGCCGGGCCCGACGATCTTGGCGACCGGGCGGATGGTCTCGGTGCCGTAGGCCAGCGCGGCGATCGCCTGGGCGCCGCCGACGCGGTGGACCTCGTCGACGCCGGCGAGCTTCGCCGCCGCCAGCACCAGCGGGTTCAGCACCCCGCCCGGCGCCGGCACGGTGACGACGAGGCGCGGCACCCCGGCCACCTTGGCCGGCACCGCGTTCATCAGCACCGAGGACGGATAGGCGGCGGTGCCGCCCGGCACGTAGAGGCCGGCGGCCTCGACCGGCGTCCAGCGATAGCCGAGCTCGACGCCGAGCGCGTCGCGCCAGCGGTCGTCCTTGGGAAGCTGGCGCTGGTGGTAGGCGGCAATGCGGTCGCGGGCGAGTTCGAGCGCCGTCAGCGTCTCGGCATCGACGGCGCCGAGTGCCGCGTCGATCTCGGCCTGCGGCACGCGGATGCCGAGCGTTTCAAGGTCGATGCGGTCGAAGCGCCGCGAATAGTCGATCAGCGCCGCATCGCCGCGGGCGGCGACATCGGCAATGATGGCGCGCACCACCTGCTCGACATCCTCGGCGGTCTCGCGCTTGGTCGCCAGGAACGCCGCGAACCGCGCGGCGAAGTCGGACTCGGTGGTGGCAAGGCGAACCGGCATGTCGTCCACTTTCTAGAACGCGGGAACTGGATTCCAAGGACCTTTCGCGTCCCGAGGCCCTTCAAACTGTGCGAGGTCTTCGACGTCGCGAGCCGGCGGGGTCCCGCCGGCCTCATGCGGTTTCCGGCCTCAGGCGTCTTCCTCGTGGGCCGGCGTCCGCTTGGCCGCCCAGACGGGGCCGAGATCGGACAGCGCCACCTCGATGCATTCGACATCGAGCCGCACCGCGGCACCGGCGGAGAACACCAGGGTGATGGTGCCGGCGGGCGGCTCGGCCGGCGCGAAGGTGATGGCGAGCAGGTTGAGCACCCGCCCGCTGTCGGCCGGCGAGAAGCCGTGGGTGGCGGCCCGCAGCACGCGGTGGACCTGCAGGCCGGCGCGGCGGCGGCGGGCCTCGGGCCGCAGGCCCTGGGCGGCCAGCCAGTCGAAGCGGTTGACCACCATGGCGAAATGCCGCTCGCGCGGCAGGTAGGCCATGTCGCCCACGGTGACGACGGCATCCTGCAGATGGGCCGAGATCGTCTCGAGATCGTCGGCGTCGAGGGCGGCGAGCTTCAGAAGGTCAACCATGGGAGCAGCCCGGTGTCGAATGCGCTGTCCTAACCCACAATCGCCAAAGGGAAAACCCGGCCTGTCGCGAAAGGGCGCATCGCCGGCCGCCGTCCCGGGCGGCTTGCGGGTGAGCGACTCCCTTCTTCCCTCTCCCCTTGCGGGAGAGGGTGGCGAGACCGAGCAAAGCGAGGTCGAGCCGGGTGAGGGGTGCATTCGGGTGGATGCAGGACGATTCACCCCTCACCCGCCTCGCGATCTGACGATCGCTCGGCACCCTCTCCCGCAAGGGGCTACGGTATTCATGGATCTGATTCTGTGTTGATCTATCAATGGCTTAATGGACAGGCTGCGGATGTCTCATCGAGAACGCGGTGGATCGGCAGTTACCGGGGGCCGCAGGATTGAACTCGTCATGCCCGCGCTTGCAGCCAAGCTTGCGCAGGCTGCATGAATTTGCCTGCGCGGGCATCCACGTCTTGAAAACCTATTTGAAAACAAAGACGTGGATGGCCGGGACAAGCCCGGCCATGACGACGGCGGGCTTGTGCCAGACGCCGCAGGCGCAAATCACGCCGAAAGAGATCGCGTTTCGGCTCGATCTCTCTCGGCCCAGGCGATTCAGATCCGTGAATGCCGTAGCCCGCAAGGGGAGAGGGAAGAAAGGGAGCGCGCCGCCCGTCACCCGCTGATGCGATCGATGTCGGCGCCGCAGCGCGACAGCTTCTGCTCCAGCCGCTCGAAGCCGCGATCGAGGTGATAGACGCGGTGGACGAGGGTCTCGCCCTCGGCGGCGAGCCCGGCGATGACCAGCGACACCGAGGCGCGCAGATCGGTGGCCATCACCGGCGCGCCCTTGAGCTTGGCGACGCCCTCGATGGTGGCGCGCTCGCCGTCGAGCTGGATGCGGGCGCCGAACCGCGCCAGCTCCTGCACGTGCATGAAGCGGTTCTCGAAAATCGTCTCGGTGATCACCGAGGTGCCGTCGGCGCGGGTCATCAGCGCCATCAGCTGGGCCTGCAAATCGGTGGGGAAGCCCGGGAACGGCTGGGTGGTGACCTCCACCGGCAGGATGCCGGCGCCGTTGCGGCGCACCCGCACGCCGTCATTGGCCGGGATGATCTCGGCGCCGGCCTGCCCCAGCACCTCGAACGCCGCCTGCAGCAGCTCGGCGCGGGCGCCCTCCAGCAGCACGTCGCCGCCGGTCATCGCCACCGCCATGGCATAGGTGCCGGTCTCGATGCGGTCCGGCAGCACGGCGTGGCGGGCGCCGGTGAGCCGCGGCACGCCGCGGATGGTGAGGGTCGAGGTGCCGACGCCCTCGATGTGCGCGCCCATCTTGATCAGGCACTGGGCGACGTCGCCGATCTCCGGCTCGCGCGCGGCGTTCCGGATCACCGTCTCGCCCTGGGCGAGGACGGCGGCCATCAGCGCGGTGTGGGTGGCGCCGACCGAGACCTTGGGGAACTCGATCTCGGCGCCCCTGAGCCCGCCCTTGGTCGAGGCCACGACATAGCCCGACTCGATGTCGATCTTGGCGCCCAGCCGCTCCAGCGCGTAGATGTAGAGGTCGACCGGCCGCGTGCCGATGGCGCAGCCGCCCGGCAGCGACACCCGCGCCTCGCCCATGCGGCCGAGCAGCGGCCCGATCACCCAGAACGAGGCGCGCATGCGCGACACCAGATCGTAGGGCGCGGTGGTGTCGACGATGGCGCGGGCCGAAAGCTGCAGCGTCTGAGGCGATTCCTCGCTGCCGCCGGCCCGCCGGCCGGGCACCATGACATCGACGCCGAGATTGCCGAGGATGCGCTGCAGCAGCGCAACGTCGGCGAGCCGCGGCACATTGTCGAGGATCAGGATGTCGTCGGTGAGCAGGCTCGCGATCATCAGCGGCAAAGCGGCGTTCTTGGCCCCGGAAATCGGGATGGTGCCGTTGAGCGGGTGTCCGCCCCTGATGCGAATCCGGTCCAAATCAGTCTCCGATGCGCGCCGAGAGGTAATAAATTGCCAACATGGCCAGCTGCCCCCGTCTAGCGCGCCGGCCCGGGCGAAACAATGGCAAAGCCAGCGGCCGCGTGGGCCGGGGGCGCCCTTACCCTCTCCCCGGCCGGGCTACGGTATTCATGGATCTGATTCTGTGTTGATCTATCAATGACTTAAGGGACAGGCTGCGGATGTCTCATCGAGAACGCGGTGGATCGGCAGTTACCGGGGGCCGCAGGATTGAACTTGTCATGCCCGCGCTTGCAGCCAAGCTTGCGCAGGCTGCATGAATTTGCCTGCGCGGGCATCCACGTCTTGAAAACCTATTTGAAAACAAAGACGTGGATGGCCGGGACAAGCCCGGCCATGACGGATGACCGACCTATGTCGGTCTCCGTCGAAACCTGCCCGGCCATGACGACGGCGGGCTTGTGCCAGACGCCGCAGGCGCAAATCACGCCGAAAGAGATCGCGTTTCGGCTCGATCTCTCTCGGCCCAGGCGATTCAGATCCGTGAATGCCGTAGCCCACAAAGGGAGAGGAAGAGAAAGGAGCTCCGGCTGCGCCGCTTCAAGGTAAGATTGCCCTGCCGGGCGGTTGGGGGCATGGTGCGCGGCCTCGCGCTTCGGATTGGAATGACTATGCCTCAGTATCGCTCCCGGACCTCAACCCATGGCCGCAACATGGCGGGCGCCCGCGGCCTGTGGCGCGCCACCGGCATGAAGGACTCCGACTTCGGCAAGCCGATCATCGCGGTGGTCAACTCCTTCACCCAGTTCGTGCCCGGCCACGTCCACCTGAAGGACATGGGCCAGCTCGTCGCCCGCGAGATCGAGGCGGCCGGCGGCGTGGCCAAGGAGTTCAACACCATCGCCATCGACGACGGCATCGCCATGGGCCACGACGGCATGCTCTACAGCCTGCCCTCGCGCGACCTGATCGCCGACAGCGTCGAATACATGGTCAATGCGCACTGCGCCGACGCCATGGTGTGCATCTCCAACTGCGACAAGATCACGCCCGGCATGCTGATGGCGGCGATGCGGCTCAACATCCCGGCCGTGTTCGTCTCCGGCGGGCCGATGGAGGCCGGCAAGGTGACGCTGGCCGGCAAGGCGCACAAGGTCGATCTGATCGACGCCATGATCGCCGCCGGAAACGACAAGGTGTCGGATGCCGACGTGGCGGTGATCGAGCGCTCGGCCTGCCCGACCTGCGGCTCGTGCTCGGGCATGTTCACCGCCAATTCGATGAACTGCCTCACCGAGGCGCTGGGCCTGTCGCTGCCGGGCAACGGCACGGTGGTGGCGACGCATGCCGACCGCAAGCGGCTGTTCGTCGAGGCCGGGCACCTGATCGTCGATCTCGCGCGGCGCTACTACGAGCAGGACGACGCGTCCGTGCTGCCGCGGGCGATCGCCAGCTTCGCGGCGTTCGAGAACGCCATGACGCTCGACATCGCCATGGGCGGCTCGACCAACACCGTGCTGCATCTGCTCGCCACCGCGGCCGAGGCCGGCGTGAACTTCACCATGGAGGACATCGACCGGCTGTCGCGCCGGGTGCCGTGCCTGTGCAAGGTGGCGCCCTCGGTGGCGGATGTGCATGTCGAGGACGTCCACCATGCCGGCGGCATCATGGCCATTCTCGGCGAGCTCGACCGCGCCGGGCTGCTCGACACCGCGACCCGCACCGTCCACGCCGAAAGCCTGGGTGCCGCGCTGGATCGCTGGGACGTGCGCCGCACGTCGAGCGAGGCGGTGCATACCTTCTACCGCGCAGCACCCGGCGGGGTGCCGACCCAGGTCGCCTTCAGCCAGGAGGCGCGGTTCGACGCCGTCGATCTCGACCGCGAGAAGGGCGTGATCCGCGATCTCGAGCACGCCTTCTCCAAGGATGGCGGCCTCGCTGTGCTGACCGGCAACCTCGCCACCGATGGCTGCATCGTCAAGACCGCGGGCGTCGATGCCTCGATCCTCACCTTCTCGGGCCCGGCCAAGGTGTTCGAGAGCCAGGATGCGGCGGTCGCCGGCATTCTCGGCGGCAAGATCCAGGCCGGCGACGTGGTGGTGATCCGCTATGAGGGGCCGCGCGGCGGGCCGGGCATGCAGGAGATGCTGTATCCCACCAGCTACATCAAATCGAAGGGGCTGGGCAAAGCCTGCGCGCTGATCACCGACGGCCGGTTTTCCGGCGGCACCTCGGGCCTGTCGATCGGCCACGTCTCGCCGGAAGCGGCGGAAGGCGGGCTGATCGCGCTGGTCGAGGATGGCGATCGCGTTGAGATCGACATCCCGAGCCGCACCATCCGCCTCGCGGTGCCGGACGCCGAGATCGCCCGCCGTCAGGCGGCGATGGAGGCGCGCGGCGAAGCGGCCTGGCAGCCCAAGGACCGCACCCGCGTGGTGTCGGCGGCGCTGCAGGCCTATGCGGCGATGACCACCTCGGCCGCGCGCGGCGCGGTGCGCGACCTCAAGTCGCTGAAGCGCTGAAAACCCGGAAGCGTGAAGACGGCTGCGCCCTGCCTTTGCGGCAGGGCGCAGACGGCGGCCGCCCGACGGATGGCGGCGCAAACAAAAGATTGTGACCGGACGCAACCAGCGCATTCGGCTTCCCTCGGCGCCCGGCCTTGTCCAGAATGGTGAACCTGAACCGGGGGCTGGGAGACCAATCACTGACGTGCAAATCCGGCGGCTGTTCCGCGTGTGGGGTCCATCCCGGATTGCGTCTACAAGAATGCATTTTTCTGCTTCAAGTAGAGCGCGGGTGATGTATGAGTGAGAACGAATGCGTCTTCCCCGGCAGTGTGGCGGAAGCGGCCGATGGCCGTGATGCCAGTGGCCGTGATGCCAGTGGTCGCGATCCCAATGGCCGCGATGCCAGTGATCGCGACTCCAACGGTCATGATGCCAGCCGTCATGATGCCAGCCGCCGCGGGACCTCGGACACTCAGGACAGCGTGGGCTCTCGCGAGACCGCGGCGTGTACGGTGCGTGCCATGGAAGCCCGCAGCCGGCTGGAGGCGCTGGCCGAGACCGGCCTCCTCGACTCGGAGACCGAGGAGCGGTTCGACCGGCTGACCCGGATGGTGGCGCGCACGCTCGGCGTGCCGATCTCGCTGTTCTCGCTGGTCGATGACCGCCGGCAGTTCTTCAAGAGCGCGTTCGGGCTCGGGGAGCCCTTGGCCAGCCGGCGCGAGACGCCGCTCAGCCACGCCTTCTGCCGCCATGTCGTCGCCAACGACGCGCCGTTCCGGGTCGATGACGCCCATGTCCACCCGGTGGTGGCGCAGAACCCGGCCATGCTCGAGCTTGGCATCGTCGCCTATCTCGGCGTGCCGGTGCGCACGCCGAAGGGCCACGTGCTGGGCGCGCTGTGCGCCATCGATGTCAGCCCGCGCGTGTGGTCGCAGGACGCGCTCGTTTTGCTGGAGGATTTCGCGGCGCTGGTCGAGGGCGAGATCGACCTGCGCGCCGAGGTGCTGCGCCGCACCGAGGCCGAGGAGATGCTGACGCTCGCCGTCGAGGCCACCGGGCTCGGCCTGTGGTGGCTCGACCGGCCGGACGGCAAGGTCATCTGCTCGGACTCCTGCCGCACCCTGCTCGGGCTGCCGGACGCCGGCCCGGTCGCCTACGCCGACTGGCTGGCCCTGGTGCACCCGGGCGACCGGGCGAAGGCCGATCAGTTGCTGCGCGCCGCCTTCGAGCCGGCGGACGAAGGCCTGTTCCAGCACGAGTTCCGCATCCTGCGCCCGGACGGCGACATGCTGTGGGTGGCCGCCACCGGCCAGACCGAGAAGAGCGAGAGCGCAGCCGAGGCGGGCGGCCCCAGGCGCCTCGTCGGCACGGTGCGCAACATCACCAACCGCAAGCGGACCGAGGAGCTGCTGGCCCAGAACGAGCGGCGCTGGCGCGAAATCCTCAACACCATGCCGCAGATGGTGTGGTCAGCCCTGCCGGACGGCCGCAGCGACTATTACAATGATCGCTGGTACGAATATACAGGCACACCGCACGGCAGCACCGACATCGACGAGATGCGGGCCCTGCTCCACCCCGACGACGCGGCGCGCGTCTGGGAGGGCTGGAGCCATGCGCTGGCCAGCGGCGAGCCGTTCGACATCGAGTGCCGGCTGCGCCGCCATGACGGCCAGTACCGCTGGACGCTCGGCCGCGCGCTGCCGATGCGCAACGACGCGGGCGAGATCGAGCGCTGGTTCGGCACCTGCACCGACATTCACGATCTCAAAGTCGCCGAGGAACAGCGCGAGCTGATCGCCCGTGAGCTGTCGCACCGCATCAAGAACATTTTCGCGGTGGTCAACAGCCTGGTGACGCTGTCGGCGCGGGCCGACCCGCTGGCCCGGCCGTTCGCCGACGCGGTGCGCTCGCGCATCGAGGCGCTGGCGCGCGCCCACGACTATGTGCAGCCCTATGGCGGGCCGCACCGCGAGAACCCCAACGAGACCAGCGTGCTCGGGCTGCTGGAGACGCTGCTCGCCGCCTATCAGGAGGATGGCCGGGCGCGGATCGAGGTCTCGGGCTCCGACCATCCGACCGGCATCCACGCCGCCACCGCGCTGGCGCTGCTGGTGCACGAGCTCGCCACCAACGCCATCAAATACGGCGCGCTGTCGGCGCCCGACGGGCAGGTGACGATGACCTGCGAGGCGGCGGGCGACACCTACTGCATCACATGGAGGGAACGGGGCGGCCCGCCGGTGGGGCCACCGCCGGCCCGCAAGGGCTTCGGCACCATCCTGTCCGAGCGGGCGGTGGCGGTGCAGCTCGGCGCCACCATCACCCAGGACTGGGAGCCCGAAGGGCTCAAGGTGCGCATCGTCGCCCCGTTCGAGCGGCTCACCCGCTGAAGGGGCCCGCGCGCCGGCGCAGCAGATAGCTGTCCATGATCCAGCCCTTGGCGGCGCGGCGCTCGGCGCGCAGGCGCAGGATGTCGCCGGTCACCTCGCTCGCGGGACCTGAGACCAGCACCTCGTCGGGCGTGCCGAGATAGGCGCCCCAGAAGATATCGAAGTCCTGGCGGGGGAAACCCTCCAGCGACGAGCCATCGTCGAGCATCACCACGATGGTGTCGGCGCCGGTGGCGACCGCCTCGGCGATGCGCCGGCCGGTGGTGACGTGCACCGCGCCGCCGATGGTGTTGAGCGGGATGCGGTGGGCGGCCGTCAGCGCCTGCACCGCGCTGATGCCGGGGATCACCCGGTATTCGAACGCCGTGCGCCCCTGCGCCAGCACCCTGTCGAGGATGCGGATGGTGCTGTCATAGAGCGCGGGCTCGCCCCAGACCAGGAAGGCGCCGGTCTGGCCGTCCTCAAGCTCGCGCTCGATCGCCGCTGCGTAGGCCTCCGCGCGCTCCTGGTGCCAGGTGTCGACGGCGGCGAGATAGTCGGCGGGCGCACGGTCGCGCTTGGGGTCGGCGATCGCCGCCACGCGGTAGCGCGGCTGGCGGATGAAGCGGGCGCAGATGTCCTCGCGCAGCCGGATCAGGTCGGCGGTGCGCGCCCCCTTGTCGACGACGAAGAACACGTCGGCGGCGTTCAGCGCCTCGATGGCCTGGACGGTGAGGTGGTCGGGATTGCCGGCGCCGATGCCGATGAGAAGGATGGTTTTCATGCGCTCTTGGCGAATGCCGTTCCCACGTTTCGCGAAAAATGGTCTAGAGGCCCCATCGTCCGCCATCAAGGAGGCCCGCCATGATCGCCCGCATCGGCATCGTCACCGTCTCCGACCGCGCCGCCAAGGGCCTCTATGAGGACGAGGGCGGGCCGGCGATCGCCGGCTTCCTCGACGAGACCATCGTGTCGTCATGGCAACGGGTGGTGCGAATCATCCCCGACGGATTCGAGGGCGTGCGCGACACGCTGATCGACCTTGCCGACCGCGAGCGCTGCGACCTGATCCTGACCACCGGCGGCACCGGCCCGGCGCCGCGCGACGTGACGCCCGAGGCCACCGCGGCGGTGATCGTCAAGGAGCTGCCGGGCTTCGGCGAGCTGATGCGGCGGAAAAGCCTGGAGCAGGTGCCGACCGCCATCCTGTCGCGCCAGATCGCCGGCACCCGCGGCACCAGCCTGATCATCAACCTGCCCGGCCGCCCGGCCTCGATCCGGCTGTGCCTGATGGCGGTGTTCCCGGCCGTGCCCTATTGCCTCGATCTGATCGGCGCCTCCCGCATCGACACCGACCCGGCCGTGTGCGCGGCCTTCCGCCCGGCGGTGTGAGGGGAAAGCCCATCACCCCTCGTGTTCCGAGTGCTTCTTGCGGATGCGCGAGACGAGGCGCCACAGCACCAGCACGACGATCGGCACCGCGCCGGCGGTGACCAGCTCGGGCGTGACCGACATGCCGAAATCATAGGCGCCCTTGGCGAGATAGCTGATCAGCCCGACGACGTAATAGCTGACGGCGGCGATCGACAGCCCCTCGACCGTCTGCTGCAGGCGGAGCTGCAGGCGCGAGCGGCGGTTCATCGATTCGAGCACTTCGAGGTTCTGGCGCTGCACGTCGATGTCGACGCGGGTGCGCAACAGGCCGGCGGCGCGGGCGAGCTTGACCGACAGGTCGGCCTCCCGGTCGGCGATCGCCTGGCAGGTGCGCACGGCCGGCGCCATGCGGCGGGACAGGAACGTCGCCCAGGTCGGGAAATCGGCCACCGGGTGCTCGTCGATCGCCTGCAGGCGCTGCAGCAGGATGTCGTTATAGGCGCGCGACGCGCTGAACCGGTAGGAGGTGGCGGCGGCCGCCGCCTCGATCTCCGACGACAAGGTGATGAGGCGGTCGAGCTGCTGGTGGTTGGCGGCAAGACCCTCGGTCATGCGCATCGATTCGGTGAGGTCGGCCAGTGCGCGCTCGATGCGGCGCACCTGCGGCGTCACCCGCTGCGCCTCCGGCAGGCCGAGCAGCGCCAGCGTGCGGTAGGTCTCGATTTCCAGCAGCCGCTGCACCAGCGAGCCGGCACGCGCCGGCCCCAGCGCCCGATCGAGCACCAGGATGCGGATGTAGCCGGCCGGATCGAGCAGGAAGTCGGTGGCGATCTCGGCCGCCCCGCCATAGACCACCGAGCGCGCGAGGCTGGTGCGGTCGAACAGCCGCTCGGGCGCGATGCCGGCGCCGGCATCGGCGATCAGGTGCAGGTCGGCCGCCACCAGAAGCGGCCCCGGCTGCGGCACCAGCCGCATCGGGTCCGACACGTCCGCCGCCGGCGGATGGAACGGCACCGGCACGCCGGCCAGCCCCTCCGAGGGCAGGTCCCAGGTGTAGGTGGTGAATTCGGCGTGCTGCTCCCAGCGCAGCAGCGTCGCGCCGAGCGAGGCGCGGAAATATTTGACGTCGGGCTTGGGCGCATCGAGGCCGCGCGCGGAAAGGTAGCGCGAGAGCGCCACGCGGTCGGCCTGGGCGTGCTCGACGTCGGTGAGGAAGGTGAAATGCAGCACCCGCCGCGGCGTCTCCATCAAAGTGAAGGGCCGCGCGTGAACCTCGCTCAGGACGGCGGTGCGCAACGGATGGGCCGCGAGCGTCCGTTCCTCGCCGATCGCAACTGCTCCCGTCACCCATCGCCTCCCCTGTTGCGGCCTGCCCCGGTGCGGCCGTCGTTCGCGCCGCCGCCGCAACCGCAGCGGGCGGCGCATTGCAACCCTCTCCGCGTCCCGTCCGGTGCGTCGCCGATACCGGAGAATGCCCTGCGGTCCCGGCAATCGGCAACACTTTCGTGCCGCGGCGCACAGAAGCTGTTGATCATGACAATTCCTCAACAGAACCTCTGATTGACTCGCCCGAAATTCCGGCATCCCATGCCATGATACGGTTTCCGGCCTAGAGGGAGGGACAACCGTCGTCCGATCGCCGAAAGCCCCGCTGTCGAACGCGCGGATTTCGGCGAGACCGTTTCCGGCATCCCGAAGGGATCGACCGGAAACCGTGTGACAGCGTGCAGCGGGGGGAACGGCATGCGGATCGGTGCGGTGGTGGTCGCCGCGGCGGCGCTCGCTTTGGGCGGGTGCGCCGGGACGGGATCGGATTTCGACATCTTCGGATCGTCGGCGACGGAACTTCAGGTCACCTCGGAGCCGGCCGGCGCGCAGGTCCAGGTGTCGACCGGCGAGAGCTGTGCGGCGACGCCCTGCACGATCAAGGTTCCGCCCGGCGCCGAGCAATATGTCGTCACCGTCAGCAAGGCCGGCTTCCTCGACCAGTCGGTCGAGGTCGGCTGGGTCGCGTCGGCCGGCAGCGACAGCGCCAGCATGATGCAGCCGCAGCTCGCCCCCAATCCGGTCAGCGTGACGCTGGAGCCGGCCCCGGCGAAGAAAAAGAAGAAGTCCAAGGCGAACGCGAACTGACCCGCGCGAACTGACCAGCGCAGACTGAGCCGCGCGAGCCGGCCGGTGCGCGCGGGCGTTCGGCGTGATGCGCACTTGACCTTCGGTGAGCGCGCGGTTTGCGCCCTTGCATGGCTCGGGGCGTTCCGTCACAGTCCGCCACGCCGCGGGCGGCAGGAGCGTGCCGCACGGCGCCACTGCCCCCGGGAGAGACCCGCATGAATTCGCAGACCCCGGCGCGTCCGCGCGTCGGACTGTTCGTCACCTGCCTTGTCGATCTGATGCGGCCGAAGATCGGCTTCGCCGCCGCCAAGCTCCTGGAAGACGCCGGCTGCACGGTCGAGGTGCCGAGCCAGACCTGCTGCGGCCAGCCCGCCTTCAATGCCGGCGACCGCGCCACCGCCCGCGATCTGGCGCGGCAGGTGATCGAGGCGTTCGAGCCCTACGATTATGTGGTGGTGCCGTCCGGCTCGTGCGCCGGCATGATGAAGACCCATTATGTCGAGCTGTTCGACGACCCCGAGGAGCAGGCGCGGGCCGGCCGCTTCAGCGCCCGCACGTTCGAGCTGACGTCGTTCCTGGTCGACGTGCTGAAGGTCGAGCGCATCAACGCCATCTATGAAGGCACCGTCACCTATCATGACGGCTGCGCCGGCCTGCGCGAGCTCGGCATCAAGGACCAGCCGCGCAAGCTGCTCGGCCACGTGGTCGGCCTGACGCTGGCCGAGATGGCCGACACCGAGGCCTGCTGCGGCTTCGGCGGCGCCTTCAGCGTCAAGTATCCCGAGATTTCCGCGGCCATCGCCGACCGCAAGACCGCCAATATCGGCGCCACCGGCGCGCCGATGGTGGTGGCCGGCGATCTCGGCTGCCTGATGCACATCGCCGGCCGGATGCAGCGCGAGGGCCGGCCGGTCCAGGCCCGCCACGTCGCCGAGATGCTGGCGGGCATGGGCCACGAGCCGGCGATCGGCGAGCCGGACCGGAGCTAGCGCCGTGGCTGTCCGCATCACCTCCCCGGCCTTCAAGGCCAATGCCCGGCAGGCGCTGGCCGACGCGCCGCTGCAGACCTCGATGCGCAATCTCGAGGTCAATTTCATCGGCCGCCGCCGCGCCGCCGCCGAACGCCTGCCCGAGTTCGAGGCGCTGCGCGATGCCGCGCGCGACATCAAGGACCACACGCTGGCCCATCTCGACCTCTACCTCACCGCCTTCGAGGACAAGGTGGTCCAGGCCGGCGGCCACGTGCACTGGGCGGCAACCGCGGAGGATGCGCGCACCATCGTGCTCGACATCTGCAAGCGGCTCGGCGCTCGCACCGTCACCAAGGGCAAGAGCATGATCTCGGAGGAGATCGCGCTCAACGAGCACCTGGAGCAGAACGGCGTCACCCCGGTCGAGACCGATCTGGGCGAATACATCATCCAGCTTCGCGGCGAGATGCCCTCGCACATCATCGCCCCGGCGGTGCATCTGACGCGCGAGCAGGTGGAGGGCGACTTCCGCCGCGCCCACACCCATCTGCCCAAGGACCGCAATCTCGACGAGGCGGCGACCATGCTGGCGGAGGCGCGCGGCGTGCTGCGCGGGCGCTTCCTCGCCGCCGATGTCGGCATCACCGGCGCCAATTTCCTGATCGCCGAGACCGGCACCTCGGTGATCGTCACCAATGAGGGCAATGGCGACCTCACCCAGACGCTGCCGAAGGCCCACATCGTGCTGGCCTCGATCGAGAAGGTGGTGCCGACGCTGGAGGACGCCACCACGCTGCTGCGGGTGCTGGCGCGCTCGGCCACCGGCCAGGAACAGGCGGTCTACACCACGTTCTCGACCGGGCCGCGCCGCGCCGCCGATCCCGACGGGCCGGGCGAATATCACGTCGTGCTGCTCGACAATGGCCGCTCGCGCATGCTCGGCACGCCGTTCCAGCCGATGCTGCGCTGCATCCGCTGCGGCGCCTGCTTCAACCACTGCCCGGTCTATCAGCGGGTCGGCGGCCACGCCTATGGCTGGGTCTATGGCGGGCCGATGGGCGCGGTGCTGACGCCGACGCTGATCGGCATCCATCAGGCCGGCCACCTGCCCAACGCCTCCACCTTCTGCGGCCGCTGCGAGGACGTCTGCCCGATGCGCATTCCGCTGCCGAAGATGATGCGGCACTGGCGCGAGCGGCAGTTCGAGAAGAGCCAGATGCCGCTGGCCGAGCGCTACGCCCTCGACGCCTGGGCCTATTTCGCACGGCGCGGCTGGCTCTACCGGCCGGCGAGCCGGCTCGGCGTGGCAGCGCTGCGCCTTCTCGCCTTCGGCCGCGGCCGGCTGCGCTGGCTGCCGTTCGCCGGCGGCTGGACCTCGCAGCGCGACCTGCCGGCGCCGGCCGGCACCACCTTCCAGGCCGCCTGGAAACAGCACGTCAAGGCACGCCGGAGGGCCGCCCGATGAGCGACAGCGAGTCCGCCCCCACCCTCAAGCCGGTCAACCGGCCGCCGCGCGCCACCAGCCGCGACCGCGTGCTGGGCACGCTGCGCCACGCGCTCGATGCCGCCGCCTTCGAGGAATTGCGGCGCGACGTGGTGGCGTCGCGGCTTGCCAGCCATCCGCGCGGGCCGATCCCGGCGCGCGGCCAGATCGATCGGGCCGGCCGCCTCGCGCTGTTCCGCGATCAGGCGATCGCGGCCGGCGCCACGGTCGAGCCGCTGGCGAGTCTGAACGCGGTGCCGGCCGCCGTCTGCGCCGTGCTGCGCGCCCACAATCTGCCGCTGCAGGTGCGGATGGGCGCCGATTCCAGGCTTGCCGCCCTGCCCTGGCACGCCGAGCCGGCGCTGGAGATCGGGCTCGGCCCCTCCGACGGCGGCGACCTCGCCGCGGTGTCGTTCGCCTTCGGCGCGGTCGCCGAATCCGGCACGCTGGTGCTGCTGTCGGGGCCGAACAACCCGACCACGCTCAACTTCCTGCCCGACACCCACATCGTGGTGCTGGCGGCCGACGACGTGGTGGGCGACTACGAGACGGTGTGGGACGCGCTGCGCGCCCATTTCGGGCCGGCGGTGATGCCGCGCGCCATCAACTGGATCACCGGCCCGTCGCGCTCCGCCGACATCGAGCAGCGGCTGGTGTTCGGCGCCCACGGGCCCCGCCGGCTGCATATCCTGGTCGCGGGGTAGCGGCGGCGGCCCTTCGCCGTGTCCGGGGGCGACCCCTCGTCGTTCCCGGCGAGAGTTCGACTCGCCCGTCCGGGCTCGGGTCCGGACGGGCGAGCTGGCCGCACCCGATCAATTCTGCCGGTTGCGGCCCATGCCGCGGCCACCGCCAGTGTTGTCGAGCGCATTGCGGCAATCCGCCGTCAGCTTGTCGCGGTTGCTCTCCAGGCAGGCGCGCGCCTCGCCGCCGCCGTGCGGAACCTTGGCGCAGTATTTGGCGAGGTCGGCCGAGCACATCTGGCCGACCGGCCCGGCACCGGTGCCGCCGCCCATGCCCCCCCCCATTCCGCCACCCATTCCGCCGCCCATGCCGCCCTGCGCGCCGGCCGGGACGGCGATCAGCAGCGCCGCACCGAACAGAGCAACGGGCGCCATCGCACGGACTGCGATCTTCGAAAGGCTGCGTGTCATGACATCCTCCTGGGGTTTCGGGTTGGATCCCCTCATTCGGTTTCCGGTTGATCCCTTCGGGATACCGGAAACAGTCTCGCCGAAAACCCCAGGTCCTCAAGAGAGTCTCGATAACGGGTTTTTCGGCGATCGGAATACGGTTCTCCGGCTTGATCAGCCGGAAACCGTATTGCGCGTTGATCAACGCCGCTGGGGCCTCCGGTGATCCCGAACGGAAGCCTCGCACAAAGCGGCTGACGGGGATCTGATCCTGGCCGTCAGACGGCTGTCAGCGAGCTGGGAGCCGATTCCCTTGCGGCCGGCGCGGCGGGCGCCTATATCGGCTCCCGGTCGGCAGTTCACCGAGGCGTCGCCGTCCCGAAAGGGAAGCTGAACCTGCCATCTGTCATGTGATCGACACCGCGCACCCCGTGCCCGTGTCGCAAGCCGGCGACCACGACGCTCCGATCCCGGAATGGCACGAAGGGGATCAGCGATGTCCAGACCGATCTTTCCGTTCCATGCGGAGGATATCTCCGCGCTCGCCCGCGCGCTGAAGAGCCAGCTCGACAGCCGCGAGGCGCCGCCCGGCCATGTCGAGCTGCTCAACATGCTGGCGCGCGGCGCCGGCTGGAAGAACTTCCAGCACTTCCGCGCCCAGTTCGAGGCGCAGGAGCGCGTCGAGCTGCGGCTGGCCGAGCCGCCCGCCCCACCGCCCAAGATCGATTGGCGGCGGATCGAGCGGCTGTCCTGGCTGTTCGACCTCGACGGCCGGCTTGCGCGCTGGCCGAAGAAGTTCAACCAGCAGCAGACCTGCCTGTGGGTGCTGTGGTCGCGGATTCCGGCCCGCCGCGCCCTGACCGAACGCGAGGTCAATGTGGCGCTGCTCGACCAGCACACATTCGGCGACTACGCCCTCATCCGGCGCGAGATGATCGACGCCGGGATGATGACGCGCACGCCGGACGGCCGGGTCTACCGCCGCATCGAGCAGGCACCGCCGGCCGACGCGCTGGCGCTGATCCGGGTGCTGGCCGGCCGCGGCGCGCGGGCCGCGTAGGCTTTCCGACAAAGCCTGTCGTCCCGGATTCCCCGCGAGACCCGGGACGACAGTGCGCCGCGGATAACGGCACGGTGCTTGCTTTCGTCCCGACAAACGCCCTGGCGCGTCCGCCGATCCGATCGGATCGGCCGGGCGCTCCAGGCTTTGGTTGTCGCATTCCCGTTCGCGGCGGATGCTCCAAGGGACTTGAGATGGATCAGCGTACCGACCGTTACGTAACGTTCAAGAACATCGATTGCGACGGCAGGACCCGTCTGGTGATGGCGCGGATCGAGGACTACGTCGCCACGAGCGACAACCCGTTCTGGGGCTATTTCCGCCAGCAGCGCGAGCTCGCCCACGGCCGGGGACTCGACGACCTGCGCGTGCTGCACAATTATCTGCCGACGCTCCGCGAGATCCTGGAAGAGATCGACGACCAGGAGACGCTGGAGATGCTGGAAGACCTGGAGCGCACCTGCATGTGACGGAACGGACGGCGAGCGCGCGGCTGGTTTCGTCACGAAAAGACGCGCGCCTTCGGACCGAATCGGCTCTGCTGGCGACCTTCGGGTTCGGGGCGTTCCCGGCCCGACCCACATTCCGCCGAGACCCAGGCCATGGTCCCGATCCGCCGTCTTCCGATCCGCCGTCTTCCGTTCGGCCGTCTTGCCCGCTCCCTGCCGCTTGCGGCGCTGATCGCTGGAGCGCCGATCACCTTGGCGCTGGTCGTTTGGGCGCTGCCGGCGCGCGCCCAGTGGGACGCCCTGACGCCGCTGGCCGCCGACAGTTTTCAGACCGATACCATCGATTCCCGCGCCGCCGCGCCGAAGCGGACGGGCGTGGCTCAGCCGGTGGCGCCGCAGCCGCAGCCCCCGGCGCCGCCGCGCGCCAACGGTCCCGAGCAGGCCACCGTCTCGCAGTCGCCGGTCCCCACCTTCTCGCCCGACAGCCTGCGCGCGACCGAACGCACGCTGATGCTCTACCGCGACATCGCCGCCCGCGGCGGCTGGCCGAGCGTGCCGCCGCCCGCCCCCGGCACCACGCTGGCGCTCGGCGCCACCGGGCCGGCGGTGGCGGTGCTGCGCCAGCGGCTGGCCATCTCCGGCGACCTCGCCCCCCGGGCGGCGATGGGCGGCGCGTTCGACATGGAGGTGGAGGAGGCCTTGCGCCGCTTCCAGCTTCGCCACGGCCTCACCACCACCGGTGCGGTCGGGCCGATGACGCTGAAGGCGCTCAACGTGCCGGCGGCCGAGCGGGTGCGCCAGCTCGAAGCCTCGCTGGCGCGGCTGGCCGAGCGCGATTTCGTGTTCGCCCAGCGCTACGTGGCGGTGAACCTCGCCGCGGCGGCGGTGGAGGCGGTGGACGGCGGCCGGGTGGCGCGACGCTTTCCGGCGGTGGTCGGGCGGCCAGAGAACGCCTCGCCGGAGCTGGTGGCCCGCATCACCGCGGTCAATCTCAACCCGACCTGGACGGCGCCGCTCTCCATCGTCAAGAAGGAGATCCTGCCCAAGCTGGCGCGCGACCCCGGCTATCTCGCGCGCGCCAACATGCGGCTGATCGACGGCGACGGCCGCGAGATCGATCCGCGCTCGGTGAACCCGAACGGGCCGGTCAATTTCAGCGTCCGCCAGGATTCCGGCGCGTCGAACTCGCTGGGCTTCCTGCGCATCGACATGCCGAACAGCTATTCGGTCTACATGCACGACACGCCGCGGCGCGACCTGTTCCGCTCCGACTACCGCTTCCACTCGCACGGCTGCGTGCGGGTCGGCGATGTGCGCGACCTTGCGGTCTGGCTGCTCACCGACACGCCGGGCTGGGACCGCAAGCAGATCGACGCGGCGATCGCCACCGGGCGGCGCACCGACATCCGGCTCACCAACGCCCTTCCGGTGGTGTGGATCTATCTCACCGGCTGGGGCACCACCGACGGCCTCGCCCATTTCCGCGAGGACGTCTACGACCTCGACGACAAGCGCCGGCTCGATCCCTCCATGCTGGTGGCGGCGCGCCGGCCGGACGCCACCGGCGCGGCCGGCTTGGCGCTGCAGAGCGCAAAGCGCCCGCTCGACCTCAAGCCCAGCGCCAACCGGTTGGACGACATGTAGGCGGCAGGACGCGGGGGCGAGGGTGTCGTCCCGGGTGGGGGAAAGGCTGTCGTCCCGGGGGGAAAAGATCGTCGTCCCGGGCAAGCAGCCTTGGCTGCGCGACCCGGGACCGTTCGCAGGAAGGTCGCGTCCCTTTTCGGAGGACGATCCCGGCTCCTCGCTTCGCGAGGTCCGGGATGACGCTCGCCCGGGATGACGATGCGAGGCCCAGCCTCAGATCCAGCCCTTGAGCTCGCGCTCGACGAGGTGGCGAATCACCCGGATGCCGCCCGCGCCGTCATTGAGGCTCGGCAGATAGGCGAACGCCTCGCCGCCATGGTGCAGGAAGATCTCGCGGTTCTCGACGTCGAGCTCCTCCAGCGTCTCCAAACAGTCGATGGCGAAGCTCGGCGCCACGATGGCGAGCTTCTTCACGCCGCGCTCGGCCAGCGCCTTCACCGTCTCGTCGGTATAGGGCTGCAGCCATTCCTCATTGCCGAACCGCGACTGGAAGCTGAACATCACCCGCTCGGTGTCGAAGCCCAGCGCCTCGCGGATCAGCCGCTTGGTCTTGGCGCAGTGGCAGTGATAGGGGTCGCCCTTCATCAGGTAGCTTTTCGGCACGCCGTGGAACGAGATCAGGATGATCTCGGGCTCGAAGGTGAGCTTGGCGAGCGACGCCTTCATGCCCTCGACCACGGCGTCGATGTAGACCGGGTCGTCGTAATAGGGCGGCAGCACGCGGATGGAGGGCTGCCAGCGCATCTTCATCAGCGTCTGGAACGCCTTGTCGCAGGCCGACGCGGTGGTGGCGGCCGAATACTGCGGATAGAGCGGCGCCAGCAGGATGCGGTCGCAGCCGGCCTCCTTCAGCGATTTCAGCCGCTCGTCGATCGAGGGGTGGCCGTAGCGCATCGCCCAATCGACCACGATGCGGCCGTCGACGCCCCCCAGCTCGGCGCCGAGCTTCTCGGCCTGCGAGCGGCTGATGGTCTTGAGCGGGCTCTCGTCGCGGTCGTTGTTCCAGATCGAGGCGTAGGCCTTGCCTTTCACCGCCGGCCGGCGCGGCAGGATCATGGTGTTGAGCACCACCCACCAGTAGATGGGGTTGACCTCGATCACCCGGCGGTCGGTGAGGAATTCCTTCAAATAGCGGCGCATGGCCCAGTAGCCGGTGCCTTCGGGCGTGCCGACATTCAGCAATAGGACTCCAATCCTGCCGAATTTGACGGGCGGGTGGTCGACCGGCAGGTGGGCGGAGGTGGCCATGTCGAACCGGCTGGGTTGCATATTCATGCGTCCGTGTCCTTTCGCGCCACGACATAGGACTGCCGCAGCGCGACGTCGAGCAAGCGGGCGACCCGCCAACGAAATTGTGACAGCAATTGCGCCCGACCCAAAGTCTGGACCGATTCGGGGCCGGCAGGACACGCCCGTGGGCTCATGAGGCGACGGGACGGGTATCGAGGATCACCTTGCCGTCATTGGCCAGGGTTCCGGGTGCAACCAGTTCCACCGCGCCCTTGAGCTTGGTCACCGCCGCCAGCGTCGCCCCCAGCGCCTCGGCCAGTGCCGCATCGCCGGCCGCGGCCTCCGCCTTCAGCGTCATCACGTCCTGCTCGCCGGCCCGGGCGACCACCAGCTGCAGCCGGCCGATGTCGCGGTGGCGCCGCGCTACCTCGGCGATCTGGGCCGGGGTGACGAACATGCCCTTGACCTTGGTCGACTGCTCGGCGCGGCCCATCCAGCCCTTGATGCGGCGGTTGGTGCGCCCGCACGGCGAGGTGCCGGGCAGGATCGCCGACAGATCGCCGAGCGAGAAGCGAATCAGCGGCCGGTGGATGTCGAGCGAGGTCACCAGCACCTCGCCGACCTCGCCGTCGGCGACCGGCTCGCCGGTGCCGGGGCGCACGATCTCCAGCACCACGTCCTCATTGACCACCATGCCGGCGCGGGCCGGCGTCTCATAGGCGATGCAGCCGAGATCGGCGGAGGCATAGAGCTGGTAGGCGGCGATGCCGCGCCCGGCCACCTCGGCCTGCAGCGACGGCGGAAACGCCGCGCCGGATACCACCGCCTTGGTCAGCGACGGCGCGACGCCCTTTGCGGCGGCGGCATCGAGCAGGATCTTGAGGAAGTCCGGCGTGCCGCAATAGGCCACCGGGCGGAACGCCGCCATCACCTGAAGCTGCTGCTCGGTGTTGCCGGGGCCGGCCGGAATCACCGGGCAGCCCAGCGCGCGCGCCGCCTGATCGAGCATCAGCCCGCCGGGCGTGAGATGGTAGGAGAAGGTGTTCAGCACCACGTCGCCGGGGCGGAAGCCGGCGGCATAGAGGCTGCGCGCCACGTTCCACGGGTCGGCATGGGCCGGTTCGGGCTCGAAGATCGGCCCCGGCGAGGCGAACAGCCGGCCGAATGCCGCCAGCCGCTCGGCGACCAGCCCGCCGAACGGCGGCTCCGCTGCCTGCCGCTCAGGCAGTGACGATTTATAGAGCACCGGCAGCTTGGCGAGCGCGGCGCGGCTGGTCACCGCGTGCGGGTCGATGCCGTCGAGATGCCGCGCCCAGCCCGGCGCCGTCATCGCCTTGGCGATCACCGCCGGCAGCCGGGCGGCGAGGTCGGCCTCGCGCGCCTCGGGCGACCGCGTCTCCAGCGCGTCGAAATGTTCGGCCTCGCTCATCGCTCCCTCCCCCGATGCGTGGCTGCATTGAAATATAGGCACGCCGGGCCGTCCAGGCAGGGCCGGAGGGAACCGGATGGCCCGTCGCCATCGCGGCCTTCGGGCGCGCGCCTCGGTACCCGGCTCTTTCTTCCCTCTCCCTCCCGGGCCACGCTCGCGCGCCCGGGCGCAGGCTCTTGTGGGAGAGGGTGGCGCTCCATCCCTCTCCCCTTGTGGGAGAGGGGGCCGAGCGATTGTCAGATCGCGAGGCGGGTGAGGGGTGAATCTTCCAGCAAATGCCGTATGTACCCCTCACCCGGCTCGACCTCGCATGCGCTCGGTCTCGCCACCCTCTCCCGCAAGGGGAGAGGGAAGGGCGTGCGACTCCCGGCCGGCAGATGTTCCGATGCCGTCACCCGGAACCCGCGTCACGCCAGCCAGCGCTTGCGGCGCTTGTAGTGCTTGCCTTCGCGGAACGACTTCTGCTTGCCCTGGGCGATGCCGAGATAGAATTCCTTGACGTCCTCATTGTCGCGCAGCGCCTGGGCCGCGCCGTCCATCACCACCCGGCCGTTCTCCAGGATGTAGCCGTAGGTGGCGTATTTCAGCGCCATGAACGTGTTCTGCTCGGCCAGCAGGAACGACACGTTCTCCTGGGCATTGAGCATCTTCACGATCTCGAAGATCTCCTCGACGATCTGCGGCGCCAGCCCCATCGACGGCTCGTCGAGCAGGATCATCTTCGGGCGCGCCATCATCGCCCGGCCGATCGCCACCATCTGCTGCTCGCCGCCGGAGGTGTAGCCGGCCTGCGAGCTGCGCCGTTCCTTGAGGCGCGGGAAATAGGCGTAGACGCGCTCGAGGTCGGCCTTGATCGCCCGCTGGCCGTCGCGGCGGGTGAAGGCGCCGGTGAGCAGGTTCTCCTCCACCGTGAGGTGGCCGAAGCACTGGCGGCCCTCCATCACCTGGATGCAGCCGCGCCGCACCAGCAGATTGGGCGACAGCGCCTTGACCTCCTCGCCCTCGAACAGGATCGAGCCCTTGGTGACCTCGCCGCGCTCGGCGTGCAGCAGGTTGGAGATCGCCTTCAAGGTGGTGGTCTTGCCGGCGCCGTTGCCGCCGAGCAGCGCGACGATGCCGCCGCGCGGCACCTCCAGCGACACGCCCTTCAGCACCAGGATGACGTGATCGTAGATCACCTCGATATTGGTGACGGTCAGGATCTTGTCCGGAGCAGCGGCGGGCTGGATCGTCTCGGCGGCGGTCATGGCTGGTGTCTCCGCTACAGTCTCGTCGTTGCGTCTCGTCGTCCGGTGTCGTGGTTGCCGGCTTGTCGTCCCGGGCAAGGGCCGAAGGCCCGCGACCCGGGACCGTCCTCAGAAAGAGGTCCCCGCTCGGAAAACGATCCCGGGTCTCGCTGACGCTCGCCCGGGATGACGAATTCCGCAGTGCTTCGCTCCGCGCATGCGGCGGGGCGGGTGAGGGGCAAACCTTGGGGCTGGGCAACAGGAACAGGTTGCCCCTCACCCTGGACGCGCCGCGGCTCCACCCTGCAGGGATGGGCGATCGCCGCGGCGCGCTTCGGGATCAGCTCCGTCCGTCGCAGGCTTCGGTCCGCTTCGGCCAGCCGGCATTCTTCTCGGCATAGTCCTTGGCGGCGGACTCGATCATCGGGCGCACCAGATCCTTCATCGGCTCGATATAGTCCGAGCCGCGCACGAACTTGCTGCCGTCCCACTGGGCGATGAACACGCGGTTGTGGCCCGAATGGTCGTCGCACGAGATGTTCACCGGCGCGGCGAAGCCCGCGAAGCCCATCTCCTTCCAGCGCTCCTCGGAGATGTTCATCGACTCGAGCCCGCGCCGCACGTCCTCGCCGGTGACCACCTTCTTGCCGGTGACCTGCTGGGCGGTGCGGATGGCCTCGGCGATCAGCGCCGAATTGTACACGCCGCGCGAATAGAGGTTCTCGCCGACCTTGGCGCGGTCGCCGACCGCGAGATTGCGGTCATAGACATATTTCAGGATGTCCTGCACCGCCGGATAGTCGGCGCCGGCGCCGTGGAAGCTGAGCGTGCGGTAGCCCTTCGCCTCCGGCCCGCCGGCCCGCGCGTCGTCGTCGCCGCCGGCCCACCACACGCCGACCAGCTTGCTGATCGGGAAGTTGGTGCGCACCGCCTCCTTCACCGCGGTGGGGTTCATCGCGCCCCAGCCCTGATTGTAGATCCAGTCGACGCGGTCGCGGCGGATGGCGAGCCAGGTCGAGGCCTGATCCTGCATCGACTGCGCCGGCACCGGATAGAGCTTGAGGTTGAAGCCGTAGCGCTTGGCCAGATCCTCCATCACCGGGATCGGCTCGCGGCCGAACGGCGCATCGAGATGGACGAGGCCGATGGTCTTGCCCTTCAGCTTGTCGACGCCGCCCTCCTGCTCGGCGACGAAGCGCACGAACACCGAAGCGCCGTCCCAATAGGTCAGCGGCGGGTTGAAGACCCAAGGGAACACCCGCCCGTCCGCCGCCGCCGACAGGCCGTAGGCCATCGTCAGCAGCGGGATCTTGTCGACCGAGGCGCGCGGGATGAGCTGCAGCGTCAGGCCGGTGGAATAGGGATTGTGGACGACCGGGTTCTTGCCCTTGGTCGACTCGTAGCATTCGACACCCTTCTTGGTGTCGTAGCCGGTCTCGCACTCCTCGATGATGAGCTTGACGCCGCCGATGCCGCCGTCGCGCTGGTTCAGCATCTCCAGATAGTCGCGCATGCCGTTGGCGATCGGCGTGCCGGAGCCGGCGAAATTGCCGGTGCGATAGGTGAGGAGCGGCACATAGATGCCCTCCTCCGCCTTGGCCGGCGGCGCGCCCGCGGCAAGCACGACGGCGAGCGCCGTGCCGAAGATCCAGCCTGTCGGTGTCCTCATGTGGTTCTCCCAGGTTTCGGCGTCGTCGTTCGCGTTGCCGATTATGCTTGTTTGCGGTCTCAGTAGGGAAAGGGCCAGACCCGAAGCTTCTGCTTGGCGATCTGCCACAGCCGGGCGAGGCCGTGCGGCTCGACGATCAGGAAGGCGATGATCAGCGCGCCGATGGCGAAGTGGGTCAGATGCTCGACGCTGGCGCTGCCGATATGGATGCCGATCAGCGGCAGGCCGAATTTCAGCAGCGTCGGGAAGCTGGAGATGAAGGCGGCGCCGAAGAACGAGCCGATGAGGCTGCCCAGCCCGCCGATGATCACCATGAACAGGATGTTGAACGACTGGTTGATGTTGAAGGCGTCCGCCGCCTCGCCGCCGCCGTACCACAGGAACATCATCACCGCGCCGGCGACGCCGCAATAGAAGGACGACACCGCAAAGGCGAGCAGCTTGGTGTTCAGGAGGCGGATCCCGATCAACTCGGCGGCGATGTCCATGTCGCGCACCGCCATCCATTGCCGGCCGATGCGGCCGTGCACGAGATTGGAGGCGACCCAGGTCATCCCCACCACGATGGCGAGGATGAGATAGTAGCGCACCTCCGGCGTGGCATTGGCGCCGGTGACGTCGATGCCCATCAGCGTGCGCACCGGCACCTCGATCGCGCCCGAGGCGTTGTTGTTGTAGAGCCACGGAATGCGCACGAAGCACCACTGCAGGAAGAACTGCGCCGCCAGCGTCGCCACCGCCAGATAGAAGCCCTTGATGCGCAGACTCGGCAGGCCGAAGATCACGCCGATGGCGGCCGAAAAGAAGCCGGCCGACAGGATGTGGACGACGATCGGCACGTTGGGGAAGATGGTGGTGAGCTTGTAGCAGGCATAGGCCCCCACCCCCATGAAGGCGCCGGTGCCGAGCGAGATCAGCCCGGTATAGCCGGTGAGGATGTTGAGCCCGATCGCCGCCAGCGAGAACACCAGGAACGGGATCATCACCGAGCCGACGAAGAAGTCGCTGGCGACGAGCGGCAGCGTGAACGCTACGAACAGGATCACGGCGACGCCGATCCGATCCTGCAGGATCGGGAAGATCGCCTGATCGGCGTAGTAGCTGGTCTTGAACTGACCGGCCTCACGATAGAACACGCCTGCCTCCCGTCAGAGCCTTGCCGAACCGGTCGACCGGACGGTGGCTCCCCTGTTGTTGTGTCGCGCCTGCCGAAATCGCGCCCCGCACTCGCGGAAATCGTTCCGGAGCGCGATCCGATCCGACGGCATCAGATCGCTTGCTTCACGTCGTCTTCGCTTCGCATTTTCTGACGCAAAACCGGTTCCCACCTTTGCTGAAAATGCTCTAGATCCGCTCGATGATCTTCTCGCCGAACAGGCCCTGCGGCCGGAACAGCAGGAAGGTCAGCGCGATCATGTAGGCGAGCCACGCCTCGATGCCCTTGCCGAGCAGCGGCCCCCAGTAGAACTCGCCCACCTTCTCGCCGATGCCGATGATCAGCCCGCCGACGATGGCGCCGGGCACCGAGGTGAAGCCGCCGAGGATCAGGACCGGCAGCGCCTTGAGCGCGATGATCTGCAGCGCGAACGACACGTCCGAGCGCGCGCCCCACATGATGCCGGTGATCAGCGCCACGACGCCCGCCGTGAACCACACGATCACCCAGATCTGCTCCAGCGAGATGCCGACCGACAGCGCCGCCTTGTGGCTGTCGGCGACCGCGCGCAGCGCCCGGCCGATGCGGGTGTACTGGAAGAACAGCGACAGCGCCGCGATCATCACGAAGGCGATCACCGCCGCGGCGATGTCGAGCTTCTGCAGGCTGACGAAGCCGCCGAACACGTTGAGGTCGATCGATCCGCGCGGCAGGAACAGCTCCTCGGTGATCATCACCTTGGGATTGCCGCCGAAGATGAATTCGCCGAGCCCGATCAGCGCATAGGTGAGGCCGATCGTCGCCATGAACAGGATGATGTCGGGCTGGTTGACCAGAGGCCGCAGCACCACCCGCTCCACCGCCACCGCCAGCACCAGCATCACGCCGAGCGTGAGCAGCAGCGCCAGCCAAGCGTTGATGCCGAACTCGTGGAGCCCGACCAGCGTCAGCGCCGCGAACACCACCATGATGCCCTGGGCGAAGTTGAACACGCCCGACGCCTTGAAGATCAGCACGAAGCCCAGCGCGATCAGCGCATAGAGCATGCCGGCGACGAAGCCGTCCCACAGCGTCTGGATCAGCAGATCCGGCATGTCGGCCATCTGGACGAAGGGATCGACCAGCACGGCATAGAGCACGTCGCCGCGGGTCAGCGCCCCGGCCTGCACGGCAAGCGCGGTGACGACAGCGACCAGCGCAAAGCCGATCAGCACCCACGCGCCGGCGCCGAGCTTGAGGTTGAACACGCCGCCCTGCGCGGAATCGAGGCTCGTCATCTCATCGACTCCATCAATGCGCCACGCCGAGATAGGCGTCGATCACCGCCTGATCGGTCTTCACCTCGGCCGGCGTGCCGTCGGCGATCTTGCGGCCGTATTCGAGCACGACCACCCGGTCGGACAGATCCATCACCACGCCGATATCGTGCTCGATCAGAGCGATGGTGGTGCCGAACTGGTTGTTGACGTCGAGGATGAAGCGGCTCATGTCCTCCTTCTCCTCCAGATTCATGCCGGCCATCGGCTCGTCGAGCAGCAGAAGCTCCGGCTCCATCGCCAAGGCGCGGCCAAGCTCGACGCGCTTCTGCAGGCCGTAGGGCAGCTTGCCGACGGGCGTCTTTCGGATGTGCTGGATCTGCAGGAAGTCGATGATCTCCTCGACCGCCTTGCGGTGCTCGACCTCCTCGTTCATCGCCGGGCCATGGCGCAGCAACTGCCAGAAGAAGCCGCGCCGCATCTTCAGCGCCCGCCCGGTCATGATGTTGTCGAGCGTGGTCATGCCCTTGAACAGCGCCACGTTCTGGAAGGTGCGGGCGATGCCGCCGCGGGCCGCCTCGTAGGGCCGCATCTTCGGCCGCGTCACGCCCTTGAAGGTGATGCGGCCCTCGGTCGGGTGATAGAAGCCGTTGATGCAGTTGAGCATCGACGTCTTGCCCGCGCCATTGGGGCCGATGATCGCGCGGATCTCGCCCTTGCGGATGTCGAAGCTCACATCGGTCAGCGCGCGCACGCCGCCGAAGCGGAGCGACACCCGCTCGACCGCCAGCAGCGTGTCGCCGGCGACGATCTGATCGGTCGACGGCGCCCTCATGCCGCGTGCTCCATCATGCGCGCCGCCGCGGCCTCGGCCTTCGGCGGATAGGTCTTCGAGTCGCGGATGGCGACGCGCGCCGAGATCGAGCCCTTGCGGCCGTCCTCGAACGTCACCTCGGTGGTGATGTCGCACAATTCGGCGCCGGAATAGAGCGCCTCGACCAGCGGCGCATAGCGCTCGGCGATGAAGCCGCGGCGGACCTTCTGGGTGCGGGTCAGTTCGCCGTCGTCGGCGTCGAGCTCCTTGTGCAGCACCAGGAAGCGCTTGATCTGGCCGCCCGCCATCATCGGCTCTTCGCTGAGCGAGCGGTTCACCTCGTCGACGTGCTCGGCGATCATGTCATAGACCAGCCGGTGGCCGGCGAGCTCCTGATAGGAGGCGTAGACGATTGCGTTGCGCTCGGCCCAGCTTCCCACCGCCACGAGATCGATATTGAGCATCACGGTGACGAAGTCGCGGTCCTGGCCGATCGCCACCGCTTCCTTGATGGTGGGATAGAATTTCAGCTTGTTCTCGATGTATTTCGGCGCGAACAGCGCGCCCGAGGCGAGCTTGCCGACATCCTTGGCGCGGTCGATGATGCGCAGATGGCCGGTGGCCTCGATGAAGCCAGCGTCGCCCGAATGCACCCAGCCGTCCGCGGTCTTGGTCTCGGCGGTCTTGTCGGGTTCCTTGTAGTAGCCGAGGAACACGCCGGGCGAGCGGTAGAGTACCTCCCCCGACTCGGCGATCATGATCTCGACCTCGGGCGAGGGACGGCCCACCGTCTCGGCGCGGATCTCGCCGTCGGGCTGGGCGGTGACGTAGACCGAGGCTTCGGTCTGGCCGTAGAGCTGCTTCAGATTGATGCCGAGCGAGCGGTAGAAGCGGAAGATCTCCGGGCCGATCGCCTCGCCCGCGGTGTAGCCGACCTTGAGCCGCGTCATGCCGAGCCGGTTCTTGAGCGGGCCGTAGACCAGGAATTCGCCGAGCCAATAGATCATGCGGGCCGACAGCGGCACGCTCTCGCCGTTCAGCATCTTCTCGCCCCAGCGCCGGGCGTGGGCGATGAAGGCGTTGAACATCTTGCGCTTGAGGACGCCGGCATCCTCCATGCGCACCATGATCATGGTGAGCAGCGTCTCGAACACGCGCGGCGGCGCGAAGAAGAAGGTCGGCGCGATCTCGCGGCGGTCGTCGGTGACGGTGGCTTCCGACTCCGGACAATTGACGCAGAAGCCGGCGGTGAACGACTGCGCATAAGAAAAAATGTGGTCGCCGACCCAGGCCAGCGGCAGATAGGCGATCACGTCCTCGGTCTCGTCGAGCCGGTCGAACGCATTGCCGTTGCGGGCCGAGCGGATGACATTGTCGAACGACAGCATCACGCCCTTTGGCCGGCCGGTGGTGCCGGAGGTGTAGAGGATCACCGCGAGGTCGCGGCCGGTGCCGCGGCCGATCGCCTGCTCCCACGCCTCGCCGATGTCGGGCGCGCCGGCCAGCACGGCACGGCCTTGCGCCTGCACGTCCTCGAAGGATTTGAGCCGCGCCGGATCGTAGTCGCGCAAGCCGCGCGGCTCGTCATAGATGGTGAGCGTGAGATTGGGCAGCCGGTCGGCGATGGAGAGCAGCTTGTCGACCTGCTCCTGGTCCTGCGCCATGGCGAAGCGCGCCTCGGCGTGCTCCAGCACATAGGCCATCTCGTCGGCCACCGAGTCGGCATAGACCGGCACCGGCACCGCGCCCAAGGCCTGGGCCGCGCACATCGCCCAATAGAGCCGCGGCCGGTTGCGGCCGACGATGGCGATCTTCTCGTGTTGGCGCAAACCGAGCGCCTGAAGCCCGAGCGAGAACGCCCGGACTTCATCGAGTGCTTCGGCCCAGCTCCAGGTCTGCCAGATCCCGAGATCCTTCAGACGCATCGCCGGGCGGCCGCCGCGCGAAGCGGCGTTCTGCAGCAACAGCTTGGGAAAAGTGTCGGCAAAGCCGTTCGCAGCGGCGGCCACGATGCGTCGTCCTCCCGTAAAGGCCGGCTTGCGCCGGCCATCGTTTCCTCTCGGCTCTCTTGCGGAGCCTTGGCCCTTTGCTGGACCGTTGGCCCTCTGGTGGGGCCTTTTGATTTGCCGTCCGGATCTTACGCCCGGTGTGGCGCTGGATCTGCATGAGGTGCATGCTCGTGAAGCGGATGCTTGAGCATTGCCTTCAGGCAATTCCGTAGGTCTAGATTAGCGGATCGGTGGTGTGGCACAAGAGCCGTTGCGTTGGCAACCATCGTCCATTGGTCTGATGACACAGCGATTTTCGCTGCACCGCACACAAGCGTCACGGAGTTCATGATGACTCTCGAAGCCGGCCGCTCCTCGCTGCTGCTGATCGATTTCCAGGAAAAGCTGATGCCCGCGATCGACGCGGCCGAGGCCAGCGTGCGCGAGGCGCTGCGCCTTGCGCAGAGCGCGCGCCTGCTCGACGTGCCGGTGCTGGCGACCGAGCAGACGCCGGACCGGCTGGGGCCGACCATTCCGGCGCTGTCGGAATTCGCAGCCGACACGCTGGCCAAGAGCACGTTCGATGCCTGCCGCGGCTGCGACATCGAGGGCGCGCTCGGCGCCCGCCAGCAGGTGGTGATCACCGGCTGGGAATCGCACGTGTGTGTGCTGCAGACGGCGTTCGGGCTCATGGCCGCCGGCCGGCGCGTCCATGTGGTGGCGGACGCGGTGTCCTCGCGCACGCCGGCCAACAAGGCCGCGGCGCTGGCGCGCCTGTCGGCGGCCGGCGCGGTCATCGTCACCGCCGAGATGGTGATCTTCGAATGGCTGACCGACGCCAAGAACCCGCGCTTCCGCGACGTGCTCAAGCTGGTGAAGTGAGGGGGCGGTTCGCCGCAGGCTTGATGGATTTGCCGGCGCAGGCACCGACGACCTGCACGAAAGGCAGCAAAATGAAGCTCGTCATGCCCGCGCTTGTCGCGGGCATCCACGTCTTAAATCTGTTTCAGAAAAAGACGGTTTCCGGACTGATCGGCCGGAAACCGTATAAGACGTGGATGGCCGGGCCGAAGCCCGGCCATGACGACGAGAATGCAATCGGTCGTTTGCCTCAATCGATCAGCGCATAGGCGGGGATGGTGAGGAACTCCTCGAACTCCGCCGCCAGCGACAGCTTGTGGAACAGCGCGATCGCCTCGGCGAAGCGGCCGTATTCGAACGCGTCATGGCCGACCTCGCTGCGGATGCGCTCGCTCTCCTCGTGCAGCGCCTTCTCGAACAGAGCGGGCGTGAGCTGCGTGCCGTCCTCCAGCTTGGCGCCGTATTTCAGCCACTGCCAGATCTGGGCGCGGGCGATCTCGGCGGTGGCGGCATCCTCCATCAGGTCGTAGATCGGCACGGCGCCTTTGCCGCCGAGCCACGCCTCGATGTAGCGAACGCCGACGCGGATGTTCTCGCGGAAGCCCGCCTCGGTGCGCGTGCCCTGCGGCACATCGAGAAGCTGGGCCTGCCCGACATCGACATCCTCGCGCAGCTCATCGAGCTGGTTCCTGCCCGGCATCAGCCGGTCGAACACCTCCATCGCCACCGGCACCAGATCGGGGTGGGCGACCCAGGTGCCGTCATGGCCGTCGCCGACCTCGCGCTCCTTGTCGGCGCGCACCTTGGCCAGCGCCGCGGCATTCCTGTCGGGATCGCTGCGATTGGGGATCTGCGCCGCCATGCCGCCCATCGCGAACGCGCCGCGCATGTGGCAGGTCTGGATCAGGAGGTGCGAATAGGCCTTCAGGAACGCCTTGCCCATCACCACCTGGCTGCGGTCGGGCAGGATGTAGCCGTGGTTCTTGGCGAGCGTCTTGATGAAGGAGAAGATGTAGTCCCACCGCCCGCAATTCAGGCCGGCGACGTGGTCCTTCAGCTCGTGCAGAATCTCGTGCATCTCGAACGCCGCCGGCAGCGTCTCGATCAGCACGGTCGCCTTGATGGTGCCGCGATGCAGGCCGAGCGCGGACTCGGTGTGCAGGAACACGTCGTTCCACCACCGCGCCTCGATGTGGCTTTCGAGCTTCGGCAGATAGAAATACGGCCCCGAGCCCTTGGCCAGCGCGGCCGCGGCATTGTGGAAGGCGTAGAGGGCGAAATCGAACAGGCTGCCCGCCACCGGCGCCCCGTCGATCTCGACGTGACGCTCGACGAGATGCAGCCCGCGCGGGCGCACCATCAGCACCGCCGGATGGTCGCCGAGCACATAGCGCTTGCCGGTCGCGGGGTCGGTCCAGTCGAGCCCGTCGGCGTGCCAGCGGTCCTTGAGGTTGATCTGGCCGTCGATGAGATTGGCCCAGGTCGGCGAGGTGGCATCCTCGAAATCGGCCATGAACACCTTCGCCCCGGAATTGAGGGCGTTGATGACCGTCTTGCGGTCGGTGGGGCCGGTAATCTCGACCCGGCGGTCGAGCAGATCGTGCGGGATCGGCGCCACCTTCCACGGGTGCTCGCGCACGTGCCGGGTCTCGGGCAGGAAGTCGGGCAGCTCGCCGGCATCGAAGCGCTTCTGACGCTCGGCGCGGGCCTTGAGGAGATCGCGGCGGCGCGGCTCGAACCGGCGATGCAGCGCGGCGACGAAATCGAGCGCCTCCGGCGTCAGGATCTCGTCCGAGCGGGCGATCGACTTGCCGAGCACGGCGATGCCTTCCGCCGGCGCGAGGCCGATGTCCGGCTGCGGCGCGGCGGCCTTCGCCGCACGCTTCGCGGTGCCTTTCGCGGTGCCCTTCGGCGCGCCTTTGGCGGGAGCTTTCGGCGCGGTCTTAGATTCGGTCTTGGGTTCGGTCTTGGAATCGGCTTTCGCCTTGGTCTCGACCACCATCGGCGGCGGCGCGGCGCGGCGCACCGTGGGCAGCGCCGGGGCGCGGCGCGGCGCCGGCGGCAGCGGTGTCGGGCGCACGGCCGGCACCGAGGCCTTGGGCGGCTTGGCCTTGGGCGTCTTGGCGGTCGCCGGCTGCTCCTCGCCCGCCGGCTTGGGCGGAATCGGGCGCGCGGCAAGGCTGGTCCGCCGTGCGGCCGAAGCGGCCCGCCGCGCAACCGGCGAGGTGCGGCCGGCGCGCGGCGCCGGACGGCTGGCCGGCAGGGCCGGCGCCGTCACCGGGGCGGCAGCCTTCGCCCTGGTGGTCTTGGTGGCCTTGGTCTTGGCGGCCGTCGTCTTCGCAGTCGTCGTCTTGGCTGTCGTCGTCTTGGCCTTCGTGGCTTTGACGGTCTTGGGTTTGGCGGCCTTCGCCGCCTTGCCCTTGGCTGCCGCCTTGCCCGCGGCCGGCTTCCCGGCCTGCTTGACCGCCACCGCCTTCGACGCGGTCTTCGCTGCCGCCTTGGCGGGGGTCTTGGCAGTCTTGGCCTTTGTCGTCTTGGCCTTGGCGCTCTCGGTCTTGGCGCTCTCGGCCTTTGTGGTCTTGGCCTTTGTGGTCTTGGCCGCTGCCTTGGCTTTGGTCTTGGCCTTGGCCGCAGCCTTTCCGGCCGCCTTCACGTTCGCCGCCGCCTTGGCCTTCGCAGGTGCCTTGGCCTTCACGGGCGCCTTGGATTCCGCCGTCTTCGGCTTCGTGGTCTTGGCTCTGGCCGTGTTGGCCTTGGCCGTCTTGGCGCTCGTCTTGGCGGCGGATTTGGCAGTGGACTTGGCAATGGACTTGGCCGACTTGACGGTCTTGGCGGTCGCCTTCGCCGGCTTCGCGGACTTGCCGGCGCTCTTGCCCACGCCCTTGGCAGGTGCTTTGGCAGGCGCCTTGGCACCGGTCTTCGCGGCGGCCTTGGTCGTGGCCTTGCCGGCGGATGTCGCCGACGTCTTTGCGCGCGACGATTTCGCGGAGGAGTTGGAATCAGCCGCCGCAGCGGATTTGGCGGCGCGGACCTTGCCCTTTCCGGGCGTCTTGGTCTTGGCAGGCGCCTCGGCCTTCGCAGACGCCTTGGTCTTCGCGGGCGTCCTGGTCTTGGCAGTTGTCTTGGCCTTGGCCGTTGTCTTGGCCTTGGCCGTTGTCTTGGCCTTGGCCGTTGTCTTGGTCTTGGCCGTTGTCTTGGTCTTGGCCGTTGTCTTGGCCTTCCCCGGCGCCGCTGCGAGGTCCGTATCGCTGGCCGAAACCTTCTTCCTGGATTTCTTCGCCTTCGTCGCCATCGTGTCTCCTCCTAAAGCATTCTCCGCAACGGTGGGGACCGGTTTTGCGGAAGAGAATGCGACAGCTCAATAATTTGGAGCGTCCGTCCGGATCAATCGGATCGGCGGATGCTGTGGAGACCTGCCGCAGTGGTCCGTGCACCGCCACGATTCGGGACGCCGGTCCGGTTTACCAACCATTTACCATGCCCGATGGGCGCACCATAAGGTAGGTGGCGACCCTTGCGGTCAAGTCCAAGGGAGGTCCGCGATTTTTGCGCCGCGGAAACAAAGTGCGGCGCCCGCAGTTTGGAACGATATTGCGGTTCGCGGCCGGTCGGTGCATTACTCGCATGCGCCGGCGCGGGGCCGGCAGCAACGCTCGGGGATAATGTCATGCGGAAATTGGTGTTGGGACTGTTCGTTCTGGCGGCGGGTGTCACGTCGGCGCAGGCGCAGGACGCTGCGAAGGGCGAGCAGATCTTCAAGCAGTGCCTGGTCTGCCACTCGATCGGCCCTGGCGCGAAGAACAAGGTCGGCCCTGTGCTGAACGGCCTGTTCGGCCGCAAGTCTGGCACGATCGAAGGCTTCAACTACTCGGAAGCCAACAAGAATTCCGGCATCACGTGGAACGAGGACGTCTTCCGCGTGTACATCAAGGACCCGAAGGCCAAGATCCCGGGGACCAAGATGATCTTCGCAGGCGTCAAGGACGAGCAGCAGATCTCGGACCTGATCGCCTTCATCAAGCAGTTCAAGGCTGACGGCTCCAAGTAAGCCGCAACCCATTGCCGCCCGCGTCGCCCCGTGCGCGGGCGGCGTCGGGCGGCGTGGTGGCCCATGTGTCGCGGCCCATGTGTCGCGGCGCGCGTGTCGCGGCCCACGTCCAGCGCCTGCCATCGAGAGGGGCAGCCCTACCAGGGGCCGCCGAGCGCCGACATCGCGCGCAGCACCACGCCCTCCAGCGGCCCCGCGGCATCGACCCGCGGCCAATCGAGCGGCCCGATCTCCAGATCCTCCTGAAACGCGGCCACCGACGCATCGGCATCCGACGCATCGCCGCGCCGGTCGGACACCCGCGCCTGCCGCACGTCGAGCGGCGCCTCCAGCCACACGCCGCGCACCGCGACGCCGCACGCCACCCCGAGCGCCGCGAGCGCCGCCCGCTCGTCCGGGCGGGCGAACACCGCATCGATCACCACCGAATGGCCGGCTTCGAGCGCCCGCCGCGCCTGCTCGACAAGCCGCCGGTAGACCTGCGCCGTCACCTCCGGCTGATAGGCGTCCGCCGGCAGGCGCGCGGTCGCGGGCACGCCGTGAAGCCGCTTTCGCTCGATGTCCGACCGCAGGACCAGCGCGCCCGGCAGCGGCAGCAGCCGCCCGGCGATGGCCCGCGCCACGCTCGTTTTCCCGGTGCCCGACAGGCCGCTGACCACGAACAGATGCGGCGGCGGCGGGGCGAGTGCTGCCACCGCGAGGCGGAAATAGCGCATCGCGTCGTGTGCCGCTGCGCTCGCCGCAGCACCCGAGGTCAGAGCCCGGCGCGCCACCGCCACCTTGGCGCGGATCTGCGCGCGCAGCGACAGGAACAGCGGCAGCGCCGCCAGCGCATCGAGATCGCCGTCGCGGCCGGCCACCAGCAGATACTGGTTGAGCAGCCGGCAGGCGCTGCGCCGGCGGCCGCGCGCCACCAGATCCATCAGCAGGAAGGCAAGCTCATAGAGCACGTCGCCGGTGGCGATCAGCGGATCGAACTCGATGGCGTCGAACGGCAGCGGCCGGCCGTCGACCAGCGCGACATTGGCGAGGTGCAGGTCGCCATGGCAGCGGCGCACCAGCCCGAGCCGGCCGCGTGCCAGGATGAGCCCTGCATTATGGTGCAGCGCCGCGGCGGTGGCGGTGTCGAGCCGCGCCGCCTCGTCGGGCGGGAACAGGTCGGGCGCGGTGCGGAACGTCTCGCGGTCGTCGGCGGCGTAGCGCGCCAGCGCCTGAAGCCAGGCCGACGCATCGGCCGCCGGCATGCGGGCGTGGCCGGCGGCGACCGTCTCGGCCAGGGCGTCGATCATCGGCTCCGGCAATTCGCCGGCCTCGGCCAGATGGTCGAGCGTCGTGGTCTCGTCGAAGCGGCGCATCTCGACCAGCCACTCGACCACCTCGCCCGCGCCGCCGAGCGCAAGCGCGCCGGACGCCTGCCGGGTGACCGGCACCACCCCGAGATAGAGATCGGCGGCGAACGGCGCATTCACCGCGAGCTCGGCCCGGCAGGCGGCCTCGCGCGCGGCCAGCGTGCCGTAGTCGAGATAGGAGTAGCGCACCGGCCGCTTGACCTTGAAGGCGCGGTCTCCGGCCAGGAACACCGCGGCGGCGTGGGTGTCGATGCGCGTGACCGGCGTGCCGGGGGCAAGGCCGTAGGTCGCGGGATCGGCCAGCAGGGCGGCGACTGCCGGGTCGAGGCTGCCATCTGCCATCGCGTGCGTTCCTCGCGCTGCTCTGCTGCTGCTCCCCTGGCGGGAAATGGGCGCTATATCCGTTCAAGGCAATGTCGATAAAGGGCAATGCGGATGCGCTTGCGACGCGCGTTCTGGAATGCTCACACTTGAGGCCGAACAGCATCTGCTTGGCCGAAGGCGGTCCGCAGGGCCAAAAGCGCTCCAAGGAAGCCGTGCCCTTAAGGGGCTGAAGACAATCTGGACGAGGACCATGACCAAGCTGCCGCAGGACCTCAAGCGAATCCGCCTCAACCTCGCCCGGTCCAAGGACCACCCGGAGGGGTCGGCACGGCACGGCTACGAGTTCGTGGCGCCGCTCGACGACACCGGCCACATCGACGCGACGGCGTGGAAGAAGAACCGCGAGCATTGCCGGGTGCGGCGATTCTGGGCCGGCGAGCCCGACCAGATCGGCCATGTCCTGCACCGGCCGGGCGGCAAGTCCGGCAGCACCTGGGCCTTCCATTACGACATCGTCGATGCCGACAACGACCCCGACGACGACGAGGCCGGCTACCGCTTCGGCGCCCACGCCTTCGTGCCGGGCGAGTACGTGTCGATCCGCGACGAGGACGGCGAGCTGCACACCTTCGTCGTGGTCTCGGTGGCCCCGGTCGGCTGAGCGCATCGGAACGCTCACGGGCTCTTGCAGCCGCCGTCGCCCGCCCCATATCGAAACCGTGGGTCGCGTCAGCGTCCAGTCGAATGCGTGGAACGCGATGCGATCCCGGTTTCGATGGAGGATGACAATGACTCGTTCCATGCTGCCTTCGCTGTTCGGCCGCGGCGACGAGCCGATCGGGTCGCTATTCCGCGAAGTCGAACGCGTCTTCGATGATTTCACCCGGCGCGCTCCGTTTGCCGGGGTGGTCTCCGGCGGAGCGAACGGGATGCTGCTGCCGCGCATCGACGTCGCCGAGACCGCCGACGCGCTCGACATCACCGCCGAACTGCCGGGCGTCTCGGAGAAGGACGTCGAGGTGAGCGTCGCGCGCGGCATTCTCACCATCCGTGGCGAGAAGAAGGTCGAGCGCGACGAGAAGGGCAAGGACTGGCAGGTGATCGAGCGCAGCCACGGCAGCTTCCAGCGGTCGGTGCAGCTCGGCTTCGATCCCGATCCGGCCAAGGTCGAGGCCAAGTTCGACAAGGGCGTGCTCACCGTCCACCTGCCGAAGCCGCCCGAGGACGTACGCGCGCCCAGGAAGATCGAGATCAAGTCCGCGGCGTGATGCCTGCGGTCCCGAACGCTGAGGCGCGGGGCCGGTGACTTGGCTCGGTGACTTGGCCCGGTTGCGCATGACATCGCCCGAGCCTCGCCGCGCGAGGCCCGGGGATGACCGGGTGAGAGTGTCGCCCCGGGCGAGCAATGCGAGACCCGGGGCCGTCATCCGAAGAAAGGTCTCCTTCCTGCACACGGTCCCGGCTCGGACGCTCCGCGTCCGTCCGGGACGACGTGACACGGGAAACGGTCCCAGCGCGCGCTCCGTTTGGCCGGGACGACGCGACTCACGAAGCGGTCCCCGGGATGTCGTCGCGTTGTGTAGGCCCCCTTCCCTCGCGTGGCTCAGCCACGCTCGCCGGGGGTGACCGGGTGAGAGTGTCGCCCCGGGCGAGCAATGCGAGACCCGGGGCCGTCATCCAAAGAAAGGTCCCCTTCCTGAGAACGGTCCCGGCTCGGACGCTGCGCGTCCGTCCGGGACGACGGTCTCTCCCCTCGTTCTCCCGCCTGTGTTCTCTCTCCCTGTGCTCTCCCTCCCTGTGTTCTTGGGGCCACAGCGGAAAACTTGCGTGGCATCCGAGAAAATCGCCCTTGAATGGGGGGGCGATTCGTCCTATCTGCCGGCTTGCCCAATTTCGCACGTGCCTGTGGCCGCGTGCCGGTCGGTGGGCATCCGGACAAGAGGCCGGACAGCCGCCCGGGGACCAAAGATCGAGAGGCGCCTCTCCGGCGCCGTGTCTTCTCGGTTTCCCCGTCTATCGACCGGCAGCTGGAGGCGAAACCAGCAATTCCCTGCTCTCCGCAGGGGTACGCGGCTTGAAGCAACGACGTAGCGGGCTTTTTTGGTCTCTGCCGGTCCGTCCATAGGCCGGCGACACTAAAGAGGCACTACTCTTGCCGGGCGCGTGGAGCGGGCCTTCCCACTCTCGCAAAGGCGTCTGAAACCGACCGAAGGACGCGGATTCCGCGTCCCTTCCTGCGTCGCTTCAGCGCCGGATACGGCTCACGGTGAACGCCGGTCTCGGCCGGCTTTGCGGGCGGCGCGTTGCGTCGCGGGTCTTGGCGTCTCCATCGCGCCGGCCCGCGGTTTTGCGCGCTGTCCTGGGCTCATCTGGCCTTGGGAGGACCGACCCCATGACCGACCGCATCCGCGAGTTTCTTGCCGCCCGACGTCCCGAAGGTCCGTGCCTCGTGCTCGACCTCGACGTGGTGCGCGACAACTACACCGCCTTCGCCCGCGCGCTGCCCGACACCCGCGTCTTCTACGCGGTGAAGGCCAATCCGGCGCCGGAAGTGCTGAAGCTGCTCGCCGAGCTCGGCTCGTGCTTCGACACCGCCTCGGTGGGCGAGATCGAGGCCGTGCTGGCGGCCGGCGCCTCGGCCGACCGCATCTCGTATGGCAACACCATCAAGAAGGAGCGCGACATCGCGCGCGCCTATGAGCTTGGCGTGCGGCTGTTCGCGGTCGATTGCGAGCCCGAGGTCGAGAAGATCGCCCGCGTTGCGCCGGGCTCGAAGGTGTTCTGCCGCATCCTGTGCGACGGCGCCGGCGCCGAATGGCCGCTGTCGAAGAAGTTCGGCTGCGCGCCGGCGATGGCGCCGCGCGTGCTGGAGCTGGCGCACCGGCTGGGCCTGCACGCCTATGGCGTGTCGTTCCATGTCGGCTCGCAGCAGAACAATGTCGACGCGTGGGACCAGGCGCTGGGCTCGGCCGCTTCGATCTTCCGCGAGATGGCCGAGCGCGGCATCGCGCTGTCGATGGTCAATATGGGCGGCGGCTTCCCGACCAAGTATCTCAAGCGCGTGCCGAAGGTGCAGTCCTATGGCAACGCCATCTTCCGGGCGCTGTCGAAGCACTTCGGCAACCGCCTGCCCGAGACCATCATCGAGCCGGGCCGCGGCATGGTCGGCAATGCCGGCGTGATCAAGGCCGAGGTGGTGCTGATCTCGCAGAAGTCGGACGACGATCCGACCCGCTGGGTCTATCTCGACATCGGCAAGTTCCACGGCCTCGCCGAGACCATGGACGAGGCGATCCGCTACCCGATCAAGACGCCGCGCGACCGCGACGCCAAGACGCCGTGCGTAATCGCCGGGCCGACCTGCGATTCGGTCGACGTGCTGTACGAGAAGGCGCCCTACGAGCTGCCGATCTCGCTCGCCATCGGCGACGAGGTGCTGATCGAGGCGACCGGCGCGTACACCACCATGTATTCGACGGTGGGCTTCAACGGCTTCGCGCCGCTGGCCTCGTACGTGATCTGAGGCCGTAACCGCCACGCTCGTCATGGCCGGGCTTGTCCCGGCCATCCACGACTTTGCGCCTCTGAAGACGTGGATGCCCGGAACAGTCTCGTTTGCGCAGCCTGCGCAAGCTTGGCTGCGAGAACGGGCATGACAAAAAGCTACGCCTTTTCATTCACTTCCCGGACGGCCCGCAATGCGGGTGCGAGGGCCAGTCTCCTAATGGAGGACCGGCCGATGAACCAGTTTGTCGCCAACCGGCTTGTCGCCGCCCAGCCTGTCGCCACCGGCGCCGCCGGCTTCGTCATCGACAGCGAGCGCCCTGCCGACGAAAAGGCGCGCGAGCGCCTGCTCGACCGCGCCATGGGACCGGAGCGCCGCCGGAAGACCTGCGAGCGGCTGCGCGCCGGCCGGCTGCCGGCGGACGGGCTGGCGCTGGTGGCGCGCGATGCGCTCGGCCGGATCATCGGCACGGTGCGGCTGTGGCATGTGCAGGCTGCTGGAGTACAGGCGCTGATGCTGGGGCCGCTGGCGGTCGATCCGTGGTGGCAGGGCCATGGCGTCGGCGGAGCCCTGATGCGCGAGGCGCTGGCGCGCGCCAGCGCCCGCGGCCATGGCGCGGTGATCCTGGTGGGCGACGCGCCCTATTATGCGCGCTTCGGCTTCTCGCCTCGGCTCACCGCGGCGCTCGATCTGCCGGGGCCGGTGGACCGCGCCCGCTTCCTCGCCCTGGAACTGAAGCCCGGCGCGCTCGACGGCGCGCGAGGCTGCCTCCGGGCCAGCGGCGCCAAGGCCGCGTTTGCCCGCGTTTCGCGCCGGCCCGCGTTGACGATGCCGGCGCGGCGTGCCTCATAGCGCCCAGCAGGTCCGCCCCATCCCGTTTCACCCGTCCCGCGCACGTGCGCAGGCCGCGAACCCTCGTGACGTCGTTTGGAGAAGAATGCCATGACCGACTGGCCGGTTTATCACCGCATCGATGGCCCGATCGTGATGATCGGCTTCGGCTCGATCGGCCGGGGCACCCTGCCCCTGATCGAACGCCATTTCGAGTTCGACCGCTCGAAGCTCGTGGTCATCGACCCGCGCGACGACGACCGCAAGCTGCTCGACGAGCGCGGCGTGCGCTTCATCCATCAGGCGGTGACGCGCGACAACTACCGTGACCTCCTGGTGCCGCTGCTCACCGCCGGGCCCGGCCAGGGCTTCTGCGTCAATCTCTCGGTCGACACCTCCTCGCTCGACATCATGGAGATGTGCCGCGAGGTCGGCGCGCTCTACATCGACACGGTGGTCGAGCCGTGGGCCGGCTTCTATTTCGACCCCAACATGAAGCCCGAGGCGCGCTCCAACTACATGCTGCGCGAGACCGTGCTGGCGGCGCGGCGCAGGAACCCCGGCGGCACCACCGCGGTGTCGTGCTGCGGCGCCAATCCCGGCATGGTGTCGTGGTTCGTCAAGCAGGCGCTGGTCAATCTCGCCGCCGATCTCGGCCTGACGCGCCCCGAGCCCAAGACCCGCGAGGAGTGGGGACGGCTGGCGATGGACCTCGGCGTCAAGGGCATCCACGTCGCCGAGCGCGACACCCAGCGCGCCAATTTCCCCAAGCCGTTCGACGTGTTCGTCAACACCTGGTCGGTCGAGGGCTTCGTGTCGGAGGGCCTGCAGCCGGCCGAACTCGGCTGGGGCACGCACGAGCGCTGGATGCCGGACAATGCCCGCACCCACGACACCGGCTGCGGCGCGGCGATCTATCTGCTGCAGCCCGGCGCCAACACCCGCGTGCGCTCGTGGACGCCGACGGCGCAGGCGCAATACGGCTTCCTGGTCACCCACAATGAATCGATCTCGATCGCCGATTTCCTCACCGTGCGCGACGAAGCGGGCAAGGCGGTCTACCGGCCGACCTGCCACTACGCCTATCACCCCTGCAACGACGCGGTGCTGTCGCTGCACGAGATGTTCGGCGCCGCCGGCAAGCGCCAGTCGGACTGGCTGATCCTCGACGAGAAGGAGATCGTCGACGGCATCGACGAGCTTGGCGTGCTGCTCTACGGCCACGGCAAGAACGCCTATTGGTACGGCTCGCAGCTCTCGATCGAGGAGACGCGGCGCATCGCCCCCTATCAGAACGCCACCGGCCTGCAGGTGTCCTCCGCCGTGCTCGCCGGCATGGTGTGGGCGATCGAGAACCCGAACGCCGGCATCGTCGAGGCCGACGACCTCGACTTCCGCCGCTGCCTCGAAGTGCAGATGCCCTATCTCGGCCCGGTGATCGGCGCCTATACCGACTGGACGCCGCTCGACGGCCGGCCCGGCCTGTTCCCGGAGGACATCGACACCTCCGATCCCTGGCAGTTCCGCAACGTGCTGGTGCGGGACTAGAGCATTTTCCGCACAGGCGGATACCGGTTGCGCGAAAGAAAATGCGACAAACCAGAAACTTGGAGCGTCCGATCTGATGCAGTCAGATCGGACGCTCCAAACCGAACGTGGCCGGGCCAATCTCACCCCAACGGCTCCCGGCGGCGAGGCGCTCTCGTCGTCGGCGTGTCGGGTTTCCGGTGGCAGATCATACGTTTTCCGGTTGATCCCTTCGGGATACCGGAAACGATCTCGCCGAAAAATCCTTGATCGGATGAGGATTTTTCGGCGAACGGCATACGGTTCTCCGGCTTGATCAGCCGGAAACCGTATGAGACGGTTTCCCGGCCAATTTCTGGCTTCCAGCCTCGCCGCGCGCCCTTTGAGGCCCCCCACCCCCGACCCCTCCCCACCGCTCGCAAAGCTCGCGGGGGGAGGGGAGAAAAAGGCCGACTCTTCTCCCCTCCCCCCATGAACGCAGTGAATGGCGGGGAGGGGTCGGGGGTGGGGGGTGTGCGGTTGTTCAACTGGGAAGATGGTCGCGGAATGCCCCGGCGCGCGTCGTCAGTGTGTCGGGTTTCCGGTGGCAAACCGTTTCATGCAGGTCTGTGGAGGTGGCGCGCGGTCAGGCGTCAACCAGGGTCACCTCCCCGGCCTCGGGTTCCCGGCATTTGACCGGGCACTGCTGTTCGCGGCAGGTGTCCTTGGTGATGCGCCGAACCCACTCCAGGCCGACGCGGCTCTCCCGCCGCCAGATCACCCGCCCGACGCGGCAGAGCGGCCCGGTGACCGAGAAGCAGATGATGACCTCGTCCGGAAGCGAGGGCGCCGCGGCGGTTTCGATGCTCGCCCCGCCGGCCGAGACGTCGCTGACCGTGCAGCGCGAGCGGGTGTCGCCCGCAATCAGATCGGCCGGATAGTGCAGATCCCGCCGGATCGCCGTGCGCCTGTTCGACCCCATTTGCCCCCCGGCATTCATCAATACGGTTTCCGGACGATCCCTTCGGGATGCCGGAAACGTGACCTCGACCGCAAGCCAGTAGGAGTCAGTCGCAAGCGTAACGCAACGGAAATGACCCGTGATCGCTTGACCTGATTGGATGTTTTTTCGCGCTTGGTGAAGCGCGCGTTAACCGAACGCCGGATCAGCCGGAAACCGCCTCACTCCGCCGCCTCGCGCAACAGCGGCGCGCCGGAACGAAGCCGGGCCAGCAGCACCGCCTCCTCCGCCTTGGCGCTCGACAGATGGCGCGCCTTGACCGGGCCATAGCCGCGGATCTTGTCGGGGATGGCGGCGAGGCCGACCGCGAGCGCGTGCGTCTCGGGCACCAGGCGCTCGACGATCTCGTCCATCAGCGCGAAATAATCCTCGATCAGCTGGCGCTCGATGCGCCGCTCCTCGGTCCAGCCGAACGGATCGAACGGCGTGCCGCGCAGGCCCTTCATGCGCTTGAGCAGCTTGAAGACGAACATCAGCCACGGGCCGAAGGTCATCTTTTTGGGCTCGCCGGTGATGGCGTCGTGCCGCGCCAGGAAGGGTGGCGCGAGGTGGAAGTCGAGCCGCACCCGGCCCTCGAACTGCTCGGCCACCCGGGCGGCGAAACCGCCATCGGCAAAGAGCCGCGCCACCTCGTATTCGTCCTTGTAGGCCATCAGCTTGAAGGCGTTGCGCGCCACCGTCTCGGCGAGCCGGCTGGCGCCGCCCACCCGCGCCGCTTCCGCCTCGCGCACCCGCGCCACCAGCGCTTGGTAGCGCGCGGCATAGCCGGCGTTCTGGTAGGCGGTGAGAAATTCCACGCGGCGGGCGACCGTCTCGTCGAGCGAGGCCGAGAGCCGGCGCGGGCCGGAGGGTGCCGCGGGCTTCAACAGCTCGGCGATCGCATCCGGATCGTGCGCCGCGCGCCGGCCCCAGCGAAAGGCCGCGACGTTCATCTCCACCGCCTCGCCATTGAGCTCGATCGCCCGCTCGATCGCCTCACGCGAGAGCGGAATCGCGCCCTGCTGGAACGCCACGCCGACCAGGAAGATGTTGGCGCCGACCGAGGTGCCGAACAGCGCCTCGGCAACCGACGACGCGTCGAGAAGCTGGACCGCCTCCGGCCCGGCGGCGGTGGCGAGCGCCCGCTTCAGCCGCGCCGCCGGCAACGAGAAATCGGCATTGCGGGTGAAGTCGCCGGGCAGCATCTCGTGGGTGTTGACGATGACGCGCGTGTGCCCCGGCCGCATCGCCGCCAGCACCTTGCGGCCGCCGGCCACCACCAGATCGCCAGCCAGCACCAGATCGGCGCTGCGCGCGCCGATGCGGATGGCGTGGATGTCGGCCGGCGTCTCGGCGAGGCGCAGATGGCTGAACACCGCCCCGCCCTTCTGGGCAAGGCCCGCCATGTCGATGATGCCGCACGCCTTGCCGTCGAGATGCGCCGCCATGCCCAGCACCTGGGCGATGGTGACGATGCCGGTGCCGCCGATACCGCAGACCAGCACGTTGAACGTGCCCTGGATGGGGGCTGGCGCCGGCTCGGGCAGATCGGGCAGCGCCTCGCCTGCGCCGGCCGCGCGCGGCCGCGCTTTGAGCTTCCCGCCACGCACGGTGACGAAGGACGGGCAGAAGGCGTTGATGCAGGAGAAATCCTTGTTGCAACTCGACTGGTCGATCCGGCGCTTGCGGCCGAACTCGGTCTCGAGCGGCTGGATCGACACGCAGTTCGACTTGACGCCGCAATCGCCGCAGCCTTCGCAGACAAGGTCGTTGATCATCACCCGCACGTCGGGATCGGGGAACTCGCCGCGCTTCCTGCGGCGGCGCTTCTCGGCGGCGCAGGTCTGGTCGTAGATCAGCACGGTGACGCCGTCATATGTGGCAAGCTCGCGCTGCACCTCCTCGAAGTCACTGCGCGGATGCAGGGTGCAGCCATCCGGCCAGCCCTCGTTGCGGCCGTATTTCCATGGCTCGTTCGACACCACGGCGATGCGGCTCACGCCTTCCGCCGCCACGATGCGGGCGATCTTCGAGGCGGTGAGCCCGCCATCAAGGCGCTGGCCGCCGGTCATGGCGACGGCGTCGTTGAACAGGATCTTGTAGGTGACGTTGACCCCGGCGGCGAGGGAAGCGCGAATGGCGAGCGAGCCGGAATGGTTGAAGGTGCCGTCGCCGAGATTCTGGAACACGTGGCGGCGCTTGGAGAACGGCGCCTCGCCGATCCAGTTGGCGCCCTCCCCGCCCATCTGGGTGAAGCCCTGCGTCGCGCGGTCCATCCACTGGACCATGTAGTGGCAGCCGATGCCGGCATAGGCGCGCATGCCCTCGGGCACCTTGGTCGAGGTGTTGTGCGGGCAGCCCGAGCAGAAATAGGGCGTGCGCACCGCGACATCGGCGGCCTGCGCCATCGCCCGCTGCGCCTCCTCCAGCTGCGCCACGCGCGCCACAAGGTCCTCGTCACCGACATAGGTCAGCAGCCGCCGGCCGATGGCCACGGCGATGTCGGTCGGCTCCAGCGCGCCCTTGATCGGAAACAGCCAGTCGCCGTGCTCGTCCTTCTTGCCGATGACGATGGGCTGGTGGGCGGTGCCGTAAAGCTCCTCGCGCACCTGCACCTCGACCAGCGAGCGCTTCTCCTCGACCACCATGATCAGATCGAGGTCGTGCGCGAACTCCATCAATTCCAGCTTCGCCAGCGGCCACGGGCAGGCGATCTTGAAGAGGCGGATGCCGAGATCGTTGGCGCGCACCTCGTCGATGCCGAGCTCGTCGAGCGCCAGCCTGACATCGAGATAGCTCTTGCCCAGCGTGGCGATGCCGATTTTCGGGTTTCGCCCGCCCGAGGTGATCCAGCGGTTGAGCCGGTTCGCCCGCACGAAAGCAAGAATTGCGTCGCGCTTGTATTCCTGCAGCCGCGCCTCCTGGGCGAGCGGCGTGTCGGTGAGGCGGATGTTGAGCCCGCCCTCGGGCAGCCGCACGCCCTGGGGCGTGGCGATGCCGATGCGCTCCAGCCGGCCATCGACCACCGCTGTCGATTCGATGGTGTCCTTCAGCCCCTTCAGCGCCACCCAGGTGCCGGCGAAGCGGCTCAGCGCGAAGCCGTAGAGGCCGTAGTCGAGGATCTCCTGCACCCCGGCGGGGTTGAGGATGGGGATCATCACATCGACGAAATGGAACTCGGACTGGTGGGCGGTGGTGGAGGATTCGCAGGTGTGGTCGTCGCCCATCAGCGCCAGCACGCCGCCATGCTTCGAGGTGCCGGCGAAATTGGCGTGGCGGAACACGTCGCCGGTGCGGTCGACGCCCGGCCCCTTGCCGTACCAGATGCCGAACACGCCGTCGAAGCGGCCCTCGCCGCGCAGCTCGGCCTGCTGGCTGCCCCACAGCGACGTGGCGGCGAGATCCTCATTGAGGCCGGACTGGAAGCGGATGTCGCGCGCTTCAAGCAGGCGCTTGGCGCGCAGGAACTGCTGGTCGAGACCGCCGAGCGGCGAGCCGCGATAGCCGGTGACGAACCCCGCGGTGTTGAGGCCGACGCGCTGGTCGCGCGCCTTCTGCATCAGCGTGAGGCGCACCAGCGCCTGCGTGCCGGAGAGCAGCACCCGGTCCTGGGCCACTCGCTCGGGCGAAAGCTCGTATCGCTCGTCCAGCGATGCCACAGCACGCCTGGTCGACATCGAGGTCTCCCGTGCCATTGCGGAACGTGGTTGTCCAACGCCCGCGCCGCCCGGTTGATCCGGAACGATTTATGACAACAAGGCTGACTTATGTTCCGGCGCCGTCAATTCCAGTCGGACGATTGGTCGCGGCCGCGCGTCCGACTCAGCCCTGCTCTCCGAGCGCATCGACGGCGTCCCGTTCGAGCTCGCGTGCCAGCCTGGGCTTGTGGACCGGCAGCAGGCCCGGGCGGGCGTCGGCGCCCGCCCGGCGAATCATCAGGCCTGGGCGGCGCGGACGCCCGGCAGCATGCGGCCGAGCGCGCCGTCGCGCAGCACCGTCTGGTGGAAGATCGCCGCCGCCGCGTGCAGGCCGGCCAGCACGATGATGAGGTTGCCCGCGAACTCGTGCAGCTCCTCGACCGTGTGGGCGAATTCGCGGTCGGGCGCGACCAGCGGCGGCAGCGCGAACAGGCCGAACACGCCGACCTCGCGGCCCTTGGCCCACACCATCACCATGCCGGTGAGCGGCACCGCGATCAGCGCGGCATAGAGCGCCCAGTGCATGGCGCGGGCGGCATACTGCAGCCAGGGCGAGCCGGGCAGCGGCGTGGGCCGGGCGGCTGCCATCTGCCAGGCGAAGCGAATCAGGGTGAGCGCCATCACCAGGACGCCGACGGAGATGTGCAGGCCGACCAGCTCGGTCTTGGCGGGGCCCTTGGCCATCTCCTCGAAGATCTGTGCGGTGGCGAAGGCGCCGATCACCGTCAGCGCGGTCAGCCAGTGCAGCGCCTGGGAGAACGGGTCGTAGCGGAGGGCGGGTGTCGTATCAGCGGTCATTTTCAGGCTCCTTGGTCAGGCTCCATGCGAGACTGGAGCCACCATTGCCCGGCGCCGCTGATGTCCCTCTGACCGGCCCCGTCAGCAATCCGTCAGGCGGCCCGGGCTGCGTCCACCGCGCGGCTGTGATGACGGTGCGACAAAAGCGTCGTTTGTCGCTTGCAGGGGCCGAATGCGTTCGCTATAAGCCCGCCTCCAGTCGGAGTGTAGCGCAGTCTGGTAGCGCACCTCGTTCGGGACGAGGGGGTCGCAGGTTCAAATCCTGCCACTCCGACCATTCTTCTCAGGCGTTAGCTGATTTCCCGACAGCTTAACCCACGCCAGCGGACAGAAACCGGACAAAACCGCCCGCAAGATTGCGGTCGCAGCATCGCTGCTCGGGCATCAGCGCTCGTGCGGAGCGCCGGTCGCCGCCAAACGCTTTGGGGCGAGCGTCGTCCCGATCCCTCTGTCGTCGCCGCCATCGGCTGACGCTGGCGGCACTGCCCCGCAAGTGCATCGCATCCCGACATCTCGCCGGCGATCGCAACGAGAATCCGCTCCCTGGGATCGAGCGACAGCGGCTTCAACGTCCCTGCCGGCTGCGGTCCCGGCCACGCGGATCCGGGCCATAATCGTCCAAGCAGTGGCTGGCCTGGGCAAGCCTGAGCGTCCCAAGGCGGCGTTATACGGTTTCCGGCTGATCAAGCCTTCGAGTCGTATTCCGATCGCCGAAAATCCCGTTATCGAGAACGTCTTGCAGATCTGGGGTTTTCGGCGAGACCGTTTCCGGTATCCCGAAGGGATCAACCGGAAACCGTATTGGGTGAGTGTTCGTTGGCTGAACGCCCGTATTGCAATTTGCACTACGTCACGCCATTCTTCGACGTGGGAGGTGCCGATGGCCGCCAATGCTGAACGCAAGGAACACCCGATCTCGATGCGCCTGCCAGAGGCCGACATCGCGATGATCGATCGTGCGGCTGGTCTGCGCGGCCGGTCGCGCACGGATTTCGTCCGCGAGGCAGCCGTTCGCGCAGCCGAGGACGTGCTGATGGAAAACCGTCTGATCCGCATGAGTCCGGAAGGCTTTGCCGATTTCATGGCGGCGTTGTCGGGGCCGGCGACCGCAGTGCCTGAAATGGTGGATTGTGCGAAGCGGCCGGCCCCGTGGGAACCCGGCTACGTCGCGAAGCGCTGAGCCGTGACACTCTCTGTCCCCGAACCGCTGACGGAGGTCCACGACGTTTCCGAATTCACCTGCGGAAAGCCAACGCTTGACCATTGGCTGAAGACGCGGGCGCTCTCCAATCAGGAGAAAGGCTTCACAGCCGTCCTGGTTGTCCACGCGGTCGGCCGCGTCGTTGGCTACTATGGTCTCTCGCCGACTGCGGTCGTTCCGAGTGTTCTGCCGCGATCAATCCGAACGGGTCAGCCACCTGATCCTGTCCCGTGCCTGCTGCTTGGTCAGCTCGCGACCGATATCGGCTGGGCCGGACGCGGGATCGGGACGGGCTTGGTGAAACACGCGCTCGAGCGCTGTGTGCAGGCAGCGGCACTCGTCGGCGGCCGCGCCCTCATGGTCAATGCAATCGATGCCGAAGCCGCCGCATTCTGGCAGCGGCGTGGCTTCATTCCCTCAAAGGATGACCCGCTTGTGCTGTTTCGCGCGATCGCCGCGATCGCCGCATCGCTGGCGGCGGCCCGACGATGACGACGCCGGGGATGTCCCGCTCGATATTGAAATCGGGAGCGTCCGACCAACCCGGCGCGGTGACGTCGGGACTTCACGTCCTTGTCACGCCGTTCCCTGCCCATTGCCCCGCGAGGCGATTTACATGCCGGCTTGTTTGGTTGTAGCGTTTAATTACGTATGACCTCACAAGGCTGAAAGAGAGACCATGATCCAGATCACCTACATCAGCCGGGCGACGGCGCCGATGTCGGCGGAAAATCTGCTGGCGCTCCTGCAGCAATGCTTGCCGAACAATGCCAGCCGCGGCGTAACCGGCATGCTGCTCTATGGCAACGACGCCTTTCTGCAGGTGCTGGAGGGCGACGAACAGGTTGTCGAAGACCTGTTCGAAACGATCAGGAAAGATACACGCCACACCGACATCCAATTGCTGCGCCGCAGGCCGATCGAGTCCCGCCAGTACTCCGACTGGAGCATGGGCTTCAAACGGATCTCGGGTCAGGATCTGCAGAACATCCACGGCCTGAGGAATTTCGGCGAAAGCGATTTCAATTTCGACTATCTGGTCCAGCACGGCAATATTGTCGAAGCGCTCATGGATCACTACCGCACGCCCTACTGGGATCCGCTGGTCCGGGAACTGGATGCGAAGGAAAAGGTCGTCGAGCATCTGAGGAAGGCGCTCGCAAGCTCCAGATCGAGCGTTGAGATCGCCAGCCTGATTCTCGAGAGCGTGATCGATGCGAGCCGGAAGGGCAGCCTGAGCGAGGCGCATCTGCGCCTTTGCGAGTCGGCCCTGAGTTCCCTGAAAGCCCGTCCCCAGGCGTAGTCTTCAACATCATCGGCTTGCGGCGAACAGATTTGCGGCGAACAGGCTCGCGATAACGGGCGCGGGCGAGCGCGTTCGCCGCGGCCGGTGCCAGGGGCCGGAGACGGGGGGCGGTGCCAGGGGGGCGATGCCGTGTGCAATCTCTACGCCCTCACCAAGGGCCAGACGGCGATTGGCGACTTCGTGCGCGCGGTGCGCGACCTGACCGGCAATCTGCCGCCGCTGCCGGCGATCTTCCCCGATCAGGCGGCGCCGGTGGTCCGGCAGATCGGCGATGACCGCGAACTGCTGATGATGCGGTGGGGCATGCCCAGCCCGCCGACGATCGCCGGCCCGCCGGTCACCAACATCCGCAACACCGGCTCGCCCTATTGGCGCCGCTGGCTCGCCCCGGCGCACCGCTGCCTGGTGCCGGCGACGAGCTTCTGCGAATACGCCGACACCAAGCCGCGCAAGACGCCGGTGTGGTTCGCGCTCGCCGCCAGCCGGCCGCTCTTCGTGTTCGCCGGGCTGTGGACGCCCTGGCACGGCGTGCGCGGCCCCAAGGCGGAGCCGGTGGCGGGCGAGCACCTGCTCTACGGCATCCTGACCTGCCCGGCCAATGCCGAGGTCGGCGCCATCCATCCCAAGGCCATGCCGGTGATTCTCACCACGGCGGACGAGATGGATGTCTGGCTGCGCGCGCCCTGGCCCGAGGCGGCGGCGCTGCAGCGGCCGCTGCCGGACGGTGCATTGCAGGTGGTGGCGCGCGGCGCCCGGCAGGACGAGGGCGAGCCACTGTGAGCCTGCGCATGCCGCCGTTGCGGCAGTCCGGTTTGCCGGCGTCGGCCTCCTGTGCGATGGCTGGCGCGGCAGACGTGCATCAACCCCGAGGGCGTCCGGCCCCGGCGGCTTGCCCGCCGGCCGCGCCCTCCCCCGCCCGGGAGACGCCCCCCGTGTCCAACACCGACGACATTCCCTTCGACCGGACGCCGGTTGCCGCCGGCACCCTCGAGGCCGTGGCGCCCGGCGTGCGCCGCCTGATCGCCGCCAATCCCGGCCCGTTCACCTATACCGGCAGCTGCAGCTACATCGTCGGCCGCGGCAAGGTGGCGATCATCGACCCCGGGCCGGACGATCCCGCCCACATCGCCGCGCTGCTCGATGCGGTGCGCGGCGAGACGGTGACGGACATCTTCGTCTCCCACACCCACCGCGACCACAGCGACGGCGTCGCCGCGCTCAAGGCCGCAACCGGCGCACGCGTGCTGGCGGCAGGGCCGCACCAGACGGCCCGGCCGCTCCATATCGGCGAGACCAACCCGCTCGATGCCGCGGCCGATCACGACTTCCGCCCCGACCTCGCGCTGCCGGACGGCGCGGTGGTGACCGGCCCGGACTGGACGATCGAGGGGGTGGCCACCCCCGGCCATACGGCCAACCACATGGTGTTCGCACTGCGCGAGGCCGGTGTGCTGTTCACCGGCGACCACATCATGGCGTGGTCGACCTCGATCGTGGCGCCGCCGGACGGCGCGATGGCCGACTACATGGCCTCGCTGAAGAAGCTGCGCGGCCGGCCGGAGACGGTCTACCTGCCCGGCCACGGCGCGCCGGCCCGCGAGGCGCCGCGCTTCCTCGAAAGCTACATCCGCCACCGCGAGGGCCGCGAGGCCTCAATCCTGCACCGGCTGCGCAAGGGCGAGGCCGACATCCCGACGCTGGTGCGGGCGATCTATATCGGCATCGACCCGCGGCTGATGGGACCGGCCGGCCTGTCGGTGCTGGCGCACCTGGAGGATCTGGTGGCGCGCGGCGTGGTGCTCACCGAGGGTGCGCCCTCGATCGCCGGCCGCTACCGGCTGGGGTGATACCACCCCACTGACGTCTTGCTGACACGGCGCTGACAGCGCCGGTCAGGGCACCGTCAGCCCCCCTCGGGCAAGGATGCTGCACAGGCCACGCCGGGCCGGCATCGCCGAGGGGAGCCCATCATGACGAGACACGTCCGCCCGCAGGAGGTTCGCGCCGTCGCGGCCGAGAATCCCGCACCGCAGGCCGGCGAGGTCATGGTGTGGGACCGCGCGGTGCGGCTGTTCCACTGGCTGCTGGCGGCCGCGGTGTTCGCGGCGCTCGCCACCGGCTTCGTCGCGCCGCGGCCGTGGCTCGATGCGCATGTGGTGCTCGGCACCGCCGCCGCCGCGCTGGTGCTGTTCCGGCTGGTGTGGGGCGTGCTCGGGCCGACCTACGCACGCTTCGCGAGCTTCCCGCCCGATCCGCGCGCCGCCCTCGCCCATGCCGGCGCCATGCTGCGCGGACGAACGATTCATGATGCGGTTTCCGGGAGATCACTGCGTGATCCCGGAAACGAACTCGCCGAAAATCCTGGCCCGGAAGGCGGATTTTCGGCGAGCGGAATGCGGATCTCCGGCTTGATCAGCCGGAATCCGCATTTCCTCGGCCACAATCCGCTCGGCGCGATGATGGTGGCGACGCTGCTCGTCGTCATCGCCGCGCTCACCGTCACCGGCGTCGTCATGCTCGGCGGGCTCGCCAAGGAGGGGCCGCTCGCGGCAACGACCAGCTTCGCCGCAGGCACCACCGCCCGCGACATCCACGCGGCGCTGGGCTGGCTCATCCTGGCGCTGGCGGTGCTGCACATCACCGGCGTGCTGATCGAGGGCCGGCGCGAAGGGCAGAGCCTGGTTTGGGGCATGGTCACCGGGCGCAAGGCCGCGGTGCCGGGCGCGGTGACGGCGCCGGAGCGCGCGGCACGCCCGCGCCTTGCCGCCGCCATTCTCGCCGCGCTCGCGGCGGTGCTGGTGCCGGCGATCGTGATGGCCTCGCGCCAGCCGGCGGCCGGCGTGCCGACTGCGCCGCTCGATCCGTTCTATGTGCGCGAATGCGGCTCCTGCCATTCGCCGCACCATCCCAGCATCGCGCCGGCCGCCACCTGGGCCGGGATCGTCGACCACCTCGCCACCCATTTCGAGGAGGATGCGAGCCTCAGCGAGGCCGATACCGCGCGGCTTTCCGCCTATCTCGCCGACAATTCGGCCGAGCGGTTCGACACCAAGGCCGCCAATCTGCTGCGCACGCCGAGCGCCGATGCGCCGCTGCGCATCACCGCCACCGCGGGCTGGACGCGGTTGCACCGCGGCGTTCCCGCCAGCGCCTTCACCGCCCGCGCGGTGGGTGGCCGGCTCAACTGCTCCGCCTGCCACGCCGACGCCGAAACCGGCCGCTTCGCGGCCCGCGCCATCGCATTGCCAAAGGAGACACACTGACCATGCGACTGCTCATTCCCGCCGCCATCCTGCTCGGCTCGACCGTCACCGCCTTCGCCCTGACCCCGTCGCAGACCACGATCCTCAAGCCCTACGTGTCCAGCGCCCAGCCGGGCTTCACGCCCTCGGCCGAGCGCGGCCGCGCCTTCTTCTTCGCCAATCACGGGGGCGGCAAGGCCGACACGCCCGCCTGCACCTCGTGCCACACCACCGACCTGAAGAAGCCCGGCCAGACCCGCGCCGGCAAGGCGATCGACCCGATGGCGCCCTCCGTCGTGCCCACGCGCTACAGCGATGCGGCGGAGGTCGATAAGTGGTTCCGGCGGAACTGCAAGGACGTGCTCGGCCGCGAATGCACCGCCGAGGAGAAGGCCGACGCGCTGGTGTTCCTGTTCGGATTGTGAGGAGAGACCGATGCCGACCCTGTCCCGCCGCATCGCGTTTGGCGTGCCGCTGATCGCCGGCCTGCTGACCGCCACCCCGCTCTTCGCCGATGGCCTGCGCGTTCCGCCGGTGAACGATCCGGTGGTGGCGAAGGAATGCGCCTCCTGCCACATGCTCTACCCGGCCGGGCTGTTGCCCGCCCGCTCGTGGAGCGCGCTGATGGCGAACCTGAAGGATCATTTCGGCGACAATGCCGAGCTCGACGCCGACACCACCAAGCGCATCACCGATTATCTCGTCGCCAATTCCGCCGAGACCGTGCCCGGCCGGCGCGGTCGCGACCGCCATTCGTGGCTCGGCGACTGGTGGCACGGCGACCGCCACCACGACGAAGGCCGCCACGGCGAGCGCGTGCGGTGGCGCGATGACGATGGACGCGACGCGAGCCGCAATCCCGCTGGCACCGCGACGCCGTCGGTGGTGCCGACCCGCATCACCCAGCTCGACTGGTTCAAGCGCAAGCACGAAAAGCGCGACCGCATCGCACCGGCGACGCTGAAGAAGAAGGGCGCGAAGTTCGCCGGCGACTGCAAGGCCTGCCACCAGGACGCCGAGCGCGGCATCTTCGAGGATGATGACTGAAACGGCTTTCGGGTGATCGGCTCGGCCTTCCTTCCCTCTCCCGCAAGGGGAGAGGGAAGGAAGCGGCATCCGGCCGATGATCCTTCCAGCCCATTCAACCGAATTCCGCGTCACGCCTTCCTGCGTTCGGGGCGATAGAACCAGCGCCCACCTTGCTTGCGGAACAGCGAGCGTTCGCGGTGCGTCTCCTCGCGGCCGCCGTTGCGGCGGAAGCTGGCGATGAACTCGACCACGCCCTTGTTGCCCTCCTCCGAACTCGCCTGCACCTTGAGGCCGGTGAAGGTCGAGGTGCGCATCCACGCGCGGGCGACGTCGTGGTCGAAATCATAGCGGCGCTGCGGATCGGTGGTGGCGAGGATGTAGTCGAAATCGCCGCGGGCATAGGCCGTGTAGCGCGAGCGCATCAGCGCCTCCGGCGAGCCGGCCTCTACCTCTCCCGCCAAGAGCGGCCCGCAGCATTGGTCGAACGGCCGGCCGGAACAGCACGGGCACTCCATAGGACACTCCTTGACTCCGAAATTCCCTGAACCGTCGCGGAATGGCCTTTCCGCGTACCCGTCCGATCCGGCCTGCTCCGGGCTCGAAGGGACGGCGGTCCGCCGCCCCGGCGAGACGAACAGTGCCAAAACCGGCGCCCCGGCCGCAAGGCGGGCGAGCGCGCCCCACGCCTCCCCCGCTTGGCCCGATCGGGCAACCCATGTGCTCGAGCCCGGGCCGACGGGTGGGCTTTGCCGGCCGGACATCGTATAGGTTGCGCCGCTCTCCCCGGCGCGCCCCCGGCTCGGGGTCTTCGCTTCACCTCGGCGCCGCCGGGTCTTTCCTCCCGGCCCGCGGCATTTCATGATGCGCGCGATGGAACAGTTCGCACATCATCGGCGGCGCGGCATCGCCCATTCGACCAATCTCGTGGGGCGGTCGCCGGACTGGCTGGGAAGTTGCGCCTTCAACGATGCGCCGACGCCGCTGCACATCTGGGGCGTGCGCGAGATGAACCCCAGCCTGTTCACCATGCTGGAGCAGGCGGGCGACCTCGCCGAGGCGGGCGAAGCGTTCTTCTGCTACATGAATGCAATGTTCGGCCTCGATCCCGAGCAGCGCAACGCCACCCCCGGCGGCAAGCGGCGCTACCGCTCGTCCTTCCTGCGGCTGATCCAGGGCTGGAGCTTCGACAGCAACGGCCCGGAGGGCGCCGTGCTGAAGGGCTGGGTGGAGAGCCGGTTCGGCGTCTGCCCCTCCTTCCACAAGGAGGCGATCGAGCAGGTTTCGGGCCCGGCCTGGGAAACCTATGTGGAGGAGAAGATGTCGAGCCTCTTCCACAACAACGCCATCTGGGTGCAGCTCGACCTGCTGTTCGAATTCTGCCAATGGGCCATCCGGCGCTTCGCCTTTCCCGGCGAGACGCATCTGACGCTCTATCGCGGCGTCAACGCCTTCGACGAGCATTGGGTGGTCGAGCGGACGGACAAGCACGCGGCGGTGGTCCGGCTCAACAATCTCGTCTCGTTCTCCTCCGAGCGCGACGTCGCCGACTGCTTCGGCGACAGGATCCTGACCGCGCGCGTGCCCGTCAGCAAGATCGTGTTCTTCACCGGCCTGCTGCCCTCGCATCTGTTGAAGGGCGAGCGCGAGTATCTGGCGATCGGCGGCGAATTCCGGGTGAGCGTCGACTATGTTTGAGGACATCGCCGCATGAGCGCGCCAGAGACCGGACCCGGCATCGAGGACCGCGCGCTTGCGGCCTATCTCGGCTTCGCCATCGGCGACGCGCTCGGCGCCACCGTCGAGTTCATGACCAAGGGCGAAATCGCGGAACGGCATGGCGTGCATCGCGACATCGTCGGCGGCGGCTGGCTGCGGCTGAAGCCCGGGCAGGTGACCGACGACACCGAGATGACACTGGCGCTCGGCCGCTCGCTCATCCGCAAGAGCGGGCTGGACATCCGCGACGTGTGCGAGGAATTCGCGGCGTGGCTCAAGACCGGCCCGGCCGATGTCGGCAACACCTGCCGGCGCGGCATCCGCCGCTACATCCTGGAGGGAACCGTCGAGGGCGTGTTCTCGGAAGGCGACGCCGGCAACGGCGCCGCCATGCGCGTGCTGCCGGTGGCGCTGGCGACGCTCGGCGAGCCCGGCCGGGCCGAGGCCTGGACGCTGGCGCAGGCGCGCGCCACCCATCATCACCCGCTGTCGGACGATGCCAGCCTCGCGCTGGTCCGCATGATGCACGGCCTGCTCAATGGGCAGGGCAAGGAGGTCGTACGCGACGAGGCCGAGGCCCTGGTGGGCCGGCACCGGGCGTTCCGCTTCGCGCCCTATCCCGGGCAGTGCTCGGCCTTCATCGTCGACACCATGCAGACCGTGCTGCACCACTATCTCGGCGCGGAGTCGTTCGCCGAGTGCGTCGTGCAGACCGTCAACCAGGGCGGCGACGCCGACACCACCGGCGCGATCGTCGGCATGCTGGCCGGCGCCACCTATGGGCTCGACGCCATTCCCGAGCGCTGGCTCACGCGGCTCGACCGCACCGTGGCCGGCGCCATCCACGCGCAGGCGCCGCGGCTGCTGGCGATCGCGCAGACCGCCGGCCGCGAAGGGATTTGATACGGTTTGCGGGTGATCGGCTCGGTCCCCTTCTTCCTTCTCCCCTTGCGGGAGAGGGTGCCGAGCGATCGTCAGATCGCGAGGCGGGTGAGGGGTGAAATCGAGCCAGCTTGAAGAAACCCCTCACCCGGCGCGACCTCGCTTCGCTCGGTCTCGCCACCCTCTTCCACAAGGGGAGAGGGAAGGAAGAGGTGTCCGGCCGGCCATTGGTCCGAAGGGATCACTCGGAAACCGGTTCACCCCACCTGCTTCGCCATGTCGGCCTTGCGCGCGATCATCTTGTCGGCCAGCGCGCTGCTGCCGCCATTCTCGGTGACGACCCTGCGGATCGCCTCGTCCGGAATCCGCACCACCACGGCGATGGCGTCCTCGATCCCGGCCGGGCTCATGTCGCCGAACAGCCGGATCGCATGCGGATTGTCCGCATCAGTGCGCAGCGTGTCGAGCTCGCGCACGCTGGTGCCGAACGCCCGGCCCTTCGGGTCGCCCTGGGCCCGGAACTCCAGCGCGCCGCCGACATCGAGCGTCAGCACCACCCCGCCCGCGACGCCCTGATTGTCGCCATTGAAGCCCACGGCATCCCAATTGGCCGTCCAGGCATGCACGCCGAGCCAGCGCTGCGCCTGACGGCGCTCGCTGTCGTCGAGCTGCGACACGTATCTCTTGTCGAGATCGACGAACTGGGTCGCGACCTCGTTGGGATCCGTCGCGCGCACATAGGTCAGCGTCGGCGCGCCGGCCAGCTGATAGAGCTTCGCCGCCAGGATCTCGTTGCGCGCATGGGCGGGCGACTCCAGCGACTTGACATAGAACCGCCGGCCGCGTCCGTCCTGGTAGACGCCGCCCGGATTGCTCCCCATCCGCCGGCCGACCTTCTCCATCGCCGCCGTGTCTATGACGTCGGTGTCGATGACATCGGCGTCGATCACCGCCGTGGTCCGCCGCACCAGCGCGAGCTGCGACGGCGTCTCGATCGCGCCCTTGCGGGCGCGGCGGACCTCGCGGACCGCATCCTCGGGCGCCACGCCCAGCTCGACGAGAAGGCGGGCGGCCATCATGCCGGCCCGGCCGAGCCCGCCCCGGCAATGCACCAGCACGTCGGCCCCGCCGCGCAGCAGCGCGCGGATGTCGCGGCCGTGCGTCGTCCAATCCCGCTCGAACGCGTCGCTTGGAATCGAATAGTCGGCGATCGGCAGATGCCGCCAATCGAGCCCGCGGCGGCGGATTTCCGCGCCGAGATGGGGCACCCTGAGCAGATCGAGCTCGTTTGGCTCGACCAGCGTCACCACCAGCCGCGCGCCCCAGGCGGCGATGACGTCGAGATCGGCCGCCAGATCGCGCGCCCACGCCCCGGTGCTGGCGGCGCTGTCGTGCTTGCCGGGGCAGAAGGTGATGCCGATCCGCCCATGCGCGGGGCTGGCCCGCACCTCGGCGATCTCGAGGGGGTGAGTCTGGCTTGTCCGCGCCCCGGCCATGCTGCCTTCCCGGAAACGAAACTGGCGTCCGCGGCAGAACACTAACGCAGCGGCCGGGCCTTCACCATGCTGCGCTGCGGCGCCGGAAACGCCGATCCACGCCATTTCCGAGAACCGGGGTCGTTGAATCCGCAGCACGATCCGGCCCATCCGACGAAAGTCTTCGGGTTCGTCGCTTGCGGTGCACAACGGGCTGGCCTAGTCGTCGCCTCGCAATAGTTTCACGCGGTTCAAGCGCAAAACGACCCAAGGAATCCCAGCATGTCGGAACAGAAACTCGGCAATCCGGCCGTCGTCGGCCTGGCCGGCTTCGGCCTCACGACGATGGTCCTGCAATTCCACAATGTCGGCTGGATGGGCCTCGGCCCGGTGATCTGGCTCGGCCTGATCTTCGGCGGGCTGGCGCAGATGATTGCCGGCCTGCAGGAGATGAAGACCGGCAACAATTTCGGCTACTGCGCCTTCACGGCCTATGGCTGCTTCTGGATCGCGCTGGCGGCCATGCTGATCGGCAACCAGTACGATCTCTACGTCTCCAGCAAGACCGATGTGGGCTGGTTCCTGATCGCCTGGACGCTGTTCACCGCCATTCTCTGGGTCGGCTCGATGCGGATCTCGGGCGCGCTCGCCCTCACCTTCACGCTGCTGCTCATCGGCTTCATCCTGCTCGACCTCGCCCATTTCGGCTTCCCGGCGCTCACCGTGGTGGCCGGCTACGAGCTGATGGCCTGCGCCGCGATGGCCTGGTACATCATGGCCCACCTGATCTTCGCCGACGTGTTCGGCCGCGACGTCCTCCCCGTCGGCAAGCCGTGGCTGCGCCCGCGCAGCGCGCCTGCCGCCACCCTGAAGACCGCGCAGGCCTGAGCGGCCCCGAGCCGCGCATTCGAACATCGGAGAATGATCATGGGTGCAGGAAAATCGGCTGCAGGAAAGCTGTTCGCGGCGCTCGCCGTGGCCTCGTCGCTCGCCATGGGCGGCGTCGCCAATGCTGGCGAGGAGAACGCCACGCCGGAGGAGGTGGTCGCCAAGGTGTGGGCGGCCTCGCGCTTCCTCCACGACAAGGGCGCCTCCGGCCTCGCCGAGTTCAACAGCAAGGACGGCCAGTGGGTGTGGAAGGACTCCTACGTGTTCGTCTACGACTGCCGGCTCGACCGGATGGTGGCGCACCCGCTGCGCCCGGACCTGGTGGGACGGCCGGTGATGCAGATCACCGACAACAACGGCCGGTTCATCTTCAAGGAACTGTGCAAGGCCGGCGACGAAAAGCGCGGCGGCTGGGTCGAGTATCTGTGGACCCGCCCGGGCGCCGGCAACGTCTCGCGCAAGATCACCTACGCGCTCGGCGCCGAAATGGCGTTCTCGAGCGGGCTGCAGGTGGCGGCCGGCGTCTATGACGACAAGGCCAGCGCCGCCGATCTGCTGGCGCTGACCGAGAAGATGACCGACCCGAAGAAGTTCCCGGCGCACTGACGACGGACTTTCGCATCCGGCCTGACATCTTCAGGCCGGATGCGGCAGGGTCTTGAAGCGCCGCATAATTTTGAAAAAACATTATCTCGCGAAGAGCATTCTCTTGCGAAGAGCATTCCTGTTTCCTGAATAATCGCATTGCCTTGCCGCGACTGCTCCCGGCAGCTCCCTCTTGTACGCCCCGCCGCGGCCGGGCCGCGGGGTGCGGGGACCGGGCCGCCATGGTCCCCCTCGCGAATCGACCGGCCCGGCGGTGCGTCGTGACGCCCGTGGCGCAAATTCGCGAACTGCGGTATCTGCTGCGATGCACGCGCCCGGCATGACCGGCCGGAGCGGCGGTGCAGGACGCAGGGGGTGCCGACATGAGGCGATGGGCTGCCATCGTTGCCGTAGTGGCTGCGTTGTGCCCACTGCCTGCGGACGCCTCGCCGCGCGGCATCATCTATATGGGCCTCGGCGACGAGCTGTTCGCCGGCCCACTTCTCAAGCTCAAGGCCGAACTCGAGCGGCGCGGCGCCATCGTCGAAATGCGCCCGTGGTGGTCGCCGTCCTCGGAGCATTACGACTTCGCCATCGGCCAGTCGTTCGGCGTCGGCCCCGCCAGCAAGGCGGATGCCGACCGCCGAATCGGCATCGACCCGGTGCAGGTCGACTGGGCCGGCATCCAGGTCAATTTCTGGACGCCGCCGAAACTGGGCTATGCGCCGGGGCGACCGCTCTCCAACGCCAGGAACATCCGCGTGGACGAGGCGACGCACGTCTCGCTGCCGGAGGTCGCGGCGACCCGGATCGCCGACGAGGCGCTGCCTGAGCCGATCCCGCCGCAGCCGATCCTGCCGCCCGAGGGCGAAGCCCCCGGCGAGCCGATTCAATTGATCGGCGCGGCCCGGGCCAGCGAGTGACGCCGTCTCCACGGCGGCGGCTGCGGACATCCGCGAATTCGTCGACGAGCACTGCCCCGGCCAATCGAGCCAGGGGACAAGCTGCTGATTTTGCTTGGAGAATTTGGCGCGCCCAAGGGGACTCGAACCCCTGTTTTCGCCGTGAAAGGGCGACGTCCTAGACCGCTAGACGATGGGCGCCTCGCCGCTCCGTATAGGCAAACCCGACGGTCTCAGCAAGGCCGGCTTTGCCGAAAGCCCCACAAAACCTTGGGACCCACCGGATTCCGCTGCCGGACCAAACCCTGGGCCTGCACCACGGCCCGATGCAACCGGCCGGACGGCGCTGCCGGACGCTTGCGGCGTCCCCGCGATCCCCTCGCAGCCGGACCCTGCATCAGGCGGCACGGACTCCGGCGGTCGCGGCAAGCTGCCCCCACGCGCCCATGGCCATGGTCCGGCCCGAGCGGCGCGGCCGAACGGCCCGGCGCGAATCGGCCTGCAAGAATCTGATTCTTGGCCGGCAAGCATCTGATTGAATGAATGAAATTCGCCAGGATGGCGGGGGCGCCATGCGGTGCCCGCGGCTCGTGCCTTGCCCACCAGAGCATCCGCCGGTCTCGATGGACCGGCCGGACGCTCCGGGTGTCTGGTGAAGAGAATCTTCTGCCGCAGGATCGCGCCCCGCGGCCGCGGAAGATGCTCCGGGCCTCATGCGGTCTCCGGCTGCCCCCTTCGGCATGCCGGAAACGGTCTCGCAAAAAATACCTGTTCGGAAACGCGGTTTCCGGCGGTCAGGCGGCGGAACGCCGGCCCTGCAGGCCGGATCCCGTGTCAGCCGCCACCGAACAGGATGACCAGCACGCCGATGATGCCGACGACGCAGAGAACCAGCACGGCCGCCACCTCGACCGGCCCGCCCTGGCCTGCCCGCTCGCGCGAAGACATGTTCAGCACATGCTCCTTGGACGGCGTGGCCTTCGCCTGCGGCTTGGCCGCGCTCGGGGCCTGGGGCTTGGTCTCGGGTTTGGCCGGCGCCTGTCCGTTGGCGCTCACGGCCGGGGTTGCCGCCGGTGCCGGCGGCGCGACCGCGGGATCGGAAGCTGCGACCTTCCCCCCGGTCTGTCCTGCTTCGGCGTCACGCCGAACCTGCTCAGCGTCCTTCTCCATGCGGGTCTCCTTGTCTCTTCTCTAAGGGCAGCAGCACCCGCGGTGTTGAATCGATATCTTTCCAGGTTTGTCAAATGCCGACGGGCACCCGGGCACCGCGCCGGACAGGGGCCTGCCCGGAGCCATCAGGGATCTACCTGAGACGCGTCCGCCGCAGCATCCCGCCCGCGGAGCCATCGCCTCACCGCCGGGTCTGCGCTTCGAGGTTGGGGGGCGCCTGCTTGCAGTCGACCAGCCACACGTCATAGATCGCGTGCTCGACCGCGTGCAGGCCGGGCGAGGCGGCGAACATCCAGCCGGTGAAGATGCGCCGCATGTCGCCCTGGAGCGTGATCTCGTCGACCTCCAGGAAGCCGGTGGTGTTGGGCGTCTCGCTGGGCGGGCGGGTGTAGCAGGCGCGCGGGGTGACCTGCAGCGCGCCGAACTGCACCGTCTCGCCGATCGCGGCATCGAACACGATGATGCGGCCGGTGATCTTGTCGAGGCCGTTGAAGGTCGCCGTGCGGTTCTCGATGCGCTGGGCCGGCGGCGCCACCACCACGAAATCTTCCGAGCCCGGCGGCACCGCGCCGGCCGGCGAGGGCGGCGTCTGGGTCTGGATGCCGGGGGCGGACGGCTGCGGCAGCGCACCCGGCCGGACGGTCTGGGACGGCGGCGTCTGGGGCGGCAAGTTCTGGGCCGGCAGGTTCTGGGCCGGCTGCGGCGGCGCCATGATGCTCGGCACGTCCGACGCTGCGGGCGGCGGCGGCAGCTCCTGCCGCTCGACCGGCGAATCATAGCTGCCGCGCGCCGGCGGCTGGTATTGATACTGGGGCTGAGGCTGGGGCCGCGGCGCCGGCGGGCGCTCGATCTCCGGCTCCTCATAGATGCGCGGCACGGGCTGGCTGCGGCGCGCGCCCGGCACGTCGGCCGGCGGCAGCAGCACCTGCGCCAGCGCCGGAGCGGCCGACAGGGACAAGGCAAGCAGCGCGACGGCGCGAGCGATCATGACCTTCACGGATGAACTCAAACGGCGGCGGCACGACGGGGCCGACAAGGGGGCCGACAAGACGGGGCGGCTGCGCCACGGGCGTGCGGACCCTTCAAGCCGGCATCACGCCCAGCCGGACCGCCGGCGGCGACAGCGCGCGAAACCGCCGCGCCCCACGCTTAGCACGGCAAATGAGGCACCGGAAAGGCGGCTCACTCGGCCGGCGTCCATGCCTTGTAGTCGCCGGTGGCGGCGGGCCGCTGGCCCTCGGCCTGGATCGAGCCCTTGGGCCGGTAGGCGCGCGGCGTGCCGGTCATGTTCGGGCGGTGCGGCTTCTGCCAATCGCGCGGCACGTAGGTCTCGGCCACCGGCGGGGTATCGGTGGTGTGGTGCATCCAGCCCCACCAGCCGGGCGGAATGGTCGAGGCCTCGGCATAGCCGTTATAGACCACCCACCGCCGCTCGCGCTTGAAGGCGGGGTTGCGCTTCGGGTCGTTCGGCATGCGGTAATAGACGTTTCCGAACTCGTCCTCGCCCACCTTCTCGCCGCGCCACCACAGCGTCACGCGGCTCATCAAGGTGGTGCCGTTCCACCAAGTGAACCAGCTCAGGAACCAGCGCTTCAGCATCGACATCCTCGCCCTCGGCCGCCTCATGTTGTGGAGCGGGCGCCCCGGCTTGTCCAGTTTGTACCGGCGGCGGCGGCCACCGCAACCCCGCCCGGCCGATTCGAGGCCTGCTGCGGGCGGCCGAATCGACGGCTGCCGGAACCCGCCACCACCGGCTGCAACTGCCCCTTCGGCAAGCCGCGGTGATTAAATACCTTTTCCCCGATCAACCTGTCGCGCCGGAGATGCTTGACAGCGGCCGCGTCCGCCGTTCCGGCCGGGCGCGATCGCACGAACGTGACGGCGCCCCAAGCACTTGCGGCGACTCGCCGACTTGTCCCCACAATCCACGGCATCATACTACATTTAGGGCTTCGTTCACGGTTGGCAGCTAATCCTTGACGCGTTGCGCTGAGTCGACCTAGCTTCCCGGTCCGTGCCGGGCGCCCCCGCAAGAGACGCCCGGCCGACAATTTCACATGCGTAGCGGGTCGAGACGCGGCCGGACCGGAACCGTCGATGAGGACGGACGGGACGAAGACGCGGCGCGCCCATGCCTGCCGGTGCCGTTCAACCCTGCGGCGCCGGACGTTGGGATTTGCGAGAGCAGGCGCCCCGGCGCCGGCCGAAGAGGACGAGAGCGATGCGGATCGAGCGGCGTTACACCAAAGCGGGCCTGTCGCCCTATGCGGACATCGCGTTCCGGACCACGGTGAGCGAGATTCGCAATCCCGACGGCTCGGTGGTGTTCCGGCTGGAGGGCATCGAGGTGCCCGAGGGCTGGTCGCAGGTCGCCGCCGACGTGCTCGCCCAGAAGTATTTCCGCAAAGCGGGCGTGCCGGCGAAGCTGAAGCCGGTCGAGGAGAGCACCGTCCCCTCCTGGCTGTGGCGCAAGACCGCAGATGCCGCGGCGCTGAAGGCGCTTCCCGAGAACCAGCGCAGCGTCGGCGAGACCAAGGCGACCGAGGTGTTCGACCGGCTCGCCGGCACCTGGACCTATTGGGGCTGGAAGGGCGGCTATTTCGATTCGGAGGACGACGCCCGCGCCTTCTTCGACGAGCACCGCTACATGCTGGCGATGCAGATGGTGGCGCCGAACTCGCCGCAATGGTTCAACACCGGCCTGCACTGGGCCTACGGCATCGACGGGCCGAGCCAGGGCCACTACTACGTCGATTTCGAGACCGGCAAGCTCACCAAGTCCAAGACCGCCTACGAGCACCCGCAGCCGCACGCCTGCTTCATCCAGTCGATCGCCGACGACCTCGTCAATGAGGGCGGCATCATGGATCTGTGGGTGCGCGAGGCACGGCTGTTCAAGTACGGCTCGGGCACCGGCTCCAACTTCTCGCGGCTGCGCGGCGAGGGCGAGAAGCTGTCGGGTGGCGGCCGCTCGTCCGGCCTGATGAGCTTCCTCAAGATCGGCGACCGCGCGGCCGGCGCCATCAAGTCCGGCGGCACCACGCGCCGCGCCGCCAAGATGGTGGTGGTCGACATCGATCACCCCGACATCGAGGCCTATATCGACTGGAAGGTGAAGGAGGAGGAGAAGGTCGCGGCCCTCGTCGCCGGCTCGCGCGCCTGCCACAAGCACCTCAAGGCGGTGCTGAAGGCCTGCGTCAATTGCGAGGGCGACAATGGCGACTGCTTCGAGCCCGACAAGAACCCGGCGCTGAAGCGCGAGATCCGGCTGGCGCGCCGGGCCGGCGTGCCGGACAATCTGATCAAGCGCATCATCCAGTATGCGCGCCAGGGCTTCACCGACATCGATTTCCCGGTGTTCGACACCGATTGGGACGGCGAGGCGTATCTCACCGTCGCCGGCCAGAACTCCAACAATTCGGTGCGCGTCACCGACGAGTTCCTGCACGCGGTCGAGCACGACGGCTCGTGGAACCTCACCTGGCGCAACCAGCCCGGCATCGCCAAGACGCGCAAGGCGCGCGAGCTGTGGGACAAGATCGGCTACGCCGCGTGGGCCTGCGCCGATCCCGGCCTGCAGTTCCACACCACCATCAATGACTGGCACACCTGCCCCGCCGACGGACCGATCCGGGCCTCGAACCCGTGCTCGGAATACATGTTCCTCGACGACACGGCGTGCAATCTCGCCTCGCTGAACCTGCTCGCCTTCCTGGAGAAGGACGCCCCGACACCTCCCCCGGCAAGGGGGAGGTCGGCGAGCGACGCGAGCCGGGTGGGGGTCGACCCCTCCCCGGACCTGCGGTCCGACCCTCCCCTTTCCGGGGAGGGTCACGGCAGCCGCACTGCCCGCTTCGACGTCGAGTCCTACGAGCACGCCATCAAGCTGTGGACCGTCGTGCTCGAAATCTCGGTGCTGATGGCGCAGTTCCCGTCGAAGGAGATCGCCGAGCGCTCCTACGAGTACCGCACGCTGGGGCTCGGCTTCGCCAATATCGGCGGGCTCCTGATGTCGTCGGCGATCCCCTACGATTCCGACGAAGGCCGGGCGATCGCCGGCGCGCTCAGCGCCATCATGACCGGCGTCGCCTATGCCACTTCGGCGGAGATGGCGTCCTTCCTCGGCGCCTTCCCCGGCTATGGCCGCAACGCCGAGGCCATGCTGCGGGTGATGCGCAATCACCGCCGCGCCGCCCATGGCTTCCGCGAGGGCTATGAGGGCCTGTCGATCATCCCCGTGCCGCTCGACCACGCCGCCTGCCCCGACCCGCGGCTGATCGACCACGCCAAGCGCGCCTGGGACCGCGCGGTGGTGCTGGGCGAGGCGCACGGCTATCGCAATGCGCAGGTGTCGGTGATCGCGCCGACCGGCACCATCGGCCTCGTCATGGATTGCGACACCACCGGCATCGAGCCCGATTTCGCGCTGGTGAAGTTCAAGAAGCTCGCCGGCGGCGGCTACTTCAAGATCATCAACCGCGCGGTGCCGACCGCGCTGCGCCAGCTCGGCTATTCGGAGGCCGAGATCGCCGAGATCGAGGCCTACGCCGTCGGCCACGGCTCGCTGAAGCAGGCGCCGGGCATCAACCCGGTGACGCTGGCCCAGCGCGGCTTCACGCCGGAGGCGATCGAGAAGGTCGAGGCCGCCGTGAAGGGCGCGTTCGACATCAAGTTCGCCTTCAACAAATGGACGCTGGGCGAGGCGTTCTGCACCGACACGCTCGGCATTCCGCATGAGGCGCTCGATGCACCGGGCTTCGATCTGCTCAGCGCGCTCGGCTTCGGCAAGCGCGAGATCGAGGCGGCGAACCTGCACGTCTGCGGCGCGATGACGGTGGAGGGCGCGCCGCACCTGAAGGAGGCGCACTATCCGGTGTTCGACTGCGCCAATCCGTGCGGGCGCATCGGCAAGCGCTATCTGTCGGTGGAGAGCCACATCCGCATGATGGCTGCGTCGCAGCCCTTCATCTCGGGCGCGATCTCCAAAACCATCAACATGCCGAACGACGCGACGGTGGAGGACTGCAAGAGCGCCTACATGCTGTCGTGGCGGCTCGGCCTGAAGGCGAATGCGCTCTACCGCGACGGCTCGAAGCTGTCGCAGCCGCTGTCGGCCCAGCTCATCGCCGACGATGCCGACGAGGACGACATCGAGGCGCTGCTGGAGAAGCCCTCGGCGGCGCGCGCGGCCCAGGTCGCCGAGCGCATCGTCGAGCGCGTGGTCGAGAAGGTGCAGGTGCAGGTCCAGAAGGTGCGCGAGCGCGAGAAGCTGCCCGACCGCCGCAAGGGCTACACCCAGAAGGCCATCGTCGGCGGCCACAAGGTCTATCTGCGCACCGGCGAATACGAGGACGGGCGGCTCGGCGAGATCTTCATCGACATGCACAAGGAGGGCGCGGCGCTGCGCTCGCTCCTCAACAATTTCGCCATCGCCATCTCGCTCGGCCTGCAATACGGCGTGCCGCTCGACGAATATGTCGATGCCTTCACCTTCACCCGCTTCGAGCCGGCGGGCCCGGTGCAGGGCAACGACATCGTCAAGTACGCCACCTCGATCCTCGACTACGTGTTCCGCGAATTGGCGGTGTCCTATCTCGGCCGCTACGACCTCGGCCACGTGCAGCCCGACGCCTCGTTCGATGCGCTGGGCGCGGGCGTGGCCGAAGGCAAGGGGCCGACGCCGGCCCCGGCCTCGCGCGTGGTCTCGAAGGGGCTGGTGCGCGGCCGCACGCAGAATCTTCTCGTCGTGCCGAAGGGCGAAACCCCGCGCGGCGGCACCGGCACGGTGGCGATGCTGAAGACGGTGGGCGCCACCGCCCTGAAGCCCAGTCTCGACGACCACGAGGACGCCGATCTCGGCATCGGCGAGGCCGAGGCGTCGGAGCGAACCGAGGGCGAGGCGTCCGGCACGCCGCGGGCGCGCGACGCCAAGACCGGCGTCAAGGAGGCGGGTGCACGCGAGACCGGAGCGGCCGAGGGCAAGGCCGTGCTGGCCGACCGGCGGGCCGAGGCCAAGGCGCGCGGCTATGAGGGCGAAGCCTGCCCCGAATGCGGCAACTTCACGCTGGTGCGCAACGGCACCTGCATGAAGTGCGACACGTGCGGCGGAACGACGGGGTGCAGTTGAGGGGCGAGCAACCGCCGGCCGCTGTGGGCGACAGACCTTACCTACAGCGGCTCACCCTCATCTCCTAAGTCTTCGCCGGAAAGATGGGATGACTTTGAATTTATACTTAGATAGTTCCGACTTTTCAGATCTATCCCTTCCGTCGGCGCTACGCAAACCTCTCGACGGAGACACTCTCAACTTCCTACGCGAAGGAATTTATAACAATTCAATAACTTTATTCTATTCTCCAGTCCACATCTGCGAGATAATCCCCGAGGGATCTCACGCAAATGAACTGTCTATTGGACGCGCCAGCCTAATTTCCGAGCTTTGCGGCGATAACTTGTTATTAGTTCCATCGGAAATAATGTCGATGGAAATAAGCAATTTGAATAATGGAATCAAAATGCAAAATTGCGCGTCATCCATATTGGCCCCAAGAGATAAATTCTTAGGCGTTTGCAGCATAAACCCCTCGCTTATCGAACATCGCCAGCATATTTTGAGCTTATTTGAAAAGGAGATAGCTCATCTCCCTAGGCGTGACAGGCGAAAAATTCAATCAACATTTAACTTTGAAAGCAGCTCTGGCCGAAATAAATGGCGACAGCTATTTGCTGGCAAGATAGACAATGTCAAACTGACATATCCATTTGACGTTCTCCCAAAGAAATTACTCATTGACTGGCTCGTAGGAGACGCAGATCAAAAACATATTGCATATCATTTGCTATTAATCGCCAATGACGCAAAGAGACTCGTTTCATCTCTACAACACATGCCGTCCGTTAGCAAACAACTATATGAACTCGTCCGTGATCACGGTGAAAAATGGCAAAATCATCAGATAGATATTATTTCAAAACTGCGACCGTCGCTTATCGCTGCAAATGATACCCGCGCACCAATCAGACCATTCATTCGTAACATTATCAAACAATCAGATTTTTTCTCGTCGGCTCTCCTCTCTCAAACCGATGGCGCCCTTAGCCTCACCGAGACCGAAGCTTTTAACTTCATCAGCCAATGCCATGGATTTAATATAATTATTAATTTGTTTCTTGAGAACATCATATCTTTAATTGAAGCAAATTATTCTTCTTTTATGTCAGGAAAAGATAAAATAATAGTCGGAAAAGCAAGCGACTTTGCGGACTTCATGCATTCCGTATATATACCTTATGTTGACAAGCTCCGATGCGATTCACGAACAGGCTCATTTTTAAGGCGCATCAATCTATTTCCAGACAGAATAATTGATAAGAGAATAAATCTGCTCAATTTATAGGCGAATTTTCGGAACAATGAATCATAGCAATCGTGGGGCGGAATAGCGAAGCGTATTCCGCCATTTACGTGGCGGCGCCCAGCTGGGCCGGCGCAATACGCTGACGCGATTGCGCCCTACAGAGCGACGAGATCCGTGACGACACGACGACGGCCGGTCTGGGTCCCCTTCCCTCGCGCGGCTGATGCCGCGCTCGCCGGGGACGACCGCGGCGTGGTTCGCCCTGCTCGCCGGGGACGACCGCGCGCGCCGCTCGCCCGCACCGGCCGACGCAATGATGCCGGAACCGGACCGGTCGTTCCCGGCGACCGCCGCAGGCGGTCGGGAAGGGAACCCAAGACCGCGCCGGGCCGGGAGACACGATTGGGACCGGACGGCGACGCGGTGTCGGCGCGATGGCGTCTTGCACGGCATCCATCCTGCGCCGCACACTCAATCCCGTTCGATGAGGCTGGAGCGCCCATGACCGTCTCGCCAATCAACGTACGGTTCGACGCCGGGATGATGTGGGTCGAGTTGTCGGACGGACGCACGCTCGGCGTGCCGCTGGCATGGTTCCCACGGCTGCTTCATGCGTCCCGCGAGCAGCGCGCCGAGGTCGAGATCAGCCGAAACGGGCTGCATTGGGATGTGCTCGACGAGGATATCTCGGTCGCCGGCCTGCTGGCCGGACGTGCCGGCACGACGACGGCCGGCGTGCCCCCCTCCCCCGCGCGGGCCGCGCTCGCCGGGGACGACCGGCACCCTCTCCCCGCTCGTCGTCCCGGCCGCGACGGCGGCTGCGGCAGTCCAGGATCCGCAATCGAGGGGTTGCAGAACGGTAACACAAATCGCCTACAGCTTCCGGGCCGGGCGAGCATCGTTCATCACGCCATCGGACACGACAAATGGTCGGAAAGACATTGCTGAAGCGCATGGCCGCGACGGTCGGTGCCGGCACGTATCGCCGCCTGCTGCCCTATGCCATCCTCAAGACGAGGTTCGCCGAGATCGCGTCGATCCCGACGTTCGAGACCCGGGAGCAACTCTGGGACCATGGTCTCGACACGGTGGCGAACCGCAAGGTGACCTTCGTCGAATTCGGCGTCCACGAAGGGTATTCGATCGGCTATTTCGCCCGGCGGCACCCGAACCCGGACTCCGAATTCATCGGCCTGGACAGTTTCGAGGGGCTGCCCGAGGACTGGGGGCCGGCCCCGAAGGGCACGTTCAGCACCAACGGCGCGGTGCCGGCGATCGGCGACGCCCGCGTGAGCTTCATCAAGGGATGGTTCCAGGACTCGTGGGACGAGCTGGCGGCGCGGCTTCAGGGCCGCGACCTCGGGTCGCTGATCGTGCATTACGACGCCGATCTCTATACCTCGACGCTCTATGCGCTGTCGAAGATCGACTCGCTCGGCATCGGCTACATGGCGATATTCGACGAGTTCACGGGGCAGGAGCTGCTGGCGCTGGACGACTACTGCAATTCGCATTGCGCCTCGGTGTCGTTCCTCGGCAAGACCCTGCTCGACGGCTTCCCGCTCCAGGTCCTGTGCCGCATCGAGCCCCGGCGCAGCGCCGTCCGGTGAGCCGCGCGCCCTGGCGCTCCCCGCACCCTACCCGCCGAATGTGCCGGCGTAGAGTTCGGGCTTGAAGCCCACCACCAGCCGGCCGTCCACCTCCAGCACCGGGCGCTTGATCATCGCCGGCTGCGCCGCCATCAGCGCCAGCGCCTTGGCCTCGGTGAGGCCGGCCTTGGCGTCCTCGGGCAGCTTGCGGAACGTGGTGCCGGCGCGGTTGAGCAACGTTTCCCAGCCCACCTGCCGCGCCCACGCCGCAAGCTGCGCCGGCTCGATGCCGGCGCTCCTGTAGTCATGAAACGTGTGGGCGACGCCGTGCGCCTCCAGCCAGGCGCGCGCCTTCTTCATCGTGTCGCAGGCCTTGATGCCGTAGATGGTGACGGACATTGGCGCCTCCCCTGCCGCTTGCCGATGACTGCCCTGATAGAGCGTCCGGCGCGCTGAGGCGAGGGAGGGCCGCGATCCACGCCAAGTCTCACGGCCCAAGCCAAGTCTCACGGCCCACGCAGGTCTCGCGGCGCGATCCCGGGCGCGGCGATCAGCGCGCTTATCGTAGCCGGTTACCTCACCCACAAGTGGAACCTTCCGCCCGGCGCGCGCGTCGTCTCAGGTTCCGTGTCCAGTCTGTCGCGTTTTCGGTTCGTCCTGCAGCAGGAGGAAGGCCATGGCTTCGTTTTCCAGCAAGACGTCCTTCAACGGCGAAGTCTTCCGGATCGCCGGAACGGCGGACGGCTCCGTCAGCATGTCCAGCAAGTATGGGAAAGACGGCCTCACATTCGAGATCAACAGCCGGAAGGCCATCGACGCCGACATCACCGGCAATCTCGATGCCAAGGTGATCGGCAGCAACTCCGCCGATACGTTCGACTTCTCGTGCGCCACCGGGAACTACATCGTATGCACCCGCGGCGGCAATGACCGGATCATCGACGGCACCGGCAACAACACGTTCGACGGCGGCGCCGGCCAGGATACGTTCGTGTTCAATGTGGTCGAGGGGCCGGATTCTCCGGACGAGATCGACACCATCGTCAATTTCAGCCTCGCCGAGGACGAGATCGTAACCGGCGGCCAGACCTACACGGTGGCGGACGGCGCAACGGATGAGGCCATCATCACCTTCGACGACGGCGATCAGGTCGTGGTGCGGGGGGCCGGCGTCACGGCCGACAGCATCGTGGGCGCGATCGCCTGAGACGAAGGCCGGCGCCGGTGGCCCGTGGGCGTTTGACATCGCGGGCACGCTGCGGCTCCCTGTCCGCATGCGATCGATTCCGTCTGCCCTGCCCGCACTCGCCGCCGGCCTCGCGGCCATCGTCCTGATCACGGCACCGGCCTCAGCGGCGCCGCGCCTCTTCTCCACCGAGCCGGCGCTCGGCACCCTGCGCGTCGGCCAGCGCGTGCTGGTCGACGACGGGGTGTGCAAGGCCGGGGAGATCCGCGAGGTGGTGGTGAACAGCCGCAAGAGCGGCGACACCAAGTCGTACCCCGATGGCGGCCCGCGGGTGCGCCGCTGCGTCAAGCGCTGAGCAGCGGCGCCGGCCGGCCCTGCCAGCGGCCGCGAAGGCGGGCCGCTGGTTCCGGTCGCGGATTTTCGCGAAATCTCTGATTTCCGAAAAGAAAATCCGCGAGTGTCGACGGCCCCACGCGTCAGCGTCCGGGGCCGTTCGCATCAGGCTGCGCGGCGGCCGTCCTCTGCCAGGGCGGACAGGAAGCGCGTCACCTCGGCCGAGAGGTGGGCGGCCTCGCGGGCGAGTTCGTCGGCGGAGGCCAGCACCGCATCGGCCGAGCGGGTGGTTTCGTGGATGGCGCTCGCCACGTCGCCGACATTGTCCGACACCGTCTCGGTGCCGCGGGCGGCGGTCTGCACATTCTGGGTGATCTCGCGGGTTGCCGCGCCCTGCTGCTCGACGGCGCCGGCGATGGCCGCCGTGGTGCGGTCGATCTCCTGCAGCGTCACCGCAATCTCGCGAATGGTCCCAACCGCGCCCTTGGTCGACGTCTGGATGCCGGCGACCTGCTGGGCGATCTCGTCGGTGGCCTTGGCGGTCTGACCGGCCAGATTCTTCACTTCCTGGGCCACGACGGCAAAGCCGCGCCCGGCCTCGCCGGCGCGGGCAGCCTCGATGGTGGCGTTGAGCGCCAGCAGATTGGTCTGGGCGGCGATCGCCTGGATCAGATCGACCACGGCGCCGATGCGCTCGCCGGCCGAGGCCAACGCCTCGATCTGCTGCGCCGACGCCTCACTGGCCGCAGCGACACGCCGCACCGTATCGGCGGCGGTCGACACCTGGCGGGAAATCTCCTGGATCGAGGCGGAGAGCTCTTCCGTCGCCGCCGCCACGGTCTGCACGCCGGAGGCGGTGTCCTGCGAAGCCTGATCGACCGCGCCGACCCGGCTCGCGGCTTCGCCGGCGACGCCGGCCAGCGTGCGCGCGGTGGCCTGCATGGTGCCGGCGCTCGCCTCGACAACGCTCAGCACCCGCGCCATCGAACCCTGGAATTCCGTCACTGCGGCCTCGACATGGCGGGCGCGCAGGTCCTTGGCCTGCTGCTCGGCGGACGCTTCCCGCTCCAGCCGCGCGCGCTCGATGGCATTGTGCTTGAACACCTCCACCGCCTGGGCCATGCGGCCCATCTCGTCGGTGCGTTCGCGCGCGGGGATGTCGAGCGACGTGTCGCCGGCGGCGAGCCGCTGCATGGCGCTTGTGAGCGCCGATATCGGCCGGCCGACGCCGCGCACGATGGTCCAGATGCCGGCGCACACACCGGTCAGAACCAGCGCCAGCACGCCGCTCACCACCAGCAGGCGGGCCCGCATGTCGGCGGCGTTGCGCTCGAACAGGGCGTCGGCGCGGGCGGCATAGGTGGCGGCCAGCGCATCGACCGCCTTGTTGAAGGCCTGGCGGGTGGTCCGGTTGGCGTCGTTGTCGCCGATCTCGCGGGCGGCGGCGCTGCCGTGCTCGCGGCCGGCCTTGACCAGATCGGACCGCAGCCTGGCGAAGATCTCATACTGCTGCTTGAAGGTGGCGAAGGCCGCCCGGTCCTGCTCGGCGATGTCCGCCTCCCATTCGCCGACCACCTTGGCCATCTGGCCGAGATAGGATTCCAGCGACTTGGCGAAGCGATCGAGCTGCTCGGGACGGTCGGCCATGTAGACGCCGCGCGACTCCATCACCACCGCGAACACGAGACCGTTGATCTTCTCGATCCGCGCCGAATTCGAGCGCAAACCATCAAGTTCGGCGATCACGCGTTCGTCCTGATAATTGGCCCACAGGACGGCGCCCGACAGCGCCAGGGCGGCGAATGCCAGCGCGGCAAACAGCACCTGAAGACGAACGACGATGGATTGGGAAAACCGGCGCATGTCCCGCGAGCCTCTTTCACAGCCTCCGAAATCCAACCCTGACCGAACGACGCTACGTCATTCCGGCCGGGCGAACTCGGCATCATTGGTGGCGTGAAATTGACCCTTGCCGGCAAACAGTCTCTTACCCGGCCAGAAATACGCGCGCTGTTTCCGTTACTTCAAGAGGTTATCCAGGTCGAAAGGCCGTTGAATCGCTGACCTGAACAGAGGGTGCCCAGGCCGATCCCACCGCAAGGACTGCCGCGCCGGCCCGAGCGCTCCGGCGAGAGGCGGAGAATCATCGGGCTGTCCGGGTCATGCGCAGGGCGCCTGCCCTCTGTGTCGGCCCCGAAATCTTTGCCGAATCGACGTTCCTGGTGCATTTTTGTTCGGTTGCAGGGTGCCCGCAGCGAAGAGCGTGTGGCGGCCGTTGAAATGGCTTGTTCTCGCCGGCAGCCGCGCTACCCTTCCTGCGATCGGTTCCCGGCCGGCGAGCGGACAGAGGCGCCGTCGCCGCGGCCCCGTGGAGGCAATTCATGCTCGTTTCAATGCCGCGACGCCGCGTGCTCTTGGCAGCAACGGCGGCAGCCATGCTGGCGATGGTCCAGCCTTCCCCCGACGCCGCCGCCCAGACCGCGCCGGTGGTGCGCGGCCCGAGCGCGCCGGCCCTGATGCCGGCCGAGTCCAGCGGCGGGCCGACCGCCACCCAGCCCGCGGTGCGCGGGTCGGGCGCCCCGGCCCTGCTCGCCAAGCCGCCCGCGGCCCCGGCCGCCGCGGCGGAGCCCGCCCCGACCCTGGAGGCGGTGCCGGCGGCGAGCGCGGCGGTCAACTGCCCGGGCAACCCGAATGCGCTCGGCGTGTCGCGCACTGTCGAGATCGACACCACCGGCGGGCCGGGCTTCGGCTTCGAGCACTTCAAGGCCTATGACTTCCTGCGGCCCGGCGAGGTGGTGCTGACCTTCGACGACGGGCCGTGGCCGCGCAACACGCCGGCCGTGCTCGCCGCCCTCGCCAATCACTGCACCAAGGCGACCTTCTTCCCGATCGGCAAGCACGCCTCCTGGCATCCGGAAATCCTGCGGCAGGTGGCGGCGCAGGGCCACACCGTCGGCTCGCACACCTGGTCGCACGCCGACCTGAGCAAGAAGGCTGTCGACGGCAAGGCCGAGATCGAGAAGGGGGCGAGCGCGGTCAAGCTGGCGCTCGGCGGCGCGCCCGAGACGCCGTTCTTCCGCTTCCCGGCGCTGCGCCATCCGCCGGAGATGCTGGCCTATGTCGGCGAGCGCAACATGGCGGTGTTCTCGTGCGACGTCGACTCCTTCGACTTCAAGACCAAGAAGCCGGAGGCCATGGTTAAGACCGTGATGTCCAAGCTGCAGAAGACCGGCAAGGGCATCATCCTGATGCACGACTTCCAGGCGGTGACCGGCAAGGCCATGCCGATGCTGCTCGACGCCCTCAAGGCCGGCGGCTACCGGGTGGTGCACCTCACGGCCAAGGAGCAGCTCCAGACCCTGCCCGAGTACGACGCCGAAGTGGCCAAGGAGATCAAGGGGCCGGCCTCGGCCGGCGGCACCGGCAAGCCGACCTCCTCGGTGGTGCGGACGATCGACGGCTACTGATCGCCGGGCAGGCGGCCTGTTGGGACCGGGAGGCGCCGATGCCGGTCAAGCCGGTCGCGGCCATGACAAGCGGGCTGGGACGCTTTTCGGGCAGTCCCGGCCTCGACTACGAGATCGCCCAGGAGAAGGCCGCTTCGCTCGGCCGCATGGGGCGGCGGCTGGAGGCGGCGCTGGCGGCACTCGCTGCGTTCGATGCCGCCCCTCGCGATGCCGCCACCGCTGCCGGTCCGGACGGCAATGGTAGCCGGCCGGCGCTGGTCGCCGAGGCGGCCGAGGCGCTGTGGATGCTGGCGGTGCAGCGCGAGGCGGTGGGCCTGTGCAGCTTTTCCGCTTTGCTGCGCGACTATGCGGTGCCGGCCGAGGTCGCCGACCGCATGGGGCCGCGCGGGGCGTGATACGGTTTCCGGGTGATCCCTTCGCGATACCGGACACGGTCTCGCCACCCGATCCGTCCGTTGCGGCGCGGGAGCGATGACATGTCCGTGTCGGCCCCCCGACGAAGTACGGGGATGCCAAGCCCACCCGGCGGACCATAACAATAGATGGCCCCGCAACAAGTGGGGTGCGATAACTGACAAAACCAGAAGCGTACGGGAGGCACGGTCCGGTTCATGTCCACCTTGCTGGTGTCCAACCCCCTGTGCCTGAACCACATGACCCCGCTCGGCCACCCCGAGCGCGCCGACCGGCTGCGGGTGGTCGAGCGCATTCTGGAGCATGAGCGCTTCCAGGTGCTGGCCCGCGAGCAGGCGACGCCGGTCGACCTCGACATCGTCGCCCGCGTCCATCCGAGCCACTATCTCGATCGGCTGCAGGAGGCCTCGCCCGAGGAGGGCATGGTGCAGCTCGACAGCGACACCTCGATGTCGCCGGGCACGTGGCAGGCGGCGCGGCTGGCCGCCGGCGGCTCGGTGATCGCGGTCGACGAGGTGATGACGCGCAAGGTGAGCAACGCCTTCGTCGCCGTCCGCCCGCCCGGCCACCACGCCGAGAGCTTGAAGCCGATGGGCTTCTGCTTCATCAACAATTCCGCCGTCGCCGCCCGCTACGCCCAGTTCGCCCACGGCGCCGAGCGGGTGGCCATCGTCGATTTCGACGTCCACCACGGCAACGGCACCCAGGAGATCTTCTGGACCGACCCCTCGGTGATGTACTGCTCGACGCACGAGATGCCGCTCTATCCCGGCACCGGCGCCGCCAGCGAGACCGGCGTCGGCAACATCGTCAACGTGCCGCTGGCGGCCGGCGACGGCGGGCCCGAGTTCCGCTCGGCCTATGAGGGCATCATCTTCCCGCGGCTGAAGGCCTTCTCGCCCGACCTCGTGGTGATCTCGGCCGGGTTCGACGCGCATGTGCGCGACCCGCTGGCCAACATCAACCTGATCGAGGCCGATTTCGCCTGGGTGACCAAGCGGCTGATGGAGATCGCCGACCAGAGCTGCGGCGGCCGGCTGGTCTCCATCCTGGAGGGAGGCTACGACCTCGAAGGCCTCGCCCGCTCCACCGCCGCGCATGTCATGACCTTGATGGGGGCGTGACGGGAACTTGTTGCGATACTGAAGACTGTTACCATATGGCCTTGAGTGCGACCCACCGCGCGCCCCTCGAAGCGGTGTTTGCCGAGCCGGTGCGCGCCGGGATTGCGTGGCGCGACATCGAGGCGCTGTTCGTCGCGTGCGGTGCGCAGATCAGCGAAGGGCAGGGCTCACGGGTTCGCGTCGCTCTGAACGGCGTGCGTGCGGTGTTCCACCGGCCGCATCCTCGCAAGGACACCGACAAGGGAGCGGTGAAATCGGTGCGGCGCTTTCTGACAGAAGCAGAGATCCGGCCATGAGCGTGATGCGGCACGAAGGATATGAGGCGGCGGTCGAATACGACGAGGACGCCTCGATCTTCCACGGCGAGGTGCTGAACCTGCGCGATGTGATCACGTTTCAGGGGCGCTCGGTGGACGAGCTGAAGCAGGCGTTCGCAGATTCCGTCGAAGACTATCGGGCCTTCTGCCGGGCGCGCGGCGAGGAGCCGGAGAAGCCGTACTCCGGCCAGTTCTTGGTGCGCACCGAACCGAGCCTCCACCGCGCCGCGGCATCGGCCGCACGGCACGCCGGGGTCAGCTTGAACCGGTGGGTGACGGCGGCGCTGCAACGGGCGGTCGACTCCCGCTCATGATCGCGCGGCCGGCTGGTCTCCATCCTGGAGGGCGGCGACGACCTCGAAGGCCCCGCCCGCTCTACCGCCGCCCATGTCATGACGCTGATGGGGGCGTGACGATCGGTCCGTCGGGCGCAATAGCGCAAGCGTCTTGCGCCGAAGGCAGTCCGTAGGGCTGAAATAGCGAAGCGTCTTGCGCCGAAGGAGGCAGCGAGGCGCGGCGGCAGAAATGGCGGAATACGCTGCGCTATTCCGCCCTACGTTCACCGAAGACGATACCAAGATTTCGAAGATCGGAAGCTCGTAGGGCGCAATAGCGCGAGCGTATTGCGCCGAAGCATGAAGCGGCAACGAAAATCGCGGAATTTTCTTTCTCTATTCCGTCCGCCGCTCCCAAATCCCCGGCCCCATGCGAAGGGGCCGGCGCGGCGGCCGGCCCCCACCGGATGGAGCAATGTCCGCTCAGGCGTTCTCGTAGGCGCGCTCGCCATGGGTGGCGAGGTCGAGGCCGGCATATTCCTCCTCGGCGCCGACCCGCAGCGGCGTGACGAAGCCGAGCAGCCAGGCGATGACCACCGTCGCCAAGGCCGACCACACCAGCGTCACCAGCACCGCCAGCGCCTGCAGCCCCAGCATGCCGAACAGCTTGCCGTCGCTGGCGCCGGTGCCGCCGAAGGCGGTGAGCGCGAACACCGGCAGCAGGATCGAGCCCAGCATGCCGCCGCAGCCATGCACGGCGAAGACGTCGAGCGAATCGTCGATCTCGAGGCGGTGTTTGACGAACAGCGTCGCGGCGTAGCAGACGAGGCCGGCGGCGAAGCCCACCAGCATCGCCCCAGCCGGGCCGACGAAGCCGGCCATCGGCGTGATGGTGGCGAGGCCGGCGATGCAGCCGGTGGCGATGCCGATCGAGGTCGGCTTGCCGGCCTTCATCCATTCGGCGACGATCCAGGTCATGGCGCCGGCGGAGGCCGCGAGGTGGGTGGCGACGATCGCCGAGGCCGCGGCGCCGTCGGCGGCCAGCGCGCTGCCGCCATTGAAGCCGAACCAGCCGACCCACAGCATGCCGGCGCCGGTCATGGTAAGGCCGGGGCTGTGCGGCGGCGTCAGGCCGTGCGGGAAGCCGCGGCGGCGGCCGACCATGATGGCCAGCACCAGCGCCGAGACGCCGGCCGTGGTGTGGACGACGATGCCGCCGGCGAAATCGAGCGCGCCCATCGCCGCGAGCCAGCCGCCGCCCCACATCCAGTGCGCCACCGGCACATAGACGCCGAGCAGCCACAGCGCGCTGAAGGCGATGACGAAGGCGAAGTTCACCCGCTCGGCAAAGGCGCCGACGATCAGCGCCGGGGTGATGACGGCAAACGTCATCTGGAACAGCGCGAAGGCGGTCTCCGGCAGCGGCGTGGTGCCGAAGGTGCCCGAGGCGCCGGCCAGGAACATGCGGTGAAGGCCACCGATCAGCGCGCCGTCGCCGTCGAAGGCGAGGCTGTAGCCCACCGCCACCCACAGCAGCGACACGACGCAGCAGATCGCGAAGCACTGCATCATGATCGAGAGCAGGTTCTTGGCGTGGAGCAGCCCGCCATAGAACAGCGCCAGCCCCGGCAGCGTCATGAACAGCACGAGCACCGACGAGGTGAGGATCCAGGCGACATGGCCGGCTGCGTCGCCCGACTCGGCGAAGGCCGGCCCGGCGGCGAAGACGCCGGCAAGCGCGAGCGCGGCGGTGAAGCCAAGGCGATGACGGAGGATTGATGTTTTTGTGGGCATTCCGCCCACAACTTCACCGGCACCCGCCTCCGCAGAAGGCGTCGCCGTGTGGTATCTGGCGTAAAGCGCTGACAAGACTGGCATCCTTTGTTCATCTGGGAGGCAGATGAACGCTTCGTATGCAAGAAGCCGGCCGCGCTTACGCCTACCGATTGGGCAATTTTGACCATGCGGTGACCGTTGCCGCTTTCCGCGCCACCGGCTATCACTCGCCCCTTCCGCAGCTTGGGCGCCCGACCTGACGGCGTCAGGCGGACGATCCGAAGCCCTTGAGTTGTCGCATTTTCTCTCGCAAAAGCGGGTCCCACTTTTGCGGAAAATGCTCCGAGGAGGCGCCCGTGACCGCAGCCGCCAATGCCGATGTCGCCGCCCTGTCGTTCGAGAAGGCGCTGGACGAACTGGAAAAGATCGTCGGCCGGCTGGAGCGCGGCGATGTGCCGCTGGAGGAATCGATCGCCATCTACGAGCGCGGCGAGGCGCTGAAGGCCCGCTGCGGCCAGCTGCTCGCCGAGGCCGAGGCGCGCATCGAGCGCATCACCCTCAGCGCCGACGGCAAGCCCACCGGCACCGCGCCGCTCGATCCGGAGTGAGGGCCGGGCGTGATGACGCCCAATTTGACGCCCTCCATGCGTCGGGTCCGTGTCCGGTGTGGGCCTGCCCGCATTGCGCCCGCCCCTCCGGACCGCTAAGTCTCCCGCGCCGAACCGGCTTGGTCCGCTTGTGGTTTCTGGTGTCCCCGTGTCGAAAACCCCTTTGCTCGATCGTATCCGCACTCCGGCCGACCTGCGTCAGTTGACCGAAGATCAACTGCCCGAGCTCGCCCGCGAACTCCGCGAGGAGATGATCGAGGTGGTCTCGCAGACCGGCGGCCATCTCGGCGCCGGGCTCGGCGTGGTCGAGCTCACCGTGGCGCTGCACTATGTGTTCGACACGCCCTACGACAAGCTGATCTGGGACGTCGGCCATCAGGCCTATCCCCACAAGATGCTGACCGGCCGGCGCGACCGGCTGCCGACGCTGCGCCAGGGCGGGGGCCTGTCCGGCTTCACCAAGCGTTCGGAGAGCGCCTACGACCCGTTCGGCGCCGGCCACACCTCGACCTCCGTGTCGGCGGCGCTCGGCTTCGCGGTGGCGCGCGACCTCAAGGGCGAGGCCAACAACGTCATCGCGGTGATCGGCGACGGCTCGATGTCCGGCGGCATGGCCTATGAAGCGCTCAACAATGCCGGCGCCATGGATTCGCGCCTGATCGTGGTGCTGAACGACAACGACATGTCGATCTCGCCCTCGGTCGGCGCCATGTCGTCCTATCTGTCGCGGCTGCTGTCGGGCAAGACCTACCTGTCGCTGCGCGACATCGGCAAGCAGCTGTCGCGCCGCTTCGGCCGCACCATCGACCGCACCATCACCCGCGCGGTGGAGCATGCCCGCGGCTTCCTGATGGGGGGCACGCTCTTCGAGGAGCTGGGCTTCTATTATGTCGGGCCGATCAACGGCCACGACCTCGACCACATCCTGCCGGTGCTGAAGAATGTGCGCGATGCCGGCGTCGGCCCGGTGCTGCTGCACGTGGTGACGCAGAAGGGCAAGGGCTACGGGCCGGCGGAATCCTCGGCCGACAAGTATCACGGCGTGGTCAAGTTCGACATCGCCACCGGCTCCCAGGCCAAGTCCAAGCCGGCCGCGCCCTCCTACACCAAGGTGTTCGCCGAGGCGCTGATCAAGGAGGCCGACCGCGATCCCAAGATCGTGGCGATCACCGCCGCCATGCCGAGCGGCACCGGGCTCGATCTGTTCGCCAAGGCGCATCCCAAGCGCTGCTTCGATGTCGGCATCGCCGAGCAGCACGCGGTGACCTTCGCCGCCGGCATGGCCGCCGACGGCATGAAGCCGTTCTGCGCCATCTATTCCACCTTCCTGCAGCGCGCCTACGATCAGGTGGTCCACGACGTCGCCATCCAGAAGCTGCCGGTGCGCTTCGCCATCGACCGCGCGGGGCTGGTCGGCGCCGACGGCGCCACCCATGCCGGCGCGTTCGACGTCGCCTATATGGGCGTGCTGCCAGGCATGGTGGTGATGGCCCCGGCCGACGAGGCCGAGCTCGTCCACATGGTCGCCACCGCCGCTGCCCATGACGACGGGCCGAGCGCGGTGCGCTATCCGCGCGCCGACGGCCTCGGCATTCCGCTGCCCGAGGCCGGGATGCCGCTTCCGATCGGCAAGGGCCGGATCGTGCGCGAGGGCACCAAGATCGCGCTGCTGTCGCTTGGCGCGCGCCTCGGCGAATGCCTCGCCGCGGCCGAGGAGCTGGAGCGCTACGGCCTCTCCACCACGGTCGCCGACGCCCGCTTCGCCAAGCCGCTCGACCACGAGCTGGTGCGCCAACTCGCCCTCAACCACGAGGTGCTGCTGACGGTCGAGGAAGGCGCAATCGGCGGCTTCGGCTCGTTCGTGCTGCACGCGCTGGCCGACGACAGCCTGCTCGACGGCTCGCTGCGGGTGCGGGCGCTGACGCTGCCCGACGCCTTCCAGGACCACGACACCATCGAGCGCCAGTACGCCCAGGCCGGGCTCGACGCCCGCAGCATCGTCGCCAAGGTGTTCGAGGTGCTGGGCCGCGACCTCACGGACGCCGCCCGCCGGGCGTGATCCATCCGCCTCGTCGTCCCGGACGCCGCGCAGCGGCGAGCCGGGACCGTCCCGAGGCTTCGTGCCTGTCCTGATGACGGTCCCGGGTCGCGCAGCTTCGCTGCTTCCCCGGGACGACGTTTCGTCACTTCATCTGCTTCGACCAGAACACCGCCAAGAGCGCCGCGAATTGCCGGCCGAGCCCGGCGCGGGTGTCCGACACCACGTCGAGGAACTCCGACAGCGGCTGCGAGCGGCGCAGCACCACATAGGTGAGCAGCGTGGTGCTGGTGAGCACCAGGAAGAAGACCGAAAGCTGGAACGCGGTGGGCTGGTCGGCCATGGCGAACAGGTTCATGCCGAGGAAGCCGGTCGACACCGTGCCGAGGATCGACAGCATGGTCACCACCGTCAGCCGCACGATGGTCGCCGACTGGCGGCGCAGCATGTCGGAATCGAGATAGTGGCTCATGTCGCCGATCTCGTCGCGCAGGCCGGCATAGAGGCTCTTCAGCGTCAGGTGCTCCGACCACAGGCGGAACAGGTCGCGCACCATCGCCTGATCCGACACCTCCGAGAACCAGTAGCGGTGCGAGAAGCGCAGGAACACCTCCTGCATCTCGCGGATGTCGCGGCGGAACGCCCGCACCGTCTCGGGCATGTGGATGTCGAGCCGGGTGATGATGCTGACCAGCCGGTCGGCCATCATCAGCAGCGCGGCGCGGTGGAAATGGGCGATCAGGCCGACCAGGAAAATCTGGTGGCGGAACTGGGCCAGGAAGCCGCGGTCGGGATCGGTGTAGACGCTCTGGCCGGCATCGCCGATCGCCACCAGCGTGTGGCCGGTGCAGATGATGCGGGTATCCACCCAGTCGCCGCTGCGGGCGGGGTCGTGGTAGCGGTCGTAGCAGTAACGCGTCTCGAAATCGCGCAGGAAGCTCTCGGAATAGGGCAGGCCGGTGCGGTTGAAGGCCGGCACCACCAGCCCGAGCCGCACATAATCGGCGCGGGTCAGGCGGCTTGGAGCGTCGACCGCCAGATAGACCATCATCGGCATGCGGTAGTGCTCGAGCTGGCGGTAGCGCAGCGGCCCGGCCGGCTCGGCGTGGTTCAGCCGCAGCGGCTCAAGCAGGAACTCCCAATGGGCGGCGATGGCCGGGGCGATCGACCGACACACCGAGGCGGTGAACTTGGCGCGGTCCTCGTAGTCGGAGGCCGCCAGCACACGGCCCTCGGCGCCGAGCCATTCCACCTTGGCCGGGCAGTTGGTGCCCTCGCCGCCGGCACCCCAGCCGGAGGGGTAGGCGCGGCCGAAGCGGTGGATGAGATCCTGGGCGGCGACCAGCGGAATGTCGTTACCGTGCATCTCGAACACCAGCATGACGACATCGACGTCGAAGAAGAAATAGAGGTCGACGTGGGCGATCTGCAGCGTCAGCGGCACCGCCCCGGCCGTGAGCGTCACCCGCACCTCGCGGATGTCGTCGCGGCGGTAGATCTTGATCGGCGAGTCGCCATAGGACAGGCGCCCGGTGCGCGCGGCGCGCTCGCCATAGAGGAAGCGCTGGGCATGCGGCAGGAAAGTCACGAACTCGCGGTAGTGCCGCTCCTGGAAGGCGGCGGGATCGTCCGGAAACTCGTCGGTGAGCGCCTGCCAGAGCGGCGCGGCCGCGCCGTTCGCGCCAGCGCCCTGGAGCGTCTCCAGAAGCTCCCAATGGGTGCGGACCTTCGCGTCCTCCTTCAGCGGCATCAGCTGCAGCGGCCAGATCAGGATCTGGCGGAACTGACGCACGATCGGCGGGCCGGACTCCGCCGCGGTTACGGTCGTCTGCGCCATGGGCGGCCCCCCTGCCCGTCCCGCATTCGGGATGATTGCGAAGCTTCAGCAAATTCTGGAGCGTCCGCCAATCCGATGGAACCGGGCGGACGCTCCAGACGTCCGCGTGGTCGCATTCTCTACCGCAAAACCGGTTCCCACTTTTGCGGAGAATGCTCCTGGGCCTTTTCCACCGCGCGGGTGGCGGCGTGATGACGGGCAAACCCCGCCGCCGCGCCGATGTCGTGCTGGTGGAGCGCGGCCTGTTCGACAGCCGCGCCCGCGCCCGCGCCGCCATCGAGGCCGGGCTGGTCCGCGCCGACGGCGTGGTGCTGGCGCGCCCCTCCGACACCATCGCGCCCGATGCCGAGATCATCGCCGCGGCGCCGCACCCGTGGGTGTCGCGCGGCGGGGTCAAGCTCGCCCACGCGCTCGACGCCTTCGCCATCGATCCCCGCGGCCTCGTCTGCCTCGATCTCGGCGCCTCGACCGGCGGCTTCACCGATGTCCTGCTCGCCCGCGGCGCGGCGCGCGTCCACGCCGTCGATGTCGGCCACGGCCAGCTTCACCCCAAGATCGCCGCCGACCCGCGCGTCGTCTCCCACGAGGGCGTGGATGCGCGCGAGGTCACGCTCGAGCGTCTCGGCGCGCCGCCCGCTCTCATCGTCATCGACGTCGCCTTCATCGCGCTCACGCTGGTGCTGCCGGCGGCAACATCGGTGGCGGGGCCGGGCACGCGGCTGGCGGCGCTGATCAAGCCGCAGTTCGAGGCCGGCCGCGAGCGGGTGAAGAAAGGCGTGGTGCGCGAGCCGGCAATCCATGCCGAGGTGTGCGACAAGGTGGCGGATGCCGCGCGCGCGCTGGGCTGGACGGTCGAGGGCGTCATCCCCTCGCCGATCGAAGGCGGCGACGGCAACCGCGAATTCCTGATGGCCGCACAGTTCCTGGCGCACACATGACCACAGAAACCTTTACCATCGCCTCCCTCGGCCATCGCGGCGACGGCTGCGCCGAGACCGCCGCCGGGCCGCTCTACGTACCCTTCACCCTGCCCGGCGAGGTGGTGGAGGTGAGCCCAGTGCCGGGCAAGGACCGCGCCGAGCTGGTTGCCGTGCTCCAGCCCAGCGCCGACCGCGTGGCGCCGCCCTGCCCGCATTTCGGGGTGTGCGGCGGCTGCGCGCTGCAGCACGTGGCCGAGCCGGCCTATCGCGCGTTCAAGCGGCACCTCGTGGTCTCGGCGCTGGCCGATGCCGGCCTCGAGGCGGAGGTTGAAGACCTCGTGCCGGCGCACGGGCGCGGCCGGCGGCGCGCCACCTTCCACGCCCGTCACACCACCCACGACGTGCTGGCGGTCGGCTTCATGGCGGCGCGCGCCCACCGCGTGGTGCCGATCTCGGCCTGCCCGATTCTCGACCCGGCGCTCGATCGGGCGCTCAAGGCATGCTGGGCGCTGGCCGAGGCCCTGGTGTTCACCGACAAGCCGCTCGACCTGCAGGTCACCGCCACCGAGGGCGGCCTCGACATCGACATTCGCGGCGCCGGGCCGATCGCCGAGCGCCGCCGGCAGGATCTGGTGCGCCTCGCCGACGAGCAGGATCTCGCCCGCCTGACGCTGCACGGCGAGCTGATCGTTCGACGCCGGCCGCCGGTGGTGGTCATCGGCCGCGCCTCCGTCGAGCTGCCGCCGGGCGCCTTCCTGCAGGCGACCGCGGCGGCCGAGACGACGCTGGCGGCGCTGGTGAGCGAGATGATCGGCAAGCTGCCGGCCAAGGCCGGCGTGCTCGACCTGTTCGCCGGCGTCGGCACCTTCGCGCTGCGGCTGGCCGAAACCGTGCGGGTCTCCGCCATCGACGGCGATGCGGCGGCGATCGCCGCGCTCCAGGCCGCCGCGCGCGCCACGCAGGGGCTGAAGCCGGTCGCCGCCGAGGCGCGCGACCTGTTCCGCCGACCGCTGATCGAGCGCGAACTGGATGGTTTCCGCGCCGTGGTGTTCGACCCGCCGCGCCAGGGCGCCGAGGCGCAGGCCAAGCGGCTGGCGGCGAGCCGCGTGCCGGCGATCGTCGCGGTGTCGTGCAACCCCTCCACCTTCGCCCGCGACGCGGCGCTATTGGTGGCGGCCGGCTACCGGCTGGTGCGCGTGGTGCCGGTCGACCAGTTCCTCTATTCGCCGCATGTCGAGGTGGTGGCGCGGTTCGAGCGGTAGCCGTCAATTGTGCATGCGCTCGCGCCACATCCGCTCGCCGATGGCGCAGTCGACCCGCGGCGCGGACATCGAGGCCCGGATCACCGGCGGCATGGCCGGCGAGATGCCTGCGACCTCCATCACCAGCTTGCGGCGGATCGCCTCGGCGAACTGCTCGGGCGCGCGCACCGGCACGACGAAGGCGCCGGGACCGCCGATGACGCAGTCCTCGTAATAGAGGTCGAGGTCGGCGACATCCATCATCGCCGCGTTCGGCCGCTTGAGCTGCAGCGGCAGGCCGTTGATGACGATGCCGTCCTTCAGCACGCGGTCGCGGGCGCTGGTGACCGGCTCGCCCTGATTGTTGGCGCCATCGCCGGAAATGTCGATCACCCGGCGCAGGCCGCGATAGCCGTTGCCGTCGAACATCAGCTCGGCATAGGCGATGGCGCCGGAGATCGAGGTGCGGAAGGCGCGCCGGAGCGGGATCCGCGTGATCTTCTCCGCAATGTCCCGGGCGCTCTGCGGCCCGTCGAGCAGGGACCAGTCGAGCACCGTCTGCTGCTCGAACGCGCCGGCCCATTCGACATAGGCGATGGCGATGCGGCCGCTGGGGCCAGCCTTCACCGCGTCGAGAAACTCGCCGGACACCAGCGCCTGGGCATAGCCGTCGCGCTGGAGGCGCTGCTCGTCCTCGTCCATCGAATAGGAGATATCGACGGCGAGGATCAGCTCGACATCCACCGCGATCTCGACATCGGCGCGCGCCGGCACCGCCAACAGGGCGCCGAGCGCGGCCAGGGCGAGAAGCGGCGGCCACGGACGACGGGGGTTCGTCACGACCGGCCTCCAGCGAGACGCGGAGGAGCCGCGTCCCCGCCAGTGTGGCGGCAAGCCGTGCCGCCGTCAGGCGGTCCGGCGATCACGAATTCGCGCGGACAGGGCCGGGATGCGAATGACGGTGCAGCGGTTCAGGCTTCGTCGCCGTCGCGCGGCGGCTCACCACCGGTGCGGTTCATGAAGCGATCGAATGCAGCCCGGTCGCCGCGCGCCGCCCGCTCGGCAAAATAGTCGGCGGTTTTAAGCGCAGCGACTTTCTCGGCCACCGCCGAGACGATGAACTGGTTGAGCGTCGTGCCATCGGCGCGCGCGATCTCGGCGGCGATCGCCTTCAGCGAAGCCGGCAGGCGCAAAGCGTAATTGCTCGAGGCCATGTCAGGTCTCCTCTCGCAGGCGGGCGAGGACAGTGCCCGGACGGGCGATTTCCATACCGAACTCCGACGCTGCGGCGCCGAAATCGGCGACATTGAACGTCGCAATCATGGTTGCCCGGCCGTTCACTGCTGTCTCCAAAACCATATCGTCGTCCGGATCGCGCAATCGAGGCCGCCACAGAAAGAAGATCTCGACAGGCTCAATCCAACCGGCAAGCACGTCGAGAGTATTCCTGATATCTGCCTCGGTTGCGCCCGCAGCAATCAGATGCTCGCTCCGAGTGGCAACGGCTTCGTATTCGGCGAATAAGGCCACGCTGGCGAGCAATGTCAGCCGCCCTGTCACCGCCCGGCGCAGCAGCTCCGCCGACGCCCCGTGCGGACTTCGGATCGCAGCGACAAATGCGCTGGTATCCAGGACAACTCGCATATCATATACAATATGATGAACAGGTGTCTCCTGCAACCACTGCGGCAAGTCGATCCCGCCGTCTCGCCTCACACCAGCTCGGTGGCCAGGATCTCGATGTCGAAACCGGCGACGCCGACATAGGTGCGCGACTTGGAGGCCAGGAGGCGGATCGACACCAGCCCGAGATCCTTGAGGATCTGCGCCCCCAGGCCGATCTCGCGCCACTGCTCCTCGCGCTTGCGGGCGGATTCGGACTCCTCCGTCCCGCTTGGCGCCAGCGTCTCGTGCGGCACGCCGGCCGTGCCCTCGCGCAGATACACCAGCACGCCGCGGCCGAGCCTGGCGATACGCTCCAGCGCCCGGTCGAGCGAGCGGTCGGCGCCGAACACGTCGCGCAGGATCTGCTCGCGGTGCAGCCGCACCAGCACGTCGCGGCCGTCGCCGATGTCGCCGAACACCAGCGCCAGATGCTCGACATTGTCGAATGGCGTCCAGTAGCTGAAGCCGGTGGCGCGGCCATGGGCGGTCTCGACCGGGAACTCGGCCATGCGGCGCACAAGCTTGTCGCGGCGCTGGCGCCAGGCGATCAGGTCGGCCACCGCGAGGCGGGTGAGGCCGTGGCGCTCGGCGAATGCCTTGATCTCGTCGCCGCGCATCACCGTGCCGTCGTCGTTCATCAATTCGCCGATGACGCCGACCGGCGGCAGGCCGGCGAGCCGGCACAGATCGACCGCCGCCTCGGTGTGGCCCGAGCGCATCAGCACGCCGCCCTCGCGGGCGATCAGCGGGAAGATGTGGCCGGGCCGCACGAAATCGCCGGCGCCCATATTGCCGTTGGCGAGCGCGCGCACGGTGGTGGCGCGCTCCTCGGCCGAGATGCCGGTGGTGACGCCGTGGCGGGCGTCGATCGAGACGGTGAAGGCGGTGCCGAGCGGGGCGTCGTTGCGCGCCACCATCGGCTCCAGATTCAGCCGCCGGGCGTCGGCGGCGGTGAGCGGCGCGCAGACGATGCCCGAGGTATGGCGGATGATGAAGGCCATCTTCTCCGGCGTGCACTGCGAAGCGGCGACGATGAGGTCGCCCTCGTTCTCGCGGTCGTCATCGTCGGTGACCACGACGATCGCCCCGGTGCGGAACGCATCGATCGCGGTACGCACCCGCTCCTGGCTGTCGGTCATGGCGGCCTCCCCCTCCAGTCGAACGCGGCTCATCCGGTCTGTCCTCTATGTCGCAGATAATGGTCGGCGAGCACGGCCGCCATCATCGCCTCGCCCACCGGGACGGCACGGATGCCGACGCAGGGGTCGTGCCGTCCCTTGGTGAGGATTTCGGTGTCATTGCCGTCGCGGTCGATGGTGCGGCGCGGCGTCAGGATCGACGAGGTCGGCTTGACCGCGAAGCGCACCACCACCGGCTGGCCGGTGGAAATGCCGCCGAGAATGCCGCCGGCATTGTTGGACAGGAACTGCGGCGCGCCGTCACGGCCCATGCGCATCTCGTCGGCGTTGTCCTCGCCGGTAAGCGCCGCCGCCGCGAAGCCGGCGCCGATCTCGACGCCCTTGACCGCGTTGATGCTCATCATCGCGCTGGCGATGTCGGAATCGAGCTTGCCGTAGAGCGGCGCGCCGAGGCCGACCGGAACGCCCTCCGCCACCACCTCGACGATGGCGCCGATCGAGGAGCCGGCACTGCGGATGCCGTCGAGATAGGCCTCCCAGCGCTGGGCGGTCTCGGCGTCCGGGCAGAAGAACGGGTTCTTGGCCGTCTCCTCCCAGTCCCAGCGGGCGCGGTCGATGGCGTGCGGGCCGACCTGGATCAGCGCACCGCGAATGGTGACGAACGGCACCACCTTGCGCGCCACCGCCCCGGCCGCGACGCGGCAGGCGGTCTCGCGCGCCGAGGAGCGGCCGCCGCCGCGCGGATCGCGGATGCCGTATTTGGCGTCATAGGTGAAGTCGGCGTGGCCCGGCCGGTACTTCAGCGCGATGTCGGAATAGTCCTTCGAGCGCTGGTCGACATTCTCGATCATCAGCGCGATCGGCGTGCCGGTGGTGCGCTCGATGCCGTCGGCCGGGTCGACATAGGTGCCGGACAGGATCCTCACCGTGTCGGGCTCGCGCCGCTGGGTGGTGAAGCGGCTCTGGCCGGGGCGGCGGCGGTCGAGGTCGGCCTGGATGTCGGCGGCCGAGAGCGCGATGCGCGGCGGACAGCCGTCGATGACGCAGCCGATCGCCGGCCCGTGGCTCTCGCCGAAGGTGGTGACGCGGAACAGATGGCCGTAGGTGTTGAAGGACATTCGCGAAATGCCGGGGCTTCATACGGTTTCCGGTTGATCCCTTCGGGATACCGGGAACGGTCTCGCCGAAAACCCCTTGTTCGATAACGGGGTTTTCGGTGATCGGACTACGAAACTCCGGCCTGATCGGCCGGATTTCGTATCAGGGCATCCACCAGTCGGGCTGTGTCCGACCGGCGCGCCGGCCCTTTTGATACGGTTTCCGGCCCGCACGGCCGGACAGCGACATCCCTCTATAGAGCACTGCCGGGGCGGTGGAAACCGGCGCGCTGGGGTCCTTGGTCCAAGGTACTACCTTTGGTCCGAGGCCCTTCCTTGGTCCAAGGTCCTACCAGGGAACGCCGAGGCTCGCGGCCGCGGCGGCGGCCAGCTCGTCCAGCCGGTCGGTGGTGGGGCGGGCGGCGAGCTGCTCCCGGTCGACCCAGGCGATCTCGGGCGCCTCGGCGCTCGGCGCCGGCTCGCCGGCCGCCCATTCGGCGGCGAAGCAGGCGACCACCAGATGGCGGGCGACTCGGCCGTCCGGATCGCGGTGGATGATCTCGGCATGGCCGATCAAGGCGCAAAGCCGGATCTCGCAGCCGATCTCCTCGCGCACCTCGCGGCGGACGGCCTCGTGCAGCGTCTCGCCCACTTCCACGCCGCCGCCAGGCAGGCTCCACAGCCCTGCCATCGGGGCGCGGCCGCGGCGCGCCACCAGCATGCGGCCGTTGCGGAAGATCGCCGCGCTGGCGCCCAGCACGGGCGCTGCCGGATAATAACGGGAGACGCTCACCGCGCGGGCGGATCGGCGAACAGGGCGTCCACCCCGTCCTGGGTCTCGCGGGTGGAGGCAGCCTCCTGCAGCGGCTTGCCGTGGATCACGGCGCTCGCCTCCGACAAATATTCCTTGAGGTCGGCCAGCGCCGCCTCGACCAGCGCCCGCGCCTCGTCCTCCGCCGGGCCGGCGGCCAGCGCCGCCCGCGCCTGGACGATGATGTCGGTCATGGTGGCGCCGATCTCGTTCAGCCGGTGGCGCAGCACCGCCGGCGCCCGGTGATAGGCCTCTATCGCGAGATCGCGCGCCTTGAAGCTGGAGCGGGAGAAGTGCTGCACATAGTCCGCCGGCTCCCAGTGCGCGAGTTCCTCGGCGCAGCCGGGATCGTCGGGCACCAGTTCGAGCAGCATGATCGCTTCGTTGAAGCGGTTCAGATAGTCGGTGGCGAGCCCGGTCTCGGGGTGGAGATTGGCCGCCCTCAGGCGCTCCGGATCGAGCCGCGGCGCGGAGGCATCCGTGTGGTTTGGCTCAGCCAGGGTCATCGGTCGGACTGGTGTGTGGTCGAAACTGACCGGCGATCATCGGCCTGATCGTTAAACATCCGGATAATGCGCGGCGGCGCGACAATCCAGCGGCTGTCTTTCACACGGTTTCCGGTTGATCCCTTCGGGATACCGGAAACGGACTCGCCGAAAACCCCAGGTCCTCAAGAGAGTCTCGATACCGGGATTTTCGGCGATCGGAATACGGTTCTCCGGCTCGATCAGCCGGAAACCGTATCACAAGACCTTGCCCGGATTGAGCAGGCCGTCCGGGTCGAGCGCGCGCTTGATGGCGCGCATCAGATCGAGCTCCACCGGATCCTTGATGCCGGGCAACAGCCCCCGCTTCAGCCGGCCGATGCCGTGCTCGGCCGAGATCGAGCCGCCGTGGCGCATCACGATGGCGTGGACGAGGGCGTTCACCTCCTCCCAGCGGGCGAGATAGGCGGCGGTGTCGGCGCCCGGCGGCTGGGTGATGTTGAAATGGATGTTGCCGTCGCCGAGATGGCCGAACGGCACCGGACGCGCCGCCGGCATGAGATCGGCGACGGCCGCCGTCGCCTCGGCCAGGAAGGCCGGCACGGCGGTGAGCGGCACCGAGACGTCGTGCTTGATGGAGCCGCCCTCCGGCTTCTGGGCGGCGGGGATCGATTCGCGCAGGCGCCACAGCCCGGCGCGGGCATCGAGGCTCGCGGCAACCACCGCATCCGCGATCAGGCCGCGCTCCAGCGCCTCGGCCAGCAAGTCCTCGATTCGGCCTCGCAGCTCCGCCCCGCCGTGCGAGGACACCTCCAGCAGCACGTACCAGGGATGCGTCCCGGCCAGCGGATCGCGCGTACCCGGAATATGGGCGAGCACGAAATCGAGGCAGATGCGGGCCATCAGCTCGAAGCTGGTGACGGTGCCGCCGGCCCGCGCCTGGGCGAGGCCGAGCAGCGCCAGGGCATCGGCCGGCGAGTCGAGGCCGATCAGCGCCGTCTCGACGGCGGTCGGCGCCGGAAAGAGCTTGAGGACGGCGGCGGTGATGATGCCGAGCGTGCCCTCGGCGCCGATGAACAGATGGCGCAGGTCGTAGCCGGTATTGTCCTTGCGCAGCTTGCGCAGGCCCCGCCACACGCGGCCGTCGGCCAGCACCACCTCCAGCCCGAGAACGAGGTCGCGGGCATTGCCGTAGGCGATGACCTGGGTGCCGCCGGCATTGGTGGCGAGGTTGCCGCCGATCGTCGCCGTGCCCTCGGCGGCGAGCGACAGCGGAAACAGCCGGCCGGCCTCGGCCGCCGCATCCTGCGCCCGCTTCAGCGTCACGCCGGCCTCGCAGGTCATGGTCGCCGATTCGAGGTCGAGTTCGCGAATGCGGTCGAGGCGCAGCGTCGACAGCACGAGCTCGTGGCCGGTATCGTCGGGGATCTGGCCGCCGACGAGGCCGGTATTGCCGCCCTGCGGCACGATCGCCGTGCCGGTCTCGTGGCACAACCGCACCACGGCGGCGACCTCATCGGTCGAGCCCGGCCGCACCACCGCCAGCGCCCGCCCGGCATAGAGGCCGCGGCTCTCGGTCAGATAGGACGCGGTGTCGTCGGGCGAGACCAGGACGTGCCGCGGCCCAACCAAAGCGGCGAGGCGGTCGAGAAGGGCGGCGGGCAGGCGGCTGTCGGGCGAGACGGTCATGCTCCCAGCTTAGCGGCGCGGTGGACACTGGCGCCATAGCCGGTCCCGATGACGGCACCGTCATCCGCCACCGGACAGAGGGGGCGGGCAGCCCGGAGCGGCGGATCAGCCGCCGCTGCGGACCTTGTCGTTCTCCGCCTTCGGCTTGGCCGGGATCTGCAGGCCGTTCTTCAGCTTGGCCTCGATCTTCACCAGATCGTCAGGCTCGGGCTTCAGGTCGCGGGCGTGGCTCCACTGGAACAGGGCTTCCAGCTTGCGGCCCACCATCCAATAGGCGTCGCCGAGGTGGTCATTGATCACCGGATCGTCCGGCTTCAGCTCGATGGCGCGCTCCAGCTCGTCGACCGCCTCCTCGAAGCGGCCGAGCCGATAGTGCGCCCAGCCCAGGCTGTCGACGATGTAGCCGTCGTCCGGCCGAAGCTGCACGGCGCGGCGGATCATCTCGATGCCCTGTTCGAGATTGACGCCCTGGTCGACCCACGAATAGCCGAGATAGTTCAGCACGTGCGGCTGATCGGGGTAGAGTTCCAGCGCCTTCTTGAAATCGGCCTCGGCCTTCGGCCAGTCCTTGAAGCGCTCGTAGCAGATGCCGCGAAAATAATAGATCATCCAGTTGCGACGCTCGGGCTTCTCCAGGCTGTCGATGCCCTGGGTGTAGACCTTGGCCGCCTCCTCGAACTGCTTGCGCCCACGCAGCACGTTGCCGAGCGCGATCACCGCGTCGAGATCCTCGGGATCGTCCTTCACCAGCGCCTCGAGATGCTCGCGCGCCTCGTCGGTGCGGTCGAGCTGGTCGAGATTGAGCCCAAGCTGGATCTCGGCATTGCGCTTCAGCGGCGACGATTCGGGGACGCGTTCATAGACCTCGATCGCCAGTTCCGGCTTCTTCAGCGTTTCGAACAGGTCGGCCAGCGACAAGAGCGCCAGCGGATGCTGCGGCGTGAGATAGAGCGCGAACTGCAGATAGATCAGCCCGAGATCCTCGCCGCCCTGGCGGGCGAGCGCGGCCCCGAGGCCATAGAGCACCTCGGACGCCCCCTCCTGGGCCGAGCGCACCGGCGGCGGCAGGCTCTTGCCCTTCTCCAGCGTCTCCATCGCCTCGACCACTAGCGGGTGCTTGGGCAGCAGCTTGTCGAACCCGCGATAGACGTCGAGCGCCACCTCGCGCTGGCCGTTGCGCGAGGCCCAGCGGCCATAGGCATCCACCACCCGCAATTCGGTCGGGCTGGTCTTGTAGGCGCGCTCCAGCCGCTTGCCGGCCTCCTTCTTCTGGCCGGCGAGATCGAGAATCAGCCCGGCGTGCAGATCGCGGAAGGTGGCGTACCATTCCGGCCCCTGCAGCCGGTCGAGCAGCTCGATCGCGCTCTTGATGTCGCCGGCGCCATAGGCGGTCCAGGCGGCGAGCAGCGTCGCGGTGAGGTCGGCGATCGGCGTGCGCACCGACTGGGCGAGTTGGGCGCGCGCCGTCTGGTACTGCTTGGCCTTGATGGCGCGTACCGCGATGGCGAGGCGGGCGATGCGGTGCTGGCGGTCCAGTTGCACCAGCCGCTCGGCAAGGTTGGCGGCGTCGTTGATGTCGCCCTGGGCGAGCATCACCAGGAAGGCGCGCTCGACGACCTCGGGGCTTTTCGAATCGACCTTCAGCGCAGCCTTGAAATAATCGGTCGCGGCAGCATTGTCGCGCAGCGTCCCGGCAAGGCGGCCGGCGAGATAGGCGCCGGACAGCGACACGAATTCGGTACCGCCACCCTGGGCCATCTGCGGGCGAGCCATCGCTGCCTCCCCCGCAACCGACGACAGGACCAGGGCAGCGACCACCAAACGGCCAAGTTTCGTCAAGGAGGAATCCTCTGTTGCCGGACAGTCCGGCCAGTTGCGCGGAGAATGGACGCTTTCCCCGGCGCCGGCAAGGTTGCGGCCCGTCGCAGTAAAAGACTCTTGAACCCGCCGCAAAATTGCGGTTCATCGGGCGCCCGTATGCCATACATCGACCGCGCCCCAGCCAAAATCAATCTCACGTTGCACGTCGCCGGACGCCGCAGCGACGGCTGGCATATGCTTGAAAGCCTCGTGGTGTTCGCCGGATTCGGCGACACGCTGACGCTGGAGCCGGACGGGCCGCTGGCGCTCGACGTCGCCGGGCCGACCGCCGCCAAGGCCGGCCCGCAGGACGACAATCTGGTGCTGAAGGCGGCGCGCGCGCTCGCCGCCGAGGTCCCAGGCCTGACCGCCGGCCGGTTCGTGCTGACCAAGCGGCTGCCGGTTGCGGCCGGGCTCGGCGGCGGCTCGGCCGACGCAGCCGCCGCGCTGCGGCTTCTCGCCCGCGCCAACGGGCTGGCGCCGCACGATCGGCGGCTCTACGCCGCCGCCTGCGCCACCGGCGCGGACGTGCCGGTCTGCCTGTCCCACTGCGCCCGCATCATGCGCGGAACCGGCCATGACCTCGGCCCGCCGCTGGCCCTGCCGCCGCTGCCGGCGGTGCTGGTCAATCCCGGCGTGCCGGTGGCAACCGTGGGGGTGTTCCGGGCGCTCGCCATCCCGCCCGGAACCGACATCGGCTCGGACCATCCCGCCGAGGACCGCATTCCCGGCTCGCGCGAGGCGCTGATCGCCGCGCTGACCGGGCTGCGCAACGACCTTGAGCCGCCGGCGCGGGCGCTGGCGCCGGAGGTCGGCACGGCGATCGAGGCGGTGGCGGCGACCGCCGGGGTGCGGCTGGTGCGGATGTCGGGCTCCGGCGCCACGGTGTTCGGCCTCTACGCCACGCCGCGCGATGCCTCGCGGGCGGCAGCAAAGCTGCGGGCCGCCCATCCCGGCTGGTGGGCGCGGGCGACCCTGCTGCGCTGACCCGGAACAATTTCGGAAAAGCTGGAAGCCGCCCTGCGCGGACTGCGCCGGGGCGCCCGTCCCTGGCCGTGGATGAACGGCGACGGGGCCATTCATCGACTCCAGCACCAGACACTGGCTGCAACCGGGCGCCAGAACGACAATGGCCGGGACGAGGCCCGGCCATTGCGGAATTGTGCGTCCGACGTATGCGGCGCGCTCAGTGCACCTTGGCGACCGGCTCGTTCTCCGGCAGCTGCTGGGTGCCGCCGCCGCAGGCCATGATCTTCTCGGCCGGCGGCACGACGATGTCGTCCATCTGCTCGGTCGAGCCGCCGCAGGCGCGCATCTCGGCCACCGCCGCCGCGGTGGTCGCGGCCGCGGTGTCCTGCTTGCGCTTGGGCGCGCTCTTCCAGTCGGCCGACTGCTGGGCGATCGGCGCATCCGCCAGCTTGCGCGAGTTGTCGAACTCGAACTTGAGGAACTTCTTCGACAGCGGACCCCAATAGCCGCGCTTGCCGAGGTCGTAGAACTTGCGCTCGAACGCGCTCTTGAGGAACGCCTTGAGGCAGCCGACGAGGTAGCTGCGCCGCAGCGGGTCGCGCTCCCACATGTAGCCGAACAGCGCCTTGTTCATGTAGAACCGGCGATAGTTCTTCATCACCAGATCGAGCAACTCGGCGCGGTCGAGCGCCTTCGAGCGCATGATCGGCGTGACGAAGTTGTACTTCTCGAAGTCGAACACCTCGACCTTGTCGCCCATCTCCTTGAACAGGTCGGAGAACGGCCAGGGCGTGTACATCGACCAGTTGGCCATATCCGGGTTCCAGTCCCGGACCATGCGGTAGGTCTCCTCCAGCGTCTCGGCGGTCTCGTTCTCGAGACCGACGATGAACTGGGCCTCGGTGACGATGCCGGCGTTGCGCAGGAGGTCGATCGCCCGCTTGTTCTGGCCGACCGTGGTCTCCTTGTTGAAGATGTCGAGGTTGAGCTGCGCGGCCGCTTCCGTACCGAGCGAGATGTGGACGAGGCCGGCCTTGCGGTAGAACGGCAGCAGTTCCTCGTCGCGCATGATGTCGGTGACGCGGGTGTTGATGCCCCACTGCACCGGCAGATTGCGCTTGATCATCTCCTCGCAGAATTCGATGAACTTCTTCTTGTTGATGGTGGGCTCTTCGTCAGCCAGGATGAAGAAGCCGACCTTGTACTTGGTGACCAGCTCCTCGATCTCGTCGACCACCTTCTTGGGGTCGCGGACGCGGTAGTCACGCCAGAACTTCCATTGCGAGCAGAAGCTGCAGGTGAACGGGCAGCCGCGCGCGAGATTGGGGGTGGCGACGCGGGTGCCGGTCGGGATGTAGATGTACTTGTTCCAGTCCAGGATGCCCCAGTCGGCGACGATGGTGTCGACGTCGCGGATCGGCGGCTCGGCCTGGGTGGCGATCACCTTGGTGCCGTCGGCATAGGCGATGCCGGCGACCTGACCGCGGCAGTCGGGCCAGCGGCCTTCGTCGACCGCCCGGGCGAGGTTCAGCATCACCGCTTCGCCCTCGCCGCGCACCACGGCGTCGATCCAGGGCGCCTCCATCAGCACCTGCTGGTACATGAAGGTGCCGTGGATGCCGCCGAGCACGGTGACCACCTTCGGGTTCACCTCCTTGGCGATCTGCAGCACGCGCTCGGCCTTGTAGATCGCCGGCGTGATGGCGGTGGTGCCGACGATGTCCGCCCCCGACGCCGTAAGCTGCGCGCGCAGCTCGTCGTCCGTCAGATTATCGGTCATCGCATCGATGAAGCGGATGTCCGAATAGCCGTTGGCCTTCAGGTAGCCGGCCAGATAGGCGACCCAGGCCGGCGACCATTTGCCGGCAATCTCGGCGCCGCCGGAGTGATAGTTGGGATGGACGAGCACAATCCGCATGCGAGCCTCCGCGGGGGCGATACCCCAAACCGGCCCCCGGCCATCGAGGCGGTGGGGCGGGAGTGCTTTTTGACGGGGGCGTTGGTATGTGCGTGGCAAACAGGTGTCAACAGCGCTTTCCACGGGCGCGGCCTCATCCGTGTCACGTCGGATGGACAATTCGCCGCTTGCGGTGACGTTGCTGACCGAGCCGGCCTCGTGGCCGAAGGGTGCGGGCTTGCGGCCCATCCGCAAGCGCCGGAGCCGCAAGCGCAGAAGTCGAGGGGCGATGGGCCATCTGACATACCTGACCGGCCCCACCCGCAGCGGCAAGAGCCGGCGGGCGGTGGAGATCGCCCAAAGCTGGGGCGACGGCGTGGTGTTCGTCGCCACCTATCCAGTCGATCCTACCGACGCCGAGATGGCCGAGCGGGTGCGCCGGCATCAGGCCGAGCGCCCGCCCTCCTGGCGCACGCTGGAGGCGCCGGAGCGCGTGGCGGCGGCGCTCGCGGCCCTCGCCCCGGCGCCGGCCGGCGCCGTCATCGACAGCGTGGTGCTGTGGACGGCAACGCGCTTCGAGCAGGCGGACGACGACATCCTCGCCGCCTGGGAGACGGAGCTTGCCGCGCTCAGGGCCGCGCCCTTTCCCGTCATCCTCGTCGGCGACGAGATCGGCTGGAGTCCGGTGCCGATGGACGCCTCCCTGCGTCGCTTCCGCGATCTGGTCGGCGTGCTCGGCCAGCGCGCGGCAGCCGTGGCGGATGAGGCATGGCTGATCGTCGCCGGCTGCCCGGTGCGCCTGAAATGACCCTGCAGACCGATCCCTCCCCCCTCCCCGACAGCCCGTTCGCGCGCGAGCGCCGGGCGCTGCTCGGCGCGGTGATCTATTTCACCCGCATTCCCCTGCCGCCGCTGCCGCCGTTCGCCGACGACGACTGGCGGCGCGCCACCAGCTACTGGCCGCTGATCGGGGTCGGCGTCGGCCTCGTCGCGGCCGCCATCTATGCGCTGGCGTCGCTGGCGCTGCCGGCCGGCGTCGCGGCGGGGCTGGCGCTGGCCAGCGGCGTCGTGCTCACCGGCGCCCAGCACGAGGACGGCTTCATCGACGTGTGCGACGGCTTCGGCGGCGCAACCCGCGAGCGCATGCTCGACATCATGCGCGATTCCCGCATCGGCGCGTTCGGCGCCATCGGGCTGGTGCTGCTGGTCGGGCTGAAATGGCAGGCGCTGGCCGCCCTGCCGGCCGATGTCGCCGCCGTGGCGCTGATCGCCGCCCATGCCTTCAGCCGCGGGCTCGGCGCCATGGTGATGGCGGTGCTGAGCTATGCCCGCACCGATGCGAGCCGCGCCCGGCCGATGGTGAGCGACCTCAAGGGCGACCGGCTGGTGCTGGTGGTCGGGCTTGCCATCGTGCCGCTGATCCTGCTGCCGGCGGCCGCCATCCTGCCGGCGTTCGCGGCCGGCGCCCTGGCCTGGACCGGCTGCGTCGCCACGTTCAACAGCCGCCTCGGCGGCTATACTGGCGATTGCCTGGGCGCCACCCAGCAGGTGACCGAGCTGGCGATCCTGCTCGCGGTGCTGGGCTCGGTGGTGCTGGGCGCACATTGATGCTGGTGCTGGTGCGCCACACCCAGGTTCAAGGCGTCGCGGGCCTTTGCTACGGCCGCTTCGAGGCCGGCCTGGCCGCGACGTTCGCGGACGAGGCGGAGGCGGTGCGTGGCGCGCTCCCGGCCGAGATCGCCGCGGTCTATTCGAGCCCGGCCGCCCGCTGCCGGGCGCTGGCGGCGCAACTTCATCCCGCGCCGGTGCTCGACGACCGCCTGCACGAGCTTGATTTCGGCCAGTGGGAAGGCCGGCGCTGGGACGACATTCCGCGCGCCGAGCTTGACGCCTGGTGCGGCGATTTCGTCACCCTTGCCCCGCCCGGCGGCGAGACCTTCGCCGCACTCGCCGGCCGCGCCTCTGCCTTCGCTGAGGACATCACGCGCCGCCATGGCGATGCGCCGGTTGCCGCCATCACCCATGCCGGCGTCATCCGCGCGCTTCTCGCCCGCGGCCTTGCCTTGACGGAGGCGTTCTCCATCGACGCCCCGCCCGGCAGCGTCCACCTTGTCACGCTTGCCCCGGCCGGCGCGGTCTCGTAGCAAGCGCCACCCCCTTCGAGCCCGAGTGCCCCCGCGTGACCCAGTCCCTCGCCGACGTCGTCTTCACCCCCGCCCCCGCCGACCTGCCGAAGCGCGCCCGCACCCTGATGATCCAGGGCACGGCCTCGGACGTGGGCAAAAGCATGGTAGTGGCGGCGCTCTGCCGCGCCTACACCCGCCGCGGCCTGATCGTGCGCCCCTACAAGGCGCAGAACATGAGCAACAATGCCGCGGTGGCCGCCGACTGCGATCCCGGGCCGGACGGCGCGGTCACCCATGGCGAGATCGGCCGGGCCCAGGCGCTGCAGGCGCGCGCCTGCAAGGTGCCGCCCTCGATCCACATGAACCCGGTGCTGCTCAAGCCGCAGACCGACATCGGCTCGCAGGTGGTGCTGCGCGGCCGGGTGCTCGGCAACTGCCCGGCGCGCATCTATCACAAGATGCGCCACGCCTTGATGCCGGCGGTGCTCGACTCCTTGCGCCGCCTGCAGGCGGAGGCCGACCTCGTCATCGTCGAGGGCGCGGGCTCGGGCGCCGAGGTCTACCTGCGCTCAAGCGACATCACCAACATGCGCCTCGCCGAGTCGGCGGACCTGCCGGTGGCGATCCTGTCGGACATCGACCGCGGCGGCACCATGGCCGCGATCGTCGGCAGCCACGCGCTTTTGTCCGAGGCCGACCGCGCCCGCGTCGTCGGCTACATCATCAACAAGTTCCGCGGCGACTTCTCGCTGTTCGAGCCCGGCTGCAGGACAATCACCGAGCATACCGGCTGGCCGTTCCTCGGCGTGATCCGCTGGTTCGACCGCGCCGACCGCCTGCCGGCCGAGGATTCGCTGGCGCTTGAGCGCCCGGCCGAGTTTGGCGGGCGGGGACTCAATGTCGCGGTGCCGCGGCTCTCCCGCATCGCCAATTTCGACGATCTCGACCCGCTCGCCGCCGAGCCCGGCGTGTCGCTGAAATTCGTGCAGCCGGGCAACCCGATCCCGGCCGACACCGACGTCATCATCCTGCCCGGCTCCAAGGCCACCCGCACCGACATCAATGTGCTGCGGAAAGAGGGCTGGGACGTCGACATCCTCGCCCATGTCCGCCACGGCGGCCGGGTGGTGGGGCTGTGCGCCGGCTTCCAGATGCTGGGCAAGGTGGTGCGCGACCCGCTTGGGCTCGAAGGCCCGGCCGGCGAGACGGCGGGGCTCGGCCTCCTCGATGTCGAGACCGAGATCACCCCGGACAAGCAATTGATCGACCTCGACGTGACCGACCGGATCTCCGGCCAGCGCGTCACCGGCTACGAGATGCACATGGGCCGCACCATTGGCCCGGGCCTGGACAAGCCCTGGCTGATGCTGGGCAATGGCGCGAATGCCCGGCCCGAGGGCGCGGTGTCGTCCGATGGCCGCGTCACCGGCGCGTACGTCCACGGCCTGTTCGGCTCGGACGCCTTTCGCGCCCACTGGCTGACGACGGTGGGGGCGCAGGCCTCCGCGCTCGATTTCGAGGCGCGCACCGAAGCCGCGCTCGAAGCCTTGGCCGATCATGTCGAGGCCAATCTCGACCTCGACGCGCTGTTGAAGCTGGCGCGATAGGGCCCGGCCGGTTGAACCGGCCGGCATCCGCCCCATTTCGGAACGACACCCAACCAGCGGACCGGGAGCGGACACGAGGCGCGATGGAGCCCAAGGACACTACCTACAACGAGGCCTTCAAGGGTTTCACCAACACGGCCTGCCCGTTCTACCCCTGCCACAAGGGGGTGGAGCGCGAGTTCAACTGCCTGTTCTGCTACTGCCCGCTGATCGCCTATGAGTGCCCCGGCCCCTACAAGGTGTTCACCGACAAGCACGGGCTGAAGCGCAAGGACTGCTCGGACTGCACCCTGCCGCACAATGGCTATCGCCAGTCGTGGAACTTCATCCAGAAATGGCTGGAGCGGCCGGTGGTCTGGGACGGCCACGAGCAGACCAGCCCGCCGGTCCAGCGCCCGCGCGAGGACGAGACGGAGCGGGGGTGATCGCCCCGCCGCTCAACCCGTATGACCGCCCTCCAGGCGGGCCGACAGAACCCGCGCGATCGCCAGTTCGCGGCCGAACGGGCCGGCGGGGCCGGCGTCGATCGCAGCCGCGGCCTTGAGCCCGACCGCGCCGAAATGCGCGCGGATGCCCTCCTCCACCCAGGCCGCCTCCTGCGCGAGGCGCCGCTGAGCGAGCCGCCCGCCGGCCGCGAGATGGGCACGGTGGCGCTCGACCGCCTCGGTCAGCGCGTCGAGGCCATCGCCACGGCCGGCCGCCACCAGCACCACCGGCACCGGCCAGTCCTCATGGCCGGTGTAGAGCGTCAGCGCGCCCTTGACATCATTGGCGGCGCGCTGGGCCGGCGCGCCCATGTCGGCCTTGGTCACCGCCACGATGTCCGGCACCTCCATGGCGCCGGCCTTCATGAACTGCAGCGAGTCGCCCGAGCCCGGCTGGATGCACAGCACCACGGTGTCGACGGCAAACGCGATGTCGGTCTCCGACTGGCCGATGCCGACGCTCTCGATCAGCACGCGGTCATAGATCGCGCGCATCATCACCATGGCGGCCACCGTCTGGTCGGACAGGCCGCCGAGCCGGTCGCGCGCCGCCATCGAGCGCACGAAGATGCCGCGATCCTCGGGATCGGTGACGATGCGGGCGCGGTCGCCGAGCAGCGCGCCGCCGGTGCGCTTCGAGGACGGATCGACGGCGATCACCCCCACCGTCTCGCCGCTGCCGCGCCAGTGCTTGATCAGCGCATTGGTGAGGGTCGACTTGCCGACGCCGGGCGGGCCGGTGAGGCCCAGAACGTGGCCGCGGGCGGCGCGGCAGGCCTCGTCGAGCAGCGCGGCCAAGGCCGGCTCGCCGGCATGGGTCTCGATGGCGGCGAGCGCGCGCGACAGCGCCCGTTTGCCGCCGGCGGCGATGTCGGAAAGCGAGGGAAGCGTCATGGTGCGGGTTGCGCGAACATCTGGATGGCGAGCCATTGCGCGCCGAGAAAGCCGGCCAGCGCCACGCCGCAGCCGATGACGATGGCGCGGCCGCTGATCACCTCGGTGAGCGGGCGGCGCACCGACAGCCGAAGCGCGATCAGCGCGAGGCAGCCCAGCGCGAACAGCTCATAGAGTTGGTCGGGATCGAAGCCGCCGGGCGTCGCGCCGGCATTGAGCCCAAACGCGATGCCGAGGATCGCCATGCCGCCGAACCACCAGGTGAGCACGCGCGGCGAGACCGGCGGCCGCGGCGGCTCGGGCGTGCGGAACTTCGGCGGCGGATAGACGGGTTTGGTGGGCAGCCAGCGCATGGATCACATCGGACAAGCGCGCCGGTGACAGGCGCGACGCCACCCTCTCCCCTTGCGGGAGAGGGTGGCGAGGATGGAGCGAAGCGACATCCGAGCCGGGTGAGGGGTAACGGCGAGACGATAACGCCTCTTGCCCCTCACCCGCCCTCAGCTTCGCTTCGGGCACCCTCTCCCACGAGGGGAGAGGGAAGAAGAGGCGGCGCCGGCGCCCTCATCCTTCGAGACGATGGCTTCGCCACCTCCTCAGGATGAGGTCAAGGGCGCGAGCCCTCATGGTGACGAGCCCTCACGCCGTGCCGGAGGTGGCCGCGCCGATGGCCGCCTGCGCCGCGGCGAGGCGGGCGATCGGCACGCGGAAGGGCGAGCACGAGACGTAGTTGAGCCCGGTCTTGGCGCAGAACACCACCGAGGCCGGATCGCCGCCATGCTCGCCGCAGATGCCGAGCTTGATGTCCGGCCGCGTCTTGCGGCCACGCTCGGCGGCGATCTGGATCAGCTCGCCGACACCATCCTGGTCGATCGACACGAACGGATCGCCGGGGAAGATGTTCTTCGCGGTGTAGCTGTCGAGGAACAGCGCCGCGTCGTCGCGCGAGATGCCGAAGGTGGTCTGCGTCAGGTCGTTGGTGCCGAACGAGAAGAACTCGGCACTGGCAGCGATGTCGCCGGCACGCAGAGCCGCGCGCGGCAGCTCGATCATGGTGCCGATGTGGTAGTCGAGCTTGGTGCCGGTCTCCTGTTCGACCAGCTTGGCCATCTCGATGATGTGGCTCTTGACGAAATCGAGCTCGGCCTTGGTTGAGACCAGCGGCACCATCACCTCCGGCACCACCGGCTGGCCGGTCTTCTTGCCGGCGATCACCGCCGCCTCGAAGATGGCGCGCGCCTGCATCTCGGCGATCTCGGGATAGACCACCGCCAGACGGCAGCCGCGGAAGCCCAGCATCGGGTTGAATTCCTTGAGCTGGTTGGCGCGGGCATCGAGCTTCTGCGGATCGGCGCCGATCTCCTTGGCCACTTCCGCGATCTCGTCGGCGCCGTGCGGCAGGAACTCGTGCAGCGGCGGGTCGAGCAGGCGGATAGTGACCGGCAGGCCCTTCATGATCTCGAACAGCTCGACGAAGTCGTCGCGCTGCATCGGCAGGAGCTTGGCGAGCGCGGCGCGCCGGCCGGCCTCGTCGTCGGCGAGGATCATCTCGCGCACCGCCAGGATGCGCTGCTCGTTGAAGAACATGTGCTCGGTGCGGCACAGCCCGATGCCCTCGGCGCCGAAGGCGCGCGCGGTGCGCGCGTCGGCCGGCGTCTCGGCATTGGTGCGGACCTTCAGCGCGCGGCGCGCATCGGCCCAGGCCATCAGCGTCGCGAACTCGCCGGACAGTTCCGGCTCGATCATCGGCGCCAGACCCAGCAGAACCTGGCCGGTGCCGCCGTCGAGCGTGATGAAGTCGCCCTTCTTCAGCACCTTGCCGCCCGCCGTCATGGTGCCGGCGGCGTAATCGACGCGGATGGCGCCGGCACCGGAGACGCAGGGCTTGCCCATGCCGCGCGCCACCACGGCGGCGTGCGAGGTCATGCCGCCGCGGGTGGTGAGGATGCCCTCGGCGGCGTGCATGCCGTGGATGTCCTCCGGCGAGGTCTCGACGCGGACCAGGATGACCCGCTTGCCCTGGCCCTTCAGCGCCTCGGCCTCGTCCGAGTTGAACACGATCTCGCCGGCGGCGGCGCCGGGCGAGGCCGGCAGGCCGGTGGCGAGCACGGTGCGCGGCGCCTTGGGATCGATGGTGGGATGCAGAAGCTGGTCGAGCGAGGCGGCATCGATGCGCAGCACCGCCTCGTCCTTGCTGATCATGCCGGATTCGGCCATCTCCACGGCGATGCGCAGCGCCGCCTTGGCGGTGCGCTTGCCGGTGCGGGTCTGCAGCATCCACAGCTTGCCGCGCTCGACGGTGAACTCCATGTCCTGCATGTCGCGGTAATGGTGTTCAAGCGTCTGGGCGACGATGGCGAACTGGTTGAACACCTCGGGCATCACCGTCTCCATCGACGGCTTGTCGGAGCCGCCGGCGATGCGGGCCTCCTCGGTGATCTCCTGCGGCGTGCGGATGCCGGCGACCACGTCCTCGCCCTGGGCGTTGATCAGGAACTCGCCATAGAGCTTGTTCTCGCCGGTCGAGGGGTTGCGGGTGAAGGCGACGCCGGTGGCCGAGGTCTCGCCCATGTTGCCGAACACCATGGCCTGGACATTGACCGCGGTGCCCCAGCTCTCCGGAATGGAGTGCAGGCGGCGGTAGGTGATGGCGCGCTGGTTCATCCAGCTGCCGAACACCGCGCCGATGGCGCCCCAGAGCTGGTCATAGGGGTCCTGCGGGAAGGGTGCCTTGAGCTCCTCGCCGACGCGCGTCTTGTAGCGCGCGACGATCTCCTCCCAGTCGGCGGCGTTGAGGTCGGTGTCCTGAACGTAGCCCTTGGCGTGCTTGTACTCCTCGAGGATCTCCTCGAACACGTCATGATCGATGCCGAGCACGACGTTGGAATACATGGTGATGAAGCGGCGGTAGCTGTCGAAGGCGAAGCGGCGGTCACCCGAAGACTTGGCCAGGGCCTCGACGGTGACGTCGTTGAGGCCGAGATTGAGCACGGTGTCCATCATGCCGGGCATCGAGGCGCGCGCGCCGGAGCGGACCGACACCAGAAGCGGGTTCTCGACATTGTTGAAGCCGCGGCCGGTGATCTCGCCGACGCGCAGCAGCGCGGCCTCGACCTGGTCCCGCAGTTCCGGCGGGTATTGCCGGCCATTGGCATAGTAATAGGTACAGACTTCGGTGGTAATGGTGAAGCCCGGCGGTACCGGCATGCCGAGATTGGCCATCTCGGCGAGGTTGGCCCCCTTGCCGCCGAGCAGATTCTTCATGTCGGACTTGCCCTCGGCGGAACCGCCGCCGAAGCTGTAAACCCATTTCGCCATGTCGCCTTCCCCTCGCGATAGAGCATTCTCCGCAAACCTGGACCCGCTTTGCGAAAGAGAATGCGAAAACTCTAGACCTCGAGACGCGTCCGTTCGGAGCAGTTAAATTTTTGGACGCGACAGCCCGCGTGCAGTGGGATGCGGCCTCCGGCACGATCGACCGGAAACCGCATGAAGAACGTCCGGCCCGGGTTGGTCCGTTGGCTGGCGCGCGGCCGGCCGGCGGGTCGCCCGAAAGGCCAAGCCTTTGTGCAACATCGACTGCATTGCGGCAAGAAGACTCAGCCTTCGCCGGTGCGGCCGTAGCGACGCAGGGTGGTCGCAGTCGCATCCATTCGCGCGCACGGTGCCGCCAATCGGCGATTGAAGCCGGCTGAATTTCCCGCCGGCATGGCTGGGGACCCGCCATTGCCGGCGGAGCGGCCGCCAGAGCTGCGCGCCTTCTTCCTTCCCTCTCCCACCCGGGCCGCGCTTGCGCGCGCCCGGGCGCAGGCTCTTGCAGGAGAGGGTGGTGAGACCGAGCGAAGCGAGGGCGAGCCGGGTGAGGGTACGCTCGGCGCATGCCGGAAGATTCACCCCTCACCCGCCTCGCGATCCAAGGATCGCTCGGCACCCTCTCCCGCAAGGGGAGAGGGAAGAACACGACCGCCGGCCGGCAGACCACCCAAGCGATCGAACGCGGCCGGTCAGCCCTCGATGCGACTGAAGTCGGCCACGGTGCGGGTGGCGGCGCGGATTTCGTTCAGGAGCTTCAGGCGGTTCTCGCGCACGGCGGGATCGTCGGCGTTCACCGTCACCTTGTCGAAGAAGGTGTCGACGGGACCGCGCAGGCGGGCCAGCGCACCCATGGCGGCGGCGAAGTCCTCGGCGGCGACGGCGGCGGCCGCATCCGCCTTGGCGGTCTCGATGGAAGCGGCCAGCGCCCGCTCCTCGTCTTGGGCGAAGAGGGCCGGGTCCGGGGTGCCGTCGAAGGTGCGGCCGTCCTTCTTCTCCTCGATGCGCAGGATGTTGGCGGCGCGCTTGGTGCCGGCCAGCAGGTTCCTACCGTCGTCGGTGTCGAGGAAGGCGGCCAGCGCATTGATGCGGCGGACGATCAGCACGAGGTCGTCCTGGCCCTCCAGCGCGAACACCGCATCGACCAGATCGTGCCGCGCGCCCTGGTCACGGAGTTGGACCTTCAGGCGATCGGCGAAGAAGGAGAGGAGATTTGAAGTGATGTTCCGAAGCACCGCTCGTCCAAATTCATCCCGCTCAAGGACATCAACCGCGCGCTTGACAGACGACTTCCTCTCTTCAGGGGGGGATTCGATATCGTCAAACGCAAAAGAAAAACGCACTTCATCAAGGAGACGCAGACGACGGATCAACTCTTCGTATGCAGCCGCTCTTCTACGATAGGTTTCATCGTCTCCGTCTTCTGGGCTGAGATCCGGATCACCGATCTGATGCATGCCGATATCCGCATCAGAGCGATCAAGGAAACCATCAGAATTCAGAATGGAACGATACTTTGAATCACTCCACGAAGGCCCGGCAGACTCTGAAGTCTCCGGATCCTGGAAAGGAGCAAGACTTTCGAACCCACCTCGACATTGTTGAAGTCCAAGATCTATTAAGGAAACAAAAGTCCCTTTAAGCACATCGACAAGAGCAAGCCGCAGCCCGTTCTCCAGCACCAGCCGGATCACCCCCAACGCCGCACGCCGCAGCGCATAGGGATCCTTGCTCCCGGTCGGCTTCTCGTCGATCGCCCAGAAGCCCACCAGCGTGTCGAGCTTGTCGGCCAGCGCCACCGCGATCGAGGCCGGATCGGTCGGCACGCGGTCGGAGGGACCGACCGGCTTGTAGTGCTCCTCGATCGCGGCGGCGACCGACGCATCCTCACCCTGGGCCAGGGCGTAATACTTGCCCATCAGGCCCTGGACTTCTGGGAACTCGCCGACCACTTCGGTCACGAGGTCGAGCTTGCACAGGCGCGCCGCGCGCTTGGCTTTCTCGACATCGGCACCGACCAGCGGCGCGATCTCCGCCGCCAGCCGCTCGATGCGCTCGATGCGCTCGCCCTGGGTGCCGAGCTTGGCGTGGAACACGATCTCGGAGAGCTTGGGCAGCCGCTCCTCGAGCTTTTTCGCCAGATCGGTTTCGTAGAAGAACTTGGCGTCCGACAGCCGCGCCCGGATCACCCGCTCATTGCCGGCGATGATGGCGGCGCCGCCATCGGAGGCGATGAGGTTCGACACCAGGATGAAGCGGTTGGCCAGCCCCTCGCCTTTTCGCAGCACGAAGCACTTCTGGTTGGCGCGGATGGTGGCGCGGATCACCTCAGGGGGAATCGTCAGGAACGCCGCGTCGAACGTTCCCATCAGCGCCACCGGCCACTCCACAAGACCGGAGACCTCCTCCAGGAGGCCAGCGTCCTCCACCAGTTCGAAGCCCTGCGCGAACGCCAGATTGCGGGCGTCGTGCAGGATCATGGCGCGGCGCCGCTCGGGGTCGGCCACCACCTTGGCGGCCTCCAGCTTGGTCAGATAATCGTCCCAGCGCCTGACCGTGATCGGGCCGGGCGCGAGAAACCGGTGGCCGTAGGTGACGTTGCCGGCCCTTATGCCGTCGACCTCGAACGGCACGATCTCCGGCTCCTCGGTTTCGGGACCGAAGGTAGCGACGATGGAGTGCAGCGGCCGCACCCAGCGCAAGCTGCCCCCGCCCCAGCGCATCGACTTCGGCCAGGGGAAGGCGCGCACGATCGCGGGCAGCACCTCTGCCAGCACGTCGAGCGTGGCGCGGCCGGGCTTCTCGATCACCGCGACGTAGAACTCGCCCTTTTTCGCATCGCTCACCACCTTGGCGTGGCCGATGTCGGCAAGCCCGGCGGACTTGAGGAAGCCCTGGATGGCGGCCTCGGGCGCGCCGAGGCGCGGGCCCTTCTTCTCCTCGATCACGTCGGGCTGGCGGGCCGGCAGGCCGTGGATGGTGAGCGCAAGCCGCCGCGGCGTGGCGATGGCCTTCGCGCCCTCATAGGTGAGGCCGCGCTCGACCAGCGCATTGGTGACCAGCGACTTGAGATCCTCGGCCGCACGCGGCTGCATGCGGGCGGGAATCTCCTCGGAGAACAGTTCGAACAGAAGATCGGGCATGGCTCAGCGCTTGAGGTCGGAGGCGCGGCAGACGATGGCGAAGCGGTCGGCCAGCTCGGCCAAGGCGACGCGGTGAATCTCGGCCGCCGGAATGACCGGGCCGCCGGTGGGATCGGGCAGATGGCGGGTGGCGCAGGCGTCGGCGATCACGGTGACGCCGAGGCCGTGGTCGAGCGCGGCGCGCGCGGTGGTCGAGACGCACATATGGGTCATGAAGCCGACCAGCACGATCTGGCGGCTGCCGGTCTCGGCCACCGCCTCGGCCAGATCGGTCCCGGCGAAGGAATTGGGCTGCGTCTTCTCGACCACCCGCTCGCCGGTGACCGGCGCCGCCGGATCGGCGAAGGCGAAGCCCGGCCCGGCCGGGTCGAACGCCCCGCCGGCCGCGCCGCGATGCTGGACGTGGATGACCGGCGCCCCGGCCGCGCGGGCGGCGGCCAGCACGTCGGCGAGACGCGCCAGCGCCTCATGGACGCCGACGAGCGGCAGGTGACCATCGACATATTCGCGCTGGGCGTCGACCACCACCACGACGGCATCGGCCAGCCGCGGCGGCACGCTCGGCGCGCCGACCAGGTCACGCAATGTGCGGGGAGCGGTCATCGGCCCTCGGCTCCTGTTTGGCAGTGGCTCGACATTCCATCGAAACGCGGTTTGGGCAAGAGCGGGTGACGGGAGTTCCCCCCACTCCCGACCCCTCCCCGTCACGCGCGGTGCTCGCGGGGAGAGGGAAGAAACGCCTTCTTTCCCCTCCCCCCATGAGCGAAGCGAATGGTGGGGAGGGGTCAGGGGTGGGGGGCAAGCGTGCCCCGAAACATCCGAACGCCGCCGAACCACCCCTCAGGCGCCGCCGCCGGCCGTCTTCAGCCACGCCGCGCCGCAGGCCTTGGCCAGTTCGCGGACACGCAGGATGTAGCTCTGGCGCTCGGTGACCGAGATCACGCCGCGGGCATCGAGCAGATTGAAGGTGTGGCTGGCCTTGATGCACTGGTCGTAGGCCGGCAGCACCATCTCATGGCGCTCGTCCTTGTCGCCGGCTTCGAGATACTTGCGGCAAGCGGTCTCGGCGAACTCGAACTGCTTGAACAGCATGTCGGTGTCGGCATGCTCGAAATTGTGGCGCGAGTATTCCTGCTCGGCCTGCAGGAACACGTCGCCATAGGTGACCTTCTCGGCGCCGTCGCGGCCGTTGAAATTGAGGTCGTAGACGTTCTCGACGCCCTGGACGTACATTGCCAAGCGCTCAAGACCGTAGGTGAGCTCGCCCGCCACCGGCGAGCACTCGAAGCCCGCCACCTGCTGGAAGTAGGTGAACTGGCTGACCTCCATGCCGTCGCACCAGCACTCCCAGCCGAGCCCCCAGGCGCCGAGCGTCGGGCTCTCCCAGTCGTCCTCGACGAAGCGCACGTCGTGCAGCGCGGTGTCGATGCCGATGGCCTTGAGGCTCTGAAGGTAGAGATCCTGGATGTCGGGCGGCGACGGCTTCAGGATCGCCTGAAACTGGTAATAGTGCTGCAGCCGGTTGGGGTTCTCGCCATAGCGGCCGTCCTTGGGCCGGCGCGAAGGCTGGACGTAGGCGGCGTTCCACGGCCGAGGGCCGAGGGCGCGCAGCGTGGTGGCGGGGTGGAAGGTGCCGGCGCCGACCTCCATGTCGTAGGGCTGCAGGATGACGCAGCCCTTGTCCGCCCAGAAGGTCTGCAACGTCAGGATCAGCCCCTGGAACGAACGGTCGGGGCGCATGTGCGGCGGCAGGGTCATCAGCTTCAGCCTTCGAGCTTGCGCGCTTCCTCGGCGAGCATGATCGGGATGCCGTCGCGGATCGGATAGGCGAGGCGCGCGGAACGGCTGATCAGCTCGTTGGCGCCCGGCTGGTACTCCAGCGGCCCCTTGGTCACCGGGCAGACCAGGATTTCCAGGAGCTTGGGATCGACGCCGGTGCGGCGCTCGGGCGTCTCGGCGGCCGGGGTCTCCGGCGTGGCGGGCTGGTCGGTCATGGATGCGATCCTTCGAAAGGGCCCTGCGGCCCGAGCACTTCTAGCCCGAGCGCGCCGCGTCCGACAGGGGGAGCGGATATCCTACTGTAACGGCGTCTCGCCGTCGTCGCCGTTGCGGGCCAGCGCGAAACGGGTGACGGCGACCAGCACGTCGGCGCGCGCCGGCAGATCGGGCGCCTCCAGCATGGCCTGCTTCTCGGCCGCGCCGAAGGGCGAGATCATGCACAGCGCGTTGACCAGCAATTCGGTCGGCGCCTTGCTGATGTCCTCCCAGTCCGCCTTGAGGTCGTTGGCGTCGAGGAACTCGGCCAGCGTCTCCAGCACCAATTCGCGATCGACCTCCTCTGCCCCGGCGTCGGCGACGAAATCGCCGGCAAACGGATAGGTCACCCGGCACTGGCGGTAGGGGGTGACGACGCTCATCTCCTCCTCGACGCGGAAGCGGGCGATGCCGGTGAGCGACAGCAGATAGCGGCCGTCGCCGGTCTCGGCGAACTGGGTGATGCGCCCGACGCAGCCCATCGAATAGAGCGCCGGCCGGCTGCGCGAGGCGGCGCGGGTCTCGTCGGGCTGGATCATGCCGATCAGCCGCGCGCCCTTCAGCGCGTCGTCGACCATCGCCAGATAGCGCGGCTCGAAGATGTTGAGCGGCAACCGGCCGCGCGGCAGCAGCAGCGCGCCGGACAGCGGGAAGACCGGAATCACCTCCGGCAGGTCGTCGGGGGTGCGGTAGGCAACGTTGCTGCCCATCGGAACCGCCGGTCAGGCGAACAGGATGGAGGACAGCCGGCGGCGGCCTTCGATGGTGTGCGGATCGGCCGGCCCCCACGCCTCGAAGAATGTCACGAGCTGCTTGCGGGCGCCATCCTCGTTCCAGGCGCGGTCGCGCCGGACGATCTCCAGCAGGTGGTTCAGCGCCTCGGCGCGGCGGCCGCGGGCGTTCAGCGCCAGGGCGAGGTCGAAGCGCGCCTGATGGTCGGCCGGGTTGGCCGCGAGCGCGCCCTCCAGCCCGGCGAGGTCGCCGAGCGAGGCCGCCTGCTCGGCGATCTCGATCGCCGCGCGGGCCGCCGCCACCGCCGGGTCGTTGGCCTTGGCCTGCGGCACCAGCGCCAGGGTCTGCTTGGCCTTGTCGATGTCGCCGAGCTCGAGATGGCAGCGGGCGAGGCCGGCCAGCGCGTGGGGGTTTTCCGGTTCCTCGCCCAGAACCGCGGCGAAGGCCTCGGCCGCCGCCACCGGATCGCCGCCGACCAGCGCGGCGTCGGCCGCCTCCAGCAACTCCTTGGTGCCGCCGCCGATCGAACCCTTGGTGATGCGCTCGATGAAGGCCACCACCTGCGCCTCGGACTGGGCGCCCATGAAGCCGTCGAGCGGCCGGCCGTCGACGAAGGCGATCACCGTCGGGATCGACTGGATCCCCATCTGGCCGGCCACCGCCGGGTGCTCGTCGATATTCATCTTGGCAAGCTTCACCTTGCCCTTGGCGGCGCGCACCACCTTTTCGAGCACCGGTGTGAGCTGCTTGCAGGGGCCGCACCACGCCGCCCAGAAATCGACCAGCACCGGCTGCGTCTTCGATTCCTCGATGACGTCCTTGACGAAGCTCTGGGTGGTGACGTCGCGGACCAGTCCATCGTCCGCGCCCGTGGCTGTTCCGGTCTTCTTCGTTCCGCCGAAGGTGAACATGTTTGCCCTCGTCCCTGCCCGCGTCTTCCCCGCACGAGCGTGCCGTGTTCTTCGTCCCGTTCACATGGGGCAGGATGCGGCAGATTGCAACGCAGGAACCGGCCCGCAACATGCGAGCGAGCGGGAGTGGCGCTCAGGCACGCGCCTCGGTTTCCGCCGCCCCGGCGCGGTTGAGCGCCAGAATCTGCGGCGGGTGGCCGACCGCTTCAAGAAAGCGGATGAGATCGTCGCGCCGCAGCGTGGTGGTCATGGTGTTGACCAGGGGATGCAGCGAAATCTCCTCGGACGCCATCAGCCCGGCCTCCAGGATCACGGTGACCCGGCCGGATTCGTCATTGGCGGCGGCCAGCGTCGTCACCGAGCCCGGCGTGACGCCCAGCACCTCCTGAAGCAGCTCGGCCGAGCCGAACGACAGCCGCCCCGAGGCGCCGATGGCATGGTGCAGATGCTTCAGGTCCAATAGCGCCTCCTGGCCGGCGGTGAGCAGGAACAGCCGGCCCCGCTTGTCCTTGAGGAACAGGTTCTTGGTGTGGGCGCCGGGAATGCCGGCGCAGACATCCTGCGACTCGGCGACGGTGAACACCGCGCGGTGGCGGCCGGAATGCCGAGCCGGTCGAGCAGCGAGAACAGGTCTTCGGGCGTGCGCAGCATGGCGGGCCTCATATCGGCCGCGGCCGGCAGCGACAAGCGATGGCCCTGCGGCCCCGCCATCCCGAATCGCTCCCCCAGCGGCACGCCGATTCGGCTGGCCGGGAGACGTGCCAAGCCCACCCGCGCAAAAGGCGGCCGCCCGGCGGCGTCTGGTGGTCCCGACCAGGAGAGTTCCGGGTCGGACAATTAGAGCATTTTCCGCACAAGTGGATGCCGGTTGTGCGAAAGACCCGAAGGGCCGCGTCAGCGAAAATGCGACAAACCAGAAACTTAGAGCGTCCGATCTGATGTAGTCAGATCGGATCACGCTCTAGAGGCGTGTGGATCCGAAGCCTTTCCCGCAGAGGTGGGGGCACCGTTGCGCAAGACGATGCGGACTTTCGGAAGACGAGCGCGCCCGGCCTGAAGACGTCGGCACGAGACCGCAGGCAGAGACCGCGAGCGCAGAAGGCTCGAAGGTCGGGAAAGCTCGGAGTTCCGGTTAAATGGCCAAGCCTCCGGTTTGGCAACAGCCAAGGCAACGTTGACCCAAGGAGAGTGAAGATAGCCAACTAGATTTTCCCGCCTCATGCTGACCTGCGCCGCTGCCGCCAGACCAGACTTCGGAAGAATCGAATTGGACATCAACTTTGAGCCAATTCATCCAATTCCGGCTTGAATATCCACAGACAATGCGGTGTTTCCGCGTGCCGAGCGCCGCTCGGACGGCGAGCGAAGTTCGTAAAATCGAATCAAGTAATCAAATGCACCCATTTCTGACGGACTTATGCTTGCTTTCGATCTGCAGTTTCGCCTAGTGTTGCCACGCTCGGCGCAAGCCTAGTCGGATCGGAAATCTAGGTGACGCACCGTTACTTCCACAACATTTGTTGCACTCAATCGACATCCCAGCGAAATCCTTGAGGAATCCCATGCCCAGCCCGATACTCGGAACGTCCGATGACGATGTGTTGGACGGCACGTCCGGCGACGACATCATTTATGGAAAGGCCGGCGATGACACCCTCACCGGCGGCGCTGGCGCTGACGAACTCCGCGGCGGCCGCGGCGACGACACGGTTTCGGGCGGCGCCGGTGAGGACATCATCTATGGCGGCGACGGTGACGACAGCATCGACGGCGGCCGGGGCGACGACGAGATCTCCGGCGGCACCGGCGACGACACCATCGATGGCGGCCTCGGCAGCGACGTGATCCATGGCGGCGCGGGCGACGACACCGTCGACGGCGGCCGCGGCGATGACGAGATTTATGGCGGCACCGGCGACGACCGCATCAGCGGCGGTGCCGGCAGCGACCTGCTCTCCGGCGGCGCGGGCGACGATACCATCGACGGCGGTCGCGGCGACGACGAGATCCATGGCGGCGCCGGCGACGACAGGATCGATGGCGGCCGCGGCGACGACGAAATCTATGGCGGCGCCGGGGACGATGTGATCACCGGCGGCAAGGGCGACGATTTCATCAAGGGTGGTGCCGGCGAGGACACCGTCGTCTTCGCGGGCAACCGTGACGACTATACCATCGTCGCCGAGTCCGACGGCACGTTCTCCATCACCAACAGGATCACGGGCGAGACCGACACGGTCGATTTCGACGTCGAGAACGCCCGGTTCGACGACGGGACCGTGACGATCTGCTTCATGCCGGGCACGATGATTCGCACCCCCGCCGGCGAGGCGGCGGTCGAGACGCTCCAGGCGGGCGACCTCGTCCTGACCCGCGAAGGCGCCGCCCAGCCGGTGCGCTGGATCGGCCGCCAGACCGTCTCCACCCGATTCGGCGACCCGCTGCGCGTGCTGCCGATCCGCATCCGGGCCGGCGCCCTCGGCGACAATGTTCCGACCCGCGATCTCTTGATCTCGCCGGACCACGCCATCCTGGTCGATGGTGCGCTCATCCATGCCGGCGCGCTTGTGAACGGCACCTCGATCGTGCGCGAACGCGACGTCCCCGAGGTCTTCACCTACTACCATGTCGAGCTCGACGACCATTCGCTGGTCCTCGCCGAGAACACTCCGGCGGAAACCTTCGTCGACAATGTCGAGCGGCTGAACTTCGACAACTGGGACGAGTATCAGGCGCTCTATCCCGAGGGCAAGACGATCACCGAGCTGCCCTATCCGCGGGCCAAGGCGCACCGTCAGGTGCCGGTCGCGCTGCGGGTTCAGCTTGCGGCGCGCGCCCAGGCGATCGGCGCTGCGGTCGAGAAGGCCGTGGCCTGATGACACCGAGTTGGAGTCCGGCCCCACCGGCCGGACACCAACTTCTGCGGCTTCCGGCAGGCCGTAGGATTTCGGCCGGAGGCTGGGTGATTCTTCCACCCGAGATTCTTGCTCCCGAGATTCTTGCGCCCGTGATTTTTGCGTCCTTGATGACATGAATTTCCGGGCCGCCGATGGTCGCGCGCCCCTGCGTGCGCCGCCTCAGCCTGCCTGGGCCAATCCCCAATTGCGCAGCCCGCGCCTGTTTGGCGGCGATCCGCGGTCATGATACGAAATCCGTCCGAATGGCCGGCGGTTCGCGCCCGGCCGGCGGTGCACGAATCCCCCATGTCAGCTCGCGAGGCCGTTCCCCGGACTGCTTCCCGGCTTGGCGGCGGAATCGCCCGGAGGCTTTCGCCGCCCCCCGGGAGACGTCCGGTGCCGGCGGCTCCTGTTCCGCTTGAGACCAAGAGACTCACCCGACCCAAGGCAGACGAGTTGAAGTCTTCATCGTCTCCCTGAGTATTCCGGCATGGCCCTTCCGCCCCCCAGCTCCGACCGCCTGCTCGGCTACGCCTATCTGGTCACGGTCCTGGGCGATCAATACCGCGTTCTGGACGGGAATATTCTTGGCAGCCAGGACAGCGCGACGGTCGTCAGCGGCGACCCGGCCAGGGACGGCCAAGCCGGAGAGCGCAGGGCGGGCGATGGCGTTCACGCCAAGGCCGGCCCTGGTGCGGCGTGGGGAAATCCGGGCGACATCCGGTTGCGCATCGCCGGGTCCGGGCTGGTCAATGGCGACTACAGCCTCGTGTCGGTCGCCGAGATCGGCGGCCTGTACGGACTCATCGCCTCGAACGGCAAGCTCTGCATCTTCGTCACGCGAAACGAGTACAGGCCGTCCGATCCCAGCGCGCGGACACTGAAACTGCTCCCCGGGGCGGCCTGTCAGGCGGTTCTGGGCACGCTGGTCGAAACGCCGCGCCCTGCCGTCCGCCCCCCGCCCCCGTCATCGCCGGCCTCGCCGCCGCCCGCCAAGGCGCCCGTGCCGGTGCAGGTGCCGGTGCAGGTGCCGGCGCAGGACACGCCGTCGGCGGCGCCCGCGGTGGAACCGGCTCCCCCGGCGCAGGCTGCGGCCCCCGCCGAGGCTCCTGCTGCAGAGGCTCCTGCCATCGAGGTTCCTGCAGTCGAGGTTCCCGCCGCAGAAGCTCCTGCTGTCGCGTCCCCTGCCATTGAGGCCCCCGCCGCCGAACCGGGGCCTGTCGCCACGCCGGAGCTCGCAGCTGCCGCTCCGCCGGATATTTCGGGTCTGCTCAAGCGTGCCCACGCGCTGCGCCAGGGCGGCGATCGCGAGGCGGCGCTCGCCGCCTTCCAGACCGCGGCCGAAGCCGCGCCCGACAATGCCGATGTGCGCGTCGAGGCCGCCCACGATCTGCGCGCGCTTGGCCGGACCGGCGAGGCCGAGGCGGCCTGCCGAGCGGCGCTCGCCATCGATCCCCGGAATTTCGGCGCGGTTCGCCTGCTGGCGATCCTGTTCAAGGCGCGCGGCGCGCTCGACGAGGCGTTGCAGCAGTGGGACGCGGCGGCCGCCCTGCGGCCCGGCGATGCCGGCATTGCCGCCGAGCGCGGCAACCTGCTGCGCCAGCTCGGCCGGCTGGAGGCCGCCGAGACCGCCTTCCGCGAGGGGCTCGACCGTGATCCCGCGAATGTCGGCCTGCTTGCCGGGCTCGGCCACACGCTGCGCCAGCGCGGCGACCGCGAGGGGGCACGCGCCGCCTTCCAGGCTGCGGCCGAGGCCGCACCCGGCAATGCTACCCTGCGCGTTGATGTCGCCTATGATCTGCGCGCGCTCGACCGCGCCGGCGAAGCCGAGGCGGTGTGCCGGGCGGCGCTCGGCATCGACCCCCGCCATCTCGCCGCGCTGCGGCTGCTGGCGAACCTGCTCAAAGCGCGCGGCGCCCTCGATCTGGCGCTCCAGCAGCTGGACGCGGCGCTGGTGCTGGCGCCTGACGATGCCGGCCTTGCCGGCGAACGCAGCAACCTGCTGCGCCAGCTCGGCCGGGCAGACGACGCCGAAGCCGCCTTCCGCCAGGGGCTGGCGCAAAACCCGACCAATGTCGGCCTGCTCGCCGGGCTCGGCCACACGCTGCGCCAGCGCGGCGACCGCCAGGGCGCGCTGGCCGCCTTCCAGGCCGCGGCCGAGGTGGCGACCGGCCCGACCAACCTCAATCTGCGCGTCGATGTCGCCCACGAATTGCGCGCCCTCGGCCGCGCCGCCGAGGCCGAGGCGGCGTGCCGGGCCGCGCTCGACATCGACCCCCGGCATCTCGGCGCCCTGCGGCTGCTGGCGAGCCTGCAGAAGGGGCGCGGCGCGCTCGACGAGGCGCTCCGCCACTTGGATGCGGCCTCGGCGCTCGCCCCCGATGACGGCGGCCTCGCTGGCGAGCGCGGCAACCTGCTGCGCCAGCTCGGCCGGGCAGACGACGCCGAAGCCGCCTTCCGCCAGGGGCTGGCACGAAACCCGGCCAATGTCGGCCTGCTCGCCGGGCTCGGCCACACGTTGCGCCAGCGCGGCGACCGCCAGGGCTCGCTCGCCGCCTTCCAGGCCGCGGCCGAGGCCGCCCCCGACAATGCGAACCTGCGGGTCGACGTCGCCCATGATCTGCGCGCCCTCGGCCGCGGCGACGAGGCGGAGGCGGCGTGCCGGGCCGCGCTCGACATCGACCCCCGCCATACCGCCGCCCTGCGGCTGCTGGCGAGCCTGCTGAAGGGGCGCGGCGCAATCGAAGAGGCGCTCCGGCTTTTGGACGCGGCCTCGGCGCTCGCCCCCGACGATGCCGGCCTCGCTGGCGAGCGCGGCAACCTGCTGCGCCAGCTCGGCCGGGCAGACGCCGCCGAAGCCGCCTTCCGCCAGGGACTGGAGCGCAGCCCCGGCAATGTCGGCCTGCTTGCCGGGCTCGGCCATACGCTGCGCCAGCGCGGCGACCGCCAGGGCGCGCTCGCGGCTTTCCAGGACGCGGCCGAAGCCGCCCCCGACAACGCGAACCTGCGGGTCGACATCGCCTATGACCTCGACGAGCTCGGCCGGCCGGAGGAGGCCGAGGCGGCGGCCCGGGCGGCCCTGGACATCCAGCCCGGACATGCCGCAGCGGCGCGGCTGCTTGCGAATTTCCTGCGGCGCCGGGGCGCGTTCCAGGCTGCCGCCGCGACGCTCGAGGCGGCGGCGCAACAGGCGGGCGGCGATCCGGCGTTCGAGAACGAGTACGGCCACTTCCTGCTGCAGACCGGCGAGATCGACCGGGCGGAGGAGCGGTTCCGCGCCCTGCTCGCCGCCGACCCCGCGCATGCCGGCGCCCTGATGGGGCTCGGCCACGTCCACATGGAGCGCCAGCAGCACGCCGAGGCCGAGACGGCGTTCCGCGCCGTGCTGGCGATCGAGCCGCGGCACACCGGCGCGCATATGGCGCTTGGCCATCTCGCCCGCCGGCAGGGCCAGCGCGCGGCGGCGCTGGCGCTGTTCGAGGCCGCACGCGCCGCCGACCCGGCCGCCCCCGAGCCGCGGATCGAGACCGCCGCCGAGTTGCGCGACCAGGGCGATTTTGCGGCCGCGCGCGCCCTGCTGGAACAGGTTCTCGCCGACCGCCCGGACCACCTGCACGCCCGCCTGCAGCTCGGCCTGCTGATGCGCCGGCAGGGCGAGCGGGCGGCGGCGGCGGCCGTGTTCGAGGAGGCGGCGCGGCGCCACCCCAACCGCGTCTGGCCGCATCTCGAGCTCAGCATCGAGCGCCGCGCCGCCGGCCAGCCGGCGGAGGCCAAGGCGCTGCTGGACAAGGCCCTGTCGCTCGAGCCCGGCAATCTCGGCGTGCTGCTGCCGGCGCTCGACTTCGCCCGCCTCGCCGAGGATGCCGAGGCCGAGCGCCGGCTGATCGCCACGCTGCTTGAGCATCACGCCAAGCGGCCGGCGATCTATCCGCCGATCGCCCAGGCGCTGGCCGACCTCGGCGACGAGGCTGACGCGTTCATCGTGCTGGACCATGCCGAGCGCCGCTTCGGCCTGCGCCCGGAGATCGCGGCGACCCGCGCCGACCTGCTGCGCCAGGCCGGGCGGCTGCCCGAGGCGCAGGCGGAGCTCGACGCCGTGCCGGCGACGGTGGAGCCGAACTTCTATCTCTTCTCCCAGCGCGTGCTGGTGGCGACGGCCCTCGCCGACTGGCCGCGGGCGGAAGCCCTGCTGGCGGCACCGCCCGCCCACAACACCCACGACCGCGCCCGCGTCGCATTCTTCCGCGGCCAGATCGCCGACGCCCGGCGGCGCTACGACGCGGCAATCGCTGCCTATACCGAGGCGCTGGCGGGAAACCCGGAGGACGGCTGGGGCCATGCCGAGCTGGCGCGGGTGCGGGTTCTCACGCTCGACCCGGAGGCGGCGCGCGCCCACCTGACGCGGGCGGTGCAACTCAACGCCGCGGCCAACCGCCTGCGCGGCCAGTCGCTCAACATCTCCCAGCACCATCTCGGCCAGATTCTCGACGAGTTCCTGCTCGACCGGGCCCTGCTTGCCGAACTGCGGCGGACCCTGGCGCTGGCGGACGGCCCGGCCATCGCCGCGCTCGCCGCCATCGTGCGCGCCCATCCCGACCATACGCCGAGCGCGATGCTGCTGCTGATCCGGCTGCGGCAGGCCGGCCTCTTCGACCGACCGGCCGCCGCGCCGCGCGGGCCCGGCCCGATCCCGCGCCGCATCATCCAGTTCTGGGACGAGCCCGAGCCGCCGGCCGGCATTGCCGGGCTGATGGCGGGGTGGCGGGGCACCAACCCGGGCTGGGAGCATGTGCGCCACGACGATGCCAGCGCGCTCGCCTTCCTCAAGGCGCACCACCCGCCGGCGGTGGTGCGGGCGTTCCGGCTGTCGCGCCACCCGGCGCAGCGCGCCGACATCTTCCGGCTGGCGCATCTGGCGGTGACCGGCGGCGTCTATGTCGATGCCGACGACCGCGCGCTGACCCCGCTCGATGCGGTGATCCCGCCCGCGGTGCGGCTGTTCGCCTACCAGGAGAATTACGGCACCATCGGCAACAATGTGCTGGCCGCGGCGCCCGGCCATCCGGTGATCGCCGGCGCACTGGCCGAGGTGACCGCCGCCATCAATCGCGGCGACAACGATCATCTGTGGCTCGCCACCGGCCCGGGGCTGGTGACGCGCGCCGTGGCACGGCATCTCGCCGGCCACATCGCCACGGCCCTGCCCGCCGCGGCGCCCGGCTCATCGACCCCCGCGGCGGCGGCCGAGGCGCTCACGCGGCTGAGCCGCGACTGGCAGGGCGAGCTGGCGATCCTCGAACAGGGCGAACTGCAGCGCCATGTCGGCCTGCACTGCCGAATGCCGTATAAGAAGACACCCAAGCATTGGGGAAGAGCAAACCGTCCGTGAAGACGGACATTGAGCGCTGGTTCAGATGAACCGTGGTGCGAGGAGTGCGGCCCAGAGGGCACGCAAGATCCGCTTGGCTTGTTGTGGCCGCGATAGCCGCGGTCGACATGGATGCGCCCGACGGCGACGCCGGTGAGCCTCCCCGACCGGCGAATCCTCGCCTCCAAGAAACACGATCCTCCCGATCCGGCATCCGAAATTGCGGGAGATCCTCGGTCTTGGACAGCCACTCCTTCATGAACGAGTGCTGCCAAACGCCGATCCCTACGCCCTCTCAAGCGCCTCGCGATAACTTCGCGGGTAATTCTATTTTTAATAGAAAAAATCAATCCTAGATAAGAAGTCATTCCGCTCGCCGGCGAATCAAGCTGTCATCCGGCGCTCAGCCGAGTATGGTTACCAAACATAGACTCGAATTGAGAAGCTGCCACCCGCGCAAGGCGGCGGTTGCTTACTTTTGGGGGAAGTGACGCTTTCCGCTGTCATGTCGCTATGCTATCCGCCATATGGAACAAGGCGCGCCGGAGAAGGAAATCGCCCGTGCCGCCCGCGGCGTATCTTCACCCCCAAGGGGAATATTGCTGCGGATAATCCAGAAAAGTCGAGAAAAATTTCATCAGACTTCGATGAGCAAGACAATTATTATAAATTGGCGGACCTGATGTTGAAGGCGGCGCAATATATTCTTGGGCAATATATTCCTGGGAATGTCGTTTCGCCCCGGCGCCAACGCGCGGCCGGCGGCAGTCCCGGCCCCGGCGCGTGCCGCGGCTGGGAGACGCAACCCCGCCCGCCTGCCGGCGCCGGCCCCATCCGCCGCGCGGCCGGTCTCCCCTCCCGCACCCCATCAGCCTGAGAGCCGCCGATCATGCGTTTCGCTGGCAAGACCATCTTCGTCACCGGCGGCGCCGGCTTCATCGGCTCGGCGGTGGTGCGCCACCTGCTCGATGACACCGCGGCCCGCGTCGTCAACCTCGACAAGCTCACTTACGCGGCGAACCTCGCCTCGATCCCGCAAGCGGAAGGCCACCCGCGCTACGCCTTCGCCAGGGTCGACATCTGCGACGGTGCGGCGCTGCGCCGGCTGTTCGACACCTACGCGCCCGACGCGGTGATGAACCTCGCCGCCGAGAGCCATGTCGACCGCTCGATCGACGGGCCGGGCGCGTTCATCACGACCAATATCGTCGGCACCTTCACGCTGCTGCAGGAGGCGCTGCGCTACTGGCGCGGCCTGCCGGCGGAGCGGGCGGCCGCCTTCCGCCTGCTGCACGTCTCGACCGACGAGGTCTATGGCTCGTTGGGGCCGGAGGGCCTGTTCACCGAAACCACGCCCTATGCCCCCAACTCGCCCTATTCGGCGTCGAAGGCTTCCTCCGACCATCTGGTGCGGGCGTGGCGCGAGACCTACGGTCTGCCGACGCTGGTCACCAACTGCTCGAACAATTACGGTCCCTACCATTTCCCCGAGAAGCTGATCCCGCACATGATCCTCAAGGGCCTCGCCGGCGAGGCGCTGCCGGTCTATGGCGACGGCCAGAACGTGCGCGACTGGCTCTATGTCGCCGACCACGCCCGCGCGCTGAGCCTCGTCGTCGAGCGCGGGCGGGTGGGCGAGACCTACAATGTCGGCGGCCGCAACGAGCGCACCAATCTGGCGGTGGTCGAGACCATCTGCGACCTGCTCGACCGCTACGCGCCGCAGCCCGCCGGGCCGCACCGGCGGCTGATCAGCTTCGTCACCGACCGGCCGGGGCACGACCGCCGCTACGCCATCGACGCCACCAAGCTCGAGACCGAGCTCGGCTGGCGGGCGCAGGAGAGCTTCGACACCGGCATCGACAAGACGGTGCGCTGGTATCTGGAAAACCGGGACTGGTGGCAGGCGATCCTGGAGCGCGGCTATCAGGCGAAGCGGATCGGGGTGATGGCACGATGACAGGGACGCAGTCCGGGAAGACGCGGGTGTTGCGGCGCACGGCCGGCAAGGCGCCCGCCCCCACCGCCGGACCGAAGCCGGCCGGGGCGGTTCGCCAGGGCGGAGGCCGCCAGACCGGCCAGGATACGGGGCAGGACATGATCGCGGATGCGGGCCAGCACGCCGGCCAGATCACGAGCAGGACGCCGCCGCAGCCGGCGGCCGCAGCCGCGCTCGACGCGCCGGTGCGCCGTCCGCCCGAGGGCCGGCAAGTATCTCAGACCGTTTCGCCCCAGACCAATTCACCTCAGACCGCGTCGCCATCCCCGGGCGGCGTCCGCAGGCCGGACGAGACGCCCCGCAGCGACGCGCCCCCGGCTCCGCGCGCCTCGGCCGCCACCCCGCCGTCGTTCCTGTCGCTGTCGCAACTGCCGCATCTGATCCGCGCGCCGGCCGGCGACGTGCTCGACGGCCTGATGGTCGACTACTACGCCTATGTCGGCGATCGGCTCGTGCTGTCCGGCTGGGTGGTCGGCGCCGGCTCCGGCCGGCGGATCGACAGCGCGGACGATACGGTGCGCGCCTGCCTGTTCCCCCGGCCGGATGTCGAGACGGCGTTTCCGGGCCTGGCGGCGAGCGCGCGCGGCCTGCTTGCGGTGGTCAGGCCCGGTGAGGGCGACACCTTCACGCTGTGCGGGCGGCGGCTGCGCGCGCCGCGCCGCGCCGACGGCGAGGGCGATCCCGCGCGCATGTTCGTCGATCACCGGGCGCGCCTCGGCTTCCTGCTCGAAGCGCTGCAGGGCAGCGCGGTCTCGCTGGCGCCGCTGGTGGCGCAGCTCCAGACGGCGCCCGCCGCCTACAAGCGCGCCCGCGGCTTCCTGGAGCACGCCAAGGGCGTTCCCGGGCATGGCGGACTGGTGGTCGGCTGGACGGTCCAGGTGCCGGGCGTGACGCTGGCGCTGATCGACCAGCGCGGCCGCATCGTGCCGCTGGCCGAGGCGGTGCGCTGGCATCGCCCGGACATCGTCGACGCCTTCAGCAGCGAGTTCGGCAATTTCACCTTCAATGCCGGCATGCTGCAGGGCTGGCGGCATGGCGTCACACTGGGCGAGGAGATCCGGCTCTGCGTACTCGACGGCGACGAATGCCACGTACTGGCGTCGCGCCAGTGGGAGGCGGCGCCGGTCGAGCCGGTCAGCTTCGCCAAATGGGCGTTCGAGTTTCCGACCCCGCTCGACCGCTTCTTCGACCGGCTGGAGCAGCATGACGGCGCGGTGATCGACTCGCTGGTTGCGGCCAAGCTCGCAGCCCGCCCGCCGCGCCCGCCCGAGATCATGGTGTGCGGCCCGCAGCCCGAGAGCCCGCGCTGCTCGATCATCATCCCGCTGTTCGGCCGCTTCGATTTCATGCTGAACCAGCTCCTCGAATTCTCCGAGGACGATGAGCTCAAGGCCGATGCCGAGCTGATCTATGTGGTCGATGATCCGCGCATCCTGTCGGAGGTGCGCCAGCAGGCGCCGCTGCTCTATGAAGCCAACCGCGTGCCGTTCCGCATTGTCACCGCCGGCGAGAACCGCGGCTTTTCCGGCGCCAACAATCTCGGCATCTCGGTGGCCCGCGCGCCCAATCTTCTGCTGCTCAATTCGGACGTGATCCCGGTCGAGCCCGGCTGGCTGCAGAAGATGCTGGCGGTGATCGAGGGGCGGGCGGATGTCGGCATCGTCGGCGCGCGGCTGTTCTATCCCAACGGCGCGATCCAGCACGACGGCATGGCCTTCGTGTGGGAGCCGGCGCTCAACGCGCACATCAACAAGCACCCCGGCATGGGGCTGGAGCCGCCGGACCCGCGCGCGGGCGCGACGCCGCGCCTCGCCGTCACCGGCGCCTGCCTGCTGATGTCGCGTGCGCTCTACGACCGGGTCGGCGGGCTCGACGAGGGCTTCCTGATCGGCGACTTCGAGGATTCCGACCTCTGCCTCAAGGTGCGGAGCGCCGGCCTGTCGATCGCCTGCGTCGAGGACGTCAACCTCATCCATCTCGAACGGCAGTCGCTGGCCGGGATCGGGCAGGACCGCTTCCGCAATTTCGTGGTGCGCTACAACGCCTGGCGCCACGAGAGGCGCTGGGGCAGCGTGCTGCGCAAGATGACCGGCGCGCGGGGGTAGGCGATGAAGGTTCTGGTCATCGCCCACGGGCATCCGGATTTCTCGGTCGGCGGCGCCGAGCTGGCCGCGTTCAATCTCTACCGCTCGCTGCAGCGTCACCCCGAGGTCGAGCGCGTCGATTTCCTCGCCCGCACCGACCAGCCCTCGGTGGGCTGCGGCATGATCGGCCTGCGGCGCCCGGGCGAATATCTGTGGCGGCAGGACATGCACGACTGGTTCCTGCTGCGCACGGCCTATGCCAACGGCATGTACGATGCGCTGCGCGCCTTCCTGCGCCTCAAGCGGCCGGACGTGGTGTTCGTCCACCATTACGCCCATATCGGCCTGGAGATGCTGCGCGAGCTGCGCCGCGAGCTGCCGGACGCCTTCATCTGCCTGACGCTGCACGAATACATGGCGATCTGCGCCCATCGCGGCCAGATGGTGAAGGCGCGCTCCGGCCGGCTGTGCCACAGCGAGAGCCCGGAGGAGTGCGCCGCCTGCATGCCCGAGCGCAACGCGGAATCGTTCTGGCTGCGCAAGCATTTCATCCAGAAGCACTTCGAGGCGGCCGACATGTTCGTCTCGCCCTCGGAGTTCCTGCGCCGGCGCTACATCGCCTGGGGCATCCCGGCCGAGTACATCACGGTGATCGAGAACGGCCAGCCGCAGATCGAGGCGGCGCCGGCGGCCGAGAGCCCCGCCTTGCGCACGCGCTTCGGCTTCTTCGGCCAGATCACCGAGTTCAAGGGCGTCGAAGTGCTGCTGCAGGCGCTGCATCTGATGCGGCCGGAGGTGCGCCGCACCCTGCAGGTGGAGATCAACGGCGCCAATCTGGAGCACCAGGAGCCGAAGTTCCGCGAGATGATCGAGAAGCTGCGCGCCCCGCTGGTGGTGGAAGGGTCGCTGCGCTGGGTCGGCCCCTACGAGCCGCACGAGCTGCCGCGCCGCATGCGCAAGGTCGGCTGGGTGGTGGTGCCGTCGATCTGGTGGGAGAATTCGCCGATGGTGATCCAGGAGGCGTTCTGCTGCCGCCGCCCGGTGATCGCCGCCAATATCGGCGGCATGGCCGAGAAGGTGGAGCACGGCGTGAATGGGCTGCACTTCGAGGCGAGGAGCCCGCTCGACCTCGCCGACACGCTCACCGAGGCGGCCGGCACCAGGGGCCTGTGGGAGCGGCTGAGTGCGAATATCCGCCAGCCGATCTCGTACGAGGAGTGTGCAAAGGCGTATCTGTCATTAGTATCGTGGTAAATTCAATTAAGTAAAAAAGCATGGAGTCTGATGATGATCTGGGCCCAAAATATAGAATCTGAAATTTCGCATTGGCGCAATTGGTTAACAGATCCGAAGATGGAAGAATCTCGTAAACGGCGCATTTCGTCAACAGAGAAACTTTCATCGAGAACGTTGGAACTAATAGGAAAACCACTTGGCTCAAAGATTCGAATCTTAGACGTCGGATCTGGACCAATAAGCACAATCGGAAGAAGCGCCCCTGGATATGATGTTGAGCTTGTTTGTACCGATGCCCTTGCAGATCACTACAATAAGCTTTTGAAGGATTCCAATTTAATGCACTTGCCGTCTATTTTCCCGGTCAAGGGGGAGGATCTCGAGAGCAATTTCGGGAGGAACGCCTTCGATTTGGTGAATTGCGCAAATGCTCTAGATCACTTCGAAGATCCCGCATTGGCATTTGTCAATATGTATAATGTTTGCGCGGAAGGGGGCGTCATTACAGTACTATCAATTGAAAACGAAGGCGAGCGCGAAGGATATCGCGGGCTTCATCAGTGGAATCTGCGCGCGAACGACGATGGATTGTGGCTTTCTACAAAACTAAGGACAGAAAATATCATAAATCGAATTCCACGAACAGCAATTTACTCTTGGAAATACGTCGATCACGGGCAAAAGAATTTCAATATATTTTTAATATCAATTAAAAAGGCATCTAATTAGCATTTTTTATTATTATCTTGAAGTAGACAAGGTCGCGCTCCATTGTTCCGGCGCAGCCTTTATATTTTCTCCTTGTCAAGAATAGCGCTAACTCTTCACCGGTGTCTTCGAAGTTTCGCGATCTTGACGAGGGAGAGAGGATGGATGGGTAGCTGTAAACGTATTCACCGCATTTCGATTCAGACATTTCTGTCTTTATATTAATTAGAGGCCGGGGCTCTGACCATGTAATAAGATCACGAGATGTATTGTAAACTATTTGCCCTTTATACTTTCCGCCCGGCATTGCGCCCACAGCGATATATCTCCCTCCTTGCTCAATAACAGATCCTATTGAATACAGATTTTTCAAAATACTGCAGGGTCGCTTTGGTGAATCTTTATAAGGGTCGTGCGCGGATGGAATCCATGTGACACCATCCCAATATTCCCAATTCAAGAGGTCGCCCTGCCGTAAAGTCCTAAACAAACAATGGCCATACGGCTGACTAGGGTCGCCAGTAGTAAGTATAATTGAGTACAAATAACCATTTCTAGAAAATATATTCGTTGGCGAAAAAAATCCTCGTGGTCTTCCCTGCATGTCTTCAGAGCGAATGTTCGCCGATGCAATTGGTTTAAGGTGGTCCACTTTGTAAAAGTTCATTCCAGAATCTGTTGATTTTAAGGCAACTATACTATTATACCAACAGCTTCCAAGATCAGCAAATTTGCATTTTCCAGGATGGCGGTGAGCCTGAAATTCATGATGCCCGAGGGCAAAGACATTAACCCCGTCTTCCGTCCACGTCGCTGTTACCCAAATCTTATCGTTATATTCACTAGGATTTGAGGCGTGACTACTCTTTCGACTTATTGAACAAACTCGCTGTAGGTCAATTAAGGTATCCCCACGAAATAGCCTTACATCGAAGTGACTCGCTAGCCCGACAACGGCACCAGAGGAATCACGGAATGCCCTCAATGGACTATCCGGAATATCATCATAGGAACAACGCTGGGTAGCCCAATCAAATACGACATGAGGCCCAGAAATTATTTTTACCTCATCCAGCGCATATGAGTGGGCCGGATAGAAAAATAAAATAAACAATCTCAGAATAACTCTAAATAAAAAAATCCGCATAACATTACTTCTGGCTTATAGAAACGCTCGTCAAATCGGCTGCGATCGCGGCTTTTGCCGTCAAATCTTTGACAGGGTGAACAAATAGAGGGACGCACTCCCTCAAGCGATCGACCTTGTGTACGTTAAACTGCGGATAATGCGTGAATGGCGGGGTCGTCTTGCTAAGATCGAGCATCCTTAGGCCAACAAAATTTGCGACAGACGGCATTGTTACTTCTTGATGCCCCTTCCAGCCAAGCGCGATTTGTTCAGCATACGCATCAATGTATCTCCGAGAAAAAACGATCAAAGGAAGAAACGCGCCATAAGCGACGGAATCTGGCGACACAGATAAATCTTTAGGAAGCTCTAAAGTTTTCCACCAAACCCAATTGTTATTTCTCCATGGAGAAATATAACTACCTGCAAAATCGCAATCTTTCGTTGCGCAGATAAGCCTCTCCATTGATTGCCTGACGTCGCCCGTGGCCATGACGTCATATTCCATCCATATGTATCTCGAGTATGATTTATTCAGGCCGGACACCGCACGAATCATCTTTAAATCAACGTTTCCTGGAATTAGTCCGCGGGAAATATCCTTGCTGTGGACTACCTCCGCAAAAATTTGCTTATTGTTTAATGTTAGAATTCCATCACGCTCATTAAATGGAGGAGATTCTTCGTCTTTAACGTGAACAACCTTAATCACATCGCATATATCCCCGACACTTGAGCGATATTCCTGAAATACCTGGTCAGCAAAGCTGCCGCCCGGGGATGCCAAAAGCATGCAAATATTCTCAGACATAGCGCGCCTGTGCCGATGATGAGATATGCGATAGAGCTACAACGAAATCGCAGGAAAGGCAATACTGCTTAAATAACAATGGCATGCCGGCAAATACAACAGTTATTTGATGGCTACCAGCAAATATTCGCCCGCTTGCAGGAATTAGAAGCCATAACCGGATGCGTGAAAATGTAAAAATTCCGCAAAGTGACGCGCTGTATTTGGCGCATAGAGAGATTTTTCATATTTAAAAATGATTTTTATTGAATGCCTGAAGAGGTGACTTACGTTGTGGCTCTTCCCCAATGCTTGGGGGTCTTCTTATACGGCATTCGGCAGTGCAGGCCAACATGGCGCTGCAGTTCGCCCTGTTCGAGGATCGCCAGCTCGCCCTGCCAGTCCCGGCTCAGCCGCGTGAGCGTCTCGGGCGCTGCCTCGGGGGGCGGTGAGCGGGGCGCCGGTGAGCCGGGCGCCGCGACGCCCCTACGAATTCGGCTGCAAGGTGTCGATCGCATTGACGGCGCCGGCATCTCGGCCGGTCGCCGCCGGAAACGAAAACGGCGGCGCCGCGGCGCCGCCGTCGAGAGCCCCGGCCGGCGGCCGTCAGGCCACCGCGTCCATCGCAGCGCCGATCGCCCGCGCCCGCTCGGCCAGCATCACCCGCACCCCCACCGGCACCTGACGGTGCGCCTTGGCGCGCGGATAGGGCAATTCGCTGATCGCCTTGCCGTTCGGATACAGCGCCTGATGCTCGGACCAATTGTCGAAGGCGAGCCGGTCGACATTGTCGACGAAGGTTTCGGCCGGCACCCCCTCGGCGAGGATGAGCGAATGGTCGTCGAGCTCGACATGGTAGTAGGTGAAGACCTGCGGAACGCCGGTCTCGCGCACGATCGAGGTGCCGTTGACCAGCGCGCCGGCCTGGATCAGCGATCCGCCGACCAGGAGGGCATGGTCGGGCGACAGCAGCAGGTCGCGGACCGGCAGGTTGTCGCCCAGCGCGCCGGCCTTGACGCGGATCGGCAGCACCCGCAGCGGATCGGCGAAGCGGGTCGAGATGGTCTGCAGGCCGATCCAGGTGACCGGCATGGCGCGGCCATCGGCCGTCAGCACGCGGTCGCCGCGCGTCAAGGTCTCGACCGCCACCTCGCCATCCGGCGTGCGGATCATCGTGCCGGGATAGAAGCAGTACACGTCGATATTGACGGTATCGGTATCGGTGCCGCCGGTGTGGCCGTCGGAGGTGGTGATCGTCAGGACGTCGTCGACGTCGCCGACCGTCGTATCCTGGCTGGTGGTGAGGTAGTCGAGCCCCTGCAGAGCCGTGTTGATGTTGGCGATCGCGCCCGACAGCACGACCGTGCCGGTGCCGTTTCCGGTCACGGTCAGTCCGTCGACGCTGCCCAGCGTCAGCGTGCCGCTCCCGACGTGCAGCGTAACCGTAAGGTTCGCGTCGTTGGCGTCGGACACCCAGATGGCGTTGCCGTTCGCCGAGCTGAACAGGATGTGCGGGTTCGACTCCCAGTTCAACGCCTGCGTCGGGAGAGAACTTGAACTCGGCACGTCATAGGAGACCTTGACGTTGTCGATGTAGATGAATTCGCCCTTGTCGAGAGAGCTTGGCACCGAAAAGCGAACCGAGGTGCCGCCCGAAATGTAGGCGCTGATGTCGGCACTGAATGAGCCGTCAGCACCGTTGGCACCGAATGCGCCTAACGTCGTCCATTTTGTCCCATTGTAGATCTCAACGGTAATCTTCTCGTCGCTTGAACTCGTGTTTGAATTGTAATCGAAACTGAGATTGGCCTTGACTGCATCAGCAAGGCTTGATGCAACTTGGCGGGCAATGGAATGCGTACTGCTGCCTCCACCATTCGAGTCGTCGCCAAAACGCAACTCACCGCCGGAAACCTGAATCCAGCCGCCGGTGGTGCTCGTCTGCTCCCCACTTTCCGTCCAGTTGCCAGCCCAGTTTTCGGTTCCACTGTTCGCGCCATACCCCCCGCCGGCGAAGTCGTCAGCGTTCGTGTGGGTATTCGAAAACAGATTTACCGGCGCCACGTCGAGGTGCAGGGTCTGCGCGTCAGTACCAGTTCCTCCGAAGTGACCGGTATTCTTCGCGGTCACCGTCACGCTGCCCGGATCTACGGGCGTGTCACTGCTGTCGGTGAACGTGATACCGCGCAGGATCGACTGCCAGTCACTGGTCCTTTCATCGCCGCCAGTCAGCGTGAGCAGGCCGGTATTGGCGTCATAGCTGGCGGTAATTCCCTTACTCGCGGCGAGGGTCTGGGCCGCGGGGTCGAGGCCCAGCGTCATCGTGCTCGTATGGGTGGCGATCTGCACCGAGATGGTGTCGATGCTGTTGCTGTCAAGCACATTTGCGCTCAGCGTCGCCTGCGGAAACAGATACATCGGCGTCGGCGCGGTCGAATAGGTGGTGCCGGTGCCATTGGCATTATTGAGATTAACCGTAATCGACATTCACGCGCTCCGATAAATTGGATTGTTAACGTCTCGTTGGTTCCGGCCTCGGCGGCGATCCAACCTGCCTGCCGGCCGAAGCTCAACCGTGTCCGGCGCAGTTGAGACAAATTGCAAAGAAATTGATATGAAAAATCGTACTCTCGGATCGAACGGATAAGGCTTAAGGTTGCCTCAATTGGTAAACGATCCTGCCGTTGCGGAATACCGCGCGCCCGTCGCAAAGCCGGACAAGCGGCCTGCCGGCGCAGCCGCGAGGGCCGCTGCGCAGCCCGCCGAGGCCCGGCGCTCTCCAGTCCCGGCGTCCGAGGCGCTCGGGCGGTTCGCCCTGGCGCCGGCCGAAGGACAGCCCTCCGATACGTTCCGCGACTGGCGCGCAGGCCTCGCACCGGTGTTCGACGTCGCCGCCACGCCCGCGGAGATCGCCGCCTTTGCCGGCGGTCTCGCGGCGTGGTCGTCTGGCCGTTTCGTGCTCACCACCTGCCGGGCCACCCGACTGCACCTCATCCGTTCGCCGGAGACCGTCGGCCGAAGCCCGGTCGATCATGTCGCGATCCGGCTGATCGCCGCCGGCAGCCTCCGTGGCTCCGCCGGCGCCAGCGACGTGGCCGCCGAGGCCGGCGACATCCTCTTCCTCGACCTGCTGCAGAGCCTGACGCTGCAGCTCGGCGCCCAGGACGCAACCGAGGACATCACGCTGTGGGTGCCCCGCGCCCGCTTCGTCGCTGCCCTGTCCGACGAGCACCTGCTGCATGGCCAGGCGCTCAGGGCCGGCACGCCCGCCGGCGCGGTGATCGGCGCCGCGCTCGCCGCGCTCGTCCGTCAGGCCGACGCCATGACCCGCGCGGAGATGGATGCGCTCGCCGCCGGCATCAGTGAGCTGACGGCGCGGGTGCTCGCGCCCGTGCTTGCGGCCGCCGGACCCGCCGGCGGCGCGGAGCCGCTCGCCTCGTTCCTCACCATCCGCCGTTACATCGACCGCAATCTGGCGGCGCCCACCCTCGATCCCGACGCGGTGGCCCGGGCTTTCGGCCTCTCGCGTGCCTCGCTCTACCGCCTGTTCGAGCCGATCGGCGGCGTCGCCTGCTATATCCGCAGGCAGAGGCTGAACCGCGCCTATCAGGAGATCACCGCGCCGAGCCTGCGCGAGCAGCGCATCGGCCCGATCGCCCATCGCTGGGGCTTCCGCAACCTCAGCGCCTTCAACCGGCTGTTCGCGCAGACGTTCGGCCTGACGCCCGGCGACGCGCGCGCCGCCGCCGGGCGCTGCCGCGAGGGCCTGCTCACCCTGGCGGACGAGCCCGCAGGCAAGGGCATCCTCGCCCAGTGGCTGGAGCAGACCGCGCGCGCCTGATTTCGCAGCCGGATTTCCGACCGCTGCCCGGTGCCGGACCTGGCGCGTCAAATTGCGCCGCCGGCCGTTCCCCGCCGGCATCGTTGAACTCGCCGCGCCGGGGCCGTATGCCTCGACAATGAACACCCTCGCCGAAGCCGCCACCTCGCTCGCTGCCAAGCCGCTGTTCGCCAAGCCGCTGTTCTCCTGGTCGCCGCACCGTCCGCTGCCGCGCAGGCCCGCGCCATTCCTGCCGATGAGCCGCGCCGAGATGACGGCGCTGGGCTGGGACGCCTGCGACGTGGTGCTGGTGACCGGCGATGCCTATGTCGACCACCCCAGCTTCGGCATGGCCATCATCGGCCGGCTCTTGGAGGCGCAGGGGTTCCGCGTCGGCATCATCGCCCAGCCCGACTGGCAGTCGGCCGAGCCGTTCAAGGCGCTGGGCAAGCCGCTGGTGATGTTCGGCGTCACCGCCGGCAACATGGATTCGATGGTCAACCGCTACACGGCCGACCGGAGGCTTCGCCACGACGACGCCTATACGCCCGGTGGCGAGGGCGGCCGGCGGCCGGACCGCTGCACCCTGGTTTACGCCCAGCGCTGCCGCGAGGCCTATCGCGACGTGCCGATCGTGCTCGGCGGCATCGAGGCCTCGCTGCGTCGCGTGGCGCATTACGACTACTGGTCCGACAAGGTGCGCCGCTCGGTGCTGGCCGACGCCAAGGCCGACATCCTGCTCTACGGCAATGCCGAGCGCGCGGTGGTGGAGGCGGCGCACCGGCTCGCTGCCGGTTCTTCGCCCGCCGACCTCGCCGACCTGCGCGGCGCCGCGCTGTTCCGCCGCGTGCCGGAGCATTACGCGGTGCTGCGCGCCGACGACCTCGACTCCGCGGACGAGGCCGCGGGGCGCTGCTCGGGCGAAGCGGTGATCCGGCTGCCGTCGCTGGCGCAGGTGGAAACCGACCGCGAGGCGTATGCGCGGGCCTCGCGCGTGCTGCACCGGGAGAGCAATCCCGGCAATGCGCGCGCACTGGTCCAGCGCCACGGCGACCGCGATCTGTGGCTCTCCCCGCCGCCGGTCCCGCTCACCACCGAGGAGATGGACGCGGTCTACGAGCTTCCCTACGCGCGGGCGCCGCACCCCGCCTATGACGGCGCCAAGATCCCCGCCTGGGACATGATCAAATTCTCGGTGACGATCATGCGCGGCTGCTTCGGCGGCTGCACCTTCTGCTCGATCACCGAGCACGAGGGCCGCATCATCCAGAGCCGCTCGGAAGGCTCGATCCTGCGCGAGATCGAGAGTATCCGCGACAGGACGGCGGGCTTCACCGGCGTGATCTCCGACATCGGCGGGCCGACCGCCAACATGTACCGGATGGCCTGCAAGGATAGCGAAATCCAGCGCGCGTGTCGCAAGCCGTCCTGCGTGTTCCCGGACATCTGCGACAATCTCGACACCTCGCACGAGGCGCTGATCGGGCTCTATCGCAAGGTGCGCAAGGTCAAGGGCGTCCGGAAGGTGATGGTCGCCTCGGGCGTGCGCTACGACCTCGCGGTCGAGAGCCCCGACTATATCCGCGAGTTGGTCGCCCACCATGTCGGTGGCTACCTCAAGATCGCGCCCGAGCACACCGAGCGCGGCCCGCTCAACAAGATGAGGAAGCCCGGGATTGCCGCCTATGACCGCTTCAAGGCGATGTTCGACGCCGCCGCGAAAGAGGCCGGCAAGCAGTATTATCTGATCCCCTACTTCATCGCGGCGCATCCCGGCACGTCCGACGAGGACATGATGAACCTCGCGCTGTGGCTCAAGAAGAACCGCTACCGCGCCGATCAGGTGCAGACGTTCCTGCCCTCGCCGATGGCCACCGCGACGGCCATGTTCCACACCGGCATCAACCCGCTCCATGCGGTGCGCCACGGCGCCTCCGAGCCGGTCGAGACCGCCACCGGGCTCCGCCAGCGCCGGCTGCACAAGGCCTTCCTGCGCTACCACGACCCCGAGAACTGGCCGATCCTGCGCGAGGCGCTGACGGCGATGGGCCGCGCCGACCTGATCGGCTCAGGCCCGGACCAGCTGGTGCCGGCCTTCCAGCCGCCCGGCACCGGCAAGGCTGCTGCAATGCCGCGCCCGGCGCGCGGCCCCGGCCGGACCCAGCGCTTCACCACCCGGGGGCTTTCCACGGACAGGTGACGGGAAATCCGGCCGGAAGGCCGTATCGGCCAGGGGATTCGCGAGAGAAATCAAGGACCTTTCAGAGGTTGGCTGGGGCGCCTGGATTCGAACCAGGGAATGGCGGAATCAAAATCCGCTGCCTTACCACTTGGCTACGCCCCAAGATTGGCCGGAAGCCCGGCCGCCGGTGCGGCGCCAGCGGCGCTGCCCGAAGCTGCCGACACATAGCGGCGGCTCCGGCAGGACGCAACGCCACAGCACGGCGCAGAGCGGCCAAACCCATCTCGCCGCTTGCGTCGCGCGCGCCACGGTGCCATGACGCGCCCGCCTTATCTGGGGGAGTTCTGATCATGGCGTTCGCACAGCGCGTGTTCTCGGGCATGCAGCCGACCGGCAACCTGCATCTCGGCAACTATCTCGGCGCGCTGGTCAATTGGGTGAAGATGCAGGACACCCACGACTGCGTCTATTGCGTCGTCGACATGCACGCCATCACCATGTGGCAGGATCCCGCCGCGCTGAAGAGCGCTATCCGCGAGGTCACCGCGGCCTATCTCGCCGCCGGGCTCGACCCCAAGAAGAGCATCGTGTTCAACCAGTCGAAGGTGCCCGAGCACGCCGAGCTTGCCTGGGTGTTCAACTGCGTGGCGCGCCTGGGCTGGCTCAACCGCATGACCCAGTTCAAGGAAAAGGCCGGCAAGGACCGCGAGAACGCGTCGGTCGGCCTCTACGCTTACCCTTGCCTGATGGCCGCCGACATCCTGCTCTACCGCGCCACCCACGTGCCGGTGGGCGAGGACCAGAAGCAGCACCTGGAGCTGACCCGCGACGTCGCCCAGAAGTTCAACAACGACTTCCGGCCGCAGATCGAGGCGGCGGGCTTCGCCGAGGGCTTCTTCCCGATGACCGAGCCGGTGATCCAGGGCCCGGCGACGCGGGTGATGAGCCTGCGCGACGGCTCCAAGAAGATGTCGAAGTCGGACGCCTCCGACTATGCCCGCATCAACCTGACCGACGATGCCGACGCCATCGCCCAGAAGGTGCGCAAGGCCAAGACCGACCCCGAGCCCCTGCCCTCCGAGCCCAAGGGGCTGGAAGGACGGCCGGAAGCCGAGAACCTGGTCGGCATCTATGCCGCGCTGTCCGAAAGGTCGGTCGAGGCGGTGCTGGCCGAGTTCGGCGGCGGCCAGTTCTCCACCTTCAAGAACGCGCTGGCCGATCTGGCCGTGACCAAGCTCGCGCCGCTCAATGCCGACATGCGCCGCCTGCTGGCCGACCCCGGCCATGTCGACAGCGTGCTGAAGGACGGCGCCGAGCGGGCGCGGGTGCTCGCCACCGAGACGATGAACCACGTCAAGGACATCGTCGGCCTGCTGCGCTGAGGTGGGTTGCAGCATCGGCCGGGCCGGAAGGGTTGTCGCCCCCCGCCCGGCCGTGCCAGCATCCGGCGGGATCGCGGCAGGGGGGTGCCGATGAGCCGCAAGCGGCGCGCCTATGAATCCGGCCACAAGCCGAAATTCCTGGTCATTGTCGACGACACGCCCGAGTGCGACCGCGCGGTGCGCTTCGCCGCGCGCCGCATCGCCCGCATCGGCGGGCGGCTGCTGATGCTGCGGGTGATCCAGACCGCCGACATGGACCAGCAATGGCTGGGGGTGGCCGACCTGATGCGGGCGGAGGCACACGAGGCCGCCGCCGCCACGCTGGAGCGCTTCGCTCGCGAGGTGCGCGCGCTCGCCGGCATCGAGCCGGAATGCGTGGTGCGCGAGGGCGAGAAGGCCTCCGAGATCATGTCGCTGATCGACGAGGACGAGGACATCGCCGTGCTGGTGCTGGCGGCCGGCACCGGCTCGGAGGGGCCGGGGCCGCTGGTCTCGACCCTGGCCGGCAAGGCATCGGGTACCTTCCCCATTCCGCTGGCCATCGTGCCCGGGCACCTCAGCGACGACGAGATCGACGCCCTGGCGTGATGGCTTGGGTGTCAGGGGCCGGCTTGACGGCGCTTGTCATTTTTCTTCTCCTGCCCACCTGCTAGAGCATTCCCCGCAAGAGCGGATACCGGTTTTGCGGAAGAGAATGCGAGAACTCAAGAACTTAGAGCAGACATCGGTGACCCGCCCGCCTTGACCGGGCTTTCCGGAGTACCCCCATGTTCATCCAGACCGAAGCCACCCCCAATCCGGCGACCCTCAAGTTCCTGCCCGGCCGGGCCGTGCTGGAGGACGGCACGCTCGACCTGCGCGATGCCGAGGCCGCGGCGCAATCGCCGCTGGCCGAGCGGCTGTTCGCCATTCCCGGCGTCGTCGGCGTGTTCTTCGGCGGCGACTTCATCTCGGTCACCAAGGCGGGGGGCGACTGGCAGCACCTGAAGCCGGCGATCCTCGGCGCGATCATGGAGCACTACATGTCCGGCAGCCCGCTGCTGCGGGACGAGGCCGGGGCCGACGCGGCCGACGACGAGTTCTTCGATGAGGCCGACAGCGAGACGGTCGAGATCATCAAGGAGCTGATCGAGACCCGCGTGCGGCCGGCGGTGGCCAATGACGGCGGCGACATCACCTTCCGCGGCTTCAAGGAAGGCGTCGTCTACCTGTCGATGCGCGGCGCCTGCTCGGGCTGCCCGTCGTCGACCGCCACGCTGCGCCACGGCATCGAGAACCTGCTGCGCCATTACGTGCCGGACGTCATGGAAGTCCGCCCGGTCTGACCGGCCGCCGCCCCCCTCCCCTGCGGGGTCCCCGGCTCCGGCGGAGCCGGGGTGTCATTTCCGCGCGCGTGCCGGCTTTTCTTCCGGGGCGATTCACCGCATGAAGGGCCGCGGAGGTTCAGGTTGCGCGTCCTCGCCCTCGATACGGCTCTCACTGCCTGCTCGGTCTGCCTGTTCGATGCAGCGGCGGACGAGATTCGTGCGGTCCAGAGCCTGCCGATGCACCGCGGCCATGCCGAGGCGCTGATCCCGCTGGTCGAGCGGGTGATGTGGGTGGCCGGCCTCGGCTTCGACGACATCGACCGCATCGTCACCACCGTCGGCCCGGGCAGCTTCACCGGCCTCCGGGTCGGCATCGCCGCGGCGCGCGGCTTCGCGCTGGCGCTCGGCCGGCCGGCGGTCGGCGTTACCACGCTGGCGGCGCTGTCGGCGCCGGTGATGGCCCAGGACGACCGGGTGCCGGTGGTGGCGGCCATCGATGCTAAGCACGGCAATGTCTTCATGCAGATCGCCGGCCCCGGCGGGCGGGCGATGATCTCGCCGCGGGTGTCGAGCCTCCGGGACGCCGTGCGGGTGGCGGCGATCGGCAAGGTGCGGCTGGTCGGCTCCGGCGCGCCGCTGCTCGCCGCGGCCTGGCCGGCGGTCGAACGGCCGCCGCTCCTGGTCGATCCGCGCGGGGCGCCCGATATCGCCTGGGTGGCCCGGCTCGGGGCCGCCGCCTCGCCCGACGCCCTGCCGCATCCGATCTATCTGCGCCCGCCCGATGCAAGGCCACAGGACGGCGCCCGAATCGCCCGCTGCTGATGCCCGTCTTCCCGGTCTTTCCGCCCGTTCCCCCGCCGCCGATGCGCCCGGCTCGGGCCGCCGATTCCGCCTCGCTGGCCGAGCTGCACGCCACCGGCTTCGATCGCGGCTGGAGCGAGGACGAGTTCGAGCGGCTCCTCACCGACCCCGCCAGCGTCGCCCATGTCGCGCTGGGGCCGGACGGGCCCGGCGACATCATCGGCGCCTTCCTGTCGCGGCGGGCGGAGACCGAGGCGGAGGTCCTCACCGTGGTCGTGCGCCCCGCCGAGCGCGGCTTCGGCGTCGGCCGGGCGCTGCTGGACCACCACCTTGCCGCGCTGGCGGCGAGCGGCGTGCGCGAGGTTTTCCTGGAGGTCGCCGAAGACAATGCCGTGGCCTGCCGGCTCTATGATGGTGCCGGCTTCGTTGAAGTCGGCCGCCGCAAGGCGTATTACGCCCGCCCGGGCGAGCCTGCGACCGCGCTTGTGCTGCGGCGGACCCTGGGATGACGCTGCGTCGTCTTGCGGTTCGCCGTGCAGGCCGCTCCACACGGGGTTGCGCGCGGCGTTCCGGCCCGACAAAGTGACTGCTCCCTGCGTTGCTGAACCGCAGGTCGGAACTCTGAGACAGTCGGCGAGCCGGCACAGCGCAGCCGGTGGATTGCGGCGAAGGGGACAGATTTCGTGATGATCTCCAAGACGAGCCTGATCGAGGCGCTGTGTGCCGCCAAGGGAATGCGGATGACCGAGCAGCGCCGGGTCATCGCCCGGGTGTTGGCCGAGGCCGAGGACCATCCGGACGTCGAGGAGCTGTACCGGCGCGCCTCCAAGGTGGACGAGCACATCTCGATCTCGACCGTCTACCGCACGGTCAAGCTGTTCGAGGATGCCGGAATCATCGAGCGCCACGATTTCCGCGACGGCCGCTCGCGCTACGAGCAGCGCACCGAGACCCACCACGACCACCTGATCAATCTGCGCACCGGCGACGTGATCGAGTTCCAGTCCGACGAAATCGAGTTGATTCAGCGCGAGATCGCCCGCAAGCTGGGCTATCGCCTTGTCGACCACCGGCTGGAGCTCTACTGCCTGCCGCTCGACGACAATACGAGTGACCCGTCGCGCACCGGCTCTTGATGCCCGTCATCCTTGTCATTCCGGCCCTCGTGCTGGTCACGCTGGTGCTGCTGCCGGTGCAGTGGGCGGCGGTGGGGCTGAAGCTGCCGATCCGGCGCATCGTGCCGCTGGCCTATCACCGGGCGGTGCTCAAGCTTCTCGGCATCCGGGTGTGGGTGAGCGGCGAGCCCGCCAGCGGCCGGCCGCTGCTGGTGGTCTCCAACCACGTCTCCTGGCTCGACATTCCGGTGCTGGGCTCGCTGTTCCCGCTGGTGTTCGTCGCCAAGCAGGAGATCGCCGGCTGGCCGGTGTTCGGCCTGCTCGCCAAGCTGCAGCGCTCGGTGTTCGTCGACCGCACGCGCCGGCTGAAGACCGGCGACGTCAATGCCGAGATCGCCGCCCGCATGGCCGAGGGCGAGCCGGTGGTGCTGTTCGGCGAGGGCACCTCGTCGGACGGCAACCGCGTGCTGCCGTTCCGCTCGGCGCTGGTCGGCGCAGCCCATGACGCGCTGGGCAGCGCCGACGACGGCAAGGTGACGATGCAGCCGGTGTCGATCGCCTATACCAAGCTCGACGGCCTGCCGATGGGGCGCTTCCTGCGCCCCCACGTCGCCTGGTACGGCGACATGGACATGCCGCCGCACCTGATGAACCTGCTGAAGCGCAGCACCATCGACGTGGTGGTGAGCTTCGGCCCGCCGGTGCCGTTCGACGGCAATTCCGGCCGCAAGGAGACCACCCGCTCGCTGGAATCGGCGGTGCGGGCGATGACCGCGGCTGCGCTGCTGGGACGGGACCTGCCGCATACCGCCGCCGTTCCCTTTTTGCCGGAAACCCGCTAAGAGACCGGCGTTACGCAAAGAGGTCCGTTCCCTGGCGCCCCGCGCGGGCGGCGGGATGTCGCCGGCGGCAGGTGCGGCGTTACCGGCCAGGATCTGCTATGGCCGCGTCCCGGTTTCACAGTCCCGTCGCATCCGGCCGCGACACTCGGAAAGATCGATTCGCGCAGACGATGACTGACGACCAACGGACTGACGCCCCTCGGACCGACGCCCCCCGCCCGTGCCCCGGCCCGGCCGCCGCGCCGCGCGGCGCCGCGTCGCCCCGGAAGCTCTACGTCAAGTCGTTCGGCTGCCAGATGAACGTCTATGACGCCGAGCGCATGATCGACACCCTGGCGCCGGAAGGGTTCATCAGCGTCGAGGTGGCCGAGGATGCCGACCTCGTGGTGCTCAACACCTGCCACATCCGCGAGAAGGCGGCCGAGAAGGTCTATTCGGAGCTCGGCCGGCTGCGGGTGCTGAAGGAGGCCGCCGCCGCCGAGGGCCGGAAGCTGATGGTCGCCGTCGCCGGCTGCGTCGCCCAGGCCGAGGGCGCCGACATGGTGCGCCGCGCTCCGGTGGTCGATCTCGTGGTCGGCCCGCAGAGCTATCACCGCCTGCCGGAGCTGGTGGCGCGCGCCGCCGACCGCCCCGGCCTCGTCGAGACCGCGCTCACGCCCGAGGACAAGTTCGACCGCCTCGCCCCGCCCTCGCCGGCGGCGATCGCCGGCCGGGGGACCGCGGCCTTCGTCACCATCCAGGAGGGCTGCTCGCGCTTCTGCACCTTCTGCGTGGTGCCGGGCACCCGCGGCGGCGAGGTCTCCCGCCCGGTCGCGGCGGTCCTTGCCGACGTGACGCGGCTCGCCAATGCCGGGGTGCGCGAGATCACCGTGCTCGGCCAGAACGTCAACGCCTATCGCGGCGAAGGGCCGGACGGGGCGCCGTGGAAGCTGCCGCGCCTGCTCGCGCGCCTCGCCGAGGTTCCGGGCATCGCCCGGCTGCGCTATGCGACCAGCCATCCGCGGGCGATGAGCGACGAGCTGATCGCCGCCCACCGCGACCTGCCGCAGCTCATGCCCTATCTGCACCTGCCGGTGCAGTCGGGCTCGGACCGCATCCTCGCGGCGATGAACCGCCGCCACGGCCGCGACCTCTATTTCGAGCGCATCGACCGGGTGCGGGCGGCGCGGCCGGACATCGCCATCTCGTCGGACTTCATCGTCGGCTTTCCCGGCGAAACCGACGCGGAATTCGCCGACACCATGGACCTCGTGCGCCGCGTCGGCTTCGCCAGCGCCTATTCGTTCAAGTATTCGCCCCGGCCCGGCACGCCGGCCGCGGCGATGGAAGCCCAGGTGCCGGACGCGGTGAAGTCCGAGCGCCTCACCGCGCTGCAGGCGCTGCTGGAAGCGCAGCAGCGCGCCTTCAACGCGGCGAGCGTCGGCCGCACGGTTGAGGTGCTGTTCGAGAAGCCGGGCCGACTGCCCGGCCAGATCGTCGGCAAGTCGCCGCACCTGCAGGCGGTGCATGTGCAGGCCGGACCCGAGATGCTCGGCCGCATCGTGCCGGTGCGGCTGGTCGCGGTCGGCAGCCACACGCTGTTCGGCGAGCTTGAGGACGCGGCCGCACGTCCGATCGCGGTCTAAAGGGGTTCGAGGGTGGGTGCAGAGCGGACGAGCCGCCGCGGACAGGCCGGAGCCGGCATCGGCTCGCTGGAGGGCGCCCATCTCGTGCTGGAGTTCGACGACAACCGGCTGGCGAACGCGCTGTTCGGCGAATACGGGCGCAATCTGGCGCTGATCGAACGGCGGCTCGGCGTCACCGCCGACAGCCACGGCAACCATGTCGCCATCGCCGGGCCGCAGGAATCCTGCGAGCAGACCCGAAGGGTGCTCGATTCCCTCTACGAGCTCTTGCGCACCGGCCATGATCTCACCCAGGGCGACGTCGAGGGCGCGATACGCCTCGTCACCGCCCAGGGGTCGCTGTTCGAAGACGAGGCGGCGGGCCGGCTGGCCTCGGCCGAGATCCGGCTGCGCAAGCGCGTGGTGCGCGCCCGCACGCCGGTGCAGGACGCCTATATTCGCGCGCTCAAGCGCTCGACCCTGGTGTTCGCCACCGGTCCGGCCGGCACCGGCAAGACGTGGCTCGCCGTGGCGCACGCGGTGCACCTGTTCGAGCGGCGCGAGGTCGATCGCATCATTCTGTCGCGCCCGGCGGTCGAGGCCGGCGAGCGGCTCGGCTTTCTGCCCGGCGATTTGCGCGAGAAAGTTGATCCATACCTACGCCCGGTCTATGACGCGCTCTACGACCTGATGGAGCGCGGCATGGTCGAGCGCGCGCTGCAGTCGGGCGAGATCGAGATCGCGCCGCTCGCCTTCATGCGCGGCCGCACTTTGGCCAATGCCGTGGCGATCCTGGACGAGGCGCAGAACTGCACGCCGATGCAGATGAAGATGTTTCTCACCCGGCTCGGCGAGAACTCGAAGATGATCGTCACCGGCGATCCCTCGCAGATCGATCTGCCGGACGGCCAGTCCTCCGGCCTCGTCGAGGCGGTCGATCTGCTGGGCGACGTCGATGGCATCTCGCAGGTGGCGTTCAGCGCCGCCGACGTGGTGCGCCACGAGCTGGTGGCGCGCATCGTCGCCGCCTATGACGCCCGCGACGCCAAGCGGACGCGCAAGGGAGGCGGACGGTGAACGCGCCGGCCCGACGGACCCGGCCCGGCCCGGCCCGGCTGGATGAGGCCCGGCTCGAGACCGAACTCTCGCTCGAAAGCCCGCTGTGGGCGGCGGTGCCCGGCGTCGAGGCCGGGGTGTGCGCCGCGGCCGAGGCGGCGTTCGCCGCCATGCCCGACCGGCCGGCGCTGGCCGAGGTCAGCATCGCGCTGGTCGACGATGCCGCGATCCGCGACCTCAACCGCGCATGGCGCGGCAAGGACCAGCCGACCAACGTGCTGTCGTTCCCGGCGCCGCCGGTCGCCATCCCCGGAGCGCCGGTGCTGCTCGGCGACATTGCGGTGGCGTTCGAGACCACGGCGGCGGAGGCCGCCGCCGAAGGCAAGACGATCGCCGACCATCTCGCCCACCTCGTCGTCCACGGCATGCTGCACCTGTTCGGCCACGACCATATCGAGGCCGGCGAGGCGGAGCAGATGGAGACGATCGAGCGTGATATTCTCGCAACCCTCGGTATCGCCGATCCCTATGCCGGCCGCGATATCGACTGACCAAGCCATGCCAGACACCACCGAGACCCGAAGTCCCCAGCCCTCGCTGACGCCGCCGCCCGAGACGGCCGCGGGGGAAAGCCTGTTCGAGCGCCTGCGCACCCTGCTCGGACTCAAGGCGCCCGCCTCCTCGCTGCGCGACGACCTGGAGGAGGTGCTCGAAGAGGGGGCCCCCTCCTCCACCGACTTCACTCCCGAAGAGCGGCGGATGCTCCGCAACATCCTCGGGCTGCGCACGCTCCGGGTCGGCGACGTGATGGTGCCGCGCGCCGATATCGTCGCGGTGCCCAAGGACATTCCGCTCGGCGAACTGCTGCAGGTTTTCGCCAATGCCGTCCATTCGCGGCTGGTGGTCTATGGCGAGTCGCTCGACGACCCGGTGGGGATGGTCCACATCCGCGACCTCGTCGCCTATCTCACCAACCGCGCCTGCCCGCAGGACACCGAGGCGGCCGGCGACGAGGGGGGCGAGGCATCCATGCACGGGCTTCGGCGCGCCGGCTACGACATCTCGGCGCTCGACCTCTCCGAGCCGCTGGCCGAGACCGGGCTGCTGCGCCACCTGCTGTTCGTGCCGCCGTCGATGCCGGCGATCGACCTTCTGGTGAAGATGCAGGCGACGCGCGTCCATCTCGCGCTGGTGATCGACGAATATGGCGGCAGCGACGGTCTGGTTTCGATCGAGGACATGGTCGAGCAGGTGGTCGGCGACATCGAAGACGAGCACGACGACGAAACCGGGCCGAGCATCGTGCGCGAGCCCGACGGCAGCTGGATCGCCGATGCCCGCGTCGGCCTCGACGAGGTGGGCGAGACCTTCGGCGAGGCGTTCGCCGAGATGGAGGGCGCCGAGGAGGTCGAGACGCTGGGCGGCCTGCTGGTGACGCTGGCCGGGCGCGTGCCGGTGCGCGGCGAGATCCTGCCCGGGCCGGCCGGCTACGAGTTCGAGGTGCTGGACGCCGATCCGCGCCGCGTCAAGCGGCTCAAGATCGTGCCGGTCGGCGACGGCGAGCCGGCGCAGCGCCGGCAGGGCCCGCCGGCCGATCCGCCCCAGCCGGACGCCCCCGGCGCCGGCCCGGCCGACCCCGACAGGGTGCTGCACGCGTGATCGCCGCCCCGCTCGCCCATCGCTTCACGCTGGCCTGGGGCCGCTCGCGGGTGCTGTCGGCGCTCGCGGCCGGCGCCGCCTCGGCGCTGGCGATGGCGCCGACCGGGGCGCTGGCGTGGCCGGTGATCTTCCTCACCTTTCCGGTGCTGGTGTGGCTGATCGACGGAGCCGGCACCGGCGGCCGGCGCGGCCTCTTGACCGCTGCCGTGATCGGCTGGTGGTTCGGCTTCGGCTATTTCCTGGCCGGGCTGTGGTGGATCGGGGTCGCCTTCCTGGTCGATGCCGACAAGTTCGCCTGGCTGATGCCGGTGGCGGTGGCGGGACTGCCGGCCGGGCTCGCGCTGTTCACGGCAGCCGGCACCGCGCTCGCCCGGGCGCTGTGGGTGCCGGGACCGGCCCGCGTGCTGGCGCTGGCGGTCGGCCTCACCGCCGCCGAATGGCTGCGCGGCCATGTGCTGACCGGCCTGCCGTGGAACAGCTTCGGTTACGCGCTGGCTTCCGACCTCCGGCTCGCCCAGACCGCCTCGCTCGGCGGGCTGTGGAGCCTGACCTTCCTGGCGGTGGCGCTGGGCGCGCTGCCGGCGGTGCTGGCCGATGCGCCGCGCGACACCCGCCACCCCTGGCGCTGGGTCGGCCTCGGCGCCCTGGTGCTGGCGGCGATGTTCGCCTTCGGCGCGGTGCGGCTGGCCAGCACCCCGGTCGGCACCGTCGAGGGAGTGCGGCTGCGGCTGATGCAGCCCAACCTGCCGCAGGACCTGAAATTCCGCTACGCCGCCAAGGATGAGGTGGTGGCGCACTATCTCAAGCTCAGCGACCTCGCCGCGAACCCGCCCACGGGCGCGCCGGTCACCCACCTGATCTGGCCGGAATCGGCCTTCCCGTTCTTCCTCAGCCGCGAGCCGGCGGTGCTGGCCAAGATCGCCGACCACCTGCGCCCCGGCACCGTGCTGATCACCGGCGCGGCGCGCGCCGAGGAGCGGCCGGACAAGGGGCCGCACCGCTACGACGTCTACAATTCGGTGCAGATCGTCGACTCGGACGGCGCCATCGTCACCACCGCCGACAAGGTGCACCTCGTGCCGTTCGGCGAGTACCTGCCGTTCCAGGCGACCCTCGAATCACTTGGCCTGGAGCAGCTGACCCGGGTGCAGGGCGGGTTCTCGGCCGGCACGCGCCGCCGCGCGCTGGAGGTGCCGGGGGCGCCGCCGACCTTGCCGCTGATCTGCTTCGAGATCGTCTTTCCGGGGGCGGCGGCCGCAGACCTGCCGCAAGATTTCCCGCGGCCGGGCTGGATGTTGAACCTGACCAATGACGGGTGGTTTGGAGATACCAGCGGACCGCACCAGCATCTGGCCCAGGCGCGGTTGCGCGCCATCGAGGAAGGTATGCCCGTGGTGCGGGCTGCCAATACCGGAATCTCAGGGGTGATCGACCCGCTCGGCCGTATGCAGGTGCAACTCGGTCTCGGTCGCGAGGGCATCGTCGATGCCGACCTGCCCCGTCCGCTTCCCCCACCCCTTTACGCACGGCTGGCCGATGCGGTCCCCTTCACCCTGTGGTTTGCAGCCCTGGGGATTGTAATTCTCTCCCGCCGCGTGCGCGAGCCCGCCAGTACAGCGAAGCTGTAGCGCAGACGATGTTGACCTTGCGACAAGTTGTTCACACTATGCGACTTCTGCCGCGCCGGGCCGTTCCCGCTGCGTTTCGCCTGCCTCGGATTGCGCCTGCGAGTGCCTTGTTTGTGATCGCATTCTCACTTCTTGGGGTTGATCTATTTTCGATTGTGACACAATGACCGTGATCAGACTCGACCGCACGTGGTTGGTTCCGGCGGTCCAAGGAGAAGAACACGAATCATGTCTGCAAAGTCACCGAATCCCGTTGATAAGCACGTTGGCGCCCGGGTGCGGATGCGCCGTATGATGATTGGGATGAGCCAGGAACGTCTGGGGGATTCCCTGGGCATCACATTCCAGCAGGTCCAGAAATACGAGAAGGGTACGAACCGGGTCGGCGCCAGCCGCCTCCAGCAGATCGCCAAGACGCTGGGCGTGCCGGTCTCCTTCTTCTTCGAAGGCGCGCCTGATCTGGACGGCACCGACGTCAGCTTCAACGATGCCGCCTCGCCGCCTTACGTTTCGGAATTTCTATCTACGGCCGAGGGCCTGTCGCTGACCCGCGCCTTCACCCGCATCCGCGACGCCCGCGTGCGCCGGCGCATCGTCGAACTGGTCGAGACGCTGGCCGAGATGCCGGCCGCGACGCCGAACTGACGGCGGCTCTACGTTGTCCGGGCGCGGCGCTGCGAAGGTCGCGCCCCCGGCCGGGTTCCGGTTCCGCGCGAACGGCCCGGCTGCATGACGAAGGATCCGGAGGGCCGCCTCATGGCCCCGGATCCCGGCCCCTCCCCCCTCCGGCTCTCCCGACACGGCCTCGATCGAGCCCGCGCCTGCCAGCGGCAAGCGGTCCGCCCCCGTTCAATCCGCCGGACGTTGGGCGAGACGCGCATTCCCCGCAACCCTGTTCTCGCATTTGCGAAACGCCCCTTCGCCGGGCGTTCGATAATCCGAACGGAACGTCCGGCCACTCTTGACCGCGGCGGAGCACGCTGCGAGAAACACGCGCGCGCACGTTCCCCGGTGTGGCGCACATCGTTTCAGCTCGGCCGGCCCGGTTGGGCCCGCGCAGCGCCGGAGTGCTTGCCGTGTCCCGCAACAGCTATCTGTTCACCAGCGAATCCGTCTCCGAGGGTCATCCGGACAAGGTCTGCGACCGCATCTCGGACGAGGTGGTCGACGCCTTCTTCCGCCTCGGCCCCACCTATGGCTGGAATCCCAGCCATCTGCGGGTGGCCGCCGAGACGCTCGCCACCACCAATCGCGTGGTCATCGCCGGCGAGACCCGCGGACCGGCCGACATCACCCACGACCTGATCGCCCACATCGCCCGGATGGCCATCAAGGACATCGGCTACGAGCAGTCCGGCTTCCACTGGGAGACCGCGGACATCGAGGTGCTGCTGCACTCGCAGTCGAGCGACATCGCCCAGGGCGTCGACGCCGAGGGCAACAAGGATGAGGGCGCGGGCGACCAGGGCATCATGTTCGGCTATGCCTGCCGCGAGACGCCCGAGTTGATGCCGGCGCCGATCTACTATGCCCACCGCATCCTCAAGCTGATGAGCGAGGCGCGCCGCTCGGGCGAGGCCAGCGTGCTCGGCCCCGACGCCAAGAGCCAGGTCACCGTCCGCTACGAGAACGGCAAGCCGGTCGAGGCCACCGAGATCGTGGTCTCCACCCAGCACCTCGACGCCTCGCTGTCGTCGAGCGACATCAAGGCGATCGTCAAGCCGTACGTGCTGAAGGCGTTGCCCGAGGGCTGGATCTCGAATTCGACGATCTGGCACGTCAACCCGACCGGCAAGTTCGTGATCGGCGGGCCGGACGGCGACTGCGGCCTCACCGGCCGCAAGATCATCGTCGACACCTATGGCGGCGCGGCGCCGCACGGCGGCGGTGCGTTCTCCGGCAAGGACCCGACCAAGGTCGACCGCTCGGCTGCCTATGCCGCGCGCTACCTCGCCAAGAACGTGGTGGCCGCCGGCATCGCCGAGCGCTGCACCATTCAGCTCTCCTACGCCATCGGCGTGTCGCGGCCGCTGTCGCTCTATGTCGACCTGCACGGCACCGGCAATGCCTCGGAGAGCGTGGTGGAGAAGGTGCTGGGCGACGTGATGGACCTGTCGCCGCGCGGCATCCGCACCCATCTGCAGCTCAACCGGCCGATCTACGCCCGCACCTCGTCCTACGGCCATTTCGGCCGGGCGCCGGAGGAGGATGGCGGCTTCGCGTGGGAGCGGACCGACCTCGCCGACACGCTGCGCCGCGCCGTTGCCTGACCGGCTGCACGTGACGGCGTTGAACGACCCGATCGACGACCGCGGCGGCGAGGCTCCCTCCCGCCGCGGTGCGTTTTTTGGCCGCCGCAAGGGCCACCGGCTGCGCGCCACCCAGGCCGAGCTGATGGCGAATGCGCTGCCGGCGCGCGCGCTCGACCTCGACCAGCCGGCGCCGGCCGATCTCGCCACCCTGTTTCCCTGTCCGGTCCGTGCCGTGCGGGTCGAGATCGGCTTCGGCGGCGGCGAGCACCTGCTGCACGAGGCGGACGCCAATCCCGATGTCGGCTTCATCGGCGTCGAGCCGTTCGTCAACGGCATGGCCAAGATGCTGGCGGCGCTGGCCGCGGCGCCCCGCCCCAACATCCGCCTCGTCCATGCCGATGCGCTCGGGCTGCTGCCCTGGCTGCCGGAGGGGTCGGTCGCCGGCATCGACCTGCTCTATCCCGATCCGTGGCCGAAGAAGCGCCACTGGAAGCGCCGCTTCGTCTCGGACGACACCGTGGCGCTGATGGCGCGGGCGATCCGGCCCGGCGGGCTGTTCCGCTTCGCCTCCGACATCGACTCCTATGTCGAATGGACGCTGGTCCATCTGCGGCGCGCGCCGCAGTTCGAATGGACGGCCGAGCGGGCCGACGACTGGCGGCGGCCGTGGGCCGGCTGGCCCTCCACCCGCTACGAGGCCAAAGCGATCGCTGCCGGGCGGCAGCCGGCCTATCTGGTGTTCCGGCGCCGGGCGCCGGCGGTTTCCGGTTGATCCCAAGGGCCGCAAGGCGTGACTCGTCATGCCCGCGCTCGTCGCGGGCATCCACGACTTAAAGCGTATATAAAACAAAGACGTGGATGGCCGGGACAAGCCCGGCCATGACGAGGTTCGATCAAAGTCGAAGGCCCGAAGTATCAGCCCGCCGTCGCGGTGAGCGTGTTGCGGCGGACCCGCCAGAAGCGCACCACCCGCTGCGCAGTCTGCACCGACAGGCACTCGAAATGCGACAGCGCCTTTTCGAGGGCGGCCTGGGGCATCTCCTGCGCCCCCGGCCGCACCAGGATGATGGCGCGCACGGTCTGCCAGGTGAACCCCGCCGCCTTGCCGAGGATCAGCACCGGGTCCGGCTGGCTGCCGAGCAGCAGCCGCTCGGCGACCTCCAGGGGCACGCCGGTTAGTTCGGCGAGCGCCACCAGCGTCTCCTCGAACCGGCCATTGCGGGCGAAGTTGTGCAGCGCGATCTCGTTCAGCGCGCTGCGCGAGACCAGCGTCTCGACATTGCGCTTGGCGGCGGTGAAGTCGCGCTTGGCCGGCGCCACCGCTTCGCCGATGCGATCGGCCACCGAGGCCAGGACGCGCTGCACCTCGCGCGCATCGAGCGGATTGGCGATCGCGAGAAGGCGCTTCTGCACCGCCTGGGTGGCCTTGGCGATCAGCGCCCGGAACAGTTGGGGCGGCAGGTCGCGGCGCCGGCCGATCGCCATCTGCAGCGACTCGTCGCCATCGGAGCGGTCGACCAGACAGGACAGGCCCTTGTCGGTGAAGCGCGCGCCGGAATTGGCCGCCACCGTGTGCATGACCTCGCGGTTGCCGCGCGCCACCAGCACGTCGGTCACCGGCGGCGAGATGGTCTCGCGCTCCGAGATGGCGAGCAGGTGCGGCTGGCTCTTGGTGCGGGCAATGTCGATCAGGTCGTCGTCGGTGAGCCGCGGCGACTGGGACAGGACGGGGCCCGCGACATCGATGAGGTCGTCGCGCGCAAGCTGGCGGATGACGCGCGGCGGCGCGTTCTCGGCCGGCGCCAGCCGGGAGGCAAGCTCGATGCGCGCCTCCGTCTCGATGGCGTTGGCCAGCCGGCCGATCACGTCGTCGAACAGCGCGATCTGTTCGTCGTCATAGACTTCCGCACCGGCGAAGAACAGATCGGTGATCTGTCGCAGCACCTCGATGCGCCGGCCGGCGGAGCCGCGGATGATCGCGTCCTCGAGGTCGATGATGAGGGACTCACGGGCAATTGCCGCCATCGTCATGCTGTCCGGTACCGCAATTCAGCCAGAGCATTCTGCGCAAAGGTGGGAAGCGGCTTTGCGAAGGAGAATGCGACAACTCAAGAGCTTCTAGCCCGATCCGATGCAGTCGCACCGGGTCGCACCTGGGGACCAGCTTAGCGGCAGGCGGATAAAGAACCGTTTATGACAGCGCGAATAATGGGAGTCGTTGCAATCTGGCGGCGCGACGCCGCCCGCCGCTGCGATTTCCGGGCGACCGGGTCATGATCCCGCGATGAGAGACCGCCCGTCGGCCGGAAACCGTATCGTCCCAACGGCCAGCTTTCGCTGCCGTTGGTGTCACAGCCCGGTCAGCAGATAGGCGCAGGCCGCCGTGGCGAGCGCCGCGAAGCCGCGCAGCACGATCTGCGCGGTGTGGGCGCTGGCGAGGCCGACATGGTGGGCGGTGGCCGCCATGCGGTGCACGCCGTGCCACAGCAGCAGCGAGATCACCAGGAAGATCGCCACCTTGCCGAACAGGGTGGCGGCGAAGGCGTGCATCGCCGCGTAGCTCATGGTGTCGGGCGGAAGCGTGCCGGTCGGCACCAGAATGCCGGTGATGACGATCAGCACCACGCCGACCAGCGCCGCCAGCGTGCCGCCGCCGCCGAACAGCAGCCAGAAGATCGGTTCCTGCGAGCGCTTCAGCTTCATGACGCGCCTCCCGGCGGAACCAGATTGCGGACGGCCTCGGCGAGGCCGGGCGGCAGAAGCCCGGCGACCCAGGCATAGACGAACAGCGAGATCGCCGCCGATGCACCGACGCCAACCACCACCACCGCGGCAACCGGCACGATCCGGCCGCCGAGGCGCAGCGTCGGCGCGGTCTTGGGCAGCACCATGAACCAGGTGACGGTGTGCAGCAGCGCGAACGCCGCCGCCACCGCGTGGAAGGCGATCATCGCCGGGGTCGCGAGCAGCGCCCGCCAGCCGTCATAGGCGGCTTCGCTCTGCGTCAGGGTGTAGAGCCCCCACAGCAGCACCAGTGCGTAGACGAAGAAGAACACCGCCGAGGCTTCGCGGAGCATGTAGACGACGTAGGACGGGTTCCTGGTCCACCAGTCCGCCGGCATGGGGCGGCGGTAGGTTCTCACCTCGGTCATCACCGGCCTCCCAGCAGGCGCTTCACGCCGAGATAATCGAGCGCCGAATTGACCTTGTTCTCATTGACGGCATGCATGGGGTCAACCCCCTTGGGGCAGACCTCGGAGCAGTAGCCGACGACCGTGCACTCCCACACCCCGACCTCGGCATTGGCCACGTCGGCGCGCACCGACCAGCCGATGTCGCGCGAATCGAGATTGTAGCGGTGCAGGAGCGACAGCGCCGCCGGGCCGATGAAGTCCGGGTTCAGGCCGAATTGCGGGCAGGCGGCGTAGCACAGAAGGCAGTTGATGCACTGCGAGTACTGGTAATAGGCGTCGAGCTGCGCCGGGGTCTGGCGGCTCGGCCCCTCGCTGAGCGGCTTGTCTTTCGCCGATACGATATAGGGCTTGATCGCCGCCAGCTTGTCGAGAAAGCCCGCCTGATCGATGGCGAGATCGCGCTGGACCGGGAAATGGTCGAGCGGCTCCACCCGCACCGGGCCGGGATAGAGGTCGCGCAGAAACGTCTCGCACGACAGATGCGGACGGCCATTGATCATCATGCCGCACGAGCCGCACACCGCCATGCGGCACGACCAGCGGAAGGTGAGCGAGCCGTCGAGATGGTCCTTGATGTATTGCAGCCCCTGCAGCACCGACATGTCGGGCGTGAACGGCACGTCGTAGCGCTGCAGGCGCGGCGCGGAATCGGTTTCGGGATTGAAGCGCAGCGCTTCGATGCGAATGGTGCGGGTGTCGGTCATATGGACCACCTCACGTCAGTTCGGCCTTGGCTCCGGCGCCGCCATAGACGCGCGAGCCCGGCCGCGATTTGGTGATGGTCACCGGCGCCGACTTGATCTGCGGCGCGCCGTCGCCGCCGGATCGGGCGATGGAGTGCACGAGGAAGCGCCGGTCGTCGCGCGCCGTGGCATCGAGCCGCTGATGGGCGCCGCGCGACTCGCGGCGCCACAGCGCGGCATGGGCCATCGCCTCGGCGACCTCCAGCATGCTGCCAAGCTCGATGGCGGCGAGCCACTCGGTGTTGAAGGCACGGTTTCTGTCGTCGAGCCGGATGCCGCGGCGATAGCGCGCGCGCAAATCGGCCAGCGTGCGGCATGCCGCCTTGAGCCCGGCTTCGGTGCGGTAGAGGCCGACGCCCTCCTCCATGGCATCCATCATCGCATCGCGGATCTCGGCGAGGCGCTCGCCCCGCTCATTGCCGAGCAGGCGCAGGACACGCGTTGCCGAGGCCTCCGCCAGACGCGCGGTGCGCTCGGGGCTGACCGGGCGGGCGGAGCGCACATATTGCGCGGCGCGCTCGCCAGCCACCTTGCCGAACACCACGATCTCGGCCAGCGAGTTCGAGCCCAGCCGGTTGGCGCCGTGGATGCCGACGCTGGCGCACTCGCCGGCCGCATAGAGGCCGGAGATCGCGGTCTCCGTCATCACATTGGTGGCGATGCCGCCCATGGTGTAGTGCACCGCCGGGCGCACCGGGATCGGCTCCCGCACCGGATCGACGCCGGCAAAGGTGCGGGCGGCCTCGGTGATCAGCGGCAGGCGCTCCAGGATCTTCTTCTCGCCGAGATGGCGCAGATCGAGATTGACGGCGCTGCCGTGCGGCGTCTGGATCGTGTTACCCTTCTTGTCCTCGTGCCAGAACGCCTGCGACAGGCGATCGCGCGGGCCAAGCTCCATCGCCTTGGCGCGCGGCCAGGGATCGAGCGGGCCCAGCCCATAATCCTGCAGATAGCGGTAGCCGTCCTTGTTGGTGAGGATGGCCCCTTCGCCGCGGCAAGCCTCGCTCATCAGGATGCCGGTGCCGGGCAGGCAGGTGGGGTGCCACTGCACGAACTCCATGTCGCGCAGCACCGCGCCGGCGCGGAGCGCCAGCCCCATGCCCTCGCCGGTGACGATGCCGGCATTGGTGTTCTGGCGGAATACGCGCCCGGCGCCGCCGGTGGCCAGCACCGCCGCTTTGCAGTGGAACAGCACCATCTCGCCGGTGGCGATCTCGATGGCGACGACGCCGCGCACCCGCCCGTCCTCGACGATCAGGTCGGCGCAGAAATACTCGTCGTAGCGGGTGATCGCCGGATACTTGTGCGAAGTCTGGAACAGCGTGTGCAGGATGTGGAAGCCACTCTTGTCAGCGGCGAACCAGGTGCGCTGCACCTTCATGCCGCCGAAGAAGCGGACATTGATGGAGCCATCCGGCTTGCGGCTCCACGGGCAACCCCAGCGCTCGAGCTGCACCATCTCCTCGGTGCAGTGGCGCACGAAATAGTCGACCACGTCCTGGTCGCACAGCCATTCGCCGCCGGTGACGGTGTCGTCGAAATGATTGTCGAGGCTGTCGTCGTCGCGCACCACGCCGGCCGAGCCGCCTTCGGCGGCAACCGTGTGGCTGCGCATCGGCAGCACCTTCGAGATCAGGGCGATGGCGAGGCCCGGGTCGGCCTCGGCGGCGGCGATGGCGGCGCGCAAACCCGCGCCCCCGCCGCCGATGACAACGACGTCAGCAGAAATGATTCGCATGGCATCCGCAGGCGACAGGCATTCCGAACTCCCTCCCGGCCAGCGGCCGGAACGATGTGACGTTGCGTGGCATGGCGGGCGGCATGGTGGCCAGCGAAGGACCGATTGGCAAGAGCCGGTGCAAACCGGACGCAGAAGCCGCGATCCGGAGACATGGCGCGAGCCTTTGCGCCCCAGGGCGCAACGGTTGCGTCAGGCCGCGCGCGGAAAAGCCTTGGCCAGCCGCTGCGCCAGCTTGGTGCGGAACGGCACGTTGCCGACATCCGGCCGCGTGTCGGGCGACAGGTAGAAGGCGAGCACGTCGGGCGGCAGCGCCACATGGCTGCGGCGGCCGTCGATGGCGCCCGACACCATGGCCTTGAGCAGCCGCAGCCAATGCGCCACGCCGCCACGGCGCCACCCCAGCGGGATTTCGATCCCGAACTGCCGCATCACGAAGACGAACGCCGTCTTGAGCGGAAAATAGGCAAAGCTGACGCGGCTGAAATTGTAGGCCCACATCCGCTCGGTCTTCAGCCGGTGCTCGCCGGTGCGCCGCCGCGAATTGTGCAGCACCACGATCTCCGGCACGAACATCACCGTGCTGCCGGCCCGGCGGAGGCGGATCGAATATTCGATCTCCTCGGCGGCGAACCAGCACGTCTCGTCGAGCAGGCCGATCGACTGCAGCGTGCGGCGGTCGATGGCATAGCCGGCACCGTGGAAATTGCCGACTTCGACGGCGTGCGGACCATTGTCGTTCTGTACGTCGCCGGTCTCGGGATGCACGATACGGTAGGCGATGACGCCGGCCTTGGGGAAACGGGCGAAGGCCTCGCGGGTGCGGGCGACGATGTCGGGCGGCGGGATGGAGTCGTCGTCGAGATTGATCAGGAACTCGCCGCGCACCAGCCGGTAGGCGGCGTTGCGCCCGCCCGCGACGCCGAGATTCTCCGTGGTCTCGACCACGGTACAGACGGGGTTCCTTGCCGCGTAACCGGCGAGGTATTCGCGCGAGCCATCGGTCGAGCCATTGTCGACCACGATCACCCGGTCGCCTTCGGACATCGCCTGTTCGACGCCGGCAAGGCAGCGCTTGAGGTCGTCGAGCCGGTTGTAGGACAGAACGCAGAAGTCGACGCCACCCGTCATCGCTGCCATCTCCAGGCTCGCCATCTCCTGGCCCACCATCTCTTGGCTCGCCATCTCCGGGCTCGCCACCTGCACGCCTCGGGCGCGCCAACCGGCACGGCGGCCCGCAAGGCCCGCGGCCGCTGGCGCTTCCCTCGGTCGCAACCTAGCAGACGACCCGGCCCAGCCAACGACAGGGCGGTGACGTTCCGGTGTCGGTGCGGCAACCGTCAGCGGGGCGAGAGGGGTCGGGTGCCGGTGCGGACGTCGAGCAGCGCCGTCACCCGGCGCTTGACCTCATCCTTCACCGGCTCGGAGGCGTGCAGGATGGCGTGGGTGTGCAGGAAATCGAGGATGCCGAACGCATCGACCTTCGGCTGCACCAGGATGTCGGGCGGCCGCTGGCGCAGCTTCTCGGCCGAGATCACCGCCTGCATGATCTGGGCTGCGGCGAGCGTCGCCTCCAGCGCGGTCGGCACCAGGCCGTCGCGGATCGAAGCGCGGCCGGTGACGTCGATCGCCAGCACATAGCGCGCCCTGCCGGCGACGCAGGCCACCGGCACCGGATCGACCACCGCGCCGTCGATCAGCACGCGGCCGTCGATCTCCACCGGCCGCACCAGGCCCGGCACCGCCGCCGAGGCCGCCACCGGCGGCAACAGCGGGCCGGAGGTGAACACCGCCGGGCTGCGGGCGTGAAAATCGGTGGCAAGCACCGCCAGCGGAATCTTGAGCTCGGCGAAATCGCTCTTCAGCCCCTCGGGCAGGAAGGCGGAGAACAGCGTCGGTCCGTCGACCATCACCGGATTGCCGAGCCCGGCCGACAGCAGATCGGTGAAGCGGCCGACACGGGCGGCCAGCAGCTTCTGCAGCATGCCGGCGCGGTCGCGGAAGGTGTGGACGAGGTGAAGGCGGATCTCGCGGGCCGGAATGCCGGAGGCATAGGCGGCACCGATCAGCGCGCCGATCGAGGTGCCGGCGACAATCGAGGGCACCACGCCGAGCTCGTCCAGCGCCTCAAGCACCGGCAGGTGGGCGAGCCCGCGCGCGCCGCCGCTACCCAGCACCAGCGCCAGCGTGTCGCTCTCGCGCTCCGTCTCGGCCTCGGCATGGACCGGCGCCTCGGGCTCCGGCGGCGGCTTGCGGCGTGCCGCCCTGGCCCGGCGGGCCCGTGCGGCCAGCCCCTTGTCTGCGTCCGTGTCCGCGGGGGATGCGTTCTCGCTGGGGAATTCGTCAGACGTCATCGCTGGATCCGGGCGGGGTGGCGCTGCGCCAAGCTGGCGCGGGAACATGATGGACATTTGGCGGGCCGGCAACAATGCTGGCGCCGCATCGCCGAAGGCGGGAATCACCATGCCGCTGTCCGTCCTGATCCTCAACGGGCCGAACCTGAACCTGCTCGGCACCCGCCAGCCGGAGGTCTATGGCACCACCACGCTGGCCGACATCGAGCGCGACTGCCGGTCGAAGGCGGAAACACTCGGTTTCGAGATCGAGTTTCGCCAGTCGAACGGCGAGGGCGCGCTGATCGACCTGATCCACGCTGCGCGCGGCCGGCATGCCGGGCTGATCCTCAATGCCGGGGCCTACACCCACACCTCGATCGCGCTGATGGACGCGATCTCCAGCGTCGAGCTGCCGACGGTCGAGGTTCATCTGTCGAACATCCACCGGCGCGAGCCGTTCCGGCATCAGTCCTACATCTCCAAGGTGGCGTTGGGGCAGATTTGCGGCTTCGGCGCATTCGGCTATCAGATGGCGCTCGATGCGCTGGCGCATCATCTGAGGAGGCCGGCATGACCACCTTCCGCCCCAGCCGCCGTACTGCGCTCGCCGCTCTCGCCGCTCTCGCCGCAAGCCGGCCGCTGGCCGCCCGCGCCGAGGGGCTGACCATCCTGGCCGCACCCAGCACCGCCTCGATCCTGGTCGCCCGCGCGCTCGACAGCGGCGCCCTCGACGCGGTGGCCCCGGGCGCGAGCTTCAACGTCTGGCGCGGCCCGGACGAGCTGCGCGCCGCTCTGGTCTCCGGCCGCGCCGGGGCGGTGACGCTGCCGACCAATGTCGCCGCCAACCTCCACAGCCGCGGCCTGCCGCTCAAGCTGGTGTCGGTGATCAGCGTCGGCCACATGCACGTGCTGACCACCGATCCCGCCATTGCCGGCCTTGCCGACCTGCGCGGCAAGCGCGTGCAGCTCTATTTCCGCAACGACATGCCGGACATCTCGCTGCGCTGGCTGTTCGGCAAGGTGGGGCTCGCCCCCGACACGGACGTGTTCCTCGATTATGCCGGCTCGGCCACCGAGGCGGCGCAGTTGGTGCTGGCCGGCCGGGCCCAGACGGTGCTGCTGAACGAGCCGGCGGCGAGCGCGGCGCTGCAGGCGGCCGACAAGGCCGGGCTCGGGCTGCGGCGGGCGTTCACGCTGCAATCGGCGTGGTCGGAGGCCACCGACACATCCACCTTCCTGCCGATGGCCGGGCTGGCGGTGACTGCGGACACGGCCCGGAAGGATCCCGACATGGTGCGCACCCTGCACCAGGCCATCAGCGACGCCGCAGCCTGGGTGCGGGCGGAGCCGGCGGCGGCCGGCGCGCTGGCCGAGCAGCGGCTGGGCTTTCCCGCCTTGGCCACCGCCGCCTCGCTGGAGATGGGCGACAGCATCGTCATTCCCGCCCACACCGCGCGACCGGCGATCGAGGCGTTCCTGACCGCGCTCGCCGACCTGTCGCCGGCGCTGATCGGCGGCAGCCTGCCGGGCGACGACTTCTATTTCGAGTTCTGAGTCGGTTTCCGGCAGCCACTCGTCCGAGCCGATCACCTGGAAGACGCGAGCGGCAGGTGCATCGCCGCGCTGCGGCCGCCCGTGGCGGAATGTCATCCGTCCCGATGCCGTGTCCTGTCTTGCCGATGACACCTGCCAAAGGCTACCACCCGGTGGCGGGCCGGCTGCATCGGGCAGCCGCCGCGCTCACCCGAGTGTGACTGGCCGTCCCGAATCGGAACATCGTCCGAGGCGGCCTTTCCCCATTGTGGTCACGAGGCGCCGGCAGACAGGGCGCCGGGGCGATGCGCCGGCCGCGGCGCCGGCGGTTGGAGACGTAACGGGATGCATGGGGACGGGTTCGGCCAGTTCGAACAGGTGCTGGTGCTGCTCGGCGCTGCGGTCATCGCGGTGCCGCTGGCCAAGCGCGCGCGCCTGGGCTCGATCGTCGGCTACCTGCTCGCCGGCATCGTCATCGGCCCGCAGGCGCTCGGCCTGTTCCACGACCCCGGCACCATCTCCCATCTCGCCGAACTCGGCATCGTCTTCTTCCTGTTCCTGATCGGGCTGGAGATGAAGCCCTCGCGGCTTTGGCAGATGCGCGGCGACATTCTCGGCCTCGGCGGCGCGCAGATGCTGGTCACCAGCGCCGCGCTGATGTGCGTGCCGCTGGCCTTCGGCCGCCCGTTCGAGGCCTCGCTGGTGGCGGGCCTGGGGCTCGCGCTGTCGTCGACCGCCATCCTGATGCAGATCCTGGAGGAGCGCGGCGAGGTGCGCTCGCCGCAGGGCCGGCGCGCCTTCGCCGTCGCCATCTTCCAGGACGTGGTGATCGTGCCGATCCTGGCTTTGGTGGCGTTCCTGTCGCCGCGGCCGGCGGCGGCCGGCGAGCCGTTCTGGCTGTCGGCGCTGACGATCGTCGGCGCCATCGCCGCGGTGGTGCTGATCGGACGCTATCTGCTCAACCCGATGTTCCGGGCGCTGGCCCGCTCGGGCGCCCGCGAGATCATGACGGCGGCTGCCCTCCTCGTGGTGCTGGGCTCGGCGACGCTGATGATGCTGGCCGGGCTGTCGATGGCCATGGGCGCGTTCCTGGCCGGGGTGTTCCTGGCCGAGTCCAACTTCCGCCACCAGATCGAGGCCGACGTCGAGCCGTTCCGCGGCATCCTGATGGGGCTGTTCTTCCTGTCGGTGGGCATGGCGCTCGACCTGTCGGTGATCGCCGAGGCCTATTGGCGCATCCTGGCGGCGCTCACCATGCTGGTGCTGCTCAAGGCCAGCACCATGTACGCCATCATGCGGCTGTTCCGGCACGACCGGGAGGAGTCGGTGAAGGTGGCGCTGCTGATGGCGCAGTCGGGCGAGCTCGGCTTCGTCGTCTATGCCGCCGCGGTCTCCGCCGGGGTGATCAAGCCCGACCATGCCTCGATCCTGGTGGCGATGGTGGTGCTGTCGATGGCGCTGAACCCATTCCTCTACCGCCTCGTGCCGCTGCTGACCCGGCGCCGGCGCGAGGAGGTACGCATCGTCGAGGACTATTCCGACGCCCGCGGCTCGGTGCTGGTGATCGGCTTCGGCCGGTTCGGCCAAGTCGCGTCGCAGTGCCTGCTCACCAATGGCTACGACGTCACCATCATCGACAATGACGCGGAGATGGTGCAGTCGGCCGGCCGCTTCGGCTTCAAGGTCTTTTACGGCGACGGCACGCGGCTCGACGTGCTGCGCGCGGCCGGCGGCGACCGGGTGCGGCTGGTGGCGGTGTGCGTCGACGACCGCGACGACGCCGACCGCATCGTCGACATCGTGCGAGCCGCCTTCCCGGTGTGCCGGGTCTATGTGCGCGCCTATGACCGCGGCCACAGCCTCGAACTCCTCGCCAAGGGCGTCGATTTCGAGATCCGCGAGACCTATGAATCGGCCATCACCTTCGGCCGGGCGCTGCTGATCGGGCTCGGCGCGGCCGAGATCGTCGCCGACGAGGTGGTGGCGGACGTCCGCCGCCGCGATGCCGAGCGGCTGGTGCTGCAGCAGGCGCAGGGCTTCAATGCCGGCGCCCACCTGCTGCACTACCGCCGGACGCCGGTGCCCGAGCCGCTGGTGCAGCCCGGCAAGGCCGGCCGCGCCCTCAACCCTGAAGCCGAGGACGCGCTCACCGGCGAGACCGAGTATTCGGGCTGACGGTGGGCCGGCGCGCGCTTGTTCCCCTTCTCGCGAAAGAGAGAAGGAAAGAAGAAAAAAAGAAGAGACCCGCGTTCGTCACCTGGAAGGCGCATCCGTCCGTCGAACCTCGTCCGTAGACCGTCAACGCGGTAGGCGAGACCCTCGGCCTCAAACATCCCGGTCCAGATGTCCGATCTCTCCATTCCGGCCTTCACCCGCGGCTCGACCTTCAAGCACGTGCTCATCATGACCTCGACCGGCTCGGTCGGGCTGATGGCGGTGTTCGTCGTCGATTTTCTCAACCTGTTCTATATTTCGCTACTCGGCGAGGTCGAGCTGGCCGCGGCCATCGGCTATGCCGGAACGGTGTTGTTCTTCGCCACCGCGGTGTCGATCGGCGTCACCATCGCCGGCACCGCGCTGGTGTCGCGGGCGCTTGGGGGGCGCGACCGGGCGGCGGCGCGGCGGCTCGGCGCCTCGTTCCTGGTCTATTCGCTGGTGGTGACGGCGGCCGCGACCGCGCTCGCCCAGCCGTTCCTCGGCGACATCCTGTCCCTGCTCGGGGCCACCGGCCGCACCCATGCCGTGGCCGAGCGGTTCCTGTGGATGGTGATGCCTTCGACGCCGCTGCTGGCGCTCGGCATGGCGGGATCGGGCCTCCTGCGGGCGGTGGGCGATGCGCGGCGCGCCATGTGGGTGACGCTCGGCGGCGGGCTGGTGACGGCGGTGCTCGACCCGCTGTTCATCTTCGCGCTGGGGCTCGGCGTCGATGGCGCCGCCATCGCTTCGATCCTGTCGCGGCTCATGCTGGCGGGGCTCGGGCTGTACGGCGCGATCCGCATCCACGATCTGGTCGGCCGGCCGCGCCTCGCCGACATCCGCGCCGATGCCCGCGCTCTGTCGCAGATCGCGGTGCCGGCGGTGCTGACCAATGTCGCGACCCCGGTCGGCAACGTGTTCGTCACCGCGGCGCTGGCCGGCTACGGCGATGCGGCGGTGGCGGCCTGGGCGGTGATCGGCCGCATCATCCCGCTCGCCTTCTCGCCGGTGTTCGCGCTCACCGGCGCGATCGGGCCGATCCTCGGCCAGAACGTCGGCGCCAGGGATTTCGAGCGAGTTAGGCGCGCGCTCGCCGACAGCCTGATGCTGGTGGTGGTCTATGTGGTGGCGGTGTGGGCGGTGCTGGCGCTGCTGCGCTGGCCGATCGCCCACATGTTCGGCCTGTCGGAGGAAGCGGCGGCCCTCGCCGCCTTCTACGCGCTGTGGCTCACCGGCCTGTTCGTGTTCAACGGCGCGCTGTTCGTCGCCAACGCCGCCTTCAACAATCTCGGCTTTCCCACCCTGTCGATGGTGTTCAACTGGGGGCGGGCGACGCTCGGCACCATGCCGTTCGTGTGGGCCGGGGCGGCCTTGGCCGGCGCCGAAGGGGTGCTGGCCGGGCAGGCGCTGGGCGGGGTGGTGTTCGGCATCGCCGCGGTGATCGTGGCGTTCCGGGTGATCGGCCGGCTCGGCCGCGCCGAGAGCCCGCCGACGCTCCCCGATCCCCCGCCCCGGCCCGAGGGCACCGAAGACCGCCCCCTGCTGCCCTGACGGCATGCCCGGCCGCCGCCGACCGGGCGGGCAGCGGCGCGCGGCGCTTGTGCGGTGGCGCGTTCTCCGCGACAGTGGCGGCCGGCTTTGCGAACCGGACTGCGTTGGATCAATACGACAAGAACTTAGAGCTGGCGCTCGAGCGTGGCATCAACACGCCGCCAGGGAGGATCGAGCCATGTTCAATCTCTACGAGATCATCGCCAATGCCCAGGGCGGCGCGGCGATGGCGAATCTCGCCCGTCTGTATGGCCTGTCGCAGCAGCAGGCCCAGGCGGCGGTGGAGGCGCTGCTGCCGGCCTTCGCGCTCGGCCTCAAGCGGACAACCGAGACGCCGGACGGGCTGAGCGCGTTCTTCGGCATGCTCGCCCGCAATCCCTACGCCGAATGGTTCGAGAATGCCGGGCGGCTGTTCGCCGATGCCTCCCAGCAGGCCATGGGCTTCCGCCCGCAGCAGCAGGCGCTGCCCGGCGAGGATGTGATGGCGCTGCTGTTCGGCTCCAAGGAGGTCAGCCGGGCGGTGGCGGCGCAGGCGGCGGCGCTGTCGGGCGTCGGCATCGAGATCACCAAGGCGATGATGCCGGTGATCGCGGCGATGATCGCCGCCGGCCTGCCGCAGGCCATGCGCGGCCAGGCCGGCATGGCCGAGGCGTTCCAGCGCGCCTTCGCGCCGATGATGCCGCCGGCGCCGGCCCCCGAGCCCGCGCCGGGCAGCCCGGCCGACTTCGCCAAGGCCTGGACGACGATGATGCAGACCATGCTCGGCCAGAGCGAGCCGCCGCGCCCGAAGGCGCCGCCGGCCGGCCCGGATATCGCGGCGATGACCGAGCAGATCCAGGACCTCGGACGCACCGGCAATGCCGCCTTCAGCAAGATGTTCGAGGCCGGCGTCGATGCCCAGAAGGCACACATGGAGCGCCTGAGCCAGATCTTCGACGCCTTCGTCGATTCCTCGAAGGCCCGCGGCTCATAAACAGAAAGTATCCGGGCCAAACCCACTCCAACGGCTCCTGGCGGCGAGGTGCTTTCATCGTCGGCGCGTCGGGTTTCCGGCGGCAACCGAGACGGTTTCCGGCCGATCTCTGGTTTCGAGCTTCTCCGCGCCCCCTCGAAGCCCCCCACCCCCGACCCCTCCCCACCGCTCGCAAAGCTCGCGGGGGGAGGGGAGAAAAGGCCGCCTCCTCTTCTCCCCTCCCCCCATGAACGCAGTGAATGGCGGGGAGGGGTCGGGGGTGGGGGGGGGCTTCGGGGGTACGGACCGGGTAGAGTCCTGACAGTTCAGACCGGGAGGATGGTCGACAGGTCTGGGTTGGGGGGTGCGGTTTATTCCGCCGCTTCGCGGGGCCCCCAACGAAAGCGCCCGCCCGGCGGGGACGGGCGGGCGCCTGTGCGGGGCCGCGGGGGGCTGGCGGCCCCGGAATATCAATTCTTCTTGCGCTCGCGGGACAGGAAGCGGGCGGCGCGGCGCTCGACGACGCGCGACACCAGGAGCCGGGTGGGATCGGTGAACGGCGACAGGCTCGCCGCATCCTGCAGATCCTGACGCTGCAGACCGATGTCCTTGAGCATGTAGTCACTCAGCTGCGCCATCTGGGCGATCTGGCGGCGCGCCTCGATGGCCCGGCCCAGCGTCACGAACGGCCACGCCAGCGTGCGGACGATGGTGCCCGCCACAGCCTTGCCCACCAGAGCCTTGGAGGTCCGCGCGGAGGAAGGCGCACAGGCGATCGTCATGGTCGTCTCCATGGAATTCGGGCGAAGCGAGTCAGCGTCGCGCCAGCGGGGGCGGACGGCGGGCCGAGTCACTCACGACGGTGAGTCATTTACGGTGTTGAACAGTTACAGAGAAAGTATGCACGAAACGAATTGATCAGACGAGCGAATGTTCCTAATCTCCAACATCACGATCGCTGATACCCCCTCCCCGACCGCGGTCCCGCCCATGGCCCACCTTCTCGACATCGACCAGTTGCGCACCTTCGTCGCCATCGCCGAGACCGGCAGCTTCACCCGTGCCGGCGAGGTGGTGCACAAGACTCAGTCGGCGGTGTCGATGCAGATGAAGCGGCTGGAGGAGCGCATCGGCCGGCCGGTGTTCGCCCGCGACGGCCGCGGCTCCAAGCTGACCGAGGACGGCGAGCGCCTGCTCGACTATGCAAGGCGCATCGTGCGGCTGAACAATGAGGCGGTGAGCGCGTTCACCGGCGCCTCGCTCGCCGGACACGTCCGGCTCGGCGTGCCCGACGACTATGCCGACCGCTATCTGCCGGAGATCATGGCGCGGTTCTCGCGCTCCTATCCCGGCGTCGAGCTGACCGTGATCTGCGAGCCGACGCCGGACCTGATCAGCCGCATCCAGGACGGCGAACTCGACCTCGCCATCATCACCAACACCGAGGGGCACTATCCGGTGGAGACTTTCCGCCGCGAGCGCCTGCTGTGGGTCGGCTCGATGCGCCACGCCACCCACGAGATCGAGCCCCTGCCGCTGGCGCTCGGACGGCCCAACTGCTCGTGGCGGCGCACCGCGCTGGAGAAGATCGAGGAGACCGGCCGCCGCAACCGCGTGCTCTATTCGAGCTGGAATGCCGGGGCGGTCGCCGCCGCCGTGCTGGCCGGGCTCGCCATCTCGGTGCTGCCGGAATCGGGCATGCGGCCGGGCATGCGCATCCTCGGCCTCGCTGACGGCTTCCCGACGCTGCCCACCGTCGACATCGGCCTCGCGCGCTCCCCGCACGAGCGCTCGGCGCTGGCCGAGGCGCTGGCCGAGCACATCATCTCCTCGCTCGACAACATGTCGGAAGCAGCCGCTGCGGCGGAATAGGCGCTGCCGCAACCAGGATGCGCTGGTTTATTTCAGCCAGCGCATCAGCATCAGGCTGTCGCTGACCTCGTAGCCGAGGCGATCGTAGAATTCGATGACGCCGGCATTGTCGCGCCGCACCAGCAGATGCAGCTTGGGCACGCCGCGCGCCTTCAGCCACGCCTCGCAGGCCGCCATCATCGCCTTGCCGAGACCCTGGCCGCGGCAGTCCTGCGCCACCGCGAGGTAGTAGACCCAGCCGCGGTGGCCATCCGAGCCGACCATGGCGGTGGCCACCAGCCGGCCGTCGCGCCGGCCGGCGAGCACGGTCGAGCCCGGCGAGGCCAATGCGAGGTCGATGTCGGCGTTGGGGTCGTTCCACGGCCGGGTGAGGCCGGCCGCGGTCCACAGCGCCACGGCGGCGGCGATCTCGTCGCGGGCGAGATCGCCGATGGCGAGGCCGGTGCCGGGGGTGGTCGCCGCGTCAGACATTGAGCAGCAGGTATTCCCGCTCCCAGGGCGAGATCACCCGCATGTAGGTCTCGAACTCGGTGCGCTTGATGGCGGCGTAGGTGGCCATGAATGCCTCGCCCAGCACCTCGGCCAGCGGCTCGCAATCCTCGAACAACGCCACCGCCTCCAGCAGGCCGCGCGGCAGCTCGAAATCGAGGCCGTGGGCCGAGCCCTCGGTCGGCTCGGTGGCCGGCAGCCCTTCCATCATGCCGAGATAGCCGCAGGCGAGCGAGGCCGCGACCGCCAGATAGGGATTGGCGTCCGACGACGGCACCCGGTTCTCCACCCGCCTTGCGTCGGCCTCGGAGGGCGGGATGCGCAGGCCCGTGGTGCGGTTGTCGTAGCCCCAGCGGGTGTTGATCGGCGCGGTGGAGTCGCGGGTCAGCCGCCGGTACGAGTTCACGTAAGGGGCCAACATGCACATCACCGCCGGCAGGTATTTCTGCTGGCCGGCGATGAAGGAGAAGAACTCCGCGGTCGGCCGGCCCTTCTCGTCGGAGAAGATGTTGAGCCCGGTGGTGGTGTCGAGCACCGACTGGTGGATGTGCATGGCCGAGCCCGGCTCGCGGGCGATCGGCTTGGCCATGAAGGTGGCGTAGATCTGGTGCTGCAGCGCCGCCTCGCGGATGGTGCGCTTGAACATGAACACCTGATCGGCAAGCTGCAGCGGCTCGCCGTGGCGCAGATTGATCTCCATCTGCGCCGCGCCCTCCTCGTGGATCAGCGTGTCGATCTCCAGCCCCTGCGCCTCCGAATAGTCGTAGATGCGCTCGAACAACGGCTCGAACTCGTTGACCGCCTGGATGGAATAGGACTGGCGGCCGATCTCCGGCCGGCCGGAGCGGCCGATCGGCGGCTCCAGCGGATAGTCGGGGTCGGTGTTGGGCTTGACGAGGTAGAATTCGATCTCCGGCGCCACCACCGGCGCCCAGCCATGGTGGGCGTAGAGCTCGGTCACCCGCCGCAGCACCTGGCGCGGCGCCACCTCGACCGGCCGGCCGTCATAATGGAAGGCATCATGGATGAGCTGGGCGGTGGGGTCGGAGGCCCACGGCACCACCGCCAGCGTCGACCAGTCCGGCTCCAGGATCAGGTCGCCGTCGGCCGGGTCGGCCTGCCATTTGTCGTCGCTGTCGGGATATTCGCCGGAAATCGTCTGCTGGAAGATCGAGCTCGGCAGCGCGAGCTGCGGCTTGGCGAAGAACTTCGCCGCCGGCATGATCTTGCCGCGGGCGACGCCCGCGTGGTCGGGCAGGACGCACTCGATCTCCTCGATGCCCCGCTTCTTGGCCCAGGCACGCCCGGCCTCCGCCGACTCAACGCCGCGCGCCTCAGGCGATCCGGCTTTCGGATCCTTCGGTTTGGCCATGATTCCTCCGGTGATGGCGCCAGGATCGGACCCGGCCGGGCCGCGGTCAAGCCATCAGCAGGTGGCGACGCCGCGGTTGAATGCAAGGCGGCCCCCCATTATACGGTTTCCGGTTGATCCGTTCGGGATCCCGGAAACGGTCTCGCCGAAAACCTCTTGTTCGGAAAGAGGATTTTCGGCGAGCGGAATACGAAACTCCGGCCTGTTCGGCCGGATTTCGTATTATACGAACAGGATCACGGCGGAATGGGGCAGCGATGGCAGACGTCATCAGGCAGCAGCAGCTCGGCGGCGTCCGGCGCGAATTTGCTCCCTGGACCGATCCGGCGGCGGTGCCGCTGATCCGGTTCGACGCGGTCACCAAGCGGTTCGGCGACGTCGCCGCGGTCGACGGCGTGAGCCTCGACATCATCGAGCGCGAGTTCTTCGCGCTGCTCGGCCCCTCGGGCTGCGGCAAGACCACCTTGATGAGATTGCTGGCCGGCTTCGAGATGCCGGATGCCGGCCGGGTGATCCTCGGCGGCGAGGACATCTCGACCGTGCCGCCCCATCTGCGGCCGGTCAACATGATGTTCCAGTCCTATGCGCTGTTTCCGCACATGAGCGTGGCGGCCAACATCGCCTTCGGACCGAAGATGGAGGGCTGGCCGCGCGAGCGCATCGAGGCCCGCGTCGATCAGATGCTGAAGCTGGTGCAGCTCGACGGGCTGGGCGGCCGCAAGCCGCATCAGCTCTCCGGCGGCCAGCGCCAGCGCGTGGCGCTCGCCAGATCGCTCGCCAGATCGCCCAAGGTGCTGCTGCTCGACGAGCCGATGGCCGCGCTCGACAAGAAGCTGCGCGAGGAGACCCAGTTCGAGCTGATGCACATTCAGTACGAGCTGGGCATGACCTTCATCATCGTCACCCACGACCAGGAGGAGGCGATGACGGTGGCCGACCGCATCGGGGTGATGGACAAGGGCCGGCTGGTTCAGGTCGGCACGCCGGCCGAGATCTACGAGCAGCCCAATTCGCGCTACGTCGCCGACTTCATCGGCGACGTCACCTTGTTCGAAGGCACGCTGGAGGGCCGGGACGGCGACGTCGCAGTGGTGCGCGAGCGGACGTCGGGCGCGCTGCTGCGCGCGCTCGCCGGCACAGCCGATGCCGCGCCGGGCGCGACCGTGTGGATCGCGGTGCGGCCCGAGAAGGCCCGCATCTCGCCCGACCCGCTGCCGCCCGATACGCCCAACGTGCTGGCCGGCGAGGTGTTCGACATCGCCTATCTGGGGGATCTGTCGATCTACAAGGTGCGCCGGCCGGACGGCACCTTCATGAAGGCGTCGCAGCCCAATGCCACGCGTCTGGTCGAGCGGCCGATCGGCTGGGACGACAAGGTCTGGCTGTCGTTCGCGCCGGAGGCCGGCGTCCTGCTGACGCGGTGAGCGCCCTCAATGGCAACCCAACGCAACGCCCCCCCCGGCCGCAATACCCGTCCCGCCCGCAACGTTCGTTTCGGCCGGCTCGCGTTGATCGGCGTGCCGGCGCTTTGGCTGACGCTGTTTGTCGCCGTGCCGTTCGCCATCGTCATGCGCATCTCGCTCTCCGAGAGCGTGATCGCCATGCCGCCCTACGAGCCGGTGTTCGATCTCTCCGCGGGGTTCGCGGCGCTGGCCGAGGCGGTGGGCCAACTCGACTTCGACAAGTACGTCTTCCTCACCACCGACCCGCTCTATCTCGACTCCTACCTCTCCAGCATCCGCATCGCCGGCCTGTCGACGGCGATCATCCTGGCGGTCGGCTATCCGATCGCCTACGCCATGGCGCGGGCGCCCAAGCGCGTGCAGCCGCTCCTGGTGATGCTGGTGGTGCTGCCGTTCTGGACCTCGTTCCTGATCCGCGTCTATGCCTGGATGGGCATTCTGGCGCGCGACGGCTTCCTCAATCAGGCACTCACCGGGCTCGGCCTGATCAGCGAGCCGCTCGACATCCTGTCCACCGACACCGCGGTGATGATCGGCATCGTCTATTCCTATCTGCCGTTCATGGTGCTGCCGCTCTATGCCAGCCTGGAAAAGATGGATGACAGCCTGCTCGAAGCCGCCGCCGACCTCGGCTGCCCGCCCTGGCAGGCGTTCTGGCGCATCACCGTGCCGCTGTCGCTGCCCGGCGTGGTGGCGGGGTGCCTCCTGGTGTTCATCCCGGCGGTCGGCGAGTTCGTGATCCCCGATCTGCTCGGCGGCTCGGACACGCTGATGATCGGCAAGACGCTGTGGAGCGAGTTCTTCTCCAACCGCGACTGGCCGGTGGCCTCGGCGGTGGCGGTGGTGCTGCTGGTGGCGCTGCTGGTGCCGATCGGCATCTATCAGCACATGCAGGCGCGCCAGCTGGAGGCGGACCGATGAAACGCTTCGGCGCCTTCCACATCGCCGTGCTGGTGGCGGGCTTCGCCTTCCTCTACGTGCCGATCCTGCTGGTGGTGATCTATTCGTTCAACGCCTCGCGCCTCGTCACGGTGTGGGCCGGCTTCTCGACGCAGTGGTACGCGGCGCTGCTGAACAACAGCCAGCTGCTCGATGCCGCGCGCGTCAGCCTGATGGTGGCCGCGGTGTCGGCCACCATCGCCACCGTGCTCGGCACGCTGGTGGCGATCGTGCTGGTGCGGTTCGGGCGCTTCCGCGGCCGGTTGGTGTTCTCCAGCCTGGTCTATGCGCCCCTGGTGATGCCCGAGGTGATCACCGGCCTGTCGCTGCTGCTGCTCTATGTCGCCGTCGCGTTCGACCGCGGCTTCTGGACAGTGACGCTCGCCCACGTCACCTTCACGCTCAGCTTCGTCGCCATCGTCGTGCAGTCGCGCCTCATCTCGTTCGACCGCTCGCTGGAGGAGGCGGCGCAGGATCTCGGCTGTCCGCCGGCCGAGACGTTCTTCCGCATCACGCTGCCGATCATCCTGCCGGCGCTCATCGCCGGCTGGCTGCTCGCCTTCACGCTGTCGCTGGACGATCTGGTGATCGCCAGCTTCACTTCGGGCCCCGGCGCCACCACCCTGCCGATCCAGATCTATTCGGCGGTGCGGCTTGGCGTGTCGCCCGAGATCAACGCCGCGTCCACCATCCTGATCGGCCTCGTCACCCTGGCGGTGATCGCGTTCTCGCTCGCAACCAAGCGCTCGGAGGTCGAGCGCCAGCGGGCCGAGCGTCGCACCGCACCTTAGAGCATCCGATCCGACCGCATCAGACCGGATGCTCTAAGCCTTTGATTCGTTGCATTTTCTTTCGCAAAAGTGGTATCCACTTTTGCAGAGAATGCTCTAGCAGTTCAAGAACCCGGAGGGGGTTTCATGCTCTACGTTCAATCCATCGAGCGTGCCCGCGAGGCCACGATCGGCCGCGAGGGCGTCTCCGAGGCGGCGCTCGGCGCGGCGCTGGCGCGCACCGAAGCGGCGCTGAAGGTGGTGCGGGGCTGGCACGCCGACGGCAGCCTGCCGCTGCTCGGCCTGCCGGCCGAGAGCGCCGATGTCGCAGCGCTGAAGCCGATCGTCGAACGCTTTGCCGGTGCCACCGACCTCGTCTTCCTCGGCACCGGCGGCTCGGCGCTGGGCGGCCAGACCGTGGCCCAGCTCGCCGACCATCTGGTGCCGGGTGCGGCGCCCTTCCGCGCCGGGCCGCGCATCCATTTCATGGACAATCTCGATCCGTTGAGCTTCGCGGCGCTGCTGGCGCACGTGCCGCTCGCCACCGCCCGCTTTATCGCCATCTCGAAGTCCGGCGGCACCGGCGAGACGCTGATGCAGACCATCGCCGTGCTCGACGCACTGAAGAAGGCCGGGCTCGAAGCACGCATCCCCGAGCTGGTGTTCGGCCTGTCGGAGCCGGCCAAGCCCGGCAAGAAGAACGGCCTGCGCACGCTGCTGGAGGGCTTCGGCGTCACCATGATGGAGCACCACACCGGCGTCGGCGGTCGCTTCTCGGTCTTGACCAATGTCGGCCTGCTGCCGGCCTTGGCCCTCGGCCTCGACGCCCAGGCGATTCGCGCCGGCGCCAAGGAGGTGATGGACGCGGTGCTGTCGGGCAAGCCGGCTGCCGAGGTGGCCCCGGCACTCGGCGCGGCAACCGCGCTCGCGCTCGCCGAGGAGCGCGGCAAGACCATCTCGGTTGTGATGGCCTATGCCGACCGGCTGGCGATGTTCACCAAATGGTACGTGCAGCTGTGGGCCGAGAGCCTGGGCAAGGAGGGCCACGGCACGACGCCGGTCGGCGCGCTGGGCCCCGTCGACCAGCACAGCCAGCTCCAGCTCTATCTCGCCGGGCCGAAGGACAAGTTCTTCACGGTCATCACCACCGGCGTCAAAGGCAAGGGACCCAAGCTCGATCCCGAACTGTCGAAGATCGCGGGCGAGCCGGACTTCGGCGGGCGCACCATCGGCGACCTCGTCGCCGCCCAGGGCCGCGCCACCGCCGATACGCTGGCGAAGAACGGCCTGCCCACCCGCACCATCCATGTCGAGACGCTCGATGAGCGCTCGCTCGGCGCGCTCTTGATGCACTTCATGCTGGAGACGATCATCGCCGCCCAGCTTCTCGGCATCGACGCCTTCGACCAGCCGGCGGTCGAGGAAGGCAAGATCCTGGCAAAGCAGTATCTGGCGGAAAGCTGATCGGCGCGCGGGGAGCGGGTCCGCCGCGTCGTGGCCGGGCATGTGTCGACCGATATCGACACATGCCGACGGGTGAGATTTGAGCGTGTCAACGTCGAGCTTGGCGCTTGACCCGTCGAGTGGTACATTACCTCAAATCGAGGCGCCCAGCATGATCGTCAGCTTTCGGGACGACTGGCTGCGCGCCTTCTTCGTGGACGATGTCGCCTCGAAGGCGATCCCGCCCGATCTCGAAAGCCGTCTGTTCCGCAAGCTTCAGATGATCGACGACGCCGCGACCGATCAGGACTTGCGCGTGCCGCCCAGCAACCACTTCTAGAAGCTGCGCGGTGCCATCGACGGCTTCCATTCGATCCGCGTCAACAAGCAATGGCGGCTGATCTTCCGGTGGGACGGCAGCAAGGGCGAGGCCTCCGATCTCTATCTCGACGATCACAGCTACCGGTGAGGTGACCCATGCTGATGACCAAGCGCAAGCCGGCAACGGTCGGCGAGATTCTGGTCGAGGAGTTCATGCAGCCCATGGGCCTGACGCAAGGGGCGCTGGCCGAGGCCATGGGCGTTCAGCGCAAGCACGTCAACGAGCTGTGCAACAACCGCCGCACCGTGACGGCGCCGACCGCGCTCATCCTGGCGCGCGTGTTCGGCAACAGTCCGGAATTCTGGCTGAACGCGCAGCGGCGAACCGATCTGTGGGAGGCGATGAATTCCCCGCGCGAGCGCGAGCGAATCGAACGGGCGAAGCCGCTCCAAAGCGCCGCGTGATCGCGCTGGTCCACGACGCTTCGTCAGCATGAACACGCCGCTCGTGGCCAACGGTTGATCCGGCCCGGTGCGCCGGAAACCGCACGCCACCGGCGGCTCAGCCGCCGGTGCCGCCCACGGTGATGCGGTCCATGCGCAGCGTCGGCTGGCCCACGCCGACCGGCACGCCCTGCCCGGCCTTGCCGCAGGTGCCGACGCCGGGGTCGAGCTCCAGGTCGTTGCCGATCATGGTGACGCGGTGCAGGTCGGAGGGGCCGTTGCCGATCAGCATCGCCCCCTTCACCGGCGCGCCGACCTTGCCGTTCTCGATGCGGTAGGCCTCGGTGCAGTTGAAGACGTACTTGCCCGAGGTGATGTCCACCTGCCCGCCGCCGAACGACACGGCATAGAGCCCGTTCTTCACCGAGGCGATGATCTCCTCCGGGCTGTGGCTGCCGCCCATCAGAACGGTGTTGGTCATGCGCGGCATGGGGATGTGGGCGTGGCTCTCGCGCCGGCCATTGCCGGTGGGTTCCATGCCCATCAGCCGGGCGTTCTGGCGGTCCTGCATGTAGCCGACCAGGATTCCGTCCTCGATCAGCACCGTACGGTGCGACGGGGTTCCTTCATCATCGACCGTGAGCGAGCCGCGCCGGCCGGCGATCGTGCCGTCGTCGACCACGGTGACGCCCTTGGCCGCGACCTGCTGGCCGAGCAGGCCGGCGAAGGCCGAGGTCTTCTTGCGGTTGAAGTCGCCCTCCAGGCCGTGGCCGATCGCCTCGTGCAGCATGATGCCCGGCCAGCCTCTGCCCAGCACCACGTCGAGCTCGCCGGCCGGCGCCGGCACCGCTTCCAGATTGACCAGCGCCTGACGCAGCGCCTCGTCCACCGCCGCCTTCCAGGTCTCGGGCGCGATCACCCGCTCGAAGCCCTCGCGGCCGCCGAGACCCTGGCTGCCCGCCTCCATGCGGCCGCCCTGCTCGACCACCACGCTGACCGACAGCCGCACCAGCGGGCGGACGTCGCGCACTCGGGCGCCGTCGGCGCGGAAAATCTCGACCACCTGCCACGTGCCGGCGAGACCGGCCGACACCTGCCGGACGCGGGGATCGCGGCTCCGCGCATAGGCGTCGATCTCGGCGAGCAGCCGGGTCTTGGCTTCGAAGCCGGGCGTCTCCAGCGGGTTGTCGTCGCCATAGAGGCGGATGTTGGTGCGGTCGGGCGGCAGCGCCAGCGTGCCGCGATAACCCGACGCCACCGCCCGCACCGCATCGGCGGCGCGCAGCAGCGCCGCTTCCGACAGCGAGGAAGCGTGGGCGTAGCCGGCGGCCTCGCCCTTCACCGCCCTGAGGCCGAACCCCTGGGAGGTGTCGTAGCTCGCCGTCTTCAGCCGGCCATTGTCGAAGACCAGCGACTCGTTCTGACAGTATTCGAGGAACAGCTCGCCGTCGTCGGCCCCCTCCAGCGCGTTGCCGAGAAGCCGCTCGATCGCCCTCAGGCTGAGGCCCAGACAGGCGAACAGCGACAAGGTCTGGACGGCGGGTGGCTGGGTCGTCCTGGAGGGGGTTCCGGCGAGCAGAGAATTGGGGGCATGCATCTCGGGCTCCAAGTTCGATCCCCAGAACCTAGGGTCCCGGCCGGACGATTGCCAGCTTGCGCAACGTCAGGGCAGCTTGTCGAACCCGTCGCCGAAGCCGTTGAGCAGCAGCGGGATGCCGATGCCCTCCTCGGGCGTCTGGAAGATGATGAAGGTGGCCTGCTTGCCGGTGCGGAGCTGGGCGAGCAGCTTCTCGTCCATCACCACCTCGGCGACGCAGCCATTGGGCAGGCAGCGCACGAAGCCGGCGCGGCCGATGTCGGCATCGTCGATGCGCAGGCCGAGGCCGGAGGGCAGCAGCACGCCGAGCGGCGCCAGCACCCGCATCAGCCGCGCCTTCTGGTCGGCGGTCTTGAGCACGATGACGGTGAGGCCGACATTGGGCCGGTCCTCGGCGGTGACGCTCTGCACCAGAGCGCACTGCTCGCCCTGCGAGCCGGGCGGGGTGTCGCAGCGTATCTGCCAGTCGCCATGCACGGACTTGACCACGCCCTGGGCGCTGGCCGGCCCGGCGATGGAGGCAGCGAGCGCCGCCGCGGCAAGGATCCGAACGCCCCAGAGCTTCGTCATCGTCAACGCCTCCGCCGGCACGAATCGTCGCGCCGGCCCTGTCCAATCTGCCATGTCATCGGGACATCGCCCAAAAATCGTGTCAAGAACAAGGGCAAGTTTGCCAAACCGGCACTCGGGCCGCCAGCCCGCCCGCTCAAGCTTGCCCGCCTTTCGCCTGCCCTTTAGGGTCCGCGCGAACACGGAACGCACCCATGCACTATGTCTCGACCCGGGGCGAAGCCCCGGTGCTCGGCTTCGCCGACGCGCTTCTTGCCGGTCTTGCCCGCGACGGCGGGCTCTACGTCCCCGACCACTGGCCCGCCTTCGAGGCCACGACCTTCGCCGGCTTTGCCGGCCAGCGCTATGCCGACGTCGCCAAGGCGGTGATGGCGCCGTTCGTCGGCGGCTCCATCGCCCCCGACGCGTTCGGCCGGATGGTCGAGGACGCCTATGCCGGCTTCCACCACCCGGCGGTGTGCCCGCTGGTCCAGCTTTCCGAACGGGAATGGGTGCTGGAGCTGTTCCGCGGGCCGACGCTGGCGTTCAAGGACGTCGCCATGCAGCTGCTCGGGCGGCTGATGGATCACGTCCTGGCCGAGCGCAATGAGCGCGCCACCATCGTCGGCGCCACCTCGGGCGACACCGGCGGCGCGGCGATCGAGGCGTTCCGGGGCCGCGAGCGGGTCGATGTGGTGATGCTGTTCCCGCACGGCCGGGTGTCCGACGTGCAGCGGCGGATGATGACCACCCCCACCGACGCCAACATCCATGCGGTGGCGATCGAGGGCACGTTCGACGACTGCCAGGCGATCCTGAAGGCGCTGTTCAACGACCATGCCTTCCGCGACACCGTGCGGCTGTCCGGCGTCAACTCCATCAACTGGGCGCGGCTGGTCGCCCAGATCGTCTATTACGTCACCGCCGCGGCGGCGCTCGGCGGGCCGCAGCGCAAGGTGGCGTTCTCGGTGCCGACCGGCAATTTCGGCGACGTGTTCGCCGGCTATGTCGCCACCCGCATGGGCCTGCCGGTGGAAAAGCTGATCGTCGCCACCAATGTCAACGACATCCTGGCCCGCACGCTGGCCAGCGGCGTCTACGAGCCGCGCGAGGTGGTGGCGACCACCTCGCCGTCGATGGACATCCAGGTGTCGTCCAATTTCGAGCGCCTGCTGTTCGATGCCGGAGGCCGCGACGCCGCCAAGGTGCGCCGCCAGATGGCCGACCTCGCGGAGACCGGGCGCTTCGCGGTCGATTCCCTGACGCTTGCCGCCATCGGCAACGTGTTCGGCGCCGCCCGCGCCGACGAGGCGGAGGTCAAGGCCACCATCGCCGACACCTGGAAACGCGCCGGCTATCTGCTCGACCCGCACACCGCGGTGGGGCTCGCCGCCGCCCGCAAGGTCGAGACGGCGTGCGACGTGCCGGTGGTGGTGCTGGGCACCGCCCACCCGGCCAAGTTCCCCGATGCGGTGGAGGCCGCGAGCGGCACCCGCCCGGCTCTGCCGGCGTCGCTCGGCGACCTGATGAGCCGGCCGGAGCGGATGGCCGTGCTGCCCAACGATGCTGCCACTGTGGCCCGCTTCGTCGCCGCGCGCTCGCGCGCCGTCCGCCCGGGAGCCGCGGCATGACACTGCGCCTGACGCGCCTGGAGAGCGGGCTGACCGTCGCCACCCACACCATGCCGGAGCTGAAGACCGCCGCGCTCGGCGTGTGGGTCGGCGCCGGGGCGCGCCATGAGCGCGCCGACGAGCACGGTATTTCGCACCTGCTGGAGCACATGGCGTTCAAGGGTACGCGGCGGCGCACGGCGCGGGCGATCGCCGAGGAGATCGAGGCGGTGGGCGGCGACCTCAACGCCGCGACCTCGGTGGAGACCACCGCCTATTACGCCCACGTGCTGAGCCAGGACGTCTGGCTCGGCCTCGACATCCTGGCCGACATCCTCACCGACTCGGTGTTCGACCCCGACGAGCTGGCGCGCGAGCAGAGCGTGATCGTCCAGGAGATCGGCGCCGCCAACGACACGCCGGACGACATCGTCTACGACCATGTCCAGGCGGTGGCGTTTCCCGGTCAGGCGATCGGCCGCTCGATCCTGGGCACGCCGGACTCGGTGCGCGGGCTCGGCCGCGACCGGCTGACCGACTATCTGGCCCGCCACTATCTCACCGGCCAGACGGTGGTGGTGGCGGCCGGCGCCGTCGAGCACGACCGGATCGTCGCAGCCGCCGGGGCGCGGCTCGCCGGCATCGCCCAGGGCATCCCGCCCGAGCCGCCGGCGGCGGTGTGGCAGGGCGGCTCGCTGATCGACGCGCGCGACATCGATCAGGCCAACATGATCCTCGCCTTCGAAGGCGTGGACTATCACGACCCCACCTATTACGCGCTCCAGGCCTTCACCATCGTCGTCGGCGGCGGCATGTCGTCCCGCCTGTTCCAGGAGGTGCGCGAAAGCCGCGGGCTGGCCTATTCGGTGTTCGGCTTCCACTGGCCCTATGCCGACACCGGCCTGTTCGGCGTCTATGCCGGCACCGACGAGTCCGACATCGCCGAGGCGATGCGGGTGATCGCCGGCGAGCTCGACGCGGCGGCCGGCAACATCACCGCCACCGAGGTGGCGCGCGCCAAGGCGCAGATGAAGGCCGGCCTGCTGATGGCGATGGAGCGGCCGGCCTCGCGCGCCGAACAGATCGCCCGCCAAATCCTGTTCCACGGCCGCCCGCTCGATCCCGACGAGGTGGTCGCCCGCATCGACGCGCTCTCGGTCGAGGACGTGCGGGGTGCCGGACGCGCCATGCTCGACCGCGGCAAGCCGGCCTTTGCCGGTGTCGGACCGGGCGGCGGTCTTGAATCCGCGGCCGGCATCGCCGACAGTCTGGGCCATCCGGTGGCGTGAGGCGCCGGTGAGACCGGACGAGGCGGCATGGGATTGTTCGGACCAGTCCCCTGGTCGGAGCCGTCGGTTCCGGCCATCGGCGGCGCCGGGGTGGTGCTGCGCACGCCGCAGATGGCCGACTATGAGGCGTGGGCCGGGCTGCGCGCCCTGAGCCGCGACTTCCTCAAGCCGTGGGAGCCGATCTGGCCGGCCGACGACCTGACGCGCGGCGCCTTCCGCCGCCGGCTCCGGCGCTACGCCCGCGACCAGCGCGAGGACCTCGCCTACCCGTTCTTCGTGTTCCGCGCCGAGGACGACGTGCTGGTCGGCGGGGTCACCCTGTCCAATGTGCGGCGCGGCGTCGCCCAGAGCGCGTCGCTCGGCTACTGGATGGGCCTGCCCCATGCCGGGCGCGGCCACATGAGCGCGGCCGTCGGCGCGCTGGTGCCGTTCGCGTTCCGCACGCTGCGCCTGCATCGGATCGAGGCGGCCTGCGTGCCGACCAATCAACCCTCGATCCGCCTGCTGGAGAAGAACCGGTTCGAGCGCGAGGGCTATGCCCGGCGCTATCTCTGCATCAATGGCGAATGGGCGGACCACTACCTCTATGCCCGCGTGCGGGAGGAGTGAGAGTCACCGCGGGGCGGCGATGATCACCGCGGCACCGACGAGGCAGATCGCAGCCCCGGTGATGTCCCAGCGGTCGGGGGAGACGCCTTCCACCGCCCACAGCCAAGCCAGCGACGCGGCGATATAGACGCCGCCATAGGCGGCATAGGCGCGGCCCGCTGCGGCGCTGTCGACCTGGGTGAGAAGCGTGGCAAACAGGATCAGCGAGCCGAGGCCGGGTACCAGCCACAGCGCCGACTTGTCCAGCCGCAGCCACGCCCAGAAGGCGAAGCAGCCGGCGATCTCCGCCAAAGCGGCGCCGATATAGGCGAGTGCCGTGGCCATGGTCTGTCGGGGCCTGCCGTGGTCGGAAGGACGCGTCAATTCCAACGGCCCCGGACGCTGACGCGTGGGGCCGTCGACTCTCGCGGATTTTCTTTCGGGAAATCAGAGATTTCTCGAAAATCCGCGATCGGAACCAACGGTCCGCTTTCGCGGCCGTTGGTATAAGTTATTGTTTGAGCATGATGTGTTCGCAAAACCGGTTCCCACTTTTGCGCATCATGCTCTACGGCGCGCAGGTGCAGTTCGCGTCATGGGCGGCGAGGACGCCGTCCAATGTCGCCTTGAACGCCTGCGACAGGCGTTCGGCCCCGGCCTCGGCCTCGGCCAGCCACGCCTCGACCTCGACCGCCGACAGCGCGTCGGCCGCCGCCGGATCGAGCCGCGTGCCGGTCCGCATCGCCGCCCGTGCCGCTGCCAGCGTCGCCAGGGCGGAGCCGGCATCCGGCGCGTCGGCCGGCAGCAGGCCGGCATCGATGGCGGCCCGGCGGGCGCGGGCGGCAAGGTCGCCGCCGCTGTCGGGCCCCGAACCTGCCCCGGCGCTCGCCGCCGGACCGCTGCCGGCGTTCCCCGGCGTCGAGACCACCGCCGTGACGTCGTTCGCCTTCAGGTCGCTTGCCCTAAGTTCGCCCGTCATCGCGCCGCCCGTCGTCGCGCCGCCGGTCGTTGCGACGCCCTCGGCGGCCGGAGCCGATCGTGCCATGGCTGCGGCATCGCGGATGGCGGCCAGCCGGCTTTCCACCGGGGTGAACGCCCGCCGATAGGCCGCCACCACCCCGGCGGCCCCGGTGCACAGCGTCGGCACCGCCCGCTGCTTCATGTACTGGTCGAGCTCGAGAATCGTCCGCGCGGCGGTGTAGAGCAGCGGATCGCGGGCGAGTTCGGGGTCGCCGCCGCGGCGCGACGCGACGCCCGCGGCGATGCGGATCGGCATGCCGGCCGCGCCGCGCGCCGGCTTGGCCGGGCGGAACGACAGCCCCCCTGACGGCAGGTCCGGATTGCCCTTGCGCATCGCCTCCGAAGCCTGACGCAGCTCGACCAGCGCACCGGTGCGCACTCCCTCAAGGGCCGCGCGATAGGCGCCGGGGCAATCCTTCACCGTCCAGGCGAAATCGTCGCCGGCCGGCGGCTGGCCCTGGATGCGGGCATCGACCAGCACCCGGCCGGTGGCCTGCCCCGCCGGCCCCGGATCGGCCGAGCGCACCTGCAGCGGCAGCAGCACGCGGGCGCCCGGCGCCAGCGTGCGCACCTCGGCGCGGACCAGGGCCCCCTCCACCCGCCACGGGCCGGACGGCTCGGCGCGCGCGCCATCGAGCTGAGCGGTGACGGCGATGCGGGCGAGCGGCACCGTCCCGTGATTGGTGAGGGCGATACGCAGCGTCCGCGACACGCCCGGCGCAACCGCCTTGCCGGCGGCGATCGACGCATCGCCCGGCACCACCTCGACCGCGAGCCCCGGCGGCGGCGCGGCCGGGGCCGGACGGCCGGCCTCGAAGGTGTTGGCCGGCGGCGGCAAATTGCCCGGCGGCAGCAGATTGGCCGGCGGCGCCGTCGGCATGGCGGGCATGCCCACGGCCTCGTCGATCATCCGGCCGACGTCAGTCGCCCCGGATGGCTGAGCCTGCCGGGCAGATCCCTGGACAGCGTTTTGGGCAGTCGCGGCCGTAGCGGACCCGAAGACGACCGCGGCGAGCAGGAGGCGGAGCAGCATGGCGGTGGTGTCGGCGTGAACACGGTTGGACGGCAGGCGGAACGGACGGCACAGGGGCGATGCGGATCCGGCCCGATCGGGCCTAACCACGATCGCCCCGGCCTCGACTTTGAGCAAGGCTCAGCCTGAGGCAAGGCCAACTTGAGATACGACAAACTCGAACGCGGCGCTGGTCTCCACCCGGCCAAGGTCTCGACCCAGCCAAGGTCTCGACCCGGCCGAGCTCGAAGAGCCCCGAGGTCCAGAATAGCCAAGGTCCAAGGTCGCCCATCCCGTCGCTTCTCCCCTGCCCTCCTCCCGGGCCGAGGCCGACATTCGAATCAGGGCGTATCCGAGGCCAGATCGCCTGCACCCTCCACCGCGGGCACCGCGCCATTGGCGGCGGTGTTCGAAGCCGCCGAGGCCGGCTCGGCGGCGCGGCGGACGGCGCGCTCCAGAAGCGGTGCGGCGGCGCCCGAGCGGCGAATCAGGCTTTCGGCATCCGGCACCACCGCGGGGCTGTCCCAGGGGCCGCGGATGATGAAGGGCAGTTCGAACCCCGCTCCGGCGGCGCGGACCAGCGCGGCGATGCCCTTGAGGTCCAGCGTGCGCTCGCCGACCGAGGCGGTGCCGAACACCGCCACCCGCACCGCCGGTCCTTCCATCACCACGTCGTCGCAGGTGGCGACGCCGTCGGTCACCCGGACCTGGACGGCCAGCCGGTCGAACGTCGTGCGGCCGCCGCGCAGGTCGCCGGTGCCGGCCAGCGGCCGCTTCTCGATGCGGCGCAGGATCTGCTCGATATTGACGCCGGTCAGCGCCCCTGCATCGGCATTGATCTTGACCTCGCCGGTGAGGCTGCGGGCGATCGCCGCCGGGCTCGCGCCCTGCCCTTCCAGCCCGACCACCAGGGCGCCGCGGCCCTCGAACCGGCGCGCGCCGAACAGGGTCTGGCCGAAACGGTCGAGATCGATGTCGCTGGCGACCGCATCGACCCGCAGGTCCACGCCCCCCGCATTGGAGGCGACCGCCAGCGTGCCGCGCAGCATGCCGTCGAACGCCTCGGCCTCGCCCAGCGTCAGCGACAGGCGGCCGCCGCGCAGCAGCACGGCGCCTGCGGCATGGCCGAGGCTCGCCTGCCCGAACACGATGCGCCCGGCCGACAGGCGGATGTCGGCATTGGCGGTTGTGAGAACCGTGGTGTCGAAGCGTTCGCTGGTCCAGCCGCCGGTGCGGCGGGGGGCGAAATCGACGAAATAGGGGGTGAGCGTCAGCGTCTCCGCCGCCAGCGTGCCCTGCACGATCGGCTGGCCGTTCTCGAAGCGCACCGTCAGCCCGCCCTCGGCGCGGTTGCCGTCGATCTCGAGGCTGGCGCCGCGCAGCGCGAACTGGCGGCCCGACACTGCGAGGTCGCCCTTCAGAGCGAAGCGGCCGAGCCCGCCGCGCACCACCGGGTCGAGATCGAACCAAGCCAGCGCCGTGCGCAGCGCGCTGCTGTCGGCCGCCACGGCGCCCTCGAGCTGAAGCGCGCGGTTGAACACGGCGTGCCCGTCGAACGACACGGCGGCGGCGGGCGCGGTCATTTTGAAGCGTACGGCCGAGCGGGCGCCGCGGGCGAAGGCGGCGGCATCGCCGATCGACAGATACGCCTCGATCGGCTCGTCGCGCAGCCGCATGGTGCCGGACAGCGTGATCGCCGTGGAGCCGTGCTCGATATCGGCAGTGACGTCCTCGAGCCGCTCGATGGCGCCATCTGGGCCGTCAATGTCGATCCGCCCGCCATTGATGCGGATGTCCGGCGCCGAGCCGGCGGCGGCGGCCGGCACCAGCGGGCCGCCATTGACGGACCAGGTGATCTCGGGCTGGTCGAGCACCACCTCGTCGACCTCGACGCGGCCGGACAGCAGCGGCAGCAGCTTCAGCGTGGCGGTCAGGCTCGGCGCCGTGAAGGCGGCGGGCCCCTCCCCGCGCATCGCGACATCCTCGAACAGCGCCGCCGGGCGTGGCCAGGCCACCACCCGCAGATTGCCCGCCGCGAACGAGCGGCCGGCATCCTTGCCCAGCGCAGCGTAGACGGCCGCGTGCACATCCTGGTTGCTGACCGCCACGCGCAGCACGACGGCGCCAACCACCAGCACGCCGGCAAAGCCGGCGAGCGCAAAGGCGACGGACTTGACGAGGGATCGCGCGGTCACGGCAGCCACACCAAAAAGAGGAGGCACCGGCGGGTGCGGAGCCGGGACATTGGCGGTGCTCTGTGACGCTTTCAAGGCTCGAAACGGTCGCGAATCAGGCCTTTGCGGTGATCCTCCGATCCGTCATCCCCCCGCTGGTCATCCGCCGACGTGCACGCGGCGATAGCGCCGGCCGAGGCTGGTCAGCACCTCGTAGCCGATGGTGCCGGCGGCCTCGGCATAGTCGTCGACGCCGAAGCGCTCCGACAGCAGCGCGATGGTGTCGCCGCGCTGAACGGCATCGGCGGGCGCGTCGGTGACGTCGAAGGCGGCGAGATCCATCGAGATGCGCCCGACCAACGGGCACGCCACCCCGCCGGCATAGCCCAGGACGCGCGCGCCCGGCCGCGCCGAGGCGGCGCGCAAGAGACCATCGGCATAGCCGGCCGAGACCACGGCGATGCGGCGGGTGGCAGGCGCCGTCCAGCGGGCGCCGTAGCCCACCGTCTCGCCGGGCGGCACGGTGCGGGCCTGGATGATGCGCAGGTCGAGCCGCACCACCGGGCGCATCGGGTTCGCCGTCCAGGGCGTCGGGTTGCCGCCATAGAGCGCGTAGCCGGGGCGGGCGAGGTCGAAATGCGCCTCCGGTCCCAGGAACACGCCGGCCGAATTGGCGAGCGAGGCCGGCACGCCGGGAAACAGCGCCCGCACCTCGCGAAACAGCGCGATCTGGCGCGCCGTCATCGGGTGGTCTTTCTCGTCGGCGCAGGCGAAATGGCTCATCACCAGCGACACCGGGGGCTGGCCGCGCGGCCTCAGCGCCAGGGCGCGGGCCTCCTCCGGCCGCAGGCCCAGCCGGTTCATGCCGGTGTCGAGGTGGAGGGCGGCGCCCTCGCTCCAGCCGGTGCGGGCGACGAACGCCTCCCATTCGGCAAGCTCGCCGAGATCGCCGATCACCGGCCGCAGGCGGGCGGTGGCGAAGGTCTCGGCCGCCCCCTGCGGCAGGCCGTTCAGCACATAGATCGCGGCGTCCGGCACGGCGGCGCGCAAGGCCCGGCCTTCCGCCGGCAGCGCCACGAAGAAGGTGGTGCAGCCGGCTGCGCGCAGCGCCCGGCCGGCTTCGGCTGCGCCGCAGCCATAGGCATCGGCCTTGACCACGCCGGCGCACGCGGCCGGCGCGAGGCGCGCCGCCAGCGCACGCCAATTGGCGACGAGGGCGGCAAGATCGATGGTGAGGACGCCACCGGCGAGATCGGGGGTGCCGGCGGGGAGAGGCTGAACGGCGGGCATGGCGGACTCGGAGACGGAAAACTCCAGTCTAGCAGACCGAATCGTTCACGAACCTCTGCGAATGCCGGCCGGCAGCGTGGCGCCTGCTTCAGAGGACCGCCGTCAGTGGACCGTTGCCGCCTCCGAGGCCGGCTCGCCGGCAATGACGATGCGTTCCGGCTCCAGAAGGTCGAGGCCGCCATCCGCCCCGTCCGCGAGGGTGTGGATCAGGAAATGGGTCGGCTTGTCGTCCTTCGCCTCCATCACCGGCGACGGCGCCGAGACGATGCGCAGGCTGCCGCAGGCGCCGATCCAGTCGATATGGCGGTGGCCGTGCATCACCACCGCGCCCGGCAGGATCTGCTGCAGGCGGCGCACGAACCAGCTGCCATTGACCAGCGCGGTGCCGATGCGCTCGGACAGGTGCTTCGCCGGCATCGGATATTCGACCACGTGGTGATGCAGGGCGACCAGCCAGCGGGCGGCGGGATAGTGCGCCTTTGCGATCTCGATGCCGCGCACCTGCGCGGCCGACACCAGCCCCAGCGCGTTGGTGAAGGAGAAATGGGTGTCGGCGTTCGAATCGAGCAGGATGAGGCCGAGGCCATCCTCGGTGTCGGGCGGATAGACCAGCGGGAACAGGCCGGCCCACAGATCGGCCATCGCCAGAATGTGGTGCAGCGTGCCGGTGTCGGCGAACTCGCGCATCGCCGCGCGGTGCGGCGCCAGGGCTTCGTCCAGCGTCGGGCCGATCCGCCCAGCTGCGACATCGACGACGCGCACGCGCCCCCCCTGCACCGCCGCCATGGCCGAGATGGTGCGCAACTGGCGCAGCCGCTTGTTGGGGCTGAACGGCATGTCGAGCCGGGCCGGGTTGGAGCGGTCGACGACATTGACGTCGTGGTTGCCCGGCAGGATCAGCAGCCGTTCGGCCAGCGCCGGATGGCGCGCGAGCGCGTCGAAGAACTCGGCCCACTCGGCCGAGCGGCCGGCATCGGTGACGTCGCCGGTCACCAACACCACGTCGAGCGGCTGGGCGGCGTGGAGAGCGTCGAGGCGGGCCAGCGCGTGCCGCAGCCGGCCGTTGCCGCGCGAGCCGGCGCGGCCGGACTCGAGGCGGAAGCCGTAGCGCTCGCCGACCGCGTGGATGTCCGACAGGTGGGCGATGCGCCAGCGCCGCCGCCCCGGCTCCGGCGGTGGTGCGAAGCGGATGTCGCGCGGCTGGGCCATCGCCGCATCGGCGAAGCCCCACACCAGCGCGGCAGCGGCGAAATAGCCGACGATCAGCACGAAGCCGTTGGCGAGCGCGGCGAGCGCGAGTTGGCTGGGCTCGGCGAGGTCGGCGGCGGTGCCGACCCAGCGGGTCCTGGGCCACACCAGCACCACCAGCAGCACCGCCGGCACCGCCACGACGAGGCCGGCAACCGCGGCGATGGCCGCGCGGAGCGCCGCCCGGCGCTCGGCGCTCGCCGTCGAGGCCAGCAGGGATTCGGCAAGCTGGCGCAGCGCCTCGCGGGCCATGGCGTAGATCGGCTGCACCGCCAGCGAGTTGAGCGCCCAGAAATTGTGCTCGGCCATCCGTATCAGCCGCGGCCCGCCAAACCAGCCGAGTGCGACGACGCCGGCCAGCAGCAGCGCCGAGCCCAGCCCCGACAGGGCATAGGCCACCTTGGCCGATACCGTGGACAGCCAGATCGAGGCGACGAGCGGCGCCAGCCCGAGCAGCAGGGCCGGCGCGCCGATCAGGAGCACCCAGGTGAGAGCGAGCTTGGGCAGATTGATCTCCGCCAGCAGGGAGCCCGCGAGCGAAAGCAGCGAGCGCTGCTTGGTGCTCGATGCGTCGTCCTCGGCATCACCCTGCCGCGGGTCGATGATGGCCGCCATGGGCACCCCGCTGTGGTCGAAATTATTCTCAGAACGAGCCGAACACCGTGCCGAGGCCGATGACGGCGGCGAGCGCCAGAATCGCGCCGACGATGCCGACCATGACGATGTCGAGATAGCCCTGCTTGTGGGTGGTGCCGCACACCGCGAGCAGCGTCACCACCGCGCCATTGTGCGGCAGGCTGTCGAGCGTGCCCGAGCCGATCACCGCCACCCGGTGCAGCAGCGCCGGATCGATGCCGAGCTCGGCGGCGAGCTTCATGTAGGTCGAGCCCAGCGCATCGAGGGCGATGGTCATGCCGCCCGAGGCCGAGCCGGTGAGCGCAGCCAGGATGTTGGTGGAGGCGGCGAGCGACACCAGCGGCCCGCCCTGGATCGACAGCACCCAATCGCGCACCATCTCGAACGCCGGCATGGCCGCCACCACCGCGCCGAAGCCGACGAGGCTCGCCACGCTGAGCACCGGCAGCACCGAGGCGTTGGCGCCGGCATCCATGGTGGCGCGCAGTTCGGTCAGGCGGCGGGAATTGAGGATGATCGCCACCAGGATGGCGGAGGCGAGCGCTACCGCCACCGACCACACGCCGCCCACCGCCGACAGCGAGGTGGAACCGAAACGCGGCTCGGCGAGGAAGGCGAGGTCGAGACGCGGCAGCACCACGAACGACATCAGGAGGTTCACCAGCACCACCACGACCAGCGGCGCGAACGCCACCGCCACCGAGGGGCCGGCGGCGGCGTGGCTACCGCGATTGATCTCGGCCGGGTCGAACTCGCGGGCGGTGCTGGCGCGCTCGCGCACCACCAGATCGTCTGCCGTATCATCGACGCTGAGCGGCAGCACCGCGCCGAACCCCTCGCCGCGGCGGCGCGCCGCGGCTTCCGCCCGCGCCAGCCACCACAGGCCGAAGCCCAGCATGATGACGGAGGCGATGAGGCCGAGCCCCGGCGCCGCGAACGGCGTGGTGCCGAAGAACGGCATCGGGATGGCGTTCTGGATCGCGGGCGTGCCGGGCATCGCCGACATGGTGAAGGTGGAGGTGCCGAGCGCGATCGCCGCCGGCATCAGCCGGCGCGGAATATTGGCCGAACGGAACAGCGCCTCGGCCATCGGCGCCAGCACGAAGAAGGCGACGAACAGGCTGACGCCGCCATAAGTGACGAGCGCGCCGGCCAGCACCACCGCCAGCACGGCGCGCTGCGGCCCCATTTTCTCGGTCATGAAGCGGGCGATGGTGGTGACCGAGCCCGAATCGTCCATCAGCTTGCCGAACAGGGCGCCGAGCAGAAACAGCGGAAAGAACTGGGCGATGAAGCCCGCCGCGCTGCCCATGAAGGTCTGGGTCCAGTGCGCCAGAAGCGGCTCCGACGAGAACGCGGCGGCGATCAGCGCGCCGGCCGGGGCCAGCAGCAGCACGCTCCAGCCGCGAAACGCCAGGAAGATGAGAAGGCCGAGACCGACCAGAATGCCAAGGAGCCCCATGGTCAGACGCCCTCGAGCAGCACGTCGAGGTTCACCGACGACGTGACGCCGATCTTGTCGCCGTCCTTCTCCAGGAAATCGTCGGCCGAGCGGCGGCCCTCCTCATGCAGCATGCTGAGGAACTCCCACTCGGCATTGAGCTTGGAGGAATAGCCGAGCGAGGCCATGATGCCGTTGCGCACCATGTGGATGCGCATCTTCGCCCACTGCGCCCCCTCGCAATTGCCGGGATCGGCGACCTGGCGCAGCAGGGCGATCATCCGCAGCTCCTTCAGCAGCACGGCGTTGAAGGAGACCTCGTTCAGCCGATTGAGGATATCGCGGGCGGAACTGGGCGTGCCCGGCCGCTCGACCGGATTGATGGGGATGAGGATGGTGTCGTCGGAGTCGAGTTCGCGCACCAGCGGCGTCATGGTCGGGTTGCCGGAATAGCCGCCGTCCCAATAGGGCTCGCCGTCGATCTCCACCGCCTGGAACAGCGTCGGCAGGCAGGCGGAGGCCATCAGCACGTCCGGCGTGATCTCGCCATTGCGGAACACCCGGCCGCGGCCGGTGCGCACATTGGTGGCGGTGATGAACAGACGGATCGGCGAGGTCTTCAGCCGCTCGAAATCGATCAGCTCCTCCAGGATGCCGCGCAACGGATTGTTGCCGCCGGGATTGAGGTCGTAGGGCGAATAGAGCCGCGACATCAGATCCATGGTCACGAACAGCGGCGAATTGTCGAGCGACCAGCGGCCGAGCATCCGGTCAAGCGGGCTGCGCTGGAACGGGCTGAAGCGCGCCGCATCCGACACCCGCTTCCAGAACCCGGCCAACGCCGCGCGGGCGCCCTCCGCGCCGCCGGCGGCGTAGCCGTCGGCCAGCACCGCGGCGTTCATCGCCCCGGCCGACGTGCCGGAGATGCCGTCGATCCTGAGCCAGGGCTCCTCCAGCAGGCGGTCGAGCACGCCCCAGGTGAAGGCGCCGTGCGCGCCGCCGCCCTGCAGCGCAAGGTCGACGAGCTGGGGCGCGCGCCGGGTTGTCGGCTTTCGGCTCTCGACGGCGGTCATCCGACATCCTCCTGCTGTGGTTGCGCCCCGGCGGGCACCGGGGCGAGGCCCGCCCGATCGAGGTCCGAAAGCGGGGGGCTCAATGCTCGCGGCTTCCGGGCGCCCGGCAACCTGCGGATCGCCCCGATCCGCCAAGACATGTCGCTGATCTTGTTGACACGCCGATCTCGGAGTCAACCGCACCGGGAGCGGGCCGCGGGCTCCCCTCCCGGCTGCGGCCTGAGGATGCACCACCGGAGACGGTTTCCAGCTACCGGCACGCGGGGCCGGTGCTCAATAGACGTGTTCTTCGAACACCGGCTCGACCGAGCCGTTCCAACGCCCGTGGAAGCTGTCGAGCAGGTCCTCGGCCGGGGTGCGGCCGGCCTCGACGAAGGGCACGATGGCCTCCAGATGCTTGGTCTCATCGCAGCCATTGTCGTCCGGCCGGTCGCGCCGGGCGAGGCCGGCGCGGGCCAGCGCCAGCATCTCGCGGGCGATCTCGTGCACGCTGCGGCCGGCAATGGACGCCTTGAAGCCGAGGCGCGGTACCTCGTCGCGCAGGCGCTGGCGCTCCTCGGCGCTCCAACCCTTGACCAGATCCCAGGCGGCATCGAGCGCGGCGCCGTCATAGAGCACGCCGACCCACAGCGCCGAGAACGCCGGCAGCCGCCGCCACGGCCCGGCATCGGCGCCGCGCATCTCCAGGAAGCGCTTCAGCCGCACCTCGGGAAAGATGGTCGAGAGGTGGTTGACCCAGTCCGAGCGGGTGGCACGCTCGCCCGGAAGCTGCGGCAGCCGGCCGGCCATCAGGTCGCGGAACGAGGCGCCGGCGACGTCGATGTAATGGTCGCCGCGCTTGACGAAATACATCGGCACGTCGAGCGCATAGTCGACATAGCGCTCGAACCCCATGCCGTCCTCGAAGGCGAAGGGCAGCATGCCGGCGCGCGCATTGTCGGTGTCGCGCCAGATCTCCGAGCGCGCCGACAGGAAGCCGTTCGGCCGCCCATCGGTGAAGGGGGAATTGGCGAAGATGGCGGTCGCCACCGGCTGCAGCGCCAGCGACACGCGCAGCTTCTTCACCATGTCGGCCTCGGAGGCGAAGTCGAGGTTCACCTGCACGGTGCAGGTGCGGAACATCATGTCGAGACCGCGCGTGCCGACCTTCGGCATGTAGGTGGCCATGATCTGGTAGCGGCCCTTGGGCATCACCGGCGTTTCGGCCATCGTCCATTTCGGGCTCATGCCGAGGCCGAGGAAGCCGATGCCGAGGGGCGCTGCCACTTGGCGAAGCTGGGCGAGATGCGCATAGAGCTCGGCATAGGTCTCGTGCACCGTCTCCACCGGCGCGCCCGACAGCTCGAACTGGCCGCCCGGCTCCAGCGAGATGGCGCCGCCATGGGCCGAATCGACCATGCCGATGATGTTGTCGCCCTCCAGGATCGGCTCCCAGCCGAGCTGCAGGCGCATGCCGTCGAGCAGCGCGCGGATGCTGCGCTCGCCCTGATAGGGCACCGGCTCGTGACGGCCGAGGGTGAAGGCGAATTTTTCGTGCTCGGTCCCGATTCGGAACTGCTCGGGCGGCTTGCAGCCGGCCTCGAGATAGGCGGCCAGCTCCTGGCGCCCCTCGATCGGGATCATGTCGGTGGTATCGCGCGCCATCCAGGGCTCCGGCGGGAAAGGTGGCGGACCTTACACAACACGCCGCCCGGCGCAAATCGCCTGACGCCCGTTCGCACTGTCCGGATATTTTTCAAAATGCGTGGAACGGGTTCTACGAAAGTTGCCATTAACGGCCCGTCTTTCGGTGCGGCCGTAAAGCTGGTCTTGACGATCCCTGTGGCAGGTTGCTCCGGCCGATGGCCCGCAGACGAGCGTGATCCTTCCCCTAAAATGCAAAGCGTCATTCCCAAGAAAGTGGAAAAACTCCTCCAGAACATTTCCGTTCTGGTGGTGGACGACAATGCGTTCATGCGCAAGCTTGTGCGAAACATTCTCACGAATATCGGCGTGAAGACGACCTTGGAAGCCGCCGACGGCTTGGCCGGGATCGAGGCAATTCGCATGTTCGCCCCCGATATCGTGGTGGTCGACTGGGAAATGCCGATGCTCAACGGTGCCGAGATGGTCCGGATCGTGCGCTCGCCCGGCGTGTTCCCGCAGCCCGACGTGCCGATCATCATGCTGACCGGCCATGTCGAGCGCTGGCGCATCCTCGAGGCGACGCGGCTCGGCGTGCATGAGTTTCTCAAGAAACCGGTTTCCGGCAATGCCCTGCTGGAGCGGATCGTGTCGATCCTGCTGCAGCCGCGGCGGATGGTGCAGATCGGCGACTATTACGGCCCCGAGCCGCGGCGCACGGCGGCCGAGGCCGCCGACTACGCCCGGCGCCAGCGCGCGGCCGACGCCACGGCGCCGCGGCGCTGAGGGCGGCCCTCGGCGGGATCCCAACGTCCCCCGAACCGCCGAACCGAGCGGCCGTCCCAGGTGTCTGGCTTTTCGCATTCTCTTTCGCAAAACCGGTTCCCGCTTTTGCGGAGAATGCTCCAGGAACCCCGCGGCCATCAGGCCGCCGGCGCCGTCACCCGGATGACGTGGGCGCCCGCCGCCTTCGCCGCGGCAACGCCCACGTCCGAATCCTCGAACGCCAGACACTCCTGCGGGGCGACGCCGAGCAGGTCCGCCGCCCGCAGATAGGCCTCGGGATGCGGTTTGCGCTGCTCGACGTCGTCGCCGGTGACCACGACATCGAAATGGCCGCCGAGCCCGTGGCACGCCAGCAGCGACGTCACCGTGCCCGCGGCCGCCGTCGTCACCAGCCCGGTGCGGCAGAGCGGGCGCACGAAGGCGATGAGGCTGACGAGCGGGTGATTGATGCGGATATGCGCCAGCCGCGCCTCATAGATCCGCTTCTTGCGCTCCGCCACCGCGTCGGGCGCCGACGGATTGCCGGCGCCGGCCAATATGTCGGGCAGGAACTGCGACCAGTGCCGGCCGTGTGCGCGCCGCGCAAGCTCGCCGATCCCCACACCGACGCCGACCTCGGCCAGCGCCTCGGCATAGGCGGCCGCGTTCGCCGCCTCGGTGTCGGCCAGCGTGCCGTCCAGATCCACCAGCACGGCCCTCACGGTCATCTGGCGTACCGCTCGACATAGCGGTTGAGCAGGATGCTCGAGCAGGCGAAGAACGTCATGCCCTTTTCGGGGTTCTGCCGGATCTTGTAGGGCGTGAGCCGCATATAGTTGATCAGCTCGTGGAAATGGATCTCGCGCAGCCCCTCGGCGCCGAACCTTTCGCGCATCACAGCCACGAAGCGCTCGTGCAGAAGCTCATAGGCGTGCGACTTGGTGACCGTCAGCCGGATCGCATTGTCCGTTACCGTGACCGGCAAGGCGCGGTTCAGCCCCTCATAGCCGAGGTTGAGCGACTGCATCATCTTCGCCCAGTCGATCAGCGGGCTGTTGAAGACATTGTCCGGGTTGGGGTCGATCAGATACCAGCTCTGCGCGCCATCGAGGCGGACGATGATGTTCTCGATCGTCAGGTCGCCGTGCAGCACCGTCGTCCTGCGGTCGGCGATCTGCGTTCTCAGCCAGTCCGGGTCGGCGAGGCGCGCCCAGTCGGCAAGGCTGTAGGCGGTTTCGTTGATGGTGTAGACGGGGCCGCTGAGAAACGTGCGGGCGAAATCGAGGATGATGCGGGCGTTGCCGGCCGCCTTCACCGCCAAATAGCGATCCACCTGTTCGGCGCCGGCGATGCCGGCATCATGGGCGCGATGGAAGGCGTCGAGCTGCCCGATCACGTCGTCGAGGATCGCCGCGCTCCGTTCGATCGGCAGCATGTGGATGACGTCGTAGAAGTCGTTGGCCTCGATCAGATAAGGCATATCGTAGCGATAGAACTGCTGGCCCTTGTGCTCCTCGAGGATGTCAACAGTGCGCAGGCGTCCGCGATGGGCGTTCAGCCACGCCGCCTGCACCGACAGCTTCTCCGCCGCATCGCAGACGGCGAACTTGCGGATGATCAGCCGGCCGTCGCTCTCGACCACCGCGGTGATCGCGTCCGAGCCGCCGTGCAGCAGCCGGTGGACGACGGCGTCGTCGAGCGCCGACAACCCGAAATCGGAGACGAGATGGTGCTCGTCGCCGAACAGCGCGGTGAGAAACAGCTCGTAGTCGGAGGCGCGCCGGAACTTGTCGGTGGAAACGATGCGGTAGAGCTCGCCGCCGATGAAGCCGTAGCGATGGGCGGCCTGCATCGCCCCGACGATGGCCGGCCGGTCGCGCACCAGGCCGTAGATGATGACGGCGGCGATCGGCAGCGACGTGTAGGCGACGAGCAGCAGACCGAGCGCGAGGTCGTTGTCGAGATTGTGGCCGGCCAGCAGCAGGATCGGCGAGCTCAGCGGGCTGCCGAGCAGCAGATAGGTGGCCTCGACGAACCCCGCCTCCACCGCCCTGGCGAACAGCAGATAGGACAGGAGGTAGACCGCCCACATCGACACCGTCAGCATCATGAACCGCGGGCTGAGATAGCGCCGCGACGCCAGGAGCGACGCGAACGTCCAGACCGAATCGAGGATCATGAACTTGATCTTGGAGCTGAACACCGACGCGACGGACCACACCCATTGGCGCACTCGCTTGGAGCGCGGCACATGGAGCCCGAACGCGACCGTGGCGACAACGGCGGCAAGGCCGAGCGCCACCGACAGCCCCACCGACCATGTCAGCCGGTCGCCCGCGACGAACGCCAGCAGGATTGCCGCCACCACCAGCACGTCGAGCACGCGCTCCAGCACCACGGTCGCGACGACGCAGGCGATCTGCACCTTGCCGCGCCAGTGGACGTAGAGGATGCGCAGCAGCTCGCCGATGCGGAACGGCAGGATGGCGTTGACGAGATAACCAATCGACAGCCCGACCAGCAGATCCGAATGCCGGACGTGGCTGAGATTGGGAAACAGCGTGGCCCAGCGAATGCAGCGCACGACGTGGGCGACCAGGAGCGTCGCCACCGCCGCAATAAACAGCTCGACACTGACCGCGGCCGTCATCGCTCAGCCCACCCCAGCGCGGCGAGCGGATCGCGCGCGCGCACCTTGTCCAGCTCGTCGGGCGTTCCGAACGACAGATGGATGGGCAACTCCCAGAAATCCACCGTGTCGCCGGCCGCGATCAGCGCATTGAACATGCCGCTGATGAACAGCTCATCATATGGGCACTGCAGGCGGTAGGCGTCGAACAGCCGGCAATAGGTCTCCGCATCGCGGAACAGGTAGCAGCCGGCAATGGCGAAGGGGCTTGCCACCACCTTCTCGACCGTGCCGGCGACGCGGCCGCCTTCGTCCATCCGGACATAGGAATAGCAGGGCTCTGATGCGCGAAAGCCGACCAGCGCGCCGGCCGCGCCGCGTGCCAGCGCCGCGACCGCCTCATCGAGAAACGGCGCGTTGAAGGCGTGGTCGCAGTCATTGATGGCGACCGGCAGATCGTTGACGATGGAACGGGCGCCGATCACCCCGGTCTCTGCCGCGCCCGATGTGACCTCGTCGATGGCGATGATGCGGGCGGACGGATAGAGGTTCAGTACGCGGGCATCGATCTGGAACGCGGCCACGTGCTCGCGCAGCACGACGAACACCATCTCGGCGACCGCGGTGCTGCGGCGGACGCTTTCCGTCGCCCACCAGAAGAACGGGCGGCCGGCAAGCTCGACCAGCGGCTTCGGCACGCTGACGCCGGCCTTGGAGAAGCGGGAGCCGCGGCCCGCCATCGGGATGATCAGATTGACAGCCATCTTGCTTTGCCCGATGCGCGTCCGCTTCCGCCTCAACGCCCGTAGATGACATCGAAGCCGCGCGCTGCCGCAGGCTCCGCGCGCGGCGGTTCCGAAAATATCCGGTTCCTGTTCCAGGCGACGCTGAGGATCTGAAGCGCCTGACTGATCGGCCGCGCGCTCGACGACTGGTCCTCCTCCCGCCACGAGATCGGCACGAAGCGGAATTTCGCGCCGGAATGGACCGAGTGGTAAAGCATCTCGGCCGGGAAGATGAGGTTGTCGTGAAACGCGTTGTAGAATCGCGACGCGAGATAGTCGGTGCCGTAGAGATTGAGCCCCGAGCCCTGATCGGCGATCCAGCGGCGAACGATCGCGCTGGTCAGGATATTGAGTCCGTGATTGCCGATCAGCCGGTAAGTCGAATAGCCCTCCAGGCGCGAGCCGCGCATGAAGCGCGCGCCGAGCAGGCTGTCATACTGGCGGTGCAGGCCGCTCTGCAGCGCATCGGCGAAGTCGTCGATATTTGCCTGATCGTCGCCATGCAGCACGATGACATGGCTGAAGCCGTTGTCGATGGCGTGGTCGAAGGCGAGCTTGTGCGAGCCGCCGAGATTGTAGTTCTCGCGGTTGCGGGCAATGCGCCAGGAGAGCCCCTCGATCCGCTGCAGCGCATCGCGCGCGACCTCGGGTCCGCCATCGCGCGAGCCATTGTCGAGCACCAGAACCTCGGCGATCAGCGGCTTGATCCGGCCCGACAGTTGCGGAATCACCCGGCCGATCTGCCGCGCGCAATTGTACATCGGGATGAACACAAGGATGCGGTCGGTCACGCGGTTTCGAGTCCCTGATGACGCCGGCACCGGCCGCCGGCCGGCTGGCGAAGACGCACGCTGTCGGCCCGGGCCGTGATCATGTCACGCGCCCCCGCTGAGTTTTCTGGCGACGAAGTAGTTCATCGCCAGCATGAACGGCGTGACGAGGCACTTGCTCGCCAGCGCCACCAGCGGCCAAGAGATGGCAAGTTCGACGCGCGCGAGGCCCGCCTGCAGCCCGGCGGCGAGGCCGTCGATCACCGCCGACATCACGACGATCTGCACAGCCGTATAGACCAGATAGACGGCGAGCCGGCCGCCCAGCCCGTGGCGGCGGGCGGCGAACACCCAGCGGCTGGAGGTGAGGAAGGCGAAGCTCGCGCCGCACAGCCCGCCGATCATCGCCGCGACGAACACGCGCAGGCCGAAGCCGCCGACCAGCAGCATGTAGACGCCGGTGTCGAGCAGCCAGCCGATGCCGGACAGGCCGACGAAGCGCAGCGGCTTCGCCAGCGCGCCGGCCTCGAGCCGACCGAGCAGCCCTTTGAATCCGGCGCGGGACGCGGCGGTTTGCGCCACGTCTTCGGCTACGTCTTCGGCTACGTCCTGGGCCACGTCTTGAGCCGCGCCCTGGACCGCGCCTTGGGGTGTGTTGCCGAGGATCATGGCTGCCGGCATATCAGGCGTCCGCATGATCCGACCGGATCGGCGGACACGCTCGCGGCGCGAGGCGGATCGGGGCGGCCGGGCGGTTGGACATCGTTGAAGCCTCCTGCTTCACGACTGATAGGGGAGATCGATAACAGCCGTATGTTGGGACCTCGGGATATCCCGCCAGCCTGCCGGACGTTGCCAGGCCGCAGATCCGAGCGCCCCAGCAAGAACACCGCTGCGCCACAGGCGAAGTCCGTCCGTCGCCCGCTATGGCCCCGTCAATCCCCCCTCGGAAACGGAATGATGCGCCGCGTGGCCTCAATCGCCTCGGCCGCCGTCCCGGGCGGGCGGTGTCCCATGGCGACGAGCCGCGCCTTGGCCTCGACCTCCACGATCGCGTAGGCCCGGCTCATCCGCTCGGCCAAGTCGGCATCGAACGGCACGACCATGATGGGCCACGGCTTGTCCGTGAACAGCCGCAGCAGAAGGTTGTCGAACGGGTTCGCCGGCTGCGCCGGCCAGAGTTCCGCGACACCCGCCCTGCCCTGCATGAGGGCCAGGTAATCCGCTGTGGTCAGCAGCGTCGCTTCGGTCGGCGCCACTGCCTCGAGGCAGGGACGCGCCATGGCGTCGAACCGCTCGCGAATGATCGCGGGATAGTATCGCACAAAGCCCTGGAACAGCCGCACATGCAGCACGCGCGCGCCATTGCGCTCGAACGATTCGGCGATCGCGACGCAGGCCGGCTCGATCTCGGCGGGCCGCTGCGCGCGGTAGCCGGCTTCGATGAGCGCGACATGCAGATAGCGGTCGGGGTTCCAGGTATCGGAGATGATGACGCGCAGGCCCGGGCGATCCACCGCGGCGATGTCGCGGATCGCCGCCACTTCGGCCGCCACATCCTTCTGCCAGTCACGCCAATCGGCGATTCCCGGAATGCGGCCCACGAGATGGTGCGGGCCGTCGTCATGGCCCGGCTTCATCGGCACCAGCAGCATCAGCGCGATGACGACGGCGGCCACGCCCCGCGTCCAAAGGCCCACCCGGCCCGTGCCCGGCCGCGGCATGAGCTGCACGAGGCCAACCGCCGTCAACGCCACCACGAACGGTGCCAGACCCAGAAGCTGACGGGACTGGTACATGCTGCCGGCGAACGCCGCGTTGACGGCGATGATGGGCACCAGAAGAACGGCGAGGCGCATGAACGCCCGCTGCCGGATCAGCGCCACCACGCCGATCGTCGCCAGGAAACCGGCGGGCAGTCCGACGAACACCACGATCTCGCGGAGATGGTGCGGAATGGAAAACTTACGGTCCCAAAGCTGGAGGGTGAGCTTGCCGACCTTGAGGATGTCGAAGGGCGTGACGCCCATCAGAGCGAGCGGGCCAAGCCAGATGATGGCGCCGCCGATGGCGGCAACCAGAAGCGCGACGACGCCGCGGCGCGTGACGCCATGCTGCTCGACAATGAGCAGCGGCACCACGGCGGCGACAAGGATGATGTCCGGCCGGGTGAGCACGCCGAGCCCGAACAGCGCGCCGCCGATCAGCGGTGCCGCGACGATCGACCGCGTGCCGAAGCAGACCAGAGCGAGGCTGGTGAACCCGGCCGCGATGACGCTCTCGGCGTAGAAGAAGCTGTTCTCGATCACGCCCGGCACCAGCAGCACGGCCAGCGCGGCAATGAGCGGCGGCGCCCCGGCCCAGCGGCGCGCCAGAATGAAGGTCGAGACAAGGAGCGCGGCCTCGCCGAACAACATCAGGATCCGCAGCGCGGTCTCGCCTTCGATACCGAACAGCTTCACCAGCCCGGCGACGCCGAGCACGGCGCCGAGCTTCGACAGGCCGTAGAATTCGACGTGCAGCGGCTGCAGCCGGTCGAACGCCAGAATGTCGCCTTGGGCAAGATGAACGCCGAGGCCGTGAATCGCCGCGCTGAATCCCTCCAGAGGAACGGGCGTGAGACTGGGATAGAGCAGCCACGCGGCGAGGATGGCCAGGGGAATGAAGAGCAGCGTCGTCCTGCCGTCCGCACGCGACTCCATATGCCCCGCGCGCACGGAGTCGCGCGGTGTGGGGTGGGCTGCGGCCGTCTCAGCCGGTGACTGCATCACTAGTCCCTCGGAAACGGAATGATGCGGCGGGTGCCGGCGATTCCATCGGCCACCGTGCGCAGTGTGTAGCCCTTGGCAATGAAGTCCTGGCGGGTCTGCGCCTCCAGCGCCACATAGGCCGCGGCCATGCGGTCGAGCATCGCCGCATCGACCGCAACCGCCGTGAGGCCGGCGGCCTGCCCGGTGAACATCCGCTGCAGCAGATGGCCGAACGCACCCTTCGCCTCGGCGGGCCACAGCAGCGCTACGTCGCCGCCGCCCTCGATGAAGCGCAGGCGATCGGCCGCCAGCACCAGCGTGGTCGAGCCCGGTGCCACGGCATCAAGGCAGGGGCGCGCCATCGTCTCGAAGCGCTCGCGATTGAGCGCGTTGGCGTCCTTCAGAAAGCTCTGGTGGATGCGCAGGTGCAGAACCTGCTGCGGGCCACGCACGAACGGCTCGGCAATCCCGGCGCAGGCCGGCGCGAGGCCGGCGCGCGGCTGCGGGCGGAAACCGGCATCGACGAGCGCGAAATGGACGTAGCGGTCCGGGTTCCAATCGTCGGTGATGATGACGCGCAGGCCGGGCTTATCGTCATCGACGGCGCGCCGGATGGTCGCCATGTCGGCCGCAACGTCGTTCTGCCAGTTGCGCCAGTGCGCGATTCCCGGAATTCGGCCGAACAGATCGCGCGGCCCGTCATCATAGGCGGTCGGGCCGGGCACCAGCAGGATCAGCGCGATCGCGGCGGCGACCGCACCTCGCACCCACGCTCCCGGCCGGCTCATGCCCGGCTGCGGCAGAAGCTGGGTGAGACCGAGTGCTGTCAGCGCCACCACGAAGGGCGCGATGCTCAAAAGCTGGCGCGACTGCCACAGGCTGCCGAAGAACACCACATTGACCACGACGATCGGCAGCACCAGCAAAGCGAGGCGCACGAATGCCCGCTGCCGCACCAGCGCCGCCATGCCGGCCAGTGCCAGGAGGCCGGCCGGCAGCCCGACGAAGAACAGCAGTTCGCGCACGTGGCGCGGATAGGCGGGCTGGCGATCCCACAGCATGAAGGCATGGCCGGCGGCCTTGAGGACATCGAGGACGCTCGCCCCCATCAGCGCCAGCGTGCCGAACCAGGTGATCGCGCCGGCGAGCGCGCCGGCGAGAAGCGCGATCGCGCTGCGGCGCGTGAGGCCGGAGCGCTCGAAGACGATGAGCGGAACGGCGGCGCCGGCGAGCACGATGTCCGGCCGCGTCAACGCACCGAGGCCGAACAGCGCGCCGCCGATCAGCGGCAGGAGAACGCGCGAGGGCGTGCCGAAGCAGACGAGCCCCAGCGCCGCAAACGCCGCCGCCACCACGTTCTCATTGTAGAAGAAGCTGTTCTCGATCATGCCCGGCACGAGCAGGATCGCGGCGATGGCGAGGAGCGGCGAGGCACCGGACCAGCGGCGCACGAGGACGAAGGTCGAGACGAGAAGAACGGCCTCGCCGCTCCACATCATCAGCCGCAGCGCCGTCTCGGCACCAACGCCGAGGCTTTCCATCAGCCCAGCAACGCCGAGCACCGCCCCGAGCTTCGACAGGCTGAAGAATTCGACATTGAAGGGCTGCAGCGGGTCGAACGCCAGGAGATCGCCATTGGCGAGGTGAGCGCCGAGGCTGAGAATGGCCGCGCTGAACCCTTCCACCGGAGCCGGGAAGAGGATGGGATAGAGAAGCCAGCCCGCCAGCAGCAGAACGAACAGATATCGAAGTATCACGCCCCGGCCCTCTCCCGGCGCGCTGCCGCGGCCGGCTCTTCTGGTCTGTCTTGTTTTATGTCGTTCGTCTGGCGTATCCGGTCTGCGCTTTCGCTCAACCTGCTCACCGCGACAGCAGACGCCGACTCATGTGACGTCCGCCGTTGCTTCACATGCTTCCATCTCGATCCGGACATCACGGCGGCGGGCAATTCTCCGCCGTCGCGGCGCAGATCTGCGCCACGCGCTTGCCTGAAATGGACATTCCTTTGATGCGCCCGGCGTCACCGTGCCGTGACGACGAATGCTGTGCTCGCTGGCTTCAAGTCATCAACTCGCCAGCAGCACATAGCTTCCTTCCCTTACAGCCGGATGACGGCACCAACCGCAGGGCGCCTTGTGCGGAGCTGGCGCGGCCGCGCCGTGCCCGTCCTCGGCGTCACCGCGAGCCTGCCGGGCGAATCATGCCCAGGGGCTGCGGGACTTGGGGGTGGCGAGACTTGGGGCTACAGGACTTGGGCCCACGAGACTTGAGCGGTGAGACTTGGGCGGCGAGACCTGGGCGGTGAGACTTGGGGCCGCGAGACATCCCTCGTCATCCCCGCGCCTCCAGCCAAACCCGCGCAGGCTGCATGAATTTGCCTGCGCGGACATCCAGGGTATCCCTCCGGCGTGGGCCGCCTTGTGTGGGACCTCGCGCTTCGCGGATGCTGCGCGCATAGGAGCGCTCTTACGAGCGCGCGTAAGAGCGCAGCATGAGCCAGATGACGGTGCTGACGGGGCCGGAGCGGCGCCGGCGGTGGAGCGGCGAGGAACGGCGGGAGATCGTGGCGGCGGCGTTTGCGCCGGAGGCGATCGTGGCGGACGTAGCACGGCGCTACGGGGTATCGACCAGCCTGATCTACAAATGGCGGCACGAGGTTGGCGACGGGACGAGCGGGGTTGGGTTCGCCCGCGCGATCGTCGTGGAGGCCGGTGGGACGGCCGCGGCCACGAGGGAAGACGGCGCCGCGATCGTCGTGGAATTGGCCGGCGGCGTGCGGGTTGAGATCGGCGCGTCTGCGCCGGCGGCGTTGGTGACGGCAACCCTCAAGGCGCTGCGATGATCCCGGTTCCGGCGGGCGTGCGGATCTGGATCGCGACCGGACATACGGACATGCGCAAGGGCATGCAGGGCCTGGCGCTGCTGGTGCAGGAAGGGCTCGGCCGCGACCCGTTCGGCGGCGACGTCTTCGTGTTCCGGGGCCGCGCCGGGACCTTGATCAAGGCGTTGTGGCACGACGGCATCGGCTTGTCGCTCTACGCCAAGCGGCTCGACCGCGGGCGCTTCGTGTGGCCGGCCACGGTCGACGGCGCGGTGGCGCTGACGGCGGCGCAAATGAGTTATCTGCTCGAGGCGATCGACTGGCGCAATCCCCAGCACACATGGCGGCCGCAGAGCGCGGGCTGATCAAATAATTGCGGCGACGCTCCACTTTGCACGTCACACCGCGGCGAAGATGTGATTCCATAGGATGCATGGACGCCGATGGTGATGCTGCCGCCGAACTCGCCGCGCTGAAGGAGGCGTTGGCGGCTGAGCGCGCAAAGACGCTGGAGGTCGCCGCAGACCTTGCGGTGGCGCGCGCCAAGGCCTCGGAAGATCAGGCGCTGATCGCCTATCAGAAGCTGCAGATCGCCAAGCTCGAGCGGCAGATTTACGGCCAGCGGTCGGAACGTGCGGCACGGCTGATCGAGCAGCTGGCGCTGGCGTTCGAGGAGCTCGAAGCGGGCGCGACCGAGGACGAACGCGCGGCCGAACAGGCCGCCGCCCAGACGACGACCGTGCGGGGCTTTACCCGCAAGCGCGCCGAGCGCCAGACCTTCCCCGAGCATCTGCCGCGGGAGCGCGTGGTGATCGATCCCCCGGCGGCCTGCGCGTGCTGTGGCGGCACGCGGCTGCGCAAGATCGGCGAGGACGTGACGCGGACGCTGGAGGTGATCCCGCGCCAGTGGAAGGTGATCGAGACGGTGCGGGAGAGGTTCAGCTGCCGCGACTGCGAGACGGTCTCCCAGGCGCCGGCGCCGTTCCATAGCATCCCGCGGGGCTGGGCCGGTCCCAGCCTGCTGGCCATGATCATGGTCGACAAGTTCGGCCAGCATCAGCCGCTGAACCGGCAGGCCGAGCGTTACGCGCTGGAGGGCGTGCCGATCGCGCTGTCGACGATGGCGGACGCCGTGGGGGCGGTCTGCAGCGAGCTCGCTCCGCTGCTCCGCCGCCTGGAGGCTCATGTGATGGCGGCAGAGCGGCTGCACGCGGATGACACGACCGTGCCGGTGCTGGCCAAGGGCAAGACCGACACCGGGCGCTGCTGGGTCTATGTCCGCGACGACCGGCCCTTCGGCGGCACCGATCCTCCGGCGGCGATGTTCTACTATTCGCGCGACCGCCGGGGCGAGCACCCCCAGGGGCATCTCGCCGGCTACGCGGGCATCCTGCAGGCCGACGCCTATGACGGCTACGCCCCGCTCTACCTGGTCGGACGCGCCCCTGGGCCGATCCGGGAGGCGGGCCTGTTGGGCCCACGCGCGGCGGCCGTTCTTCGCCATGGCCGACATCGAGGGGACGGCGCGGCGCCGGGCCGCCGGCAGGACGGACGCCGTGCTCTCGCCGATCGCCATCGAGATGGTGCGCCGGATCGACGAGCTGTTCGAGATCGAGCGGTCGATCACCGGCACCAGCGCGCAGCAGCGCCTCGCCGTTCGCCAGGAGCGAAGCCGCCCCCTGGTCGAGGATCTTCATCGCCACATGCGCGAGGAGCTTGCCAAGCTCGCGCGCGGGCACGACCTCGCCAAGGCGTTCAATTACATCCTGAAGCGCTGGGCGAGCTTCACGCTGTTCCTCGAGGATGGGCGGGTTTGCCTGTCGAACAACGCCGCCGAACGCGGGCTTCGCGGCATCGCTCTTGGTCGCAAGTCGTGGCTGTTCTGCGGGTCCGATCGGGGCGGGCACCGCGCCGCCGCCATGTACAGCCTGATTGTCACGGCCAAGATGAACGGCATCGATCCGCAGGCCTGGCTGGCCGACGTCCTGGCGCGCCTGCCAAGCCACCCGGCGCATAGGCTCGATGACCTCCTGCCCTGGAATTGGGCGCCACGGCCCTCGGCACTCTCCGCTCGGGCGGCGTGAGCATGCACGTCAACAAGGTCTCCCGCGTCACCACGATCGCTCGCGTCGCCGAGGACCTCGGCGAAGACGAAGATTGGCTGCACCAGGTCGCCAACGAAATGGACGTCGAGGACGGCATCATCTGGGTCTACGGCGTCGGCGACGCCGCCGTCAGGGCGTTCACCGACTTCGGAATCGAGACCCTGGTCGAACTCATCAAAATCCACAAAGCAAACCCGGCGCTCCTCGGACCTTCAGAGCCGTAAGCGCCCCACCTGCGGCCCACGCCGGAGGGATACCATCCAGGGCCTGAAATTCCCTCTGAAACAAAGACGTGGAAGGCCGGAACAAGCCCCCACAGCCGAGGCGGGTCGAAGCCGAGGGCCTCTGGCTTCACGCGTCGTCTCGCTGTCGCGCAGCTGCTCGATGGAGTTCCCGGCGCCCGCGCCTGCAGGCCCCTGTCGCGATCCTTGGCGATCGGTCCATCGCGTCGTGATCGACGTATCCCTCCGGCGTGGGCCGCAGGTGGGGCGCTTACGGCTCTGAAGGTCCGAGGAGCGCCGGGTTTGCTTTGTGGATTTTGATGAGTTCGACCAGGGTCTCGATTCCGAAGTCGGTGAACGCCCTGACGGCGGCGTCGCCGACGCCGTAGACCCAGATGATGCCGTCCTCGACGTCCATTTCGTTGGCGACCTGGTGCAGCCAATCTTCGTCTTCGCCGAGGTCCTCGGCGACGCGAGCGATCGTGGTGACGCGGGAGACCTTGTTGACGTGCATGCTCACGCCGCCCGAGCGGAGAGTGCCGAGGGCCGTGGCGCCCAATTCCAGGGCAGGAGGTCATCGAGCCTATGCGCCGGGTGGCTTGGCAGGCGCGCCAGGACGTCGGCCAGCCAGGCCTGCGGATCGATGCCGTTCATCTTGGCCGTGACAATCAGGCTGTACATGGCGGCGGCGCGGTGCCCGCCCCGATCGGACCCGCAGAACAGCCACGACTTGCGACCAAGAGCGATGCCGCGAAGCCCGCGTTCGGCGGCGTTGTTCGACAGGCAAACCCGCCCATCCTCGAGGAACAGCGTGAAGCTCGCCCAGCGCTTCAGGATGTAATTGAACGCCTTGGCGAGGTCGTGCCCGCGCGCGAGCTTGGCAAGCTCCTCGCGCATGTGGCGATGAAGATCCTCGACCAGGGGGCGGCTTCGCTCCTGGCGAACGGCGAGGCGCTGCTGCGCGCTGGTGCCGGTGATCGACCGCTCGATCTCGAACAGCTCGTCGATCCGGCGCACCATCTCGATGGCGATCGGCGAGAGCACGGCGTCCGTCCTGCCGGCGGCCCGGCGCCGCGCCGTCCCCTCGATGTCGGCCATGGCGAAGAACGGCCGCCGCGCGTGGGCCCAACAGGCCGCCTCCCGGATCGGCCCAGGGGCGCGTCCGACCAGGTAGAGCGGGGCGTAGCCGTCATAGGCGTCGGCCTGCAGGATGCCCGCGTAGCCGGCGAGATGCCCCTGGGGGTGCTCGCCCCGGCGGTCGCGCGAATAGTAGAACATCGCCGCCGGAGGATCGGTGCCGCCGAAGGGCCGGTCGTCGCGGACATAGACCCAGCAGCGCCCGGTGTCGGTCTTGCCCTTGGCCAGCACCGGCACGGTCGTGTCATCCGCGTGCAGCCGCTCTGCCGCCATCACATGAGCCTCCAGGCGGCGGAGCAGCGGAGCGAGCTCGCTGCAGACCGCCCCCACGGCGTCCGCCATCGTCGACAGCGCGATCGGCACGCCCTCCAGCGCGTAACGCTCGGCCTGCCGGTTCAGCGGCTGATGCTGGCCGAACTTGTCGACCATGATCATGGCCAGCAGGCTGGGACCGGCCCAGCCCCGCGGGATGCTATGGAACGGCGCCGGCGCCTGGGAGACCGTCTCGCAGTCGCGGCAGCTGAACCTCTCCCGCACCGTCTCGATCACCTTCCACTGGCGCGGGATCACCTCCAGCGTCCGCGTCACGTCCTCGCCGATCTTGCGCAGCCGCGTGCCGCCACAGCACGCGCAGGCCGCCGGGGGATCGATCACCACGCGCTCCCGCGGCAGATGCTCGGGGAAGGTCTGGCGCTCGGCGCGCTTGCGGGTAAAGCCCCGCACGGTCGTCGTCTGGGCGGCGGCCTGTTCGGCCGCGCGTTCGTCCTCGGTCGCGCCCGCTTCGAGCTCCTCGAACGCCAGCGCCAGCTGCTCGATCAGCCGTGCCGCACGTTCCGACCGCTGGCCGTAAATCTGCCGCTCGAGCTTGGCGATCTGCAGCTTCTGATAGGCGATCAGCGCCTGATCTTCCGAGGCCTTGGCGCGCGCCACCGCAAGGTCTGCGGCGACCTCCAGCGTCTTTGCGCGCTCAGCCGCCAACGCCTCCTTCAGCGCGGCGAGTTCGGCGGCAGCATCACCATCGGCGTCCATGCATCCTATGGAATCACATCTTCGCCGCGGTGTGACGTGCAAAGTGGAGCGTCGCCGCAATTATTTGATCAGCCCGCGCTCTGCGGCCGCCATGTGTGCTGGGGATTGCGCCAGTCGATCGCCTCGAGCAGATAACTCATTTGCGCCGCCGTCAGCGCCACCGCGCCGTCGACCGTGGCCGGCCACACGAAGCGCCCGCGGTCGAGCCGCTTGGCGTAGAGCGACAAGCCGATGCCGTCGTGCCACAACGCCTTGATCAAGGTCCCGGCGCGGCCCCGGAACACGAAGACGTCGCCGCCGAACGGGTCGCGGCCGAGCCCTTCCTGCACCAGCAGCGCCAGGCCCTGCATGCCCTTGCGCATGTCCGTATGTCCGGTCGCGATCCAGATCCGCACGCCCGCCGGAACCGGGATCATCGCAGCGCCTTGAGGGTTGCCGTCACCAACGCCGCCGGCGCAGACGCGCCGATCTCAACCCGCACGCCGCCGGCCAATTCCACGACGATCGCGGCGCCGTCTTCCCTCGTGGCCGCGGCCGTCCCACCGGCCTCCACGACGATCGCGCGGGCGAACCCAACCCCGCTCGTCCCGTCGCCAACCTCGTGCCGCCATTTGTAGATCAGGCTGGTCGATACCCCGTAGCGCCGTGCTACGTCCGCCACGATCGCCTCCGGCGCAAACGCCGCCGCCACGATCTCCCGCCGTTCCTCGCCGCTCCACCGCCGGCGCCGCTCCGGCCCCGTCAGCACCGTCATCTGGCTCATGCTGCGCTCTTACGCGCGCTCGTAAGAGCGCTCCTATGCGCGCAGCATCCGCGAAGCGCGAGGTCCCACACAAGGCGGCCCACGCCGGAGGGATACTGATCGACGCGGCCATGGAGCGCGAAATCGGCTCGCGCTACCTAATTACCTCCCTCTTCCCATGGATCAACTTTCGGCCGCAGAACTTTTGCGCCGAGCCCGCAGACGTCGTGTGGCAAGCCCGCTGGCACGCAGCACGGCCGAAGCGGGCGAGGCCAGAAACGCAAAACGGCCCTTCCGGGCCGTTTGCAAGCGCTTGATTGTTTTGAGTTTTTGGAGCGGGCGAAGGGATTCGAACCCTCGACCCCAACCTTGGCAAGGTTGTGCTCTACCCCTGAGCTACACCCGCATCCATCAGCGTCCGGGGCGTTCCCGGCGCCGAGTGCTCAGCATATAGCGAAAGCCTCCCCCCCGACGCAAGGGGGTCTTTCGCATCTTGTGCGCTTTCTGTGGATTTGGGGAGGGAACCCACAGACGCGCGGCCTGATTGGCTTGAAATGCCACGCGAATTCGAAGGGCGGGGCAACGGACTCCGTCCGCCGCCATCGGCCTCAAACCGGCTCCGCCTCGGATTCGGCCGGTGCGGCGGGGCGCCCGCCGGGCTCGCGATTCACCGCGGCCTGCCCGGCCGGCCCCTGCTGCGCCGGCCGCCGCCACACGCCGCGGGTGTCCACCACGATCTTGTCCACGAGCTGCTCCGGCTTGATGGCGTAGAACGGTCGTGGTCGACCAGCATGACGATTTCGCCTACGACGCCGCCCGCATCGGCTGTTGATCGCAGAACCAGGCGTATGTCGCGGCAACACCGTCGCAAAGGCCGATGCGCGGCTGCCAACCCAGCGAACGCAGCCTGTCGGCGCTCATCAGCTTGCGCGGCGTGCCGTCCGGCTTAGACAGATCGTGGACGATGCGCCCGCGAAAGCCGACGATGCCGCAGACCAGTTCGGCCAAGTCCCGAATCGAAATGTCCTCGCCCGAGCCGACATTGACGTGCTCGGCCCCCGAATAGGTCTTCATGAGGTGGACGCAGGCGTCGGCGCAATCATCGACATGCAGGAACTCCCGCCGCGGCGTTCCGCTTCCCCACAACACGATCTCGCTGTCGCCGCGGAGCTTGGCCTCGTGCGCCTTGCGGATCAAAGCCGGCAGCACGTGGCTGGAGGCGAGGTCGAAATTGTCGCCGGGGCCGTAGAGATTGGTCGGCATCGCCGAGATGAAGTCGCAGCCGTGCTGGCGGCGATAGGCCTGCGCTAGCTTGATGCCGGCGATCTTGGCGATGGCGTACCATTCGTTGGTCGGCTCCAGCGCGCCGGTGAGCAGTGCATCCTCGGTGATCGGCTGCGGCGCGAACTTGGGATAGATGCAGGAAGAGCCGAGGAACAGAAGCTTCGCCACGCCAACGCGAAAGGCGGTGTGGATGACGTTCGCCTCGATCATCAGATTGTCGTAGAGAAAATCGGCCGGATAGGTGTCGTTGGCGAGAATGCCTCCGACCTTGGCCGCGGCGAGAAGCACCACGTCCGGCCGCGCGCGGTTCATCCAGGCCTCGACGTCATCCTGACGCCTGAGATCGACATCCGCGCGCCCGACTGTGAGAACCGCGCAGTCTTCCTGCGCCAGGCGGCGTACGATGGCCGAGCCGACCATGCCGCGATGGCCGGCCACGAACACGCGCTTGCCGGACAGGTCGAATTCCGTGCTCATTCGGCGGCATCCCGCAGCCGGGCGCCATGGGCGGCGATCTCGCGCCGCATGGTGACAAGGTCGGCCGCCACCATCTCCCGGACGAGATCCGGAAACGGCGTGGTGTGGCGCCAGCCCAGCGCCTCGTGTGCCTTGGTCGGATCGCCGAGCAGGAGATCGACCTCGGTGGGGCGGAAATAGCGCGGGTCGATCTCGATCAGCACCTTGCCGGTCTTGGCATCAATGCCGGTCTCATCGACGCCGCTGCCCGTCCAGGCAATGGTGCGGCCGACCTCGGCGAAGGCCAGCTCGACAAATTCCCGCACCGAATGCGTCTCGCCGGTGGCGAGCACATAGTCGTCCGGCCGATCCTGCTGCAGGATGCGCCACATGCCCTCGACATAATCGCGGGCGTGGCCCCAGTCGCGCTTGGCGTCGAGATTGCCGAGATAGAGCCTGTCCTGCAGCCCGAGCTCGATGGCTGCCACCGCGCGGGTGATCTTGCGGGTGACGAAGGTTTCGCCGCGGATCGGGCTCTCGTGATTGAACAGGATGCCGTTGGAGGCATGCAGGCCATAGGCCTCGCGATAGTTCACGGTGATCCAGTAGGCATAGAGCTTCGCCGCCGCATAGGGGCTGCGGGGATAGAACGGCGTCGTCTCGCGCTGCGGCGTCTCCTGCACCAGGCCGTACAGCTCGGAGGTCGAAGCCTGATAGAAGCGCGTCTTGGCTTCCAGCTTGAGAATGCGCAGCGCCTCGAGCAGCCGTAGCGTGCCGACGCCGTCGGCGTTGGCGGTGTATTCCGGCGTCTCGAACGACACCTTCACATGGCTCTGGGCGGCGAGATTGTAGATCTCGTCGGGCTGCGTCTCCTGCACGATACGGATCAGATTGGTCGAGTCGGTCAGGTCGCCATAATGGGTGAGGAAGCGCACATTCTCCTCGTGCGGATCCTGGTAGAGATGCTCGATGCGCGCGGAATTGAACGAGGACGACCGCCGCCGCAGGCCGTGGACGAAATAGCCCTTGTCGAGCAGCAGTTCGGCGAGATAGGCGCCGTCCTGCCCGGTGATGCCGGTGATGAGAGCGACTTTGCTGGTCATGTCGATTCCGAAGGCTGCGCCATCAGGCGCGATGAAGCACGTTCTCCGCCGCGGGCCTGGGCGCGGTGGCGGCGGCGTCGAGCAGCGCCGTCCAGGTGGCGAGCATCGCTGTCTTCGTGTGATGCGCCTCGAGTGCCACGCGCGCGTTGCGGCCGAGGCGTCGTGTCTCGTCACGCGCATCACGCAGATGGCGGATCACTTGCGAAAGCTCTGCGCTGTCGCCGATGTCGATTTGCGCGCCGCAATCGTGCCGTCCGACCAACCGCGCTACCTCTCCGTCGCGGTCGCAGACGGCAAGGATCGGCCGGCCGGCCGCGAGGACTCCATAGACCTTGCTCGGAACGATCAGGCCTTCGACTTCGGGCCGCAGCGACACCCAATGCACGTCGCTGACACCGAGCGATTGCGCGAGGCGATCGCGCGGCTGGTAGGGCTTGAAGACGACGTTCGGCAGATTGGCAGCCGCGCGCCGGAACCGCTCGATGCCATGGCCGCCGCCGATGACAAGGAAGGCGATATCCGGCTCGCCGGCGAGTTCGCGTGCCGCGCCGAGGACTGTCTCGAATTCATGGGCGCGCCCGAGATTGCCTGAATAGCCGACGACGAACCTGTCTCCCAATTGCCACTCCTGGCGAAGCGAATTGTCGGCATGATCGATGGGCTCGATCGCCGCATCGTCGCACCAATTGGCAATCACCTGGATCGTCTCCGGCGCAACGCTGAGCGAGCGCAATCGCGCCGCCATCCGCTCGCCGATCGCGACATTGGCGGTCGCGGCGCGCAGCGACCACGTTCTCAGCGCACGCAGCGGCGCTCCACGCCAGCCGGCGAAGGTCTTGAGGCCAAGCTCTGCCGCAACCTCCGGATAGAGATCCTGCAGCCAATTGAGGAGGCGCGCGCCCTTGGCCTTCGCCACCATTGCCGCGACGATCGAGATCAGCGGCGGATCGGTCTTGGCAACCACAATATCGCCGCGCCGGACCTCATGCGCCAACACAGCAAACGCCGCGATATAGAACGACAAATAATCGACGGCACGACCAACGAGCCCACTTCGGCCGAAGCCGGTGGTCGCCACCCGGCGGATGCGAACACCGTTGATCGTCTCGCAAGCCGGCAGCACATCCGCCGGATCGTCGTAGCGCAGCCGACTCGTCACGATCACCACGTCGCGCCCGTCCCGCGCCAAGCCGAAGGCGAGGTCAGAGACGATCTGGCTCGTGGCGGAGTGGTCCGGATGGAAGAACCGGTTGATGAAGATCAGCCGGGTCATTCTGGTAGATCCATGGCGGAACGCATCATCATTTGCGCCCGGCTTGTCCTTCTGAGCGAAAATACTTCAACACTCTCGCAACGCTACGTGCTTATCACGCCATATAAATGGATATTCCGTCTTTTACATATAGATATGCTTTGGCATCAGCGTACATGCCCTGAACTCCTACAGACATCCACCGAAGCGTCCCCTCCAAACGTCTTGAGCAGGCATTCAAAAATGGTGGCGTATGCAGCTTGGCCTGCTGCATTGGGATGGATGTCGTCGCGATACAATTCAGTCTTCCAACCGGCCACGGTTTCGACGTCAAACATAGGAACACCTGTCGACTTCACAATCGATGTCAATCGCGCTCTCTGCTCGATCTCGCTCTCCTCAGCAGCGCCTGCAGTTTCAGTTCGGGTCGGATGCAACACGAGGACGACGTTACGGACATTCTTCTGCGCTGCCGCAATCAAATCCCGAAGCGCCGCCTCCCCCTTTTGCCTGCGCTCGTCCGGGGAATAGGTGACCGACGGAGGGGATGGCTCAGATCTCAAATAAGGACCGAGCGCCGGGATGTGCCTGGGCAAATACCTCGTGATGAGTTCCGACAACGCCGACATCGGAGATTCTTCAGGAAAATCGTCGCCATAATGCACGCGAAACTCGGGCAGATCCTCCAGGTCGTGCGTACTGACGACGATGAGGGCAGCGTCGGCGTCGAACCATCCATGTCTCGTGACATAGGCGAGCAGATTTGCAGGCCCCCAAGAACCTGCTGAAATGTTGCCAACCCAGGCGTTTGCACCGATTTTTCTTGCCAATACTTCTGAAGAAATATCCTTTTGATCGGTCAGAGCGCCACCATTGACCACGCTGTCACCGAGCACCAAGACGCGGAAATCGTCCCCATTTTTCGCGGGTGGGACTTCAGAAGCTCGCATCGATTTTGAGTTGTAGGAAACAATATTTCCGAAACGTTCGTAGGTTCGCCCGGGTCTGAAGATGTATTCGAGTTCGGCGTCGATCACGGTCAGTGGTGGATCGCCTAGACCAAGACCGAATCGAGCAAACGCTTCGGCACCGACGACAGCAATCGCGATGAGTAATGCTATCGTTATAATCCGCCTCATGGCGCGTTCCTTAAGCTCATCCGAATCTTACCCCCCCCTTGCCAATAATAACGGCGAACGGTGGCGGCGAACCGGCTCGTGGCGGAGTGGTCCGGATGAAAGAACCGGTTGATGAAGATCAGCCGGGGCATTCCGGCCCGCCTCGTCGTGATCTGTCTGACAATTTGCCGAGGAGTGAGTTGACTCTCACATGGTCGGGCGGCGCGCCACGGCGACCATCGACTTGGCAAGCCAGCGCACCCGGCCCACGAACCGGAACCGGACGTCGCGAAAGCCCGCTTCTTCCAGCAGAGTCGTCAACGTCCGGACTGACCAGAACTTGATGTGCCCGCCGTCCCACAGCACCGTGAAATGATTGTCCATCTTTCCCGTGACGGCCATGGCGACGTTCTTCAGATAGCCGTGATAGGGAGTCGAGACGATACAGTGGCCGCCCGGACGAACCAGATCGAACATGCGCCGCGCATAGAGTCGCGGGTCGATCAGATGTTCGACCACTTCAAGCCCCACTTCAACAGCGGAATTTCGTAAGCTACTGGCCTGACGTAATTTTTGGCGAAATTCGAGGCGGCGTGGCACTACGCCTCGGGCGGCCGCGGCGTTTCAGGGCCGGTTTCGGCGCCGGCTCGGGGTCCGGCGGTTTAGCCTGTCGCGCCCGGGGCGGCAGCGCGATGCGGACACGCCGGAAGAGATCGCTCACCGCCGGTGTCGCGTCGGTGCGCACCAGCCAATCGACCTCGCGGTGACGGAGCCGGACCTGTTGGAGCCGGTCGAGTTCGCGCAGCAGCGCCGCCCATTCCAAAACCCCGTCGTTGTAGAGTTCGTCGAGTTCCGCGCGCATCAACAGCGCCAGGAACGAGCAGAACACGTGGCCCCGGATTGCCGCGTCGGAGGAATGGAAGATCGGCCGGGTGCGCATCACCGCCTTGGCGCGCAGGAACTGTTCCTCGACCTGGAGCAGATCACGATAGCGCAGCACCGCCTGCAGCGGGGTGATCCTGGCGTTGGTGCGCAGCACGAAGATGCCGTCGAAGCGAGCCTCCTCGGCGAGCTTGCCGGGGTCGATCTCGAAGGCCGGCTGACCTTCGGCCTTTTTCGATTTGCGCAGGAAGCGCCGGTACGCCGAGTTGCCGATCAGCGTCTTGTCGCCCTTCTTCAGCTGCGCTTCGAGCCCGGCCACGATCGCTTGGCGATCGGCACGGTCCTTCTCGGCCTCCGCCTCGTTGCGGCATACGATGTACCGAATGCCGGCAACGGTGACCTCCTTGACGAACAACTGGGTCTCGCCGCGCTGGCGTTCGATCAGCAGCGGCACGAAGGGGCGCTCGTCGGCCAGCACCACCGTCTTCACGACGGTGTCGGTGCGCTCGCGGGCGCCGAGGATGTATTCGAGCTTGCGCTCCTCGAGCCCGGCGATGGTCGAAGCCGAGATCATGCCACGGTCGGCGACCACGCACACCCGGCCAATGCGGAAGCGGCCGCGCAGCCGGTCCACCACCGGCAGCAGCGTCGTGACGTCGGCGGTGTTGCCCGGCCACATCTCCGTACAGATTGGCCAGCCGGCACCATCGACCACCAGGGCCAGGATCATCTGGTTGAGGTCGGGCCGGTAATCCTTCGAATAGCCGCGCTCGCCGAGCGTCTCGCCGCCCTCGCCGTAGAACGACAGGCTGGTGGTGTCCATGAACACCACCGACAGGTCGGAGAACAGGTCACGGCGGCGCGCGAACAGCCGTTCCTCGATCTCATCCTTGACACACCTCGGCGCGAGCTCGCCCTCAGCAGCCTTCGCGACCTCCTCGCCGAGCCAGGCCATCGCCCGGTAGAAGTGATGGAGGTCGAGCCCGTCGGTGCCGGGGATGTCGTAGTCGGCCATCCAGGATGCGCAATCGCGGTCGGAGCCGGACACGAACAGCCGGTGCAGGGTAGCGGCGAACACCGCGCGCTCGACCGCGAACTCGAAGGCCCGCTCCTTCAGGAGATCCTCAAGGACGGCGTCGATGCCGAGGCGCTGCCAGACCCGCCCGAACACCAATGGGCCGCCGATGCGTTTGGCGCCGGCCGAGAGCTGGCCCTCAGTGTCCTCGTCGAGCGCTCGCAGCAGCAGGACTTGGTCGGTGAACTTCGCCCCCGACGCCAGGAGCGAGGCCAGGGCACCGGAGGTGGCGAGGTCGTCGACGCGGCCGAGGGTGGCGATGACGGACTGGCGGACGGCGCCGTCGACGCGCTTGCTCTCAACGATCTGGACGTAGGCGCGTCCGCCGGAGCCTTTGAGACGGAAGAACATGGCGGCCTCCGAGGCTGACACTACGGGATCAGACTCGGAGCCATCAATCAAGCTATTTCTAGCGTTCGGCGTGGCACTACGTTTTGCGAAATCGCCGACTCCGCCCCAGCAAAATCAACGGCTTATGACGAAATCGGCCGTTTCACTGTTCAACTCGGGTCAAGGCTGACAACGGCATCGAACTGTCCGTATTTCCCGGCCAAATCATCATAGACCGACGCGCGTTCAAGCCGAAGGTGTGGGAACGCCGCGTTCGCCTCGGCAATCCCCGATTCCGACAGATCGATGCCGGCAACGTCAAAATTCTTCGACAGGTGGTTTGCGACGCTGCCATTCCCGCACCCCAGATCGAAGATTCGAGAGGGCTTGATCTCTCCGAGCACCTGATCGAGGCACGGGACAAGAATATCGTGCGCTGCCGTGTGTGCTGCGGATTTGTAGGCATACTCAGGCGCGTTGTGCACAATCATCGAATTGCTCACACTTGATCGCTGCATCTGCCGGCCGCGGATCCAGGCCGGTACAGGCACGTATCGCGTCCGCTAGCGGCACACCGTTCCGCGCGGCAAATGTCTCGATCTCGATAATCTTCGCATCGACAAGGGTTCGGTACCAAAACCCTTGCAGGACATGGAAGTACCAACCCTCACGCCCATCGAGAAAGCCCAGGCGGAAGACATAGCGATAGAAAAAATAGAGAAGTGCACGCGCGCCGCCTCCAAGCTTCAGATAGAGGTTGTTCTTAAGCGCACGTTTGAGCACCACCTGATCAAGTCCGCTCGACCGCGACACCGACTGGATGGCGAACACACCGTGCCTGTGCGCCAGGATGTCGATGGCTTCGCGGGCAGCGTACCAATTGTGCTTCTCCGTCCACCACCCCAGCGAATTCAGGTTGATGTCATCGATCCTCAACGGGGACTTCGCAACACGGCCCTCGACGATGACGTGTTCGTCCATCCATCGCTGTTCGCAGATGCCCCGCCCTTCGCGCCAGATGCGGAGCTGCCAGATCGGATCCATGCCGCCCCATCTCATCGGGCGGTTCATAAAGTGCAGCCTGCGTCGAACCAGCAGGCCATCGACATCGTCCGGCATTCGAGCGAGAGCCGCGCGGACCGCATCCGGCGCATCCAGCAGCACTTCGTCGGCATCGATCCGCAACAGCCACCCGCCGCGGCCCCGCAAGGATGCAATCGCGAAATTGAGCTGCGTCGCGTGGTTGACGAAGGGATTCACCAGAACCGTTGCGCCGAACCGCCCGGCGATCTCGACCGTGCGGTCCGATGATCCCGAATCGACCACGAGAATGGAATCGCACGCGGCAGCGATGCTTCGCAGGCAGCGCTCGAGGTGCTTCTCCTCGTTGAGCGTCAGGACGATTGCGTGGAGGCTCACGGTACGTCCCGTGTCCGGATGCCTATTTGCCTGGCCGGATTGCCGACGACCACCGCGGCAGGCGCGACGTCGCGCGTAACGACGGCGCGAGAGCCGACCACGGCGAAACCCGAGACAGTCACCCCCGGACCGACGAATGCTTCCGCCGCGATCCAGGCGTGCGCCCCGATCGTGATCGGGCCCACGACGAGCGGAAAGGCGGGGTCGCGGATGTCATGGGTCGCCGCGCAGAGATAGGCACGCTGGCTGACGATGCTGCCATCGCCAAGCGTGATCGGGGCGGCACTATAGCAGTCGACGCCGGCAGCCAGACAACTGCCCTCGCCCATCGTCAAATTCCATGGCGCCCAGATGCGGGCGGACGGATAGGGATGGGCCGCCTTCCCGATCCGCGCGCCGAACATCCGCAACAGAAAACGCCGCCAGCCATGGAGCGGCACCGGCGACCACCGGTAGAGCGTGGATTCGACAATGGTCCACGCCAAGCGCCGGAGCTTGTCGCCCACGCTTGGCGACGGCACGGTCCTCAGGCGGCTGCGAGCGTTCTGCCGCCCGTCCGTGGCAGGCGGGGCGGGCGCAGCCGGCTCAAGCGTCGCCCGCTCAGCCGCGTCTGTCACTGACAATTGCTCCATGTCGGGCTTCGCAAACATCCGGTCACCGTGCCCATTTGTGCCGCGCCCATGTGTGCCGCGCCTGAGTGTGCCGCGCCTGGGCGCAGCGCGATGCCGGACAACATCCCGCAGGCGACGTCACGTGCATCCCGATCAGGCGGTCGCGACGCAGGCGGGCATATTGGTGCCGCGAACCAGCCAGCCATAGACGGCGAGCAGATCGTCGGCCACGCGGTCCCAGGTGAAACGCGTCTCCACCAGCTCCCGGCCGCGGCTGCCGACGATTGCGAGATCGGTGGGCGATCCGAGATGGGTCGCCAGCACCTCGGCGATGTCGTCGGGATCGGTGGTGATTTCGACGGCGGCCCCGGCGGCAAACCCTTCGGGCAGGTTGCACGCCGCGGTCATGAACACCGGCAGCCAATTGGCCCACGCTTCGAGCACCGCCATCGGCAGTCCTTCGGAATAGGAGGCCAGGATGAAGGCTTGGGCGTGCGCCAGCATCGCCGCCTTTTCATCACCGAACAACGGGCCGGGAAACAGGACATCGTCGGCGAGGCCGAGATCGGCGGCCAGGGCCGTGAGGCCTGACGCGTGTCCGCCATCATCCCAGCCGGCCAGCACGAGCCGCCAGCGTGCCGCGGTCGCAGGTGCGCGATGCTTCAGCCGCGCCCAGGCAAGCAGCGTCTCGCGCAGGCCCTTCTTGGGGTGGAGGCGGCCCAGAAACAGCATCACGGCCCGGTCGTCGTCGCCGAGCACCGCGGGGCGCGGCCAGGATGCATCCGGCGGCGGAAGGTCCACGCCGTTGGGGATCAGTGCGACCGGATTGGACAGCCCGAGCGCGCGGATCGACGCGGCTTCCGATGCCGTCAAGGCGTGGAGGCACGCGGCGCCCTCAAGATTGCGCCGCTCATAGAACGCCAGCGCCAGCTTCTTTTTCCAGGCGGAATTGCGAAGCGCCCAGGGATCGAGCATGCCGCGCGGTGTGATCATTACCGGCCGCGATGTACGCCGGCGCCAGCGGGACACCGAGGTCGACCACAGCATCCACAATCCTTGCTGATGCACGATGTCGAAGTCACGCCGCAGAAGGTCGTCGGACAGTTCGGGACAATATCCAAATACAGCCGGTCCAACTGTCTTCGAAACGCACGTTTGGACCGCACCCCACGCGCTGAGATCCGGCTCGGTATACTGGTCACGCACGCCGAACGCAGCGACCTCTACGCCCCGTTGCTGCAGGGCACGCGCGGATGCCCGCACCGAATGGAACAATCCGCCGGCATTGCGCGACAATGACCCGGTCACCAGGGCGACAGAGCCGTCGAAATCCGTCGTCACGCCACGCCCTTGAGTTCCCGCCGGGAGAGCGGTCTTGCCGATCGGCGGATGCTGTTCATCTCAGTCGCCAATCTAAATACGCCCCATAAAACAGAAATGATAAATATATTTTTAACAAACCAATAGTATCCGAAGTGCGTCAACGAATGAATTGACATGCCCAAGGTCGCCGCATAAGCGGCGTAATACTTTATGTTACCACTTCGCGCAAATTTCCAAAATTTTCCCATAAAATAAGCCTGAATCCAGAACGCTGCGCCGCCTAAATACCACCAATCACGGTACGGATGCGTAAACCCGGTGGTCGTTGAGCCAATCTGCTTCTCGTATCCCGCGTACGCAAGAGAGATCTCCTCGAGATCTGCGCCGACCTTCATGTTGCTTTTGACGTCAAAACCCACGATTTGACCTGGTATATAGTTTCTCAGAATTGAATTAAAAAATTCTCCGCCAAGCGTGAACGACCCCGCCTCAGCAATGACGTCCATGAATACAACGGCATTGCGGGTCTCCGATATACTCCGGCTCTTCTCAAAACCATCCGCGACACTGAGCCAATCGATGTCCATGATCTCCTGGAGCGTGGGAATTCTCGTTTCCAGCTTCCCGCTCGCATTGAGCGCGTAGCCGCCACCGAGAGCCCGCAGATGCCCCACGCCGTTGATAAAAAAGAACCCTAGACAGGCTGCCACGACTAAACCCCTCCGGGAAATCGTCCATCCCCGAACGAAATACAACGCGATAAGGCAGCCGAAGACGAGTTGGAAAGTGCTTGCCCGGCGAAAATAAATCAGTACCTCCGGAGCGTATATCATGAGATTTATAGCGAAAATAGCGACAGTTGCGATTGTCGCCCGCCTCAATACCATAGCAAGAGAAAGCACTAAGGATATCGAACCGACAGAAGAGAAGAACGCCATGATAGTTATTGGCCCAGTCCACACGCGACCCACTCGGACCTCATCGGGCTGCGACCCAATCAGTATATGCAACACGGCCGCAAACAGGGTCAGGACCAGGGTCGGCCAGACCAACCCGGCAACCGGCACCTCGAGTAGCTGCACCCGTTTCGGCGCGCCAATAATGCCCTTGCGCCACCCGAGCCATATGGCGCCAAGACACAGCAGCGACATCGCCAAGACGCGCGCTAAGCCCCATTCCGGCAACGTACTATCGTCGAGCAGAGCCGCGGCCTGCGGCAGGAACCAGACGACATACATGGCGGCCGACAGGAACGGGACTTCCATATATCCTTCCCGCCGCTGAAGACCGTCTGCCAGCATGACACCAGCCAGCAGACAGTTGGCCCAGAATAGAACCTCGGTCATGCGGCCGCCCCCTGAAGCGCCAGATCGGCGAGCACCGCGTGGAGCCGGCTGCCGATCTTGTCCAACGTGTGCTCACTAGCGCGCTGGAGCGCGGCCCCCGACATACGCGCCCGCATCGCGCGATCGGCGGCAATCGCGGCGATCGCCTCGGCCAGCGCGACGCCATCGCGCTCCGGCACGATCAGGCCATCCTCGCCATCGACGACCGGCGATCCGGCGGATCGCGTGACGACGCACGGGATGCCGTGCGCAAGGGCTTCGAGCGTCACACTGGCCATGCCCTCGGCAAGTGAGGGCAGGCAGAACACATCCGCCGTGCGGAACTCCTCGGCCATTCGGTCCGGACCGAGGTGGCCGAGAAATGTCAGGTCGGCGCATTCGGGCCGCGCCCGCACACGGTCCGAGGCGAGCCCAGCCACCCGGATTTCGTAGGCCGGATCAAGCGTCCCGAGGATGCGTGCCGCCTCCGCAAGATAGGGCAGGCCCTTGCCGATCCACGCGCGCCCCGCGAACAGGATGCGCTTTGGCACCGGGAGCCCGACCTGAATCGATGCCGCGCCGAGTCCATAGGGGACCCGCGCGACCTTGCCCGGATCGAAGCCACGGAACGCGGCGAGGCCATCGACGACGGTCGCCGATGGACAGAGGAGCAGGTCGGAGATTTCCATGACCGCTTCGATATGGGCGCGAAAGACCTTCGCGGAGCGCCGTAGATCGATTTCCGGCTCCCAATCCGGCCAGCGCGCCCGCTCTTCGATCATGATCTCATGAAATAGAGGTGTTCCCACAATGTCGGTGGCGATCTTCGCCCCTTGCCCCTTCGCCCATCGCAAAAACCCGATGCCGCCATTGCCGCTGGTGTTGAGGACGACATTGGCGCCCGCCAGACCGTGCCGACGCGCCTCCAGGCCGAGCAGCCAGTCCTCGACGCGAAATCTCCTCTCGGTTTCGACGCCGAGTGCGCGAAGGGCAGAGCCGGCGGCCTCGGGAAGAACGGTGGTGCGCACCTTTTCCGGCGGTATGCCCCGAACCGTACGCCGCGCGCGCGGACCAGGATGCCTTTCCAGGATGCGACCGATCAGTCCACCCGGAACACGCCCCTCCGGCCAAGCGGCACTCGTCTGCAGGGCCGCCAGAGCTCCGCGCTGCTCAAGCATGCGAGCGAGCTCGTAGGCGCGGCGCGCGCCCATCTGGACGACCAGGACGCGAAGGGCTGCGGCTTCAGTCGCAGGGTTCACGCGCATGTTCATTTGACAATCGTCCGCATCAACGTCGTAAGTTCCCGCGCCGTCGTCCATGTCGGGATGGCCCACGCCGACACACGCACGTTCGGGTGATGCCGGGCATATGCGACCGCCTGATAGAGGGTGGCCGCCAGGTTCGCGGCGGCGACGCCCCAGACCACCGGCCATTCCAGCCCCAACGCGACGGCAATGCCGAATGCCACCAGGAACCCAACGAGAAAGACGAACTGGCCGATCAGCGGACGGCGCCCATCGCCCTCAGCCTTGAATGCCTCGGTCAAGGCGGCGCGGACCGGCATCAAGGCGAGCGCTATGGTGAGAAACGCTGCGAGCGGACCGGCGCCCGCAAACGCGCTGCCGAACAGGAACGGCACCACGATCGGTGCCGCCACCGCGGTCGCCGCCGCCCCTGCCAGCGAGGCCGCCCAGGTCAGCCGGAACAGCCGCAAGGCCGCCGCCTGCCGGCGGATGGGGTCGGCCTGCTGGACCAGCGCCGGCAGCGCGATCATCTGGATCGCCACCCCGAGAAAGCCCTGGATCGGACCGGCAAGGCTCAGGGCGACGGTGTAGAGCCCGATCCGTTCGGGCGCCTCGGTCTGGATGATGATCAGCTTATCGATCTGCCCCGCCAGAATGCCGACGACGAAGACGCCATGAAAGCTGAGCGCGGTGCCAACCAGATTCTCGCCAATGGCGGGGGCTTTCCCGAACACCGTCCAGGCGCGCGTCACCCACATTCTCACCGCCAGCGCCAGGACAAGACTTGCGACATGCGCGGCGACGAAGCCCCTGATACCCCCGTCGAGCGCATATCCAATCGGAATGAATGCAAGAAAACCGAGCGGGACAAGAAGGCGAAGACCGCTCAATGTCGCGAACCGACGCTCGTCACGAAGCTGGCCCTGGGCGACAGAGGCCATACATAATTCGCACGCCTGAACCAGCCAGAACAGCAGGGTCGCGGCGACGATGAACCCGCCATGCTCCGCCGTGGCGAAATAGATGACCGCACCGCCGACCGGCAGACCGATCGTCAGGGTGGTCAGGATGACGACATAGGCCCGCGAGATCAGGGCCTGCCGATCGCCGGTCGTCGCCAACCTCACGACCAGCGCATCGCCTAGCGACAAGGTCAGAATGCTGGCGAGAAACGGCCCCCAGAACACGATGATGCTGAGGTTTCCCCTGTCGGCCGGGCCGAGTATTCGCGCCGCCAGGACCCCCGTTGCCAAGCCGATGATCAGCCCGAGAAGCGACGACGCAAAACTGATCGTGAAGAACTTGGCCAACGAAATGACGGCGCCCCAAGCTTGAAAATTCCGTCTGATTTAATCGAATACGGTTCTGTATATTTTATCGAAAATATTTTTATAGCGCCAGACAATAAGCTAAATGCTCGGCCAGCCCGGATTTAGGCGATAGTAGGTCTTCACGATTGCCTGGGAAAATTCGTTGTCAGACAAGTACTCCCATCCTGACCCTGGAGAATGCGTAATCTCGCCTATCAGAATTCTTCCTGAGGCCAAATGATAGAGGTCGATTCGGACCAGATCGAACGGTTCTGACAGTCGCTTCGCGATATCAAGCATTTCCGAAAGCTTCTCGGGACGGGCTGCACCCTTGCCGGGCCTGACGCTGAGCGTGCTGTTCAAGGGAGTCCAATCGGGAAGAAACAGATTGCGTCGGTGGCCGGTGTGTCGATTGTGGTCGACCTGGACGAATTGCGGTTCACCCCGAATACAAAAAAACTTGTAGTCTGGCGGACTCTCGCCGCGCTCCCCGAAGAAACCTTCCACAAGAATCGCGCGAGGACCGAGGCCGTACCACCACTCGCCGGCGCTATGACCGTGACCACGATCGAACCAGCGCACGGCCCCCCTCTTCACCTCCTCCAAGCGTTTCGGTGACGGTTCCTCCTGAAGGAAAGCGTTCATGGCTGAGCCATGCGCCGCTTTCAAAACACAAGGTGCCGTCCAGCGGAATTCGGCAAGCTCAGCAGGAGACCGAAGCACCTCGATCAAGTCGGGCAGATGTTGCGAAAGCCCACGCTCACTCACCCAATCGCGCATCAGCAGCTTGGAGCCTGTGACCACCAATAGATCCCCGAGGGAGGAGCCGCGCTTGATGTTGAGCTTGCGCCACGCATGTAAATCATTGAGGTTACGCGGCCTGAAAATATTAGGAATTTTGCCCGTGGCACGCAAATGCAGCAACGGCACGCGGATATGCGAAGGCAGCGTGTCGAACAACTGATGCGCCAAACTATTCATCGCCGAATTTCCTTTATGACGCGGACGTACAATCTTGCTCCGCCACCCCCTCGCCCGGCTTCATGATGAAGAAATTCGTCGCTGTCGCCAGCGCGCCGGGGAGCAACCGGTGGAGGATCATGAAGCTGCGATAAAGGAACGCATTGCCGAAATAGTACGACGGTTCGGCGCTGTCGTTGAAATGAAACACCGTGCAGCCGGGAAACAGGTTCCGGATCTGGCCAATGCTGTTCATACGGTAGACCGTGGGGAACACGTCCAGCGCCTTGCGGTCGGGCTGCACCGATCGCAGCGCGCCCGCGTGATGCCGGTTCGGCACGAGGCTGCTGACCATGCGCACGTAGCCGAACCGGTTCGGCGTCCTGGCGCACACATACCCGCCCGGCCGCAGAATTCGGATGAGCTCACCAGCGACGAACGGCGCATCCTCGATATGTTCGAAGGTCATGTCGGAGACGATGACGTCGAAACTCCCGTCGTCGAACGGCAGCCTCTCACCGGGCTTGATCACCACTTGGCGGTCCGAGGCGGGGTGTGTCGTGACGATTTCGTCCACGTCGCAGGCTGTGACCTGCGCGCCGCCCACTCGCAGGTCGCGCAGGTGCCGCCGATAGACGGAGCGGTCATCGACCAATGCGGCGCCGCGCCCCGCGCCGAAGTCGAGAACCTGCCGTGCCCCGGTCTTCAACAGAATGGCGTGGACAAACCCATAAAACTTCACGGTTCCGTCCAGCGCCGTGAAGCCATCGACGCCCTTCTCGCTGTGAATGCGGTGCGTGAAGTCCGTCATCAAAAATTCCTCATCGGTCCGATCCGCCCTGCCGGCCGGTCCCGCGAACGTCGCGTGATCTCTGATCCACGATCTTCCCGCATCGGCGCTTGAGCCTGCGCCCCACGCTACCGCACTTCGGGTGAAGCGCTTCGGCTTCAGCCGTTGAGGTGCCGGGCGGCGCGCGAGGCGGGGCCGTGGCGGGCTGCGGCCGGCGGACCGGCAGCAGCGTCTGGTGAGGCCAAAGTCTCGGCCCGGGACGGATGAAAGCTGCCGGCGAACGCGCCGCCGCCTCTGCCTTTCATCCACGCGAAATCAGTTGCCTCCCGCCATGGCGTCGCCCGGCATCGCGGTGCGCATCACGCCCGCACCTCCTTGAGCTCGCGCCACGCCTGGGCGATGGCGTCCTCGGCGACACGCTCGCCGAACAGCACCATCGGGATGGTTCCCAGCAGGATGCGGAGATCGAGGGCGAGCGAGGCGTTCCGGACGTACCAGACGTCCAGCGCCGCCTTGTCCTCGGCGGAAATGATGCGGCCGCCTTTGATCTGCGCCCAACCAGTGAGGCCGGGCCGCACCAGCAGCCGCGCAGAATGACCGGCCGGCTGGTCGACCGGCAACAGCGGCCGCGGCCCGACGAACGACATGTGGCCGAGCAGGATGCTGAACAGTTGCGGCAGCTCATCGAGCCGGGTCCGCCGCAGCAGATGGCCGAGGGCCGATACCCGCTCGGCATCCGACCGGCGCCGGCCGCTGGCGTCGTGCGCCGCGCCCATGGTGCGGAACTTGTAGACGCGGAACGGGCGGCCGCGACGCCCCGGCCGCTGCTGCCAGAACAGGACGGGCGAGCCCACGTCCGCGGCGACGGCGAGCGCCACGACCGCCATCACCGGCGCCAGGACAAGCAACAGTATCGACGACGCGGCGATATCGATGAGGCGCTTGACGGCCCAGTAGCGTGACCGCGGGAAGGGCCACACGCTGGCACTGAGGCGCGCGTGCGGAGCCAGCGAGGCGGTCGGTGCCAGCGGTGCGGCGGCCGGCTGCGACGGCGCAGCGGCCTGTTCATCGCCAGCCTGGACATCGAGGCCCATCTTCTGGTCGAGGAATTCGAGCGCGATGTCGGAGCCGGCCTCAAGCGCCAGCAGCGCGTGCTGCGCCGCCTTCGACATCTCCTTGAACGGCAGGGCGACGACGACGCGGTCGACGAACACGCCGTGGACCTCCAGCGTGCGGATGACCTCCGACACCTGCTCGGCCGTGCCGAGCACCGGGTGGGTGATCAGCACCCGCCCGACATCGCCGTGCGGATCGAGCACGCCGGCGACGTGAATGCGGTCCGGCGCGAAATCGGCGACGCAGTGCAGATAGAGCTCAGCCAGCCGCGTCAGGCCGACCACCAGCACGGTCTCCGACTGATCGTGCAGCGCCACCGCGCGCACGCGGGCCATCCGGCGCTGGCGGGCGTGCCACGTGCGCACGGCAATCCGCGCGCCGATGAGAACCACCATGATCAGCAGCGCCTGGATGATCGGTAGCGCGCGCGGCGTACCGTCGAGCCGGGTCATGACGAAGGTGAAGGCGACCGCGCCGACCACCATGGCGCCGGTGGCGGCCACGATGTCGATGTAGTTGCGCATCGAGCTGTATTTCCACACCGCCCGCGTCACCCCGAACAGCGGAAGCGCGATGAGGGCGACGCCGAGCGTCGCCAGGAGGTAGGGCAGCACGGCCTCGAAGCGATCCTCCGAGAACTCCAGGTTGTCTCGCAGCAGAATCGCAAATACAGTCGCCGCCACGATCAGCAACAGATCGATGGCCAGAATGTATGCCGATCGCATCGAATGCCCCCGTCCCCATGGCGCCCGAGGCCGCAACTCGCTCAGGTAGCGTTTGCCGGCTGACACAACCAAAAATCCGCAATCGCTGCAACATAAAATTTGTTTCATCCCCTTTTTGGTGCATTTCCGCCGCCGGCAACAACCTTCGGAGGCAACCGGGAACCGCCACCTTCCGACCCGTTCGGGCTTGCCTTGGGGCGCCGGCAGCCGAATCAGGCGGCGACGGCGCCACCGTCCGGCCGGCAGGCGCGGTTTCTCCGGCGGGCAGATTGGCCGAAACTGCGGACGTGACTCCGCCTCTCCGCACGCTTAAATTGCGGCCGCCATTCGCCCGCCGGCGGTGCGGCGGGGGCGCACGACCGGCAGGCGTGACGCCTGGCCGTCGTGGCGGTTGGTCGTCGTAACGGTTGGCAATCCTGACGCACGGCAGCCGTGTTGGAGGCGATGACGCTGACGGAAATGGCGCAGGCGATGACGCCGGAGACGACGGCGCCGGAGGCGTCCACGCCGAAGGCAATGACGTTGAAGGCGACGACCTTGAAATCAAGGATGAGGACGAACGCGCGATGGAAGCTTTAGAACGAAGCGACTGCGCAACCACGGCGGCCCCCGGCTTCGCAGCCGGCACTCTGACCGGGCCGGCGGCCGACAATGTGCCGTTGGGCGCGCGCTGGTATGTCGGCCACACGCTGCCGCGGAAGGAGGTGCTGGCGCGCACCAATCTGCAGCAGCAGGGATTTGCCGCCTATCTGCCGCGGATCCTGACCACAAGGCGCCACGCCCGGCGCTTCGAGGTGGTCAAGACGGCGCTGTTTCCGCGCTACATCTTCATCCGGCTCGATCTGACGCGCGACCGCTGGCGGTCGGTGAACGGCACGATCGGCATTTCGCACATCGTGTCGTCGGGCGACCTGCCCTGCCCGGTTCCGGCCGGCATCGTCGAGGAGCTGAGCCGCCTGACCGGCGACGACGACGTCGTCCATTTCGAGCCGGAGCTGGCGCCGGGCGATCGGGTGCGGCTGACCGGCGGCCCATTCACCGGCGGGCTCGGCGTGCTGGAGCAGCTCGACGCCAGGGGGCGGGTGGAGATCCTGCTCGAGCTGCTCAACGGCACCGTCCGTCTCAAGGTGGCGCGCGAGCTGATCGAGCCCGTTCGCTGACACCCTGAGTGCTGCGGCCCCCTTTTGCCGCGCGGTCCGAGCCGGTACCCTGGCGCGGCGCGGCCGGCCGGTTCGCGCCTGCGCCGGCCGGCGCGGATGACGCTGACGCAAGGGGACAGCCGTGCAGGACACGAGGGCGGATCAGGCGCACGGCACCCGGCTGGTCATCGAGCGGGCGATCATCCTGGCGCTGCTGGGCGGGCTGCTCGCCGGCGTGGCGCTGATCCTGCGCCCGTTCATCACCGCCATCCTGTTCGGCGGCACGCTGGCGATCGCCGCGTGGCCGCTGCGCGCCTTTATGGTTCGCCACGGCGTCCGGCCGGGCCTCGCCGCCTCGCTGCTGCTGGGGGTGGCGCTGGTGGTGATCGTGGTGCCGATCGTCGTGCTCGTTCCGAGCCTGTCGCAGCAGGTCGCCACCGCCACCGGCTTCGTGCACGATTTCACCGCCAATCCGCCGCCGGCACCGGCGTTCCTCGCCCGCATTCCGCTCGTTGGATCCGACCTCGAATCGGCCTGGACGCGCATCATCGATGGCCAGGGCGATTTCCGCACCCTCGTCGCGCCCTACGCCGAAACACTGCGCGGCTTCATGCTGGATGCCGCCAAGGCGCTGGCCGACAGCGTGCTGCAGCTCGTGCTGTCCTTGATCGTCGCCACCATGTTCTGGGCAAGCGGCGACACGATCGGCGCGGCGATGCGCGACATTCTCGACCGGCTCGGTGGCGAGGCGGCGACGCGGTCGCTGGAGGTGGCGGTGGGCGCGGTGGCCGGCGTCGCCTATGGCGTGGTCGGCACCGCGGTGGTGCAGAGCGTGGTGATGGCGGTGGGTCTGGCGATTGCCGGCGTGCCGGGCGTGGCGCTCTTGAGCTTCCTCACGCTGCTGTTCGCCATCAGCCAGATCGGCGCCGTGCTGATGGTCTTCGTGTGGGGCGGCGCGGCGTGGTGGCTGTTCGAGGGCGGCGCCACCGGCTGGGCCGTGTTCATGGTGGTGTGGGGCCTGTTCGTCGGCACGGTGGACAATTTCGTGCGGCCCTGGCTGATCAGCTTCGGCGTCAAGATGCCGTTGGCGCTGGTCATTCTCGGCGTGTTCGGCGGCTTCGTCTCGTTCGGCTTTCTGGGGCTGTTCATCGGCCCGAGCCTGCTCGCCGTGCTGTTCACGCTGCTCGACCAGTGGCGCCGCCACGGCGACGACCGGGTGCCGGCCGCGCCCTGAACCGCACGACATCCGCCGGGTGAAAACGCATCCCAAGCTCGCTCAACGTCACCCCTCATACGGTTTCCGGTTGATCCCTTCGGGATACCGGAAACGGTCTCACCGAAAACTCCTTGAGTTGGAATGGATTTTTCTGCGATCGGAATACGGCTCGAAGGCTTGATCAGCCGGAAACCGTATCACCCGCCTCGCGATCTGATGATCGTCCCCTCTCCCACAAGGGGAGAGGGAAGAAGAAAGGCGAGCCGACCGACCGCAAACCGCATCAATCGATGATGTGGTAGCCGCCATCGACATAGAGCGTCTCGCCGGTGATCAGGCGGGCGGCATCGTGGGCCAGGAACGCCGTGGCGAGGCCGACATCGTCGATTGTGACGAGCTGGCGGGCCGGCGCCTTGGTGCGGGCCTTCTCCAGGAGTTCGTCGAACTCGGGAATGCCGGAGGCGGCGCGGGTGGCAAGGGGGCCCGGCGAGATGGCATGCACGCGGATGCCGCCGGGGCCGAGCTCGGCGGCGAGGTAGCGCACCGCCGCCTCCAGCGCCGCCTTGGCCACGCCCATGATGTTGTAGTGCTCCACCACCATCTGGCTGCCGTAATAGGTCATGGTGAACAGCGCGCCGCCATGGGTCATCAACGGCTCGGCGAGGTGCGCCATGCGGATGAACGACCAGCACGAAATGTCCATGGTGGTGAGGAAGCCGTCGCGGCCGACATCGATCACCCGGCCGCCCAGCGCCTCCTTCGGCGAAAACGCGATCGAGTGCACCACGAAATCGAGCCGGCCCCAGGTCTTGGCGATCGTCTCGAACACCGCCTCCATCTCGCCCGGCTTGGCGACATCGAGCGGCATGAAGATCGGCGCCTCGACCTCGCGCGCCAGCGGCTCGACATGGGGCTTGGCCTTGTCGTTGAGATAGGTGACGGCGATCTCGGCGCCGAGCGCGCGGAACGCCTTGGCGCAGCCCCAGGCGATCGACTGGTCGTTGGCGATGCCGACGATCAGGCCGCGGCGGCCCTCATGGATGCGGACCTTGTAGGCGGGGATCATGGCTGGTCCTTCTCACATATGGTTTCCGGTTGATCCCTTCGGGATCCCGGAAACGGTCTCGCCGAGAAATCCTTGAACCGATGGGGATTTTTCGGCGACCGGAATACGGCTCGAAGGCTTGATCGGCCAAGAAGCCGTGTCACGCGTTCTTTTTCGCCGTCACCACGGCGAGCGTGTGGCGGGCGATCATCGATTCCTCGTCGGTCGGAACGACCAGCACGGGGATGCGGCTGTCGGGCGCCGAGATGCGCAGGTTGCGCCGCGCATTGGCGGTCGGATCGAGCTTGATCCCAAGCCAAGCGAGCCGTTCGGCGACGCGGGCGCGGATCGAGGCCGAGTTCTCGCCGATGCCGGCGGTAAACACGAAGGCATCGAGCCCGCCGAGTGCTGCCGCCAGCATGCCGGTGGAGAGCGCGACCCGGTAGACGAAATAGTCGACGGCGAAGGCCGCGCGCGGATCGTCGCTGGCCTCAAGCTCGCGCATGTCGTTGCTGATGCCGGACAGGCCCTTGAGGCCGCAGTCGTGATAGAGGAAGCGCTCGATGGCCGCGGCATCCCAGCCCTTACCGGACATCAGGTGCAAGATCACGCCGGGGTCGATCTGCCCCGGCCTTGTGCCCATCGGCAGGCCGTCGAGGCCGGTGAAGCTCATCGTGCTGTCGATGCTGCGTCCATTCTCAAGCGCGCACATCGAGGCGCCGCTGCCGAGATGGGCGACGATCACCTTGCCGCGGGCAATGTCGGGCGCCACCTCCGGCAGGCGGGTGGCGATGTACTCATAAGAGAGGCCGTGGAAGCCGTAGCGGCGCACGCCTTCCTCATAGAGCGCCAGCGGAATGGCGAAGTGGTCGGCCAGCGGACCGTGGCCGCGATGGAAGGCGGTGTCGAAGCAGGCAACCTGGGGCAGATCGGGCCGGCGCGCCGCCAGCACGCGGATCGGCGCCAGATTGTGCGGCTGGTGCAGCGGCGCCAGCGGAATGCAGCGCTCCAGCGCCGCCAGCACCTCGGGCGTCACCAGCCGCGGCTGATCGCCGGCCGGGCCGCCATGCACGACGCGGTGGCCGACCGCGAACAGATCGACGTGCTGCTGCGTGCTGCGCAGCCAGTCGGCGGCGAAAGTCATGGCCGTTGCCATATCCGGCATCTCGTCGGTCGAGAAGGTCCGGTCGGTCGCCACCGAGCCATCCCAATTGACGGCGCGCAGCCGCGGGCGCGAGCCGACGCCATCCACCTGCCCCTTGAGCTGGCGCTTGAGGCCCGTCGCGCCTTGCTGCGGATGGACTTCGAACACTTGGAACTTGAGGCTGGAGGAGCCGGAATTGATGACGAGGACGGTTTCCATCTGGTCTATCCGGGCGCCACGGTGAGGGTATGCCGGCGCGCATGGGCATAGAGCACGGCGACGGCGCAGGAGGCCATGCGCGTGCGCACCGAATCGGCGCGCGAGGTGAGGATGATCGGCACGCGCGCACCCAGCACGATGCCGGCGGCATCGGCGCGGGCGAGGAAGGTGAGGTTCTTGGCCAGCATGTTGCCGGCTTCGAGATTGGGCACCACCAGGATCTGGGCGCGCCCAGCCACCTCGGAGCGGATGCCCTTGATCTTCGCCGCCTCGGGGTCGATGGCATTGTCGAAGGCGAGCGGCCCGTCGAGAATGCCGCCGGTGATCTGGCCGCGCTCGGCCATCTTGCACAGCGCCGCGGATTCGATGGTCGAGGGGATCTTGGTGGTCACCGTCTCGACCGCCGACAACAGCGCCACGCGCGGCGTGCCAAGCCCGATCTGAGTGTAGAGGTCGATGACGTTCTGGACGATGTCGCGCTTGGCATCGAGATCGGGCTCGATGTTGATCGCCGCGTCGGTGATGAACAGCGTCTCGGGATAGGTCGGCACGTCCATGATGAAGACGTGGCTGATCCGCCGCTCGGTGCGCAGGCCGGTGGCGGTGGCGGCGACGGCGCGCATCAGCTCGTCGGTATGAAGGCTGCCCTTCATCAAGAGCTCGCCCCGCCCCTCGCGGATCAGCTCGACCGCCTTCTGCGCGGCGGCCTCGCTGTGGGGGGTGTCGACCAGTTCGAAAGCACTGACATTGAGCCCGTGCGCCTTGGCCACCGCGGCGATCTTCGCCTTCGGCCCGACCAGGATCGGCACGATGATGCCGGCCTCGGCCGCCTCGACCGCGCCGCGCAGCGAGGTCTCGTCGCAAGGGTGGGCGACCACGGTATTGATCGGCTGCTGTTCCCTGGCGAGCGCGATCAGCCGCTCATACTTGGCGTGGCGCGGATGCACCACGGGCGCAGCCTCGGCTTCCGCCTCCGGCGCGTCGTTTGCGATCGAGACGTCGGACACGGTCATGGACCTCGCCTCCCTGTTATGCCGGCGGTCCGGGATAATGACGCGCCGGACCGCCGCGTCTTGGCCGGCGGCCGCTCAGACGCTTCGAAGGAACGGCTTGCCGCCTCCCGACGTCACCTCCTTCAGCGCCGGCCCGCCTTCGAAGATGCGGGCGATACGCTGCAGCCGCTCCTTCGACTCGCCGTCGATGTCGCCCGCCGCCGCCAGGACCTCGCGGATGAGCGCCATCGCCTTGGCGCGCGCTGCGGCATCCTGCGGCAGCATCTCCGGCAGCGCCGCGATGGCACCGTCGGGATCGATCAGCAGCAGGAAGAACTGCTCGCGCACCAGCGCTTTGAAGTCCTGCAGCGAGATCGGCGGCATGTCGCCCTGGCTGCGCCGGATGCGGCGCACCATCTCGAAGCCGCGCTCATCCACCGACGCCCGCGGCATGCCGATATAGACCAGCGCGCGCACCACCGCCTCGCGCAGACCGCCTTCGGCGATGCGCGATTTCAGCTCGGCGATCCGCCGCTCCACCAGCTCGCGGTACAGCGCGCTCTTGCCGGCCTTGCGCAGCGGGCGTTCGGACGACGGATCGATGCCGACCATCGCCTGCACGGCCGGCGAGCCGTAGATCGCCTTGAACAGCGCCTCGCTGAAGCTGTCGCGGGCGTCGCGCCAGGCATTGAGCCCGGCGATGATCTGGCGCGACATGGTCTCCTGCAGCGTGAGGAACGGATTGTCCTTGCCGGCCTCGACCCGGTTTTCGCGCACCAGACCGGCCGCCGGCGCCAGCATCGCCGCCAGCGGATTGGCGTCGGACAGCGCCTCGTACTGGACCCGCAGCGGGTGCAGGCGGTGCATCAGGTCGGCCGCCTGCTCGTTCACCGCGGCACGCACGAAGGGCTGGGCGAAGGTCTTGTAGAGCGCCAGATTGATCTCCGACACCCGCGCCGCCGCGGCGAAGCTGCGGTCGTCGGCGACGTCATTGCCGCCCAGCGCGCGGATGTCGTCGAGGGTGCGCGCCTCGCAGCGCATGATCCAGTCGCCGTGCGCCAGATCCGGGTTCGCGGTGTCGGCGGACTTCGACTCGAACACGGCTTCATAAAGACCGGGCGGCAGCACGTCGATGAGGTCGATGTTGCTGGCGAACTCGCCATGCTCCTTGCGGGCGACGCCGCCGGACACGAAAATGCCGAGGTGGCCGACCTTCTCGTGCACCGAATAGACAATCGTCTGGCCGTAGGAGCGGATCTCGTCGACATCGTCATAGAGGTCGAGGATCCAGCCCAACGCCTGCTGCGGCGGGGTGATGTTGTCGCCCTTCGAGCAGAACACGATGATCGGCGAGCGGATGTTGCGCAGGTCGATCGCCGTGCCGTTCGACGACTTGACCTCGCCGGCGGCGAGCTTGTTGCCGACGAACAGCTCATCGACGATGAACTGCATCTCCTCGGCATTGAGATTGACGTGGCCGCCCCACCAGCGCTCGAAGCCGAGATAGTGCGGCGCCTCGGTGTCGATCTTGGCGAACAGATTGTACGGCTTGGTCCACAGCGTGTTGGCGGGGTTGAGGTTCTCGAAGTTCTGCACCAGCCAGGCGCCGTCGAACCGCCCGTGGCCGAGATCGCCGGTCAAGGCCGTGAGCCAGCTTCCGCCGAGCAGGCCGCCGGAATAGCGCATCGGGTTGAGGCCGCTCTGGCCGGTCCAGTAGGACAGCGGCGAGCCGGCGACGATGATCGGGCCGAACAGGTCCGGCGCCACCGCGGCCAGCATCATCACCGCCCAGCCGGCTTGGCAGTTGCCGACGACGCACGGCCTGCCGTCGACGCCGGGGTGCCGCTCGATCACCGTCTTGAGAAAGACCGCCTCGGCGCGAGCGATGTCCTCGATGGTCTGGCCCGGCATCGGGTCGGGCAGGAAGCCGACGAAATAACAAGGATGGCCGGCGCGCAGCGCCACGCCGATCTCGCTGTCGGCCTTGAAACCGCCGATACCCGGCCCGTGGCCGGCGCGCGGATCGAAGACCACGAACGGCCGAAGCGTGGGATCGATCGTCACGCCTTCGGGCGGGATGATGCGCGCCAGCCCGTAATTGACCGGCCGCTCCAGCGTGCGCCCATCGACGACCAGCTCGGCCTCATAGTCGAGCACGTGGGGCGCGGCCATCGCCATGTGCTCGCGGTAGCCATTGCCGCGCTGGCGCATGACGTCCCAGAACAGCACCGTGCGCTGGGACAGGTCGACCATGTATTCGAACGCGGCGGCCATGGGATTGAGCGCCACCGCCATCGGATCGTGCACGAGCGCGTAGCGGCTTCCGCCCGGGCTGGGAGCGGTCTCGGAGGGTGCTGTGTCGGAGCGTTCGGCCGGGCTGCCCGCCGCCGATCTGACGAGGGCCGCCCCCTGGCCCGAAACCCGGTCTGAACTTTGGGCCGGAGCGCTGGGCGCGCGCGCGGCGACGGCGCGGCCGGGTTCGGCCGGTTCAGGCGCGGCGGGTTTTGACGCGGCGGGTTTTGACGGGGTGGAGTTGGCAGAACCGGACTTGCGGTCCGCGGGCCTGCTGCGCTCGGGGGATTTGGGTCGATTGGCCGACATGCGCTTGCGCTCCCGTTGGAGGTTCAAGCCAGCGTGCTGTGCTCGCTCTTCGATCGATGACGCAACACCGAATGACGCAACAATCAGTGACGCAACAATCAGCGAGGCAACGCGATACGAAACTCGTTCATGCGGGGCCCGACGATACGGGTCTCAGAGATACGGGTCCCAGAGAGGCGAGACACGATGATGTCCGCCGCACCGGCATGAGGCCCTGCAACGGCAAAGCCCGCTGCGGCGCGGCGTCTCTTGTGTTGCCGCGCGATGCCTGCGTCACGCTCCCCTGCCGAACCGTTCGAGCCGCCAGGGTTTCCGCGCCGTACGCCCGCGGCCGTACGCCCACGATTGCAGACGCTGCCCGTGACAGGCGTTTGACGAACCGGGGTGCTGCACGCTGGGGGTCTGGAGCACGCCGGCCGGCCGCCGCCTCTCACCCCCAGCGCAGCGTCATTCCGATATCGCCCGGCACCCCGCCGGGAAACTCGACGACCTCCACCTTCAGATGATAGCCGCGCGGCCGCAGGAACTTCTCCCAGAACTCGTAGAGCTCCTTGGGCAGGCCGGTGAGCGTGGTCTCCCACCCCGGCTCCTGATTGTTGATGGCGCGGCCGCGGTCGGTGCACAGCTCATTGGGAAAGCGAAAGACCTGGGTTTCCGTCAGGCCGTTGGCCACCGCGCGATTGATGATCGCGGCGGCGCGCTTGAGGCGCTCCTCGTCGTCGATGCCGGAGGGCCGCTGGAAGCGTTCGAGCAGCGCGTGCTTCTCGGCCTCTTCATGCTCGCGGGCGCGCACGGCCTGCATCGCCCGGTCGGCCTCGACCTGGGCGATCACCTTCCGGCAGTCTGCGGCGTTGGGCAGGAGATCGTCGACTTTGGCAACCACGGCAATTTCCCCTGGCGCTGCTGATTTCAGCATTTCAGACAACGCGAATTATGCTACCAAAACACGCGCCGTTTCAAGCGGTGCATCACCGCGTCATTTGCCTATGCTCATCAAGCAATTATACTTTTTCGCAAATGACGGCGGCGCGGCCGAGGTCTGGAACATTTCCAGTATTCGCAATGGCGGATCGATGCCGGCCCATCAGCGTCACAAGGCCCAGGACGGAGACTGACGTATGCGGAGACTCTGCATCACCCTCTTGATGTGTGCCCTGGCCATGCCGGCGCCGGTCCAGGCCAAGGATCAGGGGAAAGGTCAAGCCCAGGCTCAGGCCCAGACCGCCACCGAGGTGCCGGTGGGCGTGGTCAGGGCCGAGCTGAAGCCGGTCGCCCAGCAGGCGGGCTTCGTCGGCCGCATCGAGGCGACCGACCGGGTCGATGTCAGGGCGCGCGTCAAGGGCTTCCTGGAGGAGGTGCGCTTCAAGGAAGGCGACTTCATCAAGACGGGCGACCCGCTCTATACGATCGAGAAGGGGCAGTTCCAGGCCGCGGTCGAGCAGGCGCAGGGCGCGCTGGAGCGGGCCAAGGCGGCACTGACGCTGGCCGGTCTGCAGCGGGCGCGCGCCGAGGACCTCTACGCCAAGAAGGTCGGCACCGAGGTGGCGCGCGACCAGACGGTTGCGGAAGAGGAATCGGCCAAGGGTGCCGTGCTGTCGGCCCAGGCCGACCTCGCCAATGCCAACATCAATCTCGGCTACACCGACATCACCTCGCCGATCACCGGCAAGATCGGGCGCACCATCATCACCAAGGGCAACGTGGTCGGCCCGGACAGCGGCGTGCTCACCACCATCGTCAGCCAGGATCCGATGTACATCACCTTCCCGGTGAGCCAGCGCGACTTCCTGCGCGCCGCCGAGCGCGGCGGCAAGCCCGACCTCCAGGGCATCAAGGTGCTCATCCGCTTCGCCGACGGCAAGCTCTACGATCAGGTCGGCCAGATCAACTTCGTCAATGTCACGGTGGACCGCACCACCGACACCGTGCTGCTCCGCGCCTCCATCCCCAACCCGCGCGGCGCGCTGATCGACGGCCAGTTCGTCCAGGTCGAGCTTCAGGCCGCCAAGCCCGAGGAGCAGGTGGTGGTGCCGCAGGCGGCGCTGATCGCCGACCAGCAGGGCCTCTATGTGTTCATCGTCCAGGACGGCAAAGCCGAGGTGCGCCGCATCAAGGCCGGCAGCGAGGTCGGCAGCGACGTCGTGATCTCCGAGGGGCTGAAGCCCGGCGAGCTGGTCGTCGTCCAGGGGCTGCAGGGCCTCAGGCCCGGCGCCCCTGTGCGCGCCACCCCGGTGCAGCCGGTCGGTCGGAGCTGACCGATGCTCTCCGCGATCTTCGTCGACCGGCCGCGCTTCGCCATCGTCATCGCCATCGTCACCACCATTGCGGGCCTGCTGTCGCTCGCCGCGATCCCGTTCGCGCAGTATCCCGACATCGTCCCGCCGCAGGTCTCGGTCACCACCAGCTATCCCGGCGCGTCGGGCGCCGTGGTCGAGGCCACCGTCGCCCAGCCGATCGAGGCGCAGGTGATCGGCGTCGACAAGATGATCTACATGAAGAGCGTCAGCGGCGACGACGGCAGCTACACGCTGCTGGTGTCGTTCGAGCTCGGCACCGATCCCGACATCAATGCGGTGAACGTCAACAACCGCGTGCAGGTGGCGCTGTCCAAGCTGCCGCAGGACGTCCAGCGCCAGGGCGTCACCGTCAAGAAGAAGTCCTCGGCGCTGCTCGGCGTGGTGGCGGTGTCCTCGCCCAAGCAGACCTTCGACCCGCTGTTCATCTCCAACTACGTCACCATCAACATTCTCGACCAGATCAAGGCGACGCCGGGCGTCGGCGACGCGAACCTGTGGGGCCCGCAGGACTATGCCATGCGCGCCTGGGTGCAGACCGACCGGCTCACCGGGCTCAATCTCACCACCGGCGATGTCATCGAGGCCATCAAGTCGCAGAACGTGCAGGCCGCGGTCGGCCGCATCGGCGCGCGCCCGATCTCCAACGATCAGCAGCTCCAGCTCAACATCCAGAGCAAGGGGCGGCTGAGTTCGGTCGAGGAGTTCGAGAACATCGTGATCCGCACCAACTCCGACGGGTCGGTGCTGCGATTGCGCGACATCGCCCGGGTCGAGCTCGGTGCCGCCAATCTCGACCGCGACACCAGCCTGAACGGCGCGCCGGCCGCGGCGATCGCCATCTACCAGACGCCGGGCGCCAATGCGCTCTCCACCCTCGCCGCGGTGCGCGACCTGCTCGGCGATCTCGAGAAGCGCTTCCCCGAAGATCTGACCTGGAAGATCACCTACGATCCCACCACCTTCGTCAAGGCCACCATCCACGAGGTGCAGAAGACCCTGGTCGAGGCGTTCGTGCTGGTGGTGCTGGTGGTGTTCCTGTTCCTGGGCAGCCTGCGCGCCACGCTGATCCCCACCATCGCCGTGCCGGTGAGCCTGATCGGCGCCTTCATCGTGCTCAACGCCATCGGCTATTCGGCGAACTCGGTGTCGCTCTTGGCCGTCGTGCTGGCGATCGGCATCGTGGTCGACGACGCCATCGTGGTGGTGGAGAATGTCGAGCGGGTGATGGAGGAGCATCCCGACCTCACGCCAGCCGAGGCCACCAAGCAGGCGATGCGCGAGATCACCGCGCCGATCGTCGCCATCACGCTGGTGCTGCTGTCGGTGTTCGTGCCGGTCGCCTTCATTCCCGGCATTTCAGGCGAGCTGTTCCGCCAGTTCGCGGTCACCGTGGCGGTGGCGATGTTCCTGTCGGCGATCAACGCGCTGACGCTCTCCCCCGCACTGTGCGCCATGCTGCTGCGCCGCCATCACGGGCCGCGGCGCGGGCCGATCGGCTGGGTGATGCGGGGGATAGACCGCGTGCGCGACGCCTACGGCACGGCCGCGGCACGCCTCGTGCGCATCTCGATCATCGGCATCGTCGCGGTGGCGGCGGCGGGGATCGGCACGGTCGGCCTGTCCAAGCTCACCCCCACCGGCTTCCTGCCGGAGGACGACCAGGGCGCCTTCTTCGTGGTGGTGCAGATGCCGGGCGGCGCCTCGGTGTCGCGCACCTCCGAGGTGGTACGTCAGGCCGAGGCCATGCTGCGCGAGGAGCATGCGGTCTCCGACTTCACCTCCGTGGTCGGCCTCAACTTCATCGACAACTATTCGCAGTCGAACGCCGCCTTCATCGTGGTGACGCTGAAACCGTTCGACGACCGCGAGGGCGAGGGGCAGAGCGCGGGCGCCGTCATGGGGCGGCTCGCCACGAAGTTCCGCCAGATCCAGGGCGGCAATGTGGTGCCGCTGGCGCCGCCGCCGATCATCGGCCTGGGCACCGGCGGCGGCTTCGCCTATGTGCTGGAGGATCTGCAGGCCGGCGATCCCAAGGTGCTGGCGCAGGTGCTGCGCGGCCTCCTGATCGCCGCCAACCAGGACCCCAATCTGTCGCGGGTGTTCTCCACCTTCTCGGCCACCAACCCGTCGATCTATCTCGATATCGACCGCGACAAGGTGCAGGTGCTGGGGGTGCAGCTCTCCGACGTGTTCCAGGCGTTGCAGACCACGCTCGGCGGCTACTATGTCAACGACATGAACCTGTTCGGCCGCACGTGGCAGGTGCAGGTGCAGGGCGAGGCGAGCGACCGCGTCAGGATCGACGACATCTTCCGCATCAATATCCGCAACAACGAAGGCAAGATGATCCCGATGCGCAGCCTCGCCGAGGTGCGGCTGATCGTCGGGCCGCCGTCGCTGATCCGCTACAACAACCGGCGCGCCGTCACCGTGCAGGGCGGGCCGGCGCCGGGCGTCTCCTCCGGGCAGGCGCTCGCCGCCATGGAGCAGGTGGCGGCCAAAACGCTGCCCGCCGGCTTCGCCGGCGAGTGGACCGACACCGCCTTCCAGGAGAAGCGGGCCGAGGGCAAGACCGGCATCATCCTCGGCTTCGCCGTGCTGTTCGCCTTCCTGTTCCTGGTGGCGCTCTACGAAAGCTGGACCATCCCGGTGCCGGTGCTGCTGTCGGTGGCGGTCGGTATCTTCGGCTCGTTCCTGGCCATCGTGGCGGGCGGGCTAACGCTCGACCTCTATGGCCAGATCGGCATGGTGGTGCTGATCGGCCTTGCCGCCAAGAACGGCATCCTGATCGTCGAGTTCGCCAAGGAGCAGCGCGAACGCGGCCTGCCGCTGCTGCACGCCGCCACCGAAGGCGCCCGCCTGCGGTTCCGCCCGGTGATGATGACGTCCTTCGCCTTCATCCTCGGGCTCTATCCGCTGGTGGTGGCCTCCGGCGCCTCGGAGCTGGCGCGCCGCCACGTCGGCACACCGGTGTTCGGCGGCATGATCCTGGCGTCGTTCGTCGGCATCTTCGTCATCCCGCCGCTCTATGTGTTCTTCCAGGCGATCCGCGAGAAGCTGCGCCCAGGCGCGCGGCCGAAGGTGGAGATCCCGGCGCCCGGCACGGCGAAGCCCGAGGCCGAGCCGGCCCCGGCTGCACCGGCACCGACCGGCCCGGCGGATTGAGGATGGTGACGTCGTACTGAGAACGATCCCGGCTCGGCGCTGCGCGCCGTCCGGGATGATGCGGCGGAGGGACGCGCGCAGGCAAAGGCTGTCGTCCCGGCCAAGCGGCAAAGCCGCGCGAGCCGGGACCGTCAGGCTACACACTCGTCGTCCCGGGCAAGCAGCCTTGGCTGCGCGACCCGGGACCGTCAGCAGGATGAGGAGCTTGTTCTGAAGACGATCCCGGCTCGGCGCTGCGCGCCGTCCGGGATGACGTGCGGTGGGCGGGGAGACGCGCCCAAACCGGAAAGACGCGCGAGGCGCGCTCAGCGCAGGAAGTCGACCAGCCGCAGGCTCTGGATCTTCGAGATCGCCGAATAGGAGGCCTGGAGCTGAGCCTCGTAGGTCGACAGGCTGGCCGCCACCGCCGCGATGTCTACCTCGCCCAGCGTGCTGGCCATCGCGGCGGCATTGTCGACGAAATCGAGCTGGTTCTGCTCGGCGCGCTCCAGGGCGCGCGCATCGAGCGACAGCATGGTCTGCACCGCCGTCATCGAATCGAGCGCATCCAGCACCAGCGAGGATGCCTCGGTCAGCGCCGCGGTATCGAGCGGCGACACCGACATGTTGGAGACCAGATTGAACACCCGCAGCGTCTTCTCGAACGCCGGATCGGCCGCGGTGACGCCGTATTCGATGACATCGTCATTGGACACCCGCACCGAGGTGATGGCGTCGTCGCCGACATAATAGGACGTGTCTGCCGTGGTCGGCGCGGTCGACTGCGCCGCCAGCGCCGCCAGCTCGACCGGCTTGGTGTCGACACGGCTGCCCGCAAACAGATAACGCCCCTCGAACTGGGTGTTCATCAGCGAGGCGGCTTCCTCCATCAGCTCGGCCGCGACGGCATTGATCGCCTGCCCGCCGGTCGCGTCGAGCGTACCGGTGGCCTGCGAGATCTTGGCGCGCAGCTCGGTGAGCACGTCGACGATCGACCCGCAGGCGTCGTACATCACCTCGACGCGGTCGCCGCTGAGCGAGGCCGCCTTGGCGAACGCCTCGGCGCGGGCCTTCGACACCTCGACATTGACCAGCCGGCCGGCCGACGAGCCCAGTCCGCCATAGTCGGTCGAGATCTTGCCGGTGGCCTGCTGAATCAGCAGCTCGTTCATGCGCGCCTGCGTGCCCAGGGTGGTCGCCAGCATTCGGGCGGAGGCGCTGAAGGTGGCAACACGCATCGACATGGGGCGTCCTCCTCAGAGCATGTTCCGCAAGGGTGGAAACCGGCCCTGCGAACGAAAAAGCGACAACTCGGAAACTCAGAGCATCCGCCGGTTCAACCGGATCGGCGGACGCCCTCGTGGATGAAATCCGACGCTCGGCACCCACGCGTCGGAAAATTATCACCCACAAAATCAATAGTTTGCGGGCCGACTTGTCCTGAGATTTGCGGATGCAGATGTCAGGGTCGGACCACTAGGCCGTGCGCGCCGCCTGCAGCAGCGCATCGAACATGTCGTTCAGCGCGGCGATGATCTGCGTCGCGACGCTGTAGAGGTCTTCGAGTTCGCTCAGGCGCGCCGTCTCCTCGTCGATATTGACGCCGGCCTGCGAGGCGAGCGAGTCGGCGAGGGTGGTCTGTGCGGCTTCCGACGTCTTGTGGGCGGTCTCCGCGCTCTGCGAGATGGCCGCGACATCCGAGATGATGTCGGCCGCGTAGCTCGCGAACGACGTCGAGGAGTTGCCCAGCCGGCCCGCCGCCGAGAAGGCATGCGTGCCGTTGAGCGTGTCGTAGAGCTTGCTGGCAATGGTGGAATCGCCAACGGTCACCACTTGGCTGCCGGCAGTCAGCGTCGCCGCCGACGAGAGCCGCGAGCTCGACAGCAGGCCTGGCGTCGCCAGAAGATCGGCGCGCACATTGATGTCGGTGGCGCTGGTTCCGGTGAGCAGGTCGTTGAGCCCGAAATAGCTCGACATCCCCTCCCCGTCCGCTCCCACGCTGCTGCTCATCTCGTTGATGGCGATGCCGGTGCCGCTGGCATCCGCACTCACCACGAGGTGGCCCGAGGCGTCGAAATAGGCCGACACGCCGGCGAGACCATCGATGGCGGAAGCCAGATCGCCGACCGTCGCATAGGTGCTCAGATCGAGGTCGGCATAGGAAGCCAGCGTGCCATCGTCATTGACCACGGCGATGCGCACCGTGCCGGTCGCCGACAGCGCATCGGCCGGATCCACCACCGCCGAGCCGGTGAGCGTGGCCGCCGGCGGCAGAGACGTGCCCTGATTGTACACGGCATTGATGGCGTCGATGAATTCGCCGGCGAATTCGTCGAGCTCGTCCTGCACCGCCGGAAGAAGATTGTCGCGCAGATCGATCAGCGCGCCGATCTCGCCGCTGGTGATCGACGAGGTGATGTTCTTGCCGTCGACGGTGATGGCGTTGAACACCGTCGACGAGGTGACGGCGCCGACCGACTCGTAGGCGAGCGTGTGGGCGGAGCTGTCGACCAGCGGGCTGCCCGACGCCGAATAGACGTACATCACCCCCGCCGAATTGGTGAAGTAGGTGACGTTCATCTTGTCGGCGACGGTCTGCAGCGCGGTGTTGCGCCGGTCCTCCAGGTCCGCCGTGGAGTCGCCGCGCGCCTGAGCGGCGACGATCTGCTTGTTGAGCGACGAGATGTCCTCAAGCGCGGCATTGACATCGGAGATGACGGCCTCGATCGAGCCGTCGGCCTCCGCCCGCAGATCCTGGACGCTGCGCGAGGTCTCGCGCAACTGGATGGCCACCGCCTCGAACTGGTCGATCACCGCCGCCTGCAGACTCTCGCCTTCCGGGGTGGCCGCCAGGGTGGTGAGCGCCGTCCCCAGCGATGCCAGCGTGTTGCCGAGCGACGTGCCGGTGTCGGTGTCGTCGCCGCCGAAGGTCTGTCCGAACAGGCTCTGCAGGCGATCGGTGTAGCTCGCCTTGGTCTCGGCGGCGCCGAGCACCGAGATCGACTCGACCAGCGCCTTCACCAGATACTTGTCGACCTTGCTGGTGACGCCGGTGATCATCGTGCCGGCGCCGACGCCGGCGGTCGAGGTCGCCACCTGGGTCGCGGTCTTGCGGGTGTAGCCCTCGACGTCCGCATTGGCGATGTTCGAGGAGGTCAGCGAGACCTGGACCGAGGTTGCCATCAGCGAGCTGGTGGCAATGTTGCGGATCGCCGAGAAGGACATTGCGGGGGCTCCGGATCAGACGTTCAGCGGCGCGCGCAGCGACGGTGCCGCAGTGGGCGCGATGCGCACCTGGCCCTTGGCGTCATAGGGCGCGCTCTGCGTCATGTCCTCGCGGATCGCCCGCATCACCGCATCGAGGCGGCGGTGGCTGGCATCGAGCGCCGCCTGCAGCCGCTCGACATTCTCGCCGACCGCGGCGTTGAGCACGCGCGAGCGGTCGACCATCGCCTCGCGCAGCCGCTCGTCGGCCGCGGCAAGATCGATGCGGCGCGCGCGCACCGCGGCGACCCATTGCTCGAACGCGCCGCCAAGCTCGCTCTTGCGCGCGGTGGAGCCGATCAGCGAAGCCGGAAAGCCGCGGCCGAGGATCCTGTTCTCCTCGTCGAGCACCTCGACCAGCCGGTCGATCAGTTCGATCGCCTCGGCGACCGTGGCGTCGATGTCGGCCGCATCGGTGTTGGCGGCACCCGTGTTTGACACTTGGCTGCCGGAGATCCGGGGCGTGTTGTCCATCATGGCACTCTCGCGGGTTGGGTCAGGTCCGCTTGCGGTTGGTGTTCAGGGTCTGGGCGATGTGGCCATAGGCGGCAACGGCGGCCTTCTGGCGCACGGCGGCGTCCAGTTGCGCCCGGATCGCCTCGCACTCCTCGCCCATGGCGCGGTAGACGTCCGCCAGCTCCGCCCCCAGCGACGCCACGAGCTCGGCGCGGTAGGGCATGCCGGTGGACGACGCCGCGCCGATCCGCTGCGCCTCGGCGATCAGCCGCTTTGCTTGGCGCAGCAGGGGCTCGTCGTCAGGCGGCGCGCTGGTTCGGCATCGCGGCAGCATCGGATCACCTCATCGCCGAAATCAGCGTGTCGTACATGGTGCTGACGGTGCTGATCACCTGCGCGGAGGCGGAATAGGCCTGCTGCGCCGAGATCATCACGCTGAACTCCTCCGACGTATCGGTCTTCGAGGCTTCGAGTGTCGAGCCATAGACCGTGCCGGCGCCGCCGCTGCCCGAAAGCTGCATGGTCGCCGAGCCGGACGAGCCGCTCTCGCGATAAAGACCGCCGCTTTCCGCCTGCAGGCCGTTGGCGTTGGTGAAGGTGGCCACCGCGATCTGATAGATCGCGCGCACCGCGCCATTGCTGTAGGAGGCGTAGACGACGCCGTCCTCGATCGAGATGCCGCTCAGAGAGCCGTAGGACAGGCCGTCCTTCTCGATGGTGCCGAGATCGACCTTGATGGTGCCGTCCACCGACTGTTGGGTGAGACCGCTGAAGCTGCCGGGATCGCCGAGATCCAGGCTGATCGCGCTGTTGGCGGCGCCTGTGGTCCAGCCGGTGATGGAGAGCGTGGTCGGCGCGGCCGAGGCGATCGAGCCGTCGCTGTTGAAGGTGATGGCGATCGGCGTTGCCATCGAGGTGCCGACCACCGTGGTGCCGTCCGACGACAGCACCGGGTCGGAGAAGGTCGCCTCCCAGGTGCCGATGCCGGTCTTCTCCCAGGTGATGGAGACCAGCGCCGAGGTGCCGAGCGAGTCGTAGATCTCCAGCGTGGTCTCGAACGTGTCACCCACCGCCGCATTTGCCGGCAGGTTGGCGCTCATCGACACCGCGGTAGTGGGCGCGGCGCAACTGGTGATGACGTTGGTGTCGATGCTCTCGAGATTGCCGGCGGTGGGCGCGCCGATCACGTTGCCGTCGGCATCGGTGCGCCAGCCCATCAGAAAATAGCCGTTATTGACGAGGTAGCCGTTGTTGTCCTTCGAGAACTCGCCGTTGCGGGTGTAGAGCTTCTCGTTCGAGCCCGCCGATCCGGTGACCGTGAGGAAGCCGTTGCCCTCGATCGCGAGGTCCGTGGTGCTGCTGGTGCGGGTGAGCTGGCCCTGGGCGCTGATGTTGGAGCGCGTGTTGGTGAGCACACCGCCGGACGAATAGGACGAGGACGAGGCGCCGGTGACCAGGCTCTCGAAGCTGGCGACGGTGGTCTTGTAGCCGTAGGTGCTGGAATTGGCGAGGTTGTCCGAAACGGTGGCGATCGCCGTGCTCTGGGCCTTGAGCGCGGAGACCGACGAATTGAGGGCGCCGGAGAGACTCATGGAACACTGCTCCTCAGGACTTGATGGCGATGATGTTCGCGAAGGCGACCTCGGCATCGCCGATCTGCAGCATCACCGTGCCGCTTGAGCTGTCGACGCCGGTGACGGTGCCGATGACGCTGGTGGTGGCGTCGATCGAATTGCCGGCGGCGTCGGTGGCGGTGATGGAGATGGTGTAGGCGCCATCCGGCGCCGTGGTGCCGGACGAGGTCTTGCCGTTCCAGACGAAGCTGTGCTCGCCCGCCGCGGTCTCGCCGGTGGTGGTGTAGACGGTCTTGCCGCTCTCGTCGGTGATCTTGATGGCGACCTTGGAGGCATCCGAGCCCAGCGTGTAGTTCCAGGTCGCCTCGCCGCCGGTCAGCGCGTTGGTCTTGCCGAGCGCCTCGACGGTGTGGCCGACATAGCCCACCGCATTGGCCGCCAAGAGGCTCGCCAAGGCGGTCGTCACATTGCCAAGCTGCTCATTGATCTGCGTCTGCTCGCCCAGGCTCGCATAGGACACGAGCTGATTCATGTATTCCTGGGGATCGGTCGGACTCAGCGGGTTCTGGTTCTGCAGCTGCACGCACATCAGCGTGAGGAAGTCCGACATGTCCAGATCGGTCGAGCTGGAGCTGGCGCTCGCGCTCGACGTATAGGCTGACGACGATGAAATCGAAGAAACGGATGTCATGACGAATCTCGATCAATGCCCCGCTGCCCGGCGCGGGCGGGCGGGATCGCTCTCGGCTTCTGCACGAATGGGACGATCTGGAGATTTAACGATGCTGCCCGAAATTCCGGGCGCACTTTCCGCACGGTTGGCGCATGCGATCCGCCGGCGGACATGACATATGTGCGCCCCTGCTCTGGTGGGGCGCGCAGGTATCGCTCCCCCCTCCCCCCGCGAGCGGTGAGAAGGAGTCGGGGGTGGGGGGACGCTGGTACGGCCGCATCACCTCGCCGGCAGCAGGCGGCGCATGCGCGCTGGGACGGCGGAACAGCGAAAGATTCGCCGATGATTAGGGTGTTGAAGGTGTGCCGCCGGCGATGACCGCACGGTTTTTTGGCGACATCGAAGGTACGGACCGGGTAGAGTCCTGACAGTTCAGACCGGGCAGATGGTCGACAGGTCACGTTGCATTGGAGGGAGGACCTTCGATGCCATTTTTGGAGACCTGTCGGATGGAGCAGCGGATCCGGATGCTGTCGGACGACGACACAGGGGCGTGGAGCGTTTCGGAGCTCTGCCGGCGCTACGAGGTGAGCCGGGATACGTTCTACGCGTGGCGTGCGCGGCGGGCGAGCGGGGCTGCGGACTGGTTCGTGGAGCGGTCGCACGCGCCGCTGCGGTGTCCGCACCGCACCCCGGCGGCGCTGGCGGCGGTGATCGTGCGGCTTCGGCGGCGGTTTCCGTATTTCGGGCCGCGCAAGCTTCTGGCCCGGTTGCAGCGGGACGTTCCCGAGGTGACGTGGCCGGCGGCCTCGACGATCGGCGACATCGTGAAGGCGGCCGGGCTGGTCGCGCCGGTGAAGCGGCGGCGGCGTCCGATCGACCAGGCTCGCTCGTTCGTCGCGGCGGTGGCGCCGAACGACGAGTGGAGTGCGGACTTCAAGGGCTGGTTCCGCACGCGGGACGGGCGCCGGATCGATCCTTTGACGCTGACCGACGGGGTCACGCGGTTCCTGATCGAGGTGCGGGTGGCGCCGCCGACCACGGCGGGGGTTCGGCCGGTGTTCGCGCAGGCGTTCCGCGAGCACGGCCTGCCGAAGGCGATCCGCTGCGACAACGGGCCGCCGTTCGGCTCGACCGGTGCGGGCGGACTGACGCGGCTGTCGGTGTGGTGGCTCAAGCTCGGCATCGAGCCGCATTTCATTCGGCCGGCTTCGCCGCAGGAGAACGGCCGGCACGAGCGCATGCACCGGACGCTGAAGGAGCAGACGACGGATCCCGCGGCGGAGACGGCGGCCGAGCAGCAGGCGCGCTTCGATGCGTTCCGCCGGCACTACAACGAGGAGCGGCCGCACGAGGCGCTGGCGCAGCATCCCCCGGCCGATCTCTACGTCGCATCCCCGCGGGCGATGCCGGAGACCGTCGAGGACCCCTGGTACGACGCCGATCATCAGGTGCGCCGGGTGCGGCCGGCCGGCGACATCAAATGGAAGGGCGAGCACGTCTTCATCGGCGAAGCCTTCGCGGGCGAGCTGCTCGGCCTCGAGGAGCTCGAGACGGGCGACCATGTAGTGCGCTTCTGCGCGCACGACATCGGCCTGATCGATCGCCGCGGTTTGTTCCGCCGCTTCGCTCCGCCCCGTCCGGGGCTCCGCGAACCGGCGGAACAAACCGCAAACCCCAACCCAGACCTGTCGACCATCCTCCCGGTCCAAACTGTCGACCATCTTCCCGGTTGAACAGAACGCCCCCCACCCCTGACCCCTCCCCACCATTCGCTTCGCTCATGGGGGGAGGGGAAGGCGGGGTGCCTTCCCGGTCATGGGGCGCAAGAGCGGTCGGGCTGATCAGCCCGCCTTCGGATCACGCCGCCGTCGAGGTCGGCGTGCCGGTGATGTCGCTGGCGTTGGGGCGGGCGGCGAGCGGCGGAATCTTCGCGATCTGCGCCCAGGCGTCGCGTAGTTCGGCCAGACCCTCGGCCAGCTTCTGGTAGCGGCGGACGGCGTCGGGCTTACCCATGGCCAGCAGCATGGCCATGATGTTGGCGTGGTAGGTCTTCTGCAGACGCTCGGCCATCGCGCCGCCCTTGGCGACGTCGATATGATGGGCGAGGCCGCGCAGGATCTGCGTCGAATGCGAGGTGAGATTGAACGCCTCGTCGAAGCGCTTGGCTTCGGTTGCGGCAATGGTGCGCTTGAGATTGAGCAGCACGCGGTCGAGCGCCATGACGATGGCGGTGGTCGGCGCCACGGTGACGGTGGCGCTGCGATAGGCCGCGGACGCTGCGCCGGCCGACGAAGCCGGCTGTTGCGTCTTGGCGTCAATCATTGCTGTTTGCAGCATCAAGCATTGCCTTGAGATAAGCGAGGGTCGACTCGGCCTTGGCCATTTCGGCCTGGTATCTCGCATAACGGGCGGTCAGGCGATCGCGCAGGGCGTCGGCCCGGTCCTCGATGTCCGAGACATCCGATTCATAGTCGCTAATCTTTTCATTCAGGTTATCGATCACCGTCTGGATCGAGCCCGTCGAGGAATTGGCTGCGCCATTCGCCGCATTGTAGAGGCGGTCGGCAAGACCATAGCTCAACGTCACGTTGATCGACTCGGACGCATCGCCGATGAAGACGAAGGTGAAGCCTTCATAGGCTGTGCCCTTGGCGCCGATGATGCGGGTGCCGCTGACCGTGAACAGCGAGCTGTCGCCGCCGACCGAGGCCGAGGTGATGGCGCCCGAGCCGTCCACCTCGACATCGAGCGTGAAGGACGTCGGCGCCATGGTGCCACGGCGAAGCACCGTGAACTCGTCCGATGACGCCTGGAAGCTGAAGTTCAGCAGCGCCTTCACCTTGTCCAACTGCGACAGGAGGGAATCCTCCAGCGTGGAGTCATCGAGGACGAGGTGGTTCGTGGCATCGAAGCTGAGGCCGAGCAGCGCCATCGACTCCTCGTCGATCACGGTATTGAGCGCGGTCATCACGTCGGAATTGACCGAGCGCAGCGTGCCGTCGGCGAACAGCACGGCGCTGTCGGCAGCGGTGCCGGCTGCGCTCGTCGCCTGCTGGGTGATGACGAAATCGCGATAGGCGTTGTAGGTGTCGACCACGCTCTGGATGGAATCGGCCACCGAGCTGAGATTGGCGCTGACCTCCACCGTCACCGAGGTGTCCGTCGGGGTGGTGGCATAGAGATAGAACGTCACGCCTTCGAGCGCGTCGCTGATCTCGTTCGAATCGCGGGTGATCTGCACGCCGTCGACGGTGAGGATGGCGTCCTTGGCCTCTTGCAGCACATTGGCGAAGGTACCGGTGCCGCTGGTGACGCCGAGGCCGTTCAGCACATCGTCGCCGGACACGGCGGTCGCCGTGATGTCCTTGCCGGTGTCGGTCGCGGTCAGCACCAGCTTGTAGTCTGTGTCGGAGACCTTCAGCACCGCGGCCTTGACGCCGCTCTGGCTGGAGACGGTGTTGATGGCCGAGGCGATCTCGGTCAGGCTCATCGTGTCCGTCACGGTGACGTTCACCGCGGTGCCGCCATCGACGCCGAGGCTGAAAACGCCATTGTAGCCGAGATCGTCGGTCTTGCTGGTCTGGGCGTTGCTCGCCACCTTGTGGGCGGTGGCCAGCTGCGTGACCTTGATATCGTAGGTGCCGAGCTCGGTGCCGTCATTGACGGCGACACCCAGCACGTTGCTGGCGGTATAGGTGCCGTTGGTCGACAGATAGGCCGTGCGGCTGTTGAACACGTCCTTGGACTGATCCGAATAGCCGGATGGCGCGCTGAGACTGTAGGCCGCGGACGCCATGCTGGAGAGCAGCGACTGCAGCTCCTGATAGGCGGAGACCTTGGTCTCGGCCTTGGTGATCCTGGTCTCGATACTGTCGGCGATCGACAGCTTGGCCGCGACGACCTCCTCGATCAGCGCGCTCCAATCCGAGTTCAGGGCCGAGCTGGTGAAGCTCGTCGAGGTCGAGGAACCGGTGCTCGAGACGCTGGCCATGGCGGGTCATCCATTTTGGAGAAACGGCGGCGGGCCGGGCCCGCCGCCGTCCGTGAGCGCGATCAGCCGAGCAGCTTCAGCAGCGCCTGCGGCATGGAGTTGGCCGAGGCCGCAGCGGCGACGGCCGCCTGCACCTTCACCTCGGACGAGGACAGCTTGGCCTGCTCGGCCGCGATGTCGACGTCCTCGATCGCCGAATTGGCGGCGCTGAGGTTTTCCACCGAGGTGGCGATGGTCGCGGCGCGGAACTCGAAGCGCGACTGCGCGGCGCCGATGTTGGCGCGGGCGGTCGACACCGTGTCGAGAGCCGTATCGAGAGCGGTCACGGCGGCCAGCGCGCCGGCCTGGGTGTCAACCGCGAGGGCGGCGATGCCGAGCGTGGCGGACGACAGGTCGGCGGTGGTCTCGAGCGACAGCGAGATCAAGTCAGTCGCGTCGGAGCCGACCAGGACGTTGCCGAACGTGCCGGTGCCGTCGAGCAGGCTCTGGCCGTTGTAGCGGGTGCTGCTCGCGATCGCGTTGATTTCGTTGTCGAGTTCCTGGAATTCCGCGTCGATGTAGGCACGCATCGTGTCGGCACCGCCGGTCGCCGTCACCGTCGCCGACGCCGACTGCGAGGCCAGCGCCTTCATGCGCATCAGAATGTCGGACACGTTGGCAGCGCCGCCGTCGGCGGTCTGCAGCATCGCGATGGCGTGCGAGGCGTTGGTGGCCGCCTGCTCGAGCGCCACGACGTCCGACGAGATGCGGGTCGAGATGGCGAGGCCGGCGGCGTCGTCCGACGCCTTGTTGATGCGCGAACCGGACGCGATCTTGGACAGCGAGCTCGACTGATCGGCCGAGTTGACGTTCAGATAGCGGACGGCCGAGTTGGCGGCGGTGTTGGTCGAAATAACGGGCATTGGTGTCAACCTTTCTGTTGAACGAAGCCTCCGGCATTCTGCCGGCGGCGGTGACGCGATCGGGTCTGTGTTCCGGTGGCGTCTACAGGTTCAACGAAGGCCTGCCCCCCAAACTGGCGGACCAGTCCGCGGCCATGCTGGCGCATGGTTAGTCCGCGGTTAACGACTGGCGGATCGAGCGCTCCTGGCTGCGCAACAGCTTGCGAAGCTGCTGGCGGCCGCGCTTGAGCAGCGACTCCACCGCCGACACCGTGGTCTGCATCACCTCGGCAATCTCGGCGTTGGACAGGTTCTCGTGGTAGGAGAGGATGAGCACCACCCGCTGGTGGTCGGGCAGCTGGCCCATGGCGCCTTCGAGCGCATTCACCACCTCGGTGCGATGAAGCTGGGTCTCGGCGCCCGGCGCGCCGTCCGGCACCTCGGGCGCGGTCTCCAGATCCTGGCTGCGCGGCTGGCGGCGCAGGTCGATGCAGCGGTTGGTCACCACCCGGTAGAGCCAGGTCGAGAACTTGGCCCGGCCGCCCTCCCAGCGGCCGCGATGGGTCCACACCTTCAGCAGCACATCCTGCACCACGTCCTCGGCGTCGGCCGGATTGTCGAGGATCCGCAGCGCCAGCGCGTAGGCGCGGTCGAGGTGGCGGCGCACCAGCAGCGCGAACGCCGTCTCGTCACTCTCGCCGATGCGCTGCAGCAGCTCGTCGTCGCTGGCCGCGGCCGAAATCGCCGAACTGGCAGCACGCCGCGCCGCGCCGGGGGCCTCCGGCTGGAGCGTTGCAGCGCCCGCGACCGGCGCCGTCAAGACCGATGCGTTTGCCATCTCGAACCCTCCACGCCGCCGCTGCCGCGTCCATCCAACGAACAATATTTGGACTATCCTCAAGGTAAATTCAAGCGTATAGACGCGCGGACTCGAAAATTTATTGGCTTGCTCTAGGTATTTTATTCCCATCTGCTGTAGGCATTTTTTGCCTACTTACATATTTGAAGTAATTGAAAACGAATTGACTGCAATTCAGACGACAGTCGCAACCGCTGCGCACCGCCGCTGGCCGATGATGCCGTCCGCCCCGGAACCGATCCCGCCGGACGTCCGACGCCGGCCATCCAACCCCGGCCATGCCGGCGTTTCGGCCGTCGGACCGGACTCTCCGGCGGATCGGCCGGACATGGCTTCTCCGCCATACATCCCCGCCGTTCTGTGGCCCCTGGGGCGGCCGCGCGCCGCGCGGCGGTATCGCGATAGCCGGCAACAACTCGCGCCGGTACTGCCGGCGCTCGGTTCAATCGAGAGTTTCCGGCGTGCCGCAAAGTCGGGCCCGGGGGCCAATACCTGACGACGACTTCGCCGGAACTTGGCGACCATGCGGGCACCTCCCGGCGGAAACACCCTGCCGCCACAATCCCGGCGGCATAATGCACGTTTTGATTGTCTTTTTCGCCTTTTGTGGCGCATTTCCGCACAAGCTGCCGCAAAACATTCACAATGTATTAACCATAATATTTCGAATTTTATTGTTTTCGTTAAGCAGTTATTGACCATATTTGCGACGCAAGCCTTAATCGAACGCGAAAAGCGGCGGGGGCTACCTTGGCAAAGCACGAGACATCGTCAGCACACGCGGTCGCACAGGCCGGTCTTGCAACGGCCGGTGTTGCAGCAGTCGGTCTTGCATCAGTCGGCCTCGCAGCGGCCGTGCACGCTTCGAACGGGTCTGCCGGCGGGCACCCTCCGGGGCACGGGGCGGGTGGCCATGGTGGGAGCGGGATTGGCGTGGGCGGCCACGGCGCCAACGCTCATTCCGGCGGCCACATGCCGTCCGGGCATGGCGCCGGCCGGGGACCGGCACGCGCGCCGGCCGGCGGCCTGCCGGGCGCCGGGGCCGCGCGCCGCCCGGGCGAGCTGGAGACCACCCGCCCCCACCTGAAGGCGCCCGGCAAGGGCGGCGCCAAGCGCGAGCATCCGCACCAGCGGCCGGCGCCCGAAAAGATCCTCCAGGCGTTCAACACCTGGTCGTTCAAGCGCGAGCAGCCGGACAACAAGCAGGCCATCCTGAACGTGATTGGCGATCTCGTGCATCACGATCAGCCGATCCAGTTCCTGATGTACTGGGGCAAGGGCCCGCGCCATTCACTGGCGAAACCGGACACCGCCTGCCTCGATCACCTGAAGGACCTCACGCGGCGCGTCGACGAGGTCTACCGGCATGGCGCGACCTTCCGGCTGATCTTCACCGACACGCATGCCGAGTTGAACGGCCACGGCCGGGACGTCTGCGAGCGCTATTTCCAGGCGGTGGCGGCGGCGGCGGCGGCGCGCGGCTTCGACGCCTGCCGGCTGAGCCATCTGATGGCGGCGGTCGGCATGGTCGAGTGCGACGGCGACATCGACGAGGCGGTGCCCGAGGACACACTGGAGAAGCTGCGCGTATGCGCCGAGAAATGGTACCGCGGCGAAGGCGGCGCCACCGATGGCGCCGAGAAATACTACCGCATGAACATGCGCGAGAAGCGGGTGGTCGAGCTCGCCTTCCCGCGCGCCATCTTCACCACCTTCAATGGCAGCCAGTTCCGCAGCCTGTTTCCGGACCGGCTGCCGGTGTTCTACATGTATTCGCTGCGGCGCGGCGTCAGCATCAAGCCGTGGTTCATCCCGGAGGCGGCGGACGGCACCGATCCGCACCATGCCGACGCGCATCACGCCGACGCATCCCACCCCCAAGCGGGCTCGACCGATGCGCCTTGGGCCGATGCGCCGCCGGCCGGCCCGGCAGCCTGACCCGCGGCCCGGCGATGACCGACACCGTCCTGCCGCACGCGCGCCCCGCGCCCTCGCCCCCACACTGGACGGCCATGGCCCCGCGGGAGCGGAGCGTCCCGGAATATGCCGAGCGCCGCATCGCCGCCGCGCCGGCCATTGCTCCGGCCGGGCCGCGGACCCCGCGCCCCGCGGCCGCGCCGCGGCAAATGCCGGCGAGCGCGCCAGCCAAGACAGCGAACGCGCCGGCCAAGACGGTGCGCGTCGACAATGTGCCGCGCGGCATCCTCTACATGATCGCGGCGACGATGTTCTTCGCGGTGTCGCACGCCATCAGCAAATGGCTGGTGGCAACCTATCCGGTCGGCGAGGTGATGTTCTTCCGCTCGCTGTCGTCGCTTCTCGTCACCGCGGCGCTGGTCCTGCCCTTCACCGGGCTCGCGGTGTTCGATACGCCGCGGCCGGGCGCGCACTTGGCGCGCGGCTTCTCCCAGGCCTGCTCGCAGACCTTCGCGGTCATCGCCTTCAGCATGATGCCGCTGGCCGGGGCCATCGCCATCAATTTCTCGGCGCCGCTGTGGGCGGCGCTCCTGTCGGTGTTCTGGCTGAAGGAGCGGGCCGGGCCGGCGCGCTGGGCGGCGCTGCTGACCGGTTTCAGCGGCGTGGTCATCGTCGCCAATCCCGGCGCCGATGCGCTGCAGATCGGCGCGCTGTTCGCGCTGGCCAATGCGGTGATGTACGGCAGCGTCACAGTGGCGGTGCGCGGCATGTCGGCCACCGAGTCCGCCAACACGCTGATGATGTGGCAGCTGATGACGGTGGCGGCCTTCCACGCCGCGCTGCTGCCGTTCGGGCTGGTCACGCCGACACCGCAGGATGCGCTGCTGCTGTTCCTCACCGGCGCGGCCAATTCGGGGGCGCAATACACCTGGACCAAGGCGCTGTCGCTGGCGCCGACCGCCGCCGTCTCGCCCTTCTACTACCTGCTGCTGGTGTGGGCGATGGGCGTCGGCTTCCTGGTGTGGGGCGACGTGCCGACGCCTGGCCTCATCGCCGGCTCGGCGGTGGTGGTGGGCTCGGGCCTGTTCCTGCTGTGGCACGAGACGCGGCGGCACAAGGAAAAGAAATAGCGGTTGGGGGTCAGCCGGCCCCCTCCCCGCCGCCGAGCGGCCCCGCCGCCAGCGCCGTCATGTCGAAGGCCTCGACGTCGCGCAACAGCGCGATGAAGGCGCGCGCGCCGTGATCCGCCGCGGCGCGGCCCTTCTCCGCCGTCGCGGCGGCGGCGTTGCCGACCACGCCCGCGGCATTGAGATCCTGCGCCATCCAGCCGAAGCCGACCGGGCTCGTCGCCCGCAGCCGGGCGAAGCGCGTCTCCATGTCCTCGGCGTGCGAGGCGAACTCCCGCGCCAGCTCCATGCGCACCAGATCGGGCCGGAACGCCAGCATCAGCGAGGTCTCGATCTCGCCGCCATGGATGCCGAAGCGCACCTCGTGCGCGCCGAACAGCCCCTCGGGATAGCCGAGCTTGTGCCAGGAGCAGGTGACGGCGAGCATACCGTGCCGTGCCCGCAGGTCGCGTGCCAGCAGGTCGGCGGCGGCGACATTGCCGCCATGGCTGGTGACGATGACGAGCTTGCGCAGGCCGGCGCGGTGAAGTGCCGCGCCGATGGCCTGCCAGCCGGCCAGCGCGGTGGCCGGCGCCAGACTCAGCGTGCCGGGAAAGGCGAGATGCTCGGGCGAGATGCCGATCGCCTGCACCGGCAGCAGCACCGCCGGCAGGTCGTCCGGCGAGAGCTCGGCCACCCGCGCCAGATAGCCCTCGGCGATGGCGGCGTCGGTGCCGAGCGGCAGATGCGGCCCGTGCTGCTCGACCGCGGCCAGCGGCAGCACGGCAATCCAGCGCGCGGTCTCGCCGGCCGCGATCTCGGGCCACGTCAGGTCCGTCCACCACCGCCGGGGCGGCATCGGCATGCTCCGACTCCTTTTTGCGCGCGCATTTTCTTCGCCGACATACAGATTTCACGAAGTCGCGGAAACTATCCGGTTGGCAGACTGCGTCGAATGGCTGCAAGAATTGACTGCAAGATGGCTGTGAGTTGACCGTGCCGGCGATGCCGGCAAGGATTTGGCGGGAGCTGGGCGATGAAGGACGGCAGCGCCAAGGACGTCTACACCAAGACAGTCGGCTACCGGCTCAATCACACGGCCCGGCTGCAGCGGGCGCGCGCCGCCCGCCTGTTGGCCGGCCTCGGCCTGTTTCCCGGCCAGGAGACGGTGCTGAAGCTCCTGGCCGAGGGCGACGGCCGCACCATGGGCGATCTTGCCGGCGCGCTGCGGGTGCGCCCGCCCACCGCCTCCAAGACCATCGCCCGCCTCGCCGTGCAGGGGCTGGTCGAGCGCCGGGCCTCGAACGGCGACGGCCGGCTGGTGCGCGTCCACCTGACCGAGGCGGGACGCGCGCGCGCCGACGCCATCGACGGCATCTGGCATGCGCTTGAGCAGGAAATGGTCGAGGGGCTGGACGGCAAGGACCGGAAGCGGCTGCGCAAGCTGCTGCGCCGGATCGAGAAGAACCTCGCCGCCCGGCTCGGCACCGAATCGCACGAGCACGAGGACGACGCCGAGGACGCCGACGACGAGCCGGTGCCCCCGACGATCAAGCCGGTCGCGGTATCAGATTAGGCTGGCAAGCACGCCGAGCCCGGCCATGATCGCCACGGTGGCGACCAGACCGCGTCGCGCCACGAACACCAGCGCCATGGCGATGGCGGCGAGCACGGCCGCCCGCACGTCGAAGCTCGCCGGGTCCGGCACCAGCAGCCGGACCGGACCAAGCCGGACGGTCTCGACGGCCGCGAACAGCGCGTGCAGCGCGAACCACGCCGCGAGGTGCGCCATCACCCCCACCACCGCCGCGGTGATGCCCTGGAGCGCCGCCGCCAGCCGGCGGTTGGCCTGCAGCGTCTCCAGCCATGGCGCACCGGCGAAGATCCACAGGAAGGACGGCGCGAACGTCACCCAGGTGGTGACGGCGGCGCCGAGCAGGCCGGCGGCGAGCGGCGCGAACGGCTCGGGCGCCCGGTAGGCGCCGAGGAAGCCCGCGAACTGCGTCACCAGGATCAGCGGCCCCGGCGTGGTCTCGGCAAGGCCGAGCCCGGTCAGCATGTCGGCAGGGCTCGCCCAGCCGCGCCCGACCGCCTGCTCGGCGAGATAGGCGAGAATGGCGTAGGCGCCGCCGAACGTCACAACCGCCAGCTTGGCGAAGAACGCCCCGATCTCGAACAGCACGTGGCCGGGGCCGAGCGTCGCGGCGATCAGGCCGAGCGGCGCAAGCCACAGCAGCGCGGCGATGGCGGCAGGCCACAGGCCCGCAGCCGCGGGCCGCGCCGCGGCCGGCGGCGCCTCGGCCGCGGCGGCGAACAGCAGGGCGCCGGCCAGTGCCGCGCCGGCCACCACCAACGGAAACGGCAGCGCGAACAGCCCCACCGCCAGCAGCGCGGCCACGGCCACCGCCTGCGCCTGACGCTGCTTCAGCACGCGGCGCGAGATGCGGATCAGCGCCTCCAGCACGATCGCCAGCACCGCCGCCTTGATGCCGAAGAACAGCCCGCCGATCAGCGGCGAGGTGGCGAACAGCACATAGGCGACGCTCAGCGCCAGCATCACCAGCGCGCCCGGCAGCACGAACAGTCCGCCGGCAATGACGCCGCCGCGCCAGCCCTTGAGCCGCCAGCCGATATAGGTGGCGAGTTGCTGCGCCTCGGGACCGGGCAGAAGCATGCAGAAGTTCAGCGCCCGCAGGAATTGTCCCTCGTCGAGCCAGCCCCGGTCCTCGACCGCCAGCCGGTGCATCAGCGCGATCTGCGCCGCCGGCCCGCCGAACGACAGGATGCCGACGGCGAGGAAGGCGCGGGTCAGGCCGGCGAGGGTCGGAGCAAGGGTTGTCGGAGCAAGTGTCGGGGGCGTTTCGGTCATGCCGCATCCTGCCGGACGCGGATGGCGTTGTCGCGTCGGTCGCGCGACGTGACGCGGAAGTTGCCGCCGACCCTGGCGTGGGAAACGGAATATGGCGGCCGGACGTTCGACCCGTCCCCGCGAAGCCCCCCACCCCCGACCCCTCCCCACCGCTCGCAAAGCTCGCGGGGGGAGGGGAGAAGAGGCGCCCCTTTTCTCCCCTCCCCCCATGAACGCAGTGAATGGTGGGGAGGGGTCGGGGGTGGGGGAGCGCGGAACGCCCCGGCGCCCGTCGTCTGCATCCCGCCTCGCCGTGTGTCTCGACGTATGCCTCGCCACGTTTCCGGCCAGCCGCTTCAGCGCCTCCGGCCTCCAGAGCATTTTCCGCAAAAGTGCGCACCGGTCGTGGGCACCAGCCTTGCGAACGAGAATGCGATAACTCAAAAAGTTGGAGCGCCGGAAACCGTATTATCCGCCCGCCGCCTTCGACAGGCCCCATTTCTCGATGATGCCGGCGATCTCGTCGGCCGGCACGGCGCCGGAGAACAGGAAGCCCTGCGCCTCGTCGCAGCCCAGCGCCGCCAGGAACTCGCACTGATAGTCGGACTCGACGCCCTCGGCGGTGGTGGTCATGCCGAGCGCGCGGGCGATCGACACCACCGCCTGCACGATGACCACGCGGTCGGTGCCGTGCACCAGATCGGCGACGAAGGAGCGGTCGATCTTCACCTTGTCGAAGGGGAAGGTGCGCAGATAGCTCAGGGACGAATAGCCGGTCCCGAAATCGTCCATGGCGATGCGCACGCCGAGCGCCTTCAGCCGGCGCAGGGTGGCGATGGTGTTCTCATTGTCCTCGAGCACGATCTGCTCGGTGATTTCGAGCTCCAGGCGGTGCGGCGCCAGCCCGGTTGCGGCCAGCAGGTGCTCGATCCGCTCGCCGAGATCGGGGGCGAGCAGCTGCACCGGCGACAGGTTGACGGCGATCTTGAGCTCGCCGGGCCAGCGGGCGGCCTCGCGGCAGGCGGCGTCGAGCGCCCATTCGCCGATCGGCATGATCAGTCCGGTGTCCTCGGCGACCGGGATGAACAGGCCCGGCGGGATGAGGCCCTTGACCGGGTGGCGCCAGCGGGCCAGCGCCTCGAAGCCGGCCACGCAATCGTCCTGCAGATCGATGATCGGCTGGTAGTGCAGCTCCAGCTCGCCGCGCTCGATGGCGGTGCGCAGATCGGTCTCGATCTCGCGCCGGTCGTTGAGCTCGGTGCTCATGGCGTGGCTGTAGAAGCGGAAGGTGCCGCGGCTGTCGGCCTTCACCGCATAGAGCGCGAGATCGGCGGCCACCAGCAGATCGTCGACATTGCGCCCGTCGCCGGGGCCCATGGCGATGCCGATGCTGGCGCCGGTGCGCACCTTGTAGCCGTCGATGTCGAAGGGCGGGCCGATGCAGTCGAGCAGGCGCTGCGCCATATCGCCGACCTCGGCGCGCGAACCGGCCGCGGGCACCAGGATCGAGAACTCGTCGCCGCCGAGCCGCGCCAGCAGCACGCCGGGCTCGACCACCTGCTTCAGCCGGCCGCCGACCTCCTGCAGCAGCAGATCGCCGATGCGGTGGCCGAGCGTGTCGTTGATCACCTTGAAGCGGTCGAGATCGAGGAACATCACGGCGAAGCCCGGCGCCTCGGGATCGTCGCGCAGCGTGGCGTAGGCGCTGCAGATCTCCTCCAGCCGGGCGCGGAAGACGCGGCGGTTGGGCAGGTTGGTCAGCGGGTCTTCCGAGGCGAGGCGGGCGACGTGGGTTTCCGCCTCGCGCCGCTTGGTGATGTCGGTGAAGGTCTGCACGAGGCCGCCATCCGGCAGCGGCGCGCTGCGGATCTCGATGACCGTGCCGTTGGCCATCCGCCGCTCGGAGATCGCGCAATGGGGCGACGCCCAAGGCTGGCCGCCCTCGCCTGCCTCCAGGCCGCCATGCGCGGCCGCCGGATGCAGGGCGCTGTTGCGGGCCTGATAGGCCATCAGCTCGTCGAAGCGCGGCGGCGTCTTGATGAACTGCGGCGGCAGATCGAGCAGCTCGCCGCACTTGGCGTTGATGATCGGGATCTCGAGATCCTTGGTGATCAGCATGATGCCCTGGCTCATGTTCTCCAGGGTCAGATGCAGCTGCTCGGCCTTCTGGCGGGCCTTGGCCTCGGCCTGCAGGATGTTCCGCACGGCGATGAGGATCAGCACCGTCAGCACGAGGCCGACAATGGCGTTCAGCCGCAGATTGGCGGCCGAGCCGGCATAGACGGCGCGCAGATCGGTGCTGACGCTCATCCACAGCGGCTGGCCGCGGACGTGGCGGAAGGTGACGAGGCGCCGGTTGCCGGAGGCGGAATCGGTCTCCTCGAAGGTGACCATCCCGGCGCTGCGGGCGAGAGACACGAACCGGGTGCCGTTCAGATCCTCGCCGAGCGCGAACCCGTCGGCGCTGCCGCCGGAGGAGCGCACGATGCCGTCATTGCCCACCAGCGCGATCGACACCGACGAGCCGAAATCGATCTTGTTGTAGAAATTGGTCAGATGCTCCGGCTTCAGCGAGGCCACGACCACGCCGCCGAGCGAGCCGTCGCTGTTGAGAAAGCGCCGCGTGACTTGGACCGACCACTGCCGGCTGACGCGGCCGACGACCGGCTTGCTGATGAACAGCCGGTCCTCGGGACTGTTGAGGTGGACGCGGTAATGCTCGCGGTCGCTGAGATCGAGCGGCGGCGCGGGCTGCGGTCCGGCATTGGAGGCGCGCATGATGCCGTTGGCATCGATGATCGCAACCTGAACGATGATCTCGCTCAGTACGTCGGTGGTGCTGACGATGGTGTGGAAATCGGTGGTGTCCTTGCGGGTCTCGATGGTGCGGCGGAGGTAAAGGAGCGCCTTGTCGATCTCGCCGATCGAGCGCAGCACGTTCTCCTCGAACACCATCGAGAAGTTTTCGTTGGTGCGGACGGCCTCGCGCAGATCGCTGCGCAGGTCGTCGGAATATTTCAGGAAGATGCCGGCCCACAGCATGACGATGAGCGCCAGGCCGAAGACGGCCGAACTGCGCCAGTTGGCCAGTCGTTTGGCTACAAGCCGCGGCAGATGTTTGAGGCGCCGTCTCATCAGCGAATGCCGTGTCATGCTCCCGTGCAGCGGCATGATCCGCCCCGGCGCTTAACATCGAGTACATGATCATATTATTCGGAAATTAATGTAAACGAGAAATTAATGGCATGAATAGTTTTTATTCGCGGAAATACAACCTCGCGCGGCCGGCAGTTCGCCGGGCCGGCGATACACAAAATTGCCATGAATGCCTGATCCTGCCGGTAGCATCCAACGGCACGGGTCGAGTCTCGACACGTCTTGCCGCGAAAGACCGGCAATTCCGTCAACCGTCCGGACTGGTTTTACAACCAACGCGAGCGGATTCCGGGGCGCAGACGGCGCCGGTGGTCCGCCGCCGGACCAGTTGATTTCCCCGGCATTCCGGCCCACCCCCCTGCCCAGCCTCACCCTGCCCGGTCGTCCCGGCCCGCCACCTCGACCGGGATCGTTTCGGCGCCGGCCGGCGGATTTGGTGAGGGTTTTCCTTGCCTGCCCCTGCGGCTGAGACTAGGGATGCTGGTTCGCGCCGGTTGCGGTGAAGCACCGGACGGGCGTCGCCAAATCCCTTTCCCCCAGCCTTGCAGGAGTGCCGCCATGGGCTTCCTCGCCGACAGTCTGTCGCGCATCAAGCCGTCCGCCACCATCATGCTGACCCAGATGGCGCGGGAGCTGAAGGCAAAGGGCAAGGACGTCATCTCGCTGTCGGTCGGCGAGCCGGATTTCGACACGCCCGACAACATCAAGGAGGCGGCGATCGCCGCCATCCGCCGCGGCGAGACCAAGTATTCGCCGGTGCCGGGCATTCCCGAGCTGCGCGAGGCGGTGTCGCAGAAGTTCAAGCGCGAGAACGGGCTCGACTACAAGCCGAGCCAGGTCATCGTCGGCACCGGCGGCAAGCACGTCATCTTCAACGCCCTGATGGCGACGCTGAACCCCGGCGACGAGGTGATCTGCGTCGCGCCCTATTGGGTGAGCTATCCCGAGATGGTGGCGCTGTGCGGCGGCACCCCGGTGATCGTGTCGGCGACGCAGGCGCACGATTTCCGCCTCCAGCCCGAGGATCTCGAGCGCGTCATCACCCCGCGCACCAAGTGGATCATCCTGAATTCGCCGTCGAACCCGTCCGGCGCCGCCTACAGCCGCGCCGAGCTGAAGGCGCTCACCGACGTGCTGATGCGCCACCCGCAGGTGTGGGTGCTGTCGGACGACATCTACGAGCACCTGACCTACGGCGATTTCGAGTTCGTCACCGCCGCCCAGGTCGAGCCCGGCCTCTACGACCGGACGCTGACCATGAACGGCGTCTCCAAGACCTATGCGATGACCGGCTGGCGCATCGGCTATGCCGGCGCGCCCGAGCGGCTGATCAAGGCGATGGACCTGATCCAGGGCCAGCAGACCTCGGGTACCTCGACCATCTCGCAATGGGCGGCGGTCGAGGCCCTGTCCGGCCCGCAGGACTGCATTCCGCGGTTCAAGACCGCCTTCCAGCGCCGCCGCGACCTCGCAGTGTCGATGCTGAACCAGGCCACCGGCCTCAAGTGCCCGACCCCGGAGGGCGCGTTCTACGTCTATCCGTCCTGCGCCGGGCTGATCGGCAAGAAGACTCCCGGCGGCAAGGTGATCGCCACGGACGAGGACTTCGTGATGGAGCTTCTCGCCACCGAGGGCGTGGCCACCGTGCACGGCTCCTCGTTCGGGCTCGGGCCGAACTTCCGGGTGTCGTACGCCACCTCCGACGAGAAGCTGGAGGAGGCCTGCCGGCGCATCCAGCGCTTCGCGGCGTCGCTGACGTAACAGGCCGGCGGCGCGGGCTTGACCGCAGCCGCCGAATGGCGAAAGTCCAACCCTGCCGCGCATTCATCCACCCAGCGGCGCCGTTTTCAGGAGGCTTCCCATGCTGCGTCGTCTCACCCCTGCCGCCGTGGCGGGCGCGGTTCTCGCTCTGTCCCAGCTTGCCGCGCCGTCGGCCGCGCTCGCCCAGTCGCGGGCCGAGGTCGGCGTGCTCGAATGCGTCTCCACCGGCGCGACCGGCTTCATCGTCGGCTCGATTCGCGACGTCACCTGCACCTTCCGGCCGAACCCGAGGGTCAAGGCGCAGCCCGAGAAGTATGTCGGCACCATCCGCCGGTTCGGGCTCGACCTGGGCGTCACCGAGCGGACGGTGATGGTGTGGAGCGTGTTCGCGCCCACCGTCAATATCGGCCGCGGCGACCTCGTGGGCGACTATGCCGGCGTCTCCGGTCAGGCGACGGTCGGCGCCGGCGTCGGCGCCAATGTGCTGCTCGGCGGCTCCAACAAGACGATCTCGCTGCAGCCGCTCAGCGTCGAGGGCTCGCTCGGCCTCAACATCGCGCTCGGCGTCGCCGACCTCGAGCTGCGTTGACCGGCCCGGCGCCAGTCTTCCGCAAGACGCCACGATTCGAGGAACCCGCCGCAAGGCGGGTTCTTTGCTTTCGGCACGGAGCCGACTCCGGTCCCCTTCGACCTCCGGCATGGCCGGTTCTGGTGCGCGACTAAGTGTTTGCCCGCCGCCACGGTGCGGAGAGGTCCGCTTGCACCGGCCGCGACAGCCTGAAACGATAGCACCCCCCGACGCAGTTTTAGGCGCCTAGCCCGCCGCTTCATCGGTTCCTGGCGGGCAGCGGAGGTGGTTCACATGTCGAACAATGGCAACAACGGAACGAAGAGCCCCAGATGCATTGCAGTGGTGGGGCCGTTCCAGAGCGGCAAGACGACGCTGCTCGAAGCGATCCTGGCCCGAACCGGCGCCATCCAGCGCCAGGGCTCGGTCGACACCGGCTCAACCGTCGGTGACGGCTCCAAGGAATCCCGCCTCCACAAGATGAGCGTGGAGGTCAGCGTCGCCTCCACCGCCTTCCTGAACGAGAGCTACACCTTCATCGACTGTCCCGGGTCGGTGGAGTTCCTGCACGACATGCGCGCCGCCCTGCCGGCGGTCGATGCGGCGATCGTGGTGTGCGAGGCCGACGAGCGCAAGCTGCCGCAACTCTCCATGGTGCTGCGCGAGATCGAGGAACTCGGCGTGCCGCACATGCTGTTCCTCAACAAGATCGACAAGGCGGACAAGCGCGTCCAGGAGACGCTCGCGGTGCTGCAGCCGGCGAGCCGCCTGCCGCTGCTGCTGCGCCAGATCCCGATCTGGCGGGACGGCATCGTCGTCGGCTATGTCGACCTCGCGCTGGAGCGGGCGTTCGTCTATCGCGAGCATTCGGCCTCGCAGGTGGTGCCGCTCGAAGGCGACGACCTGATGCGCGAGAAGGAAGCGCGCTTCCAGATGCTGGAGACGCTGGCCGACCACGACGACGCGCTGATGGAGCAGTTGCTCGAGGAGATCGAGCCGCCGCGCGACCGCGTGTTCGACGACCTCGCCAAGGAGCTGCGCGAGGGACAGGTGACGCCGGTGCTGCTGGGCTCGGCCCTGCACGGCAACGGCATCCAGCGCCTGCTGAAGGCGCTGCGCCACGAGGTCTGCGGCCTCGACGACACGCTGAAGCGGCTCGGCGCCCCCGCCAATGGCAGCGACGCGGTCGGCTATGTGCAGAAGACGCTGCACACCAGCCATGGCGGCAAGATGTCGATCGTGCGCGTGCTCAGCGGCCAGGTCGCCGACGGCACCATGCTGATGGGCGCCAAGGGCGAGGCCGCCCGCGTCTCCGGCGTGTTCAAGCTGCACGGCCAGCATATCGAGAAGCGCGGGCCGGCCACCGCCGGCGAGACCGTGGCGCTCGGCAAGCTCGACCCGGTGGTGACCGGCGACACAATCACCTCGGGCAAGGCGCCGCTGGCGCCGCTGGTCGAGATCGCGCCGGTGCCGCCGGTGCTGGCCATCGCCATCGCCGCGCGCGACCGCAAGGACGACGTCAAGCTCGGTCAGGCGTTGCACAAGCTGCTGGAGGAGGATCCTTCGCTGGTGCTGGTGCACAATGCCGAGCAAAGCGAGATCGTGCTGCACGGCCAGGGCGAGATGCAGCTGCGCGTCGCCATCGAGCGGCTGCAGGACCGCTTCCAGATCCAGATTGCGACCCATCCGCCGCGGGTCGGCTATCGCGAGACCATCCGCAAGGGCGTGGTGCAGCGCGGCCGCCACAAGAAGCAGTCGGGCGGCCACGGCCAGTTCGGCGACTGCGTGCTCGACATCCAGCCGCTGCCGCGCTCCTCGGGCTTCCAGTTCGCCGAGAAGATCACCGGCGGCGTGGTGCCGCGCCAGTACATCCCCTCGATCGAGGAGGGCGTGAAGGACGGCCTTAAGGAAGGCCCGCTCGGCTTCCCGGTGGTCGACGTGTCGGTGACGCTGATCGACGGCTCCTACCACACCGTCGATTCGTCCGACATGGCGTTCCGCACCGCCGGCCGCATCGGCATCCATGAGGCGCTGCCCAACTGCCAGCCGGTGCTGCTGGAGCCGATCCACCACGTCGACGTGTTCTGCCCCAGCGACGCCACCGCCAAGGTCAACGCCATCCTGTCCGGACGGCGCGGCCAGATCCTCGGCTTCGAGGCGCGCGACGGCTGGCCGGGCTGGGACGTGGTGCGGGCCGAAATGCCGGAAGCCGAGATCGGCGACCTGATCGTCGAGCTGCGCTCGGCCACCGCCGGTGTCGGCACCTTCATCACCCGCTTCGACCATATGGCCGAGCTGGTGGGCCGCGCCGCCGATCAGGTGATCGCGGCGAAGAAGGCCGCCGCAGCGTGAGACCGTAAGGGCGATGGGCGGCCGTCGTCGCGGCCGTCCGTCTCTCGGCGTTCCTGACGACCGGCAACAAGAGCCGGAAGCGTCTTTTTGGGCCTCGTCGTCCCGGACGAGGCGATAGCCGAGACCCGGGAGCGTCATCCGGAAAAGCCCCGTCCTGAAAGCGATCCCGGGTTGGAACGGCGAACTGTGCTTTGATGGGTGCACCGGCTCGGGGTGGCCACCCCGAGCCGGTGCGGGCGGCACGCCGTATCCCGGGTGAGCCTTCGAGGCCGTCGCGAGCAGAAGCGGCCGTCCGTCCCAAGCCAACCCGAACAGTTGCACGGGGCTTTTGACCCCGCTTCCAAGCCTGGGATGCTTGCCATGCTGCCACACCCGACGCCGTTTGCCACCCACCTTGTGGGCATCGATGTCTCCAAGGACTGGCTCGACATCGCCTTCGACGACACCAAGGTCGAGCGCGTCGATAACACCCCCGCGGCTCTCCAGCGCTTGGCCAGGCGCCTGGTGAAGGCCGGGCTCACCACCGCCGGCCTGGAGCCGACCGGCGGCTATGAACGCCTGGCGGTCGCGGTGCTGCGCGAGGCCGGCCTCACCGTGCTGCAGGTCGACAGCTGGCGCTGCCGCCAGTTCGCCAAGGCCTGCGGCCAGCGCGCCAAGAGCGATCCGCTCGACGCCCGCATCATCCGCGCCTTCATGCTGCATCACCCCTGCCGGCCGTTCCCGGAGCCCTCGCAAGCGCAGAGCGACCTGACCGCCTGGGTGCGCGAAATCACCCGCGCCGAGGCCGACATCCGCCGCCTCGAGAACCGCAAGGCCCACCCCACCCTGGCGGCCATCACCGCCCGGCTCGATGCCGAAATCGCCGCCCTGCGCGAGACCGTCGCCGCGGCCGAACAGGCCATCGAGGCGTTGATCGCCGCCGATCCGGCGATGGACGCCAAGGCCAAGATCATCACCTCGGTGCCGGGGATCGCCAACAAGACGGCCCGCGTCCTGCTCGCAGAAGCTCCCGAACTCGGCCAGTTCAGCCCCCGCCAAGCCGGTGCCATCGGCGGCTGCGCACCCTATCGCAACGACAGCGGCAAAGCGCGGCGGCCGGCCCATATCGAGGCCGGACGCCGCGCGCTCAAGCGCGCCTGCTATCTCGCCGCCTTCGCCGCCATCCACTGGAACCCGTGGGCCAAACAGCTCTACGCCGACCTCAAAGCCCGCGGAAAACCCGCCAAGGTCGCCCTCATCGCCATCGCCCGAAAGCTCCTGACCATCCTCAACGCCATGATTCGAGACAACAAACCCTGGCGAGACCCCAAAACCGCATGACAGTTGCTCGCGCGGCTGACGCCGCTTGCCCGGGATGACAGAGGATGTACGGAAACCACGCCGGTCGTCCCCGGCGAGCGCGGCTTGGCCGCGCGAGGGAAGGGGACCCACGGGACGCGGCGCCGCATTCGCCTTCATACGGTTTCCGGTATTCCGAAGAGATCAACCGGAAACCGTATCGCCCACCCGCCATCCATTTCGGCGGAAACGGTTATGGGTTCCCTTCCCGACCGCCTGACGGCGGTCGCCGGGAACGACCGGCGGCATCGCCGATGTTCACTCACCGCCGTACTTCTCCATCGCCCATTCGTGACTTGCCTCGGCCGGCATTTCGGGCGGAATGGAGCGGTCCTCTTCCCCCCGGGAGGCACCATGGCGAATTCCATCGGCCGGCCGGCGATCCACCGCAGGCGCGGTTGGGCGTTGCCCGACAGCGCGGCGGCGCCCGAACACGTCTATCTCAACCGACGCGCCATCCTGGCCGGGCTTTCCGGCGCGGCGATCGCCACGCCGGCGGCGGCCGACTGGCTCGACGTGTTCCGCAGCGAGCCGCCACCCCCGCACGCCGCCGACCCCACCGCCGATCTCTACCCGGTGGCGCGCAACCCCGCCTACACGCTCGACCGGCCGCTGACGCCCGAGCCGCTGGTGGTCGGCAACGTCAATTACTACGAGTTCTCCTCCGACAAGCCGACGGCCTCGCGCCTCGCTCAGCGCCTCGACATCCGGCCGTGGACGGTGACGATCGACGGACTGGTCGAGGCCGAGACGACCGTCGACATCGACACGCTGATCCGCCGCTTCGCGCTGGAGGAGCGCACCTATCGCCACCGCTGCGTCGAGGCGTGGTGGATCGCCGTGCCGTGGACCGGCTTTCCGATGGCCAAGCTGATCGCGTTCGCCAAGCCGCTGTCGTCGGCGCGCTATGTGCGCTTCGAGACCTTCGGCAATTCGCCGGTGGCGCCGGGCCATCGCCAGAGCTGGTATCCGTGGCCCTATACCGACGCCTTCACCATCGAGGAGTGCGTGAACGAACTGGCGCTGATCGGCACCGGCGCCTATGGCAAACCGCTCGACCGCGCCAATGGCGCACCCTTGCGGGCGATCCTGCCGTGGAAGTACGGCTTCAAGCAGGCCAAGGGCATCGTGCGCGTGACCTTCCTCGATAAGCGGCCCAAGGGCTTCTGGGAGACGGTGCAGGGGTTCGAATACGGTTTCTGGGCCAATGTGAACCCGGACGTCCCGCACCCGCGCTGGAGCCAGGCGACCGAGCGCGACCTCGCCACCGGCGAGCGGCGGCCGACGCAGATCTTCAACGGCTATGGCGAATTCGTCGCCCACCTCTATGAGGGCAAGGCGGGCGAGCGGCTGTTCATGTAGGACCGCGCCTTCGTCATCCCGGGCAGGCAGCGAAGCTGCGCGAGCAACCCGGGATCGTCATCAGAAAAGGCGAAAACTCCCCGCACGGTCCCGGGTCTCGCTGACGCTCGCCCGGGACGACGCGAGATGGCAAACGGTCCCGGCTCGGCGCCGGATGCTGCGCATCCCGCGCCGTCCGGGACGACAGCCGCCCCGCGCGCTCAGAAACTCCAGCGGCTGGCCTTGGAGACCAGGAAGTCGCGGAACGCTTGCACGCGGGCCACCGACTTCAGCTCCTGCGGATAGACGAAATAGGCCTCAAGCCCCGGCGAATTGTCGGGGAAGAGCTGCACCAGCCCCGAGCCGTCCTCGACCATGTAGTCGGGCAGCATGCCGATGCCGAGCCCGCGCTCGACCGCCTGCTTGAGCGCCAGGATGTTGTTGACCCGGATCCAGGAGCGCCGCGGCTCGCGGCCCTCGCGCCCGGCGATCTCCAGCCAGTTGGTGTTCTGCAGATAGCTCGGGATCGACCCGCCGAACGAGATCAGCCGGTGGCGCTCGAGGTCGTCATAGGTGCGCGGCTGGCCGTGATGCTTCAGATAGTCGGCGCTGGCATAGGCGTGGAAATGCACGGTGAACAGCTTGCGCTGCACCAGATCGGCCTGCACCGGCTGGCGCATGCGCAGCGCCACGTCGGCCTCGCGCATGGCGAGGTCGAGTTCCTCGTCGGTCAGGATCAGGGTCAGGCGGATGTCGGGGAACTTCTCGGCGAACTCGCCGAGCCGCGGCGTCAGCCAATGGGTGCCGAGCCCGACGGTGGTGGTGACCTTGAGCTCGCCATTGGGGCGGTCGCGGCTGTCGGTCAGCTCGCTGCGCGCCGCCTCCAGCTTGACGAACACGTCGTGGGCGGTGCGGTAGAGCAGTTCGCCCTGCTCGGTGAGGATCAGGCCGCGGGCGTGGCGGTGGAACAGCGGAACGTGCAGTTCCTGCTCCAGCGCCGACACCTGCCGGCTGACCGCCGACTGCGACAGGCCGAGCGCCTCGCCGGCATGGGTGAACGATCCGGCCTCGGCGGCCGCGTGAAAGATTTTCAGCTTGTCCCAGTCCATTGTCGCGGCCTCAGCCCGCGCAGCGACCATTTTCCGCAGATCCTGCTGCGGCATGCCGTGCCTGCCAGAATGATGGCACAGCTTTGCATAAACTGCACAACAGCAAAAGTGGGATGCAAAAATGTGTCTTGACCGATCGCCTTCCGTGATGACCGGCCTGTGAAACGATGTCGCAGCTCGTCCGCTGGATTTACTCCGCCGCCGCCGAGGCCGGCGCGGCTTCGGCCGCCAGGAAGCGCTCGGCCTCCAGCGCCGCCATGCAGCCCATGCCCGCCGCCGTCACCGCCTGACGGTAGACGTCGTCGGCGACATCGCCGGCCGCGAACACGCCGGGCACGCTGGTGGCGGTGGAATAGGGCGCGACCCACAGATAGCCGTTGGGCTTCATCTTCAGCTGGCCCTCGAACAGCGCGGTGGCCGGGGCGTGGCCGATGGCCACGAACAGCCCGTCGACGGCGCGCTCGCTGACCTCGCCGGTCAGCACGTTCTTCAGCCGCACGGCGGTCACCCTGGACGGCGACGCCTCACCCAGGATGTCCTCGACCGCGTGGTTCCACACCACCTCGACCTTGGGATTGGCGAACAGCCGCTCCTGCAGGATCTTCTCGGCGCGGAAAGCGTCGCGGCGGTGCACCACCGTCACCTTGGCGGCGAAATGGGTGAGGAACAGCGCCTCCTCCACCGCCGAATTGCCGCCGCCGACCACCATCACGTTCCTGCCGCGGAAGAAGAAGCCGTCGCAGGTGGCGCAGGCCGACACGCCGAAGCCGCGGAAGGCGGTCTCCGACGGCAGGCCCAGCCACTTGGCCTGGGCGCCAGTGGCGATGATCAGCGATTCGGCGAGCCACACCTCGCCCGACTCGCACACCAGCCGAAACGGCCGGGCCGAGAGGTCCACGCTCTCAACCAGATCGGTGACGATGCGGGTGCCGACGCGCTCGGCCTGCAGCCGCATCTGCTCCATCAGCTCCGGGCCCTGAATCGGCTCGGCGAAGCCCGGATAGTTCTCGACCTCGGTTGTCACCGTGAGCTGGCCGCCGGGCTGCAGGCCCTGGATCAGCACCGGCTGCAGCAGCGCGCGCGCCGCATAGATGGCGGCGGTGTAGCCGGCCGGGCCGGAACCGATGATGACGAGCTTGGCGTGGGTGGTCATCCGGCGCTCCTCGGGGGTTCGGGGTCGGGGGCAGGATCGCGAACGGTCTCGGCCGCCGTCTCAGGCTCCGGCGCCGGCTCCGATTCGGGCACCGGCTCCGGCTCGGGTTCCGGCTGGGGCGGCGGGGCCAGAGCGGCGCAGTGCGCCTCAAAGCGCCGGGCGATCTCGGCGGCGATCTCCGGCGTCGCGTCCAGGGGTTGGTAGGGGGTGCCGTCGAGCATGCCGGCGAACGGCTTCAGCGCGCCGTGGCGGGCGAGACCGTCGAGGAAGCGGCGGATCTTGCGGCTGCCGCCGGTCGGCGTGAACACGAAGATCGGCGCGCCGGTGGCCGCCGCCTCGCTGATCATGTTGACCGAATCGGCGGTGGCGACCACCGCGTCGGCCGCCGCCAGGAAGGCGAGGTAGGGATTGTCGCCCTGCCCATCATAGAGCAGGTGCGGGAACGGCGCGAGCTGGGCGCGGACGATTGCCGTAACGGCCGGCGGTGTGCGGCGCGAGGTCGTCACCATCAGCGAGGCGCCGCTGCGGGCGAGCCGGCCGAGGTCGCCGCCGAGCCGGGCCGAATCGGCGTCGCTATAGCGGTAATCCTTGCTCGGGCCGCCGATCAGCACCGCCACCCTTGGTCCCGGCAAGGCTGCGATCTCCGGGCGCAGGGCGGCGCGCTCGGCCGCCAGCGCCGCCGCCGAGACCCGGTGCGGCGAGGTGAGCGTGACCATGACGTTCTTGCCGCGCAGCCGGTCGTGCGCCGGCACCCACAGGAAGTCGGCGGCGCGGCGGCCGCGGCGCGGATCCTTCAGGATCACCGTGAAGGTGCGGCCGCCCGACGCCTGCTTGACCGCCTGGACATAGGGGGCGGCGCGGCGGCCCGAGGCGATGACGAGATCGGGAAAGGGCGGGGCGATCGGGCTTCCCGCCCGGTCGGGCCGGTCGGCCGGCGGCACCGGGGCGAAGGGGCCGAGCCACACCCAGGGCGCGCGCGGCCGAACCCGGCGAATCTGCGGCTCGACGTCCAGGGCCGCGGCCACCCCCAGGCACTGCACCTCGTCGCCGGCCTTGCCGTCGGTGAGGATCCAGACCGTGGTGTCGCGAGGGATGCCGGGCGCCATATGCCGGCCTTGCCGGATCGCGCGCGCCCGCGCAAGGGGAAACCGCTCCGGAGGAGCGGTTCGGCGGGGGACAACCGGGCATCGGCCCGCGCGGATCTTGCCCGCAGGTGGAGCGCCACGCAATTTTGTTTCGCGCGGCGTCCGGCTCTGCTAGAAGCGGAACCATCGGTGTGCGCGCTCCGCGCCGCCCGCCGGGATGGGGCGCTATGGCCCCTGCCCCGATGGTCTTCCCCCGAAGCATTCGACTTGCGAGGTTGCCGTGCCGATCCGTCTCGACGCCATCGACCGCAGGATCCTGGCCGAGCTGCAGGCGGACGGCCGGATGACCAATGTCGAGCTGGCGCGCCGGGTCGGCATCTCGGCGCCGCCCTGCCTGCGGCGGGTGCGGGCGCTGGAGGAGGCGGGCTTCATCCGCGGCTACCGCGCGCTGCTCGACGAGAAGCTGCTCGACTTCGAGGTGGTGTGCTTCGCCATGGTGCATCTGGCAAGCCAGGCCGACGCCGACCTCAAGGCGTTCGAGGCGTTCGTGCGCAGCGCGCCTTTGGTGCGTGAATGCTGGATGCTGTCGGGCGAGATCGACTTCGTGCTGAAGTGTGTGGCGCCGGACCTCGCCACCTTCCAGGCGTTCGTCGCGGAACTGACGGCGGCGCCGGCGGTGAAGAACGTCAAGACCTCGCTGACGCTGCGCTGCTCCAAGGACGCGGCGCTGGTGCCGCTGGAGCTGCCGCCGGCCGAGGAGTGAGCGCGTCTTCCGCCGTTCTGGGATCGCTGTCCGGACGATGCCCCCTTTTGCGGAAAACGGTCCCGGGCCTTCGGCCCTTGCCCGAGAGGACAGGGCTCCCCCTCCCCCAACGTCAGGCTGCGTCGCGGAAGGTCCAGAAGCGGTTGCCTAGGAAGGTCCACACCAGCACGATGCCGGTGGTGATGACCTGTGCCACGAGCCAGTGCAGCCCGGCGCGGGTGGTCAGCACCTCCATCAGCAGGCCGGTGAGCACGAAGGCCACCCCCGCCACCACCGCGAAGCGCGGCACGGCGGCGGCATGGCTGCGCGCGCTGTCGAAGGTGAAGCGCCGGTTGAGCACGTAGGACACCACGCCGCCGACCGTGAAGCCAATGAGCGCGGCGAGGCTCGCCCGCAGGCTGGCCGCCTCCACCAGCAGGGCCAGCACGGCATAGTGGGCGGCGGTGGCGACGGCGCCGACCCCAGCGAAGGCGGCGAACTGGCGGGCGAGGCGCTTGAGCATGGGGCCGGCATAGCCGGTGGGCAGCGCGCTGTCGACGGCAGCGGCCGGCTTCCCTCCCCGGCAATTCTCCTCTAAAGGAGAGGCAGGGTTGCCGGCCTTTCGGCAATAGATCGCCCACCGGTGAGGGCGCGCCATGGGGCGCTGCCCTTTTTTCGTGTGCGCCAACAGCACTCTGCCATGCCCAAACGGACTGACATCTCCACGATTCTGATCATCGGCGCGGGGCCGATCGTCATCGGCCAGGCCTGCGAGTTCGACTATTCCGGCACGCAGGCGGTGAAGGCGCTCAAGGAGGAGGGGTACCGGGTCGTCCTGGTCAACTCCAACCCCGCCACCATCATGACCGATCCGGATCTCGCCGACGCCACCTATATCGAGCCGATCACGCCGGAGATCGTGCGCCGGATCATCGCCAAGGAGCGTGGCGACCGCACCAAGGGCTTCGCGCTGCTGCCCACCATGGGCGGGCAGACCGCGCTCAACTGCGCGCTGTCGCTCGAAAAGATGGGCGTGCTGGAGGAGTTCGACGTCGAGATGATCGGCGCCAAGGCCCAGGCCATCGACAAGGCCGAGGACCGCCAGCTGTTCCGCGAGGCGATGAACCGCATCGGGCTGGAGACGCCGCGCTCGCGTCTCGCCAACGCCTCCGACCTCAAGAAGGCCAACCGCGACGCCTACAAGGCCGAGATCGCCCGCATCAGCGCGCAGGACATTCCCGACGCTGATAAGGCCGAGCAGATCAAGGCGTTCGAGAAGACGTGGCTCAAGGGCGAGGTCGAGCGGCGCAAGCGCTACCAGGACAAGGCGCTGATCGAGGCACTGGAGGCGCTGGACTATGTCGGGCTGCCGGCCATCATCCGCCCGTCCTTCACGCTGGGCGGCACCGGCGGCGGCATCGCCTACAACAAGGCCGAGTTCCTGGAGATCGTCGAGCGCGGGCTCGACGCCTCGCCCACCCACGAGGTGCTGATCGAGGAATCGGTGCTGGGGTGGAAGGAGTTCGAGATGGAGGTGGTCCGCGACCGGGCGGACAACTGCATCATCATCTGCTCGATCGAGAACGTCGATCCGATGGGCGTGCACACCGGCGATTCGATCACCATCGCGCCGGCGCTGACGCTCACGGATAAGGAATACCAGATCATGCGCGACGCCTCGATCGCGGTGCTGCGCGAGATCGGGGTGGAGACCGGCGGCTCCAACGTGCAGTTCGCGGTCAATCCCAAGGACGGGCGGCTCGTCGTCATCGAGATGAACCCGCGCGTGTCGCGCTCCTCGGCGCTGGCGTCGAAGGCCACCGGCTTCCCGATCGCCAAGGTCGCCGCCAAGCTCGCCGTCGGCTACACGCTGGACGAGATCGCCAACGACATCACCGGCGGCGCCACGCCCGCCTCGTTCGAACCGACGATCGACTACATCGTCACCAAGATTCCGCGCTTCGCCTTCGAGAAGTTCTCTTCCTCCGATCCGACGTTCAACGTGTTGACCACGGCGATGAAGTCGGTCGGCGAGGCGATGGCGATCGGCCGCACCTTCGAGGAGAGCCTGCAGAAGGCGCTGCGCTCGCTGGAGACCGGCCTCACGGGCCTCGACGAGATCGAGATCGAGGGGCTCGGCCAGGGCGACGACAAGAACGCCATCCGCGCGGCGCTCGGCACGCCGACGCCTGGGCGGCTGCTGCAGGTCGCGCAGGCGATGCGGCTCGGCTGGAGCGACGACCAGATCCACGAAAGCTGCAAGATCGACCGCTGGTTCCTGGAGCGCATCCGCGCCATCGTCGAGATGGAGGCGGAGATCCGCGCCAAGGGCCTGCCCGGCAGCGCGGCCTCGATGCGCCGGCTGAAGGCGATGGGCTTCTCGGATGCGCGCCTCGCCAAGCTCACCGGCAAGAGCGAGGCCGAAGTGCGCTCCGCCCGCCACGCGCTGGATGTGCGCCCGGTCTACAAGCGCATCGACACCTGCGCCGCCGAGTTCGCCTCGCCCACCGCCTACATGTACTCGACCTACGAGACGCCGTTCGCGGGCGCGCCGGCCGACGAGGCGCGGCCCTCCAACCGCGCCAAGGTGGCGATCCTCGGCGGCGGGCCGAACCGCATCGGCCAGGGCATCGAGTTCGACTATTGCTGCTGCCACGCCTCGTTCGCCCTGCGCGATGCCGGGTTTGAAACGATCATGATCAACTGCAATCCGGAGACGGTGTCGACCGACTACGACACCTCGGACCGGCTCTATTTCGAGCCGCTCACCACCGAGGACGTCACCGAGATCCTCGCGCGTGAACAAACGAATGGCCGCCTGCACGGGGCCATCGTGCAGTTCGGCGGCCAGACGCCGCTGAAGCTCGCCCAGTCGCTGGAAGAGGCGAACATCCCGATCCTCGGCACCTCGCCCGACGCCATCGACCTCGCCGAGGACCGCGACCGCTTCAAGCAGCTTCTCGACAGGCTCGGCCTGAAGCAGCCGCAGAACGCCATCGCCGTGAGCCCGGAGGATGCGCGCGCCAAGGCCGCCGGTATGGGCTATCCCATCGTCATCCGCCCCTCCTACGTGCTGGGCGGCCGGGCGATGGAGATCGTGTTCGACCCCGGCCATCTCGACCGCTACCTGGAGCGGCTGACGCGCGACCTCGCCCGTCCCGGCGAGCTGGTGGTCTCCGACAAGCGGCCGCTGCTGCTCGACCGCTACCTCGCCGACGCCATCGAGATCGACGTCGACTGCCTGTCCGACGGCAAGGACACCTTCGTCGCCGGCGTGATGGAGCACATCGAGGAGGCCGGCATCCATTCCGGCGATTCGGCCTGCTCGCTGCCGCCGCACTCGCTGACGGAGGAAACGATCGCCGAGCTGGAGCGCCAGACCCGCGCCATGGCGCTGGCGCTCAATGTCGGCGGGCTGATGAACGTGCAGTACGCGCTGAAGAACGGCGACATCTACGTGCTGGAGGTCAATCCGCGCGCCTCGCGCACCGTGCCGTTCGTGGCCAAGGTGATCGGCCTGCCGATCGCCAAGATCGCCTCGCGCATCATGGCCGGCGAGACGCTGGCGAGCTTCGGCCTCAAGCCGCGCAAGCTCAACCATATCGGCGTCAAGGAGGCGGTGTTCCCGTTCGCGCGCTTCCCCGGCGTCGACACTGTGCTCGGCCCGGAGATGCGCTCGACCGGCGAGGTGATGGGGCTCGACCGCAGCTATCCGGCGGCCTTCGCCAAGTCGCAACTCGGCTCCGGCACCAAGGTGCCGCGCACCGGCACGGTGTTCGTGTCGGTGAAGGAGGCGGACAAGCCGCGCGTGCTGCCGGTGGCCCGGCTGCTGCACGAGCTCGGCTTCAAGCTCATCGCCACCTCGGGCACCCAGCGCTTCCTGATGGAGAACGGTGTGCCGGCAACCAAGATCAACAAGGTGCTGGAAGGCCGGCCGCACATCGTCGACGCCATCAAGAACGGCGAGGTGCAGCTGGTGTTCAACACCACCGACGGCGCCCAGGCGCTGTCCGACAGCCGTTCGCTCCGGCGGGCCGCCCTCTTGCACAAGGTGCCCTATTACACCACCCTCTCCGGAGCGGTGGCGGCGGCGGAGGGAATCAAGGCCTATCTCGGCGGCGATTTCGAGGTCCAGGCGCTGCAGGCCTATTTCGACGCCGCGTGATACCCTTTCTCCGGAGCCGCGGCGCGGTCGCAGGACAGCGAAGAGGCCGGGGCAGTGAGGTGTTGACGTTCGGGCGATCACGCCGTGATCCCCGAGCGGGTGTGATGCGGGTCACAATGGGCGGCGGCACGGCCGCCGATCGCGTGCCAGCGTCAATATGCGTGAATGCCCCGGGCCGAGGATGATTCGGCCGCGGGCGTTTGAGGATTTGTTCGAGCCGCGCCGAAACGGTTGCGCGGCCGCAGGGGGAAAATGATGGAACGTGTTCCGATGACGGTGGCGGGCTTCAGCGCACTGGAGGCGGAGCTGAAGCACCGCCAGGCGGTGGAGCGGCCCCGGATCATCGAGGCGATCGCCGAGGCGCGCGCACACGGCGACCTGTCGGAGAACGCCGAGTACCACGCCGCCAAGGAAGCCCAGAGCCACAATGAGGGCCGCATCGCCGAGCTCGAATCGATCATTTCTCGCGCCGAGGTGATCGACGTCTCCAAGCTGTCGGGCGAGGTCGTCAAGTTCGGCGCCACCGTCAAGCTGATCGACGAGGACAGCGAGGAGGAGAAGGTGTGGCAGATCGTCGGCGAGCAGGAAGCCGACGCCAAGAAGGGCCGCATCTCCATCACCTCGCCGCTCGCCCGCGCTCTGGTCGGCAAGAAGGTCGGCGCCTCGGTCGAGGTGAACGCGCCGGGCGGCGCCAAGAGCTACGAGATCGTCGAGGTGCGCTGGGTCTGATACGCTTCTCCGGCCCTTTGGGCCGCAGAGCCGTTCCCGGCCGCCGAACTGCGGAGGATGCCATGGTGAATGCCGCTGATCCCCTCACCCGCCGGGCCGCGCTGGCCGCGCTCGGCGGCGCGCTGGCCGCGCTGCCGGCGCTCGGCCGGCCGGCCGCCGCCCAGACCGGCGCGACGTTCCGCGCCATCAACATCGACACCACGCAACTGGTCGGCCGCGACGCCGTGCTGGTCCGCCGCAACCTCGCCCGCGACCTGCCGGCGGCGTTCGCCGGGCGGATCACCGGGGCGCGCGGCGCGCCCACTTTGCTGGTGCGGATCACCTCGCTGTCGCTGGGCTCCTACACCGGCTCGGCCTCCGGCGGCGGCAGCGGCGGCTCCACGGTCGATACCGACTATATGGAGGGCGAGGCGCTGATCGTGCCGGCCGGCAGCAGGACGCCGACTGCCCGCGTGCCGATGCTCGCGGCCGTGCCCTCCGCCAGTGCCGGCGCCTGGTACCTGCCGGACAATGAGGAACGCCGCATCGCCTATATCAGCTCGTTCTTCGCCAGCTGGCTGACCAAGCGCGTGTGATTGGCCGGCGCGATCGGCGGCCTGAGGCGGTTTCCGGCCGATCCAGCCGGAAACCCCATTCCGATCGCCGAGAAAACCGTTTTAAATCAAAGATTTTGACAAGATCGATTCCGGGATTCCTTTGGGATCGTCCGGCCCTCGCTCACGCGTTCGTTAATTGCCCGAAGGTCAATGCGGCGGTTGAATGATGCCGCAGCCTGCCCGTTCTCCGCGAGGCGGCCGGTTCCGGCCCGCCTGCGAGGAAGCAGGCATGGCTGTGTGGCGCGTCCCGCGTCGCCTGCGCGGGCCGGCCGCGCTGGTGGCTCGGCCCATGACGGCTTGAAACCGCATGACGACTTGAAACCGCATGACGACCCGGAAACCGTAGGACACGACTCGCGATTCGACGGAGGTGCCGATGGACGGCCTGCTCCGGCGCATGTTCGAGGCAATGGTCACGACCGGCCAGCTCACGGTGGTGACCGCGCGGGGGCGGCGCTATCGCTTCGGGGACGGCACGCCCCCGGAGGTGGCGATCCGCTTCACCAGCCCCGGCTGGCAGCTTGCGGTGCTGGCCGATCCCGAGCTCAAGCTCGGCGAAGCCTTCATGGAGGGCGGCCTCGTCGTCGAGACCGGCTCGATCGCCGATCTCCTGGCGCTGACCATGGCGCGCTCGGTTGCCGGCGAGCGGCGGCTGCCGCTGGCGCCGCTTCTGGCCGTGGCGCGCCGTGCGGTGCGCCGGCTGGGACAAGCCAATTGGCGGCGGCGGGCGCGGGCCAATGTCCACCATCATTACGATCTCGACGACCGGCTCTACAGCCTGTTCCTCGATCCCGACCGGCAATATTCCTGCGCCTATTTCGAGATGCCCGGACAGAGCCTGGAGGCGGCCCAGCTCGCCAAGAAGCGCCACATCGCCGCGAAGCTGCTGGTCGAGCCCGGCCAGTGGGTGCTCGACATCGGCTCGGGCTGGGGCTGGCTTGCGCTCTATCTCGCAAGCGTCGCCGGGGCCAGGGTGCGCGGTATCACGCTGTCCGACCACCAGTTCGCCATCGCCCGCCAGCGCGCCGCCGACAGCGGGCTCGGCGAGCGGATCGAATTCGCGCTCGAAGACTATCGCGATACCAGAGGCCGGTTCGACCGCATCGTCTCGGTCGGGATGCTGGAGCATGTCGGCATCGGCTACCTTCCGGCGTTCTTCGCCAAGGCGTTCGAGCTCTTGGCCGAGGACGGCGTCTGCCTCGTCCACGCCATCGGCCGCTCGGAGGGGCCGGGCGTCACCAATCCCTGGATCGCCAAACACATCTTCCCCGGCGTCTATGTGCCGGCGCTGTCGGAGCTGATGCCGGCGGTGGAGCGCGCGGGCTTCCTCGTCGCCGACATCGAGATCCTGCGGCTGCACTATGCCGACACTTTGAAGGCGTGGCGCGAGCGCTTCCTCGCCCGCCGCGACGAGGCGCGCCGCCTCTATGACGAGCGCTTCTGCCGGATGTGGGAGTTCTACCTCGCCTCGTGCGAGATGGCCTTCCGCCACCACGGGATGATGGTGTTCCAAATCCAGTTGGTCAAACGCGAGGGCGTGGTGCCGCCCACCCGCCGCTACATCGCCGATCGCGAGGCCCGCCTCAGCGCCGCCGAGCGCGAGGGCCGGCCGCAACTGCGGCTGGCGGGGACCTGATCGATTCGGCTCCGAATCGATCGCGGGCGGCCGCGCGACAGTCAAGCGCGGCCGGCCCCGCTTTGCGTGATTCCGGTGCGCATGTGGATTGCGGGGCGTTGCGCAGGATGATTCCCTGACGACCGCGGCGGCGTGCTAAGCCATGATCCCAGCGTTGGATGATGGCATGGCTGTCGAATCGTTTGCCCGCAAAACGCAAGGCCCCGATCCGCTCTACCGGGCGGCGCCGCACAATGTCGAGGTCGAGCAGGCGCTGCTCGGCGCGGTGCTGGTGAACAACGAGGCGTTCTATCGCGTCTCGGACTTCCTGGAGCCGAAGCACTTCTTCGAGCCGCTGCACCAGTCGATCTTCGAGGTGTGCGCCCAGCTCATCCGCGCCGGCAAGGTGGCGACCCCGGTCACCGTCAAGACCTTCCTGCCGGCCGATGCCGACATCGGCGGGCTGACGGTGGCGCAGTATCTGTCGCGCCTGGCCGCGGAAGCCACCACCGTCATCAATGCGGCCGATTACGGCCGGGTGATCTACGACCTCGCCACGCGGCGCGAACTGATCCGCATCGGCGAGGACATGGTCAACATCGCCTATGACGCGCCGGTGGACATGCCGCCCAACGACCAGATCGAGGACGCCGAGCGGCGCCTCTACGAGCTGGCCGAGACCGGGCGCTATGACGGCGGCTTCCTGCGCTTCTCGGACGCTCTGAAGGAGGCGATCGACATGGCCGGCCGCGCCTATCAGCGCGACGGTCACCTCTCCGGTCTCGCCTCCGGGCTCGACGATCTCGATTCGCTGATGGGCGGGCTGCAGCCGTCCGACCTCGTCATCCTCGCCGGCCGCCCCGGCATGGGCAAGACGGCGCTTGCCACCAACATCGCCTACAATGTCGCCGCCAATTATCACGGCCGGCCGCGGCCCGACGGCTCGATCGAGACGGTAGCCGGCGGCATCGTCGGCTTCTTCTCGCTGGAAATGTCGGCCGAGCAGCTCGCCACCCGCGTGCTCGCCGAGCAGTCGGCGATCCCGTCCTCGAAGATCCGCCGCGGCGACATCTCGGATGCCGATTTCGGCAAGCTCGCCGCCGCCGCCCAGGTGATGCAGGCGATCCCGCTCTATATCGACGACACCGGCGGCATCTCGATCGCCCAGCTCACCGCGCGCGCACGGCGGCTCAAGCGCCAGCGCGGGCTCGATTTGATGATCGTCGACTATCTGCAGCTGCTGTCGGGCTCCTCGAAGCGCGCCAGCGAAGGCCGCGTGCAGGAGGTGACCGAGATCACCACCGGCCTCAAGGCGCTGGCCAAGGAGCTCGCCGTGCCGATCGTCGCGCTGTCGCAGCTGTCGCGTCAGGTCGAGAACCGCGAGGACAAGCGGCCGCAGCTTTCGGACCTGCGTGAATCCGGCTCGATCGAGCAGGACGCCGACGTCGTGCTGTTCGTGTTCCGCGAGGAATATTACCTCAAGGGCAAGGAGCCGCGGCAGGGCACCGAGGAATGGTTCAAGTGGGAGCAGGATCTCGCCGCGGTGAAGGGCACCGCCGAGGTGATCATCGGCAAGCAGCGCCACGGCCCCACCGGTACGGTGAAGCTGCACTTCGAGTCCGAGTACACGCGCTTCTCCACCCTCGCGCGCACCGACCATCTGCCCGACCGGCGCTGAGCGGGGCCGCGGGCGTCAGACGGTTTCGGGGGAAGGTGGCGGTTCTTCCCTCTCCCCTTGCGGGAGAAGGAAAGAGCGCGGCTCCCGGCCCGCCAACGGTTTCGAGCCGATCAAACGGAAACCGTATCACCCCTCGCTCTTGCTGCCGGCGAGCAGGCCCGCGACCCATTGGCTCGCCGGGTACTGCTCGCACACGGTGATCAGCGCGATCACGATCGGCACGCCGATGAAGGCGCCGGCGATGCCCCACAGGAAGCTCCACAGGAACACCGCGAGCAGCACGATGAACGGCGAGATCGACAGTGCGCTGCCGGCCACCCGCGGCTCCAGATAGCTGCCGACGACGAACTGGATGATGTTGAGCCCGGCGAACACGCCGAGCGCCACCTGCCACGATTCGAAATGCACCAGCGCGAACAGCGTCGGCGCCAGCGTGGCGATGAACGAGCCGATGAACGGAATGTAGTTCAGCGCGAACGCGATCACGCCCCATTCGGCGGCGAGCGGCAGGCCGATGAGCGAGCTGAACGCCCACACCAGCGCGCCGGTCATCACGCTCATCGCCGTGCGCACCAGCATGTATTTCTGCAGCTTGGCGGCGGTCTTGGCTGCGGCCGCCACCACGGCCTCGCCGGCCGCGCGGTTCCTCATCGCCCGCAGCTTCGCGGCGGTCTCCTCCACCTCCAGCAGCCCGAGAATGAGGAACACCGCCACCACCACCGAGAAGCTGACGATGCTCTGCAGCCGCGCGCCGATGCTCTGCACCGTGCGCACCATCCACGACACGCTGAACACGTCGGAGAAGACGCCGGCCACCGCGAAGCCATGGCCTTCGAGCCATTCGACGCCCTGCAGATAGAGCGCCTGGAAGCGCGCCGAATCCGCCAGCAGCCAGCGCGCCGCGCGGCCGAACCCCCAGCCGATCAGCGTGCCGAGCACGGCGAGCACCACCACCACCACCACCACGGTGACGGCCATCGCCGCGAGCCTGGGGATGCGCGCCTGCAGGCCCGACTGCAGCGGCCACACCAGCGCGATGATGAACAGCGCGAACACCACCGGCGCCAGGATCACCTCGCCGTAATAGAGCGCGATCAGCACCAGGATGGCGGTGCAGACGGCAAGCAGCGTGATGGAGCCGCGCCGGCTTGCGTCGCCGCCGGCAGAAGGCGGAACAGGCGTCTGCGTGCTGTCGATCGTCGCGATGGGGCTGTCGGTTGTCTGCATGTCCGGGCCGTGCTTTGGAGGCGAAATTGCGGTCCGCCCAAGCGCGGATCGCGCGGGCGAAGTCGCGGATCGGACCACAAACCGGCGGCGCGTTCAATCGGCGGCATGCGCGCTGGTGAAAGCGGCGCCTGTCGATTAGCATGCTGGGGCCGGCCCGTCCGGCCATGTCTCGTGCGGAACCTTTTCGCGGGCGGCGCAGTGGATCAGTCGGATTCGAGATCGGGCCGCCGCGGGCGGACCGCCGCGGTTCGGGCCGGCGTGCTGGCGCTGCTGTGGATCGCCATCGCCGGCACGGACCCGTTCGACCTCACGGCGGGAGTCCTCGCCGTCGCGCTCGCCACCGTCGCGCTCGCCACCTGGGCAAGCCTTGCGCTGATGCCGCCGAGCGGGCTGCACATGACGCCGCTTGCCACACTCGGCTACGGGCTTCGGCTGTTCGGCCAGTCGATCCTCGCCGGCATCGACGTGGCGCGCCGCGCGCTCGATCCCAGGCCGCTGCCGGCCGCCGGCTTCGTCCTGCACCCGACGTGCCTGCCGGCGGGGAGCGTGCGCAGCGCCTTCTGCACCACCGTCTGCCTCGTGCCCGGCACGCTGCCGGCCGGCACCGATGCTGAGGGCCGCCTCGTCGTCCACTGCCTCGACGTCGCCCAGCCGGTGGCCGAGCAGCTTGCGAGCGAGGAGGCGCGCTTCCGCCGCACCTTCGCCGGAGGCGGCGATGTATAGCTTCATGCTGGGAGCCGCCGGCTTCGTGCTGGTCGTGGTGGCGCTGGGGCTCGCCCGCGTGCTGCGCGGCCCCGGCCGCGCCGACCGCATGATGGCGATGCAGCTGCTCGGCACCGGCGGCATCGCCGTGCTGCTGCTGTTCTCCATCGCCAATTCGCTCTATGCGGTGGTGGACGTGGCGCTGGTGCTGGCGGTGCTGTCGGTGTTCGCCTCGGTCGCGCTGGTCGAGACCGCGCCGCCGGACTCCGGAGACGCGGCGTGACCGGCCTGCTGCTCGACATCGCCTCGGTCGTCGCCATTGCCGGCGGCGCCTTCTTCTTTCTTGCCGGCACCGTGGGGCTGTTGCGCTTTCCCGATACGCTGTCGCGCCTGCACGCACTCACCAAGGCCGATACGCTCGGGCTCGGGCTGATCGTGCTCGGCCTGCTGCCGACAGTCGACAGCGCGGTCACCGGCGCCAAGCTCGTCGCCATCTGGCTCCTGGTGCAACTGGCCGGCGCCAGCGTGGCGCAGCTCATCGCCCGCGCGGCGCGCCAAGACGCGCCACAGGACGTGCGACAGGACGGGCCGCCGTCATGACCGCAGGCCTTTCCGCCGGGATCGCCGTCGATATCGGCCTCGCCGCGCTGGTGGCGGCGATGGCGCTGTGGACCATCACCGTGCGCGACGCCTATGCCGCGGTCATCGGCTTCATCGGCTACGGCCTGCTGCTGGCGCTGGTGTGGGTGCGGCTCGACGCGGTCGATGTGGCGCTGACCGAGGCGGCGATCGGCGGCGGCGTCACCGGCGTGCTGCTGCTGCGCGCGGTCGGCGCGCTGCACCGCGGCGCGGCGCCGCTGGAGGATGGCCCGCCCCCCGGCCCGGCGACGCGGCGCATCGCGGCGCTGGCCTGCGCGGCGGTGGCGGCGGGGCTCGCTCTTGTCGTGCTCGGCGTCTCCGGCCCGGCGCCGACCCTGGCGCCGCTGGCGGCCGAGCACCTGCCGGCGACCGGGCTGGAGAACCCGGTGACCGGCGTGCTGCTCGCCTTTCGCGCGCTCGATACGCTGCTGGAGAAGGTGGTGCTGCTGTTGGCGCTGATCGGCATCTGGTCGCTGGCGCCGGATGGCGTCTGGGGCGGACGCCCCACCCTCGGCCGCCCCGGCCAAGCCAGCGACACGCTGCGCTTCCTGGCCCAGCTTCTGCCGCCGGTCGGCATCGTCGCCGGCATCCATGTGCTGTGGGTGGGCGCCGACGCCCCCGGCGGCGCCTTCCAGGGCGGGGCGGTGCTCGCCGCCATGTGGATCCTGGCGATGATGGCCGGGCTCGCGCCGGTGCCGGCGATCGGCCGGCCGTGGCTGCGGGCAGCACTGGTCGTCGGCCCTCTGGCGTTCCTCGCAGTGGGGGTTGCCGGCATCTTCATTGCCGACGGCTTCCTCGCCTATCCGCCCGCCTTCGCCAAGCCGCTGATCCTGGCCATCGAGGCGGCGATCACGCTGTCGATCGCGGTGACGCTGGCGATGATGGTGGCGGGCCCGCCGCAACGGCCGGACGCGCCATGACGATGACGGTGTTCGGCCTGTGCGGCGCGGCGCTGGTGGGCATCGGCCTCTACGGCCTGATCGTCCAGACCCAGCCGCTGCGCCGCATCCTCGCCTTCAACCTGCTCGGCGGCGGCGTGTTCCTGCTGTTCGGGGTGATCGCCCGGCGCGGCGCGATCGACGGGCTCGGCAGCGATCCGGTGCCGCAGGCCATGGTCATCACCGGCATCGTGGTGGCTTTCTCCGCCACCGCGCTCGCCATCTCCCTGGTGGTGCGGCTGAAGGAGACCGGGCGCGAGGACGACGAGGGGAGCGCGTGATGCCGGCCGCCGTACTCGATCCCGGCCTGCTGCTGGTGCTCGCCGTCATGCTGCCGGCGACCGGCGCGGTGGCGGCGCTGGCGCTGCCCGGCCGCTGGGCCGGGCGCATCGCGTTCGGCCTGTGGCCGCTCGGCCTCGCGGTGGCGGTGGCGGTGGCCTGGACGGTGTGGGTGGGTGGCGCGCCGCTGCATTATGCGGTGGGCGGCTGGGCGCCGCCGCTCGGCCTGATGCTGCGCGCCGACGGCCCCTCGGCGCTGATGCTGCTGATCGCCGCCATCGTCATCGGCGCCGCAGGCCTCTATGCCCGCGCCGATCTGCGGCCTGAGCCCGGCGCCAGCGAGAGCCGGGCGGCAACGGTGTTCTGGACGCTGATGATGTCGCTGTGGAGCGCGCTCAATGCGGTGGCGCTGGGCGGCGACCTGTTCAATCTCTATGTCGCGCTGGAGCTTCTCACCTTCTCGGCGATTCCGCTGGTCTGCCTCGGCGGCAGCGCCAAGACGCTGCAGGCGGCGCTGCGCTACCTCGTGTTCGCGCTGGTCGGCTCGGTGCTCTATCTGCTCGGCACCGCGCTGCTCTACGGCACTTACGGCACGCTCGACATCGTGCTGCTTGCCGGCCGCACCGGGCCGGAGCCGGCGGCGATCCTGGCCTGCGCGCTGATGATCGCCGGGCTCGCCGCCAAGACGGCCCTGTTCCCGCTGCATCTGTGGCTGCCGCCGGCCCATGCCGGCGCGCCGCCGGCGGCGAGCGCGGTGCTGTCCGGCCTCGTCGTCAAGGGATCGTTCTTCCTCATCGCCCGGCTGTGGTTCGACGTCATGCCGGGCCTGTCGACGGCGATGGCGGCGAACCTCATCGGCGCGCTCGGGGCCGGCGCCATCCTCGCCGGCAGCGTGATGGCGCTGCGGCAGGCGCGGCTGAAGCTGATGATCGCCTATTCCACCGTGGCGCAGATCGGCTACCTGTTTTTGATGGTGCCGCTGCTGTTCGGCGTGCCCCAGGCCGAGATCGCCGCCAGCGCCGCCTGGAGCGGCGGCTGGCTGCAGCTCGCCTCGCACGCGCTGGCCAAGGCGGCGATGTTCCTCGCCGCCGGGCTGATCGCCGAGGCCGCAGGCCACGACCGCATCCATGGCCTCGATGGCGTCGGCCGCGCCGTGCCGGTAGCGGTGCTGGCCTTCACGCTCGCCGGCCTGTCGCTGGTCGGCCTGCCGCCGAGCGGCGGCTTCGCCGCCAAATGGCTGCTGCTGTCGGCATCGGTCGCCACCGGACAATGGTGGTGGGCGGCGGTTATGATCGCGGGCGGCCTGCTCGCCGCCTTCTATCTCTTCCCGGTGATCGGCCGCGCCTATGCGGATGGCACGGCCGCCTTCGCACGGCCGCGGGATGCGCGCCTGCGCGAATTCGTGGTGCTGGCCCTGGCGGTGGCGGCGGCGCTGCTCGGCCTGTCGCAGCTTTATCCGCCGGGCCTGCTGCAGATCGGGCTTGGGATCGGGCTTGCGGGAGCGGGCGTGCCATGACCGCCACGCTGCTGCTCGCAACCACGCTCGCTTTGCCGCTCGGGCTGCTGGCGGCGCTGGCGCTGCCGGCCCTGCGTCCCCGCGTTCCCGGGCTTCTGGCGCTGGCGCCGCTGCCGGCGCTCGGCGTCGCGCTCGCCGCCACGCCGCTGGGGCTCGATCCCCTGCTCGATGCCGCAAGCGCCATGCTGCTCGGCGCCGTGGCGTTCCTGTGGATCGCGGCCGGCGCCTGCGCGCCGATGATCCTGCGCGGCGCGGCCGATGCGCCGCGCCTGGCCGGCTGGTGGCTGCTGACGCTCGCCGGCAATCTCGGCGTCTTCGTCGCTGCCGACCTCGCGAGCTTCTATCTCGTTTATGCCATGGTCAGCCTGTCGGCCTATGGCCTCGTGGTGCATGACGGCACGCCGCGGGCGCGAGCGGCCGGCTTCGCCTATCTGGCGCTCGGCATGCTTGGCGAGGCGCTGTTGTTGATGGGCTTCGTGCTGGCGGCAGCCGCCGTGCCGGACGGCAGCCTCGCCATCCGCGACGCGGTGGCGGCGCTCCCCGGCTCGCCCTGGCGCGATGCCACGCTGATCTTCCTGCTCGCCGGCTTCGGCCTCAAGATCGGCCTCGTGCCGCTGCATGTGTGGATTCCGCTGGCGCACTCGGCGGCACCGCTGCCGGTGTCGGTGGTGCTGAGCGGCGCGGTGGTGAAGGCCGGCGTCATCGGCTTGCTCCGCTTCCTGCCGTTCGACGCGGCGATGGCGGATTTGGGCGCGAACCTGGGGATGGCGTTCGCGATCATCGGCCTCGTCACCGCCTATTACGGCGTGCTGGTCGGCATCACCCAGTCCAATCCCAAGACGGTGCTGGCCTATTCGACACTGAGCCAGATGGGGCTAGTTGCCGCCGTGGTCGGCATGGGGCTCGCGGCCGGGGATGCCGGCGCCGTGACGGCGGCGAGCCTCTATGCCGTCCACCACGTGCTGGCCAAGGGCGCATTGTTCCTGGCGGTCGGGCTCGCCGCCGCCCGCCGCGCGTGGCTGGTGCTCGGACTCACCGCCATCGTCGGCCTCGGGCTCGCCGGCCTGCCCCTGACCGGCGGCATGATCGCCAAGAGCATCATCAAGGTGCCGTTGGGGGATGGCGTCATCGCCACGCTGGCGGGCCTCTCCAGCATCGGCACCACGCTGCTGATCCTGCATTTCATCGGCCGGCTGGCGGCGAAGGCGCCGGGCGATGCGCCCATGCCGCTGGCGCTTCGCAGCGCCTGGATCGCGGCTGCGCTCGCCGCGCTCGCCGTGCCCTGGGCGCTGGCGCCGGGCGATGCCGTCGCCAAGGCGCTGACGGCCGAAGCCATGTGGCAGGCCGCTTGGCCGATCCTCATCGGCGCCGCGCTGGCGCTGGCCCTGCACCGCTTCGGCCATCGCCTGCCGGCGGTGCCGGAGGGCGACGTTGCAGCAGGCGGCCCGGCGCTCTCGCGCCTGATGCAGCAGGGCAGCGACGCCATCGCGTGGCTCGAGGCGCACCTGCGAACGTGGCCGGTGGCCGGCCTGTCGCTGCTGGCGCTGGCCCTGGCGCTGGCCCTGGTGCTGTCCTTGGCGCTCGGCGCGGCGATGACATTCCAGTTTTCGCCGATTTGAGTGGATCGAATCTGTTCCGACGTTTGGTGCCGTTGGCATGCGCCCGCGATCTGCTGCGCAGCGGCTCAAGGCATGTTGGCGAGGCGTCTCCGGTTTGCGCCGAAAATCCCAATCCGATGGCACAAAGGATCGCCGCGCGCAGCCGCCATCGCCAAAGGATCAAAATGTCCCGTAGCTGGTCACCTTGCGTCGAATGCCGGTCGGGAAATGCCTTGATGCGTTCGCAAACCGTGGCATATGATCCGACGAAATTCCTTCTGGTGCCCCGCCAGATCGCGATGGATCGCATGCGGCAACACAGCGGCGCGACGGATTTCAAGCGTGACAGTCGCGCGCCAATGCCGCGTTTTCGACGCGGCATTTTTTTTGCTGCGCCCTGCGGAACCAAGCCGCGATCACAGCCGTTTCATGTCTTAACGTCTTCAGTCGGCGGGGGTCATCGCACGGTGCGGTCATGACCGGTTGGACACCGGTCTTGCGGGCGAGACTGCGACCACGCAAAGAGAACGAGCGAGTTGAAGAGAGTGTCGGAGCGCCGAACCGACTTCGTCGGATCGGATCGCGCTCGAGTGTGACCGCCGGGCGTGGCCGCGCAGGCCGGCGCGGCGGCTTGATGTGTCGATAGTCTGCACGCGAAATTGTCTGCACGCGAACACGCGTGAGCCGAAAATTCAGCACGCCATAAAGACCTCAGCAAGCGAGAGAAACGATGAGCACATTGGTCGTATTCGGGTTCGACGGTCTGCACACTGCGGACGAGGTTCTCAACAAGCTGCGCTCCCTGCAGAAGGAGTATCTGGTCGACCTTGAGGATGCCGTCGTCGTCGAGCGCGACGCTGCCGGCAAGGTGCACATGAAGCAGGCCGTCAATCTCACCGCGGTCGGCGCCGCCACCGGCGGCAGCAGCGGCGCGCTGTGGGGCGCGCTGGTGGGCCTGCTGTTCCTCAATCCGCTGGCCGGCATGGCGGTGGGCGCGCTCACCGGCGCCGGCGCCGGCGCGCTCGCCGGCTCGCTCACCGATTACGGCATCAATGATGATTTCGTGAAGCGGCTGGGCGCGACGATCCCCTCGGGCTCCTCGGCGCTGTTCGTGCTGTTCAAGAGCGTCAACACCGACAAGGTGCTGCCCGAGATCGAATCCTTCAAGCCGCGGGTGCTGCAAACCTCGCTGAGCACCGAGGACGAACAGAAGCTCAAGGCCGAACTGGCCAAGCTGGTCAGCGCTTGACCGCGACGGTTTCGCCGGACGGCGCGGCTGCCGTGCCGTCCGGCATTCAGGCTTCAAGCATCAAACAAGATTCAAGCATCAAGAACGGATGAGACGCATTTCCGTCGCCGGGCCGGTCCCGGCCGTCGCGGAGAATGCGCTGGGGACGGTGGCACGTGCGTCAGCGGCGATGGGGGCGGCTCCGATTGGATAGAATCATTGTCGGCATCGGCGCGGCGCTGATGCTCGCAGCCTGTGCGCCGGAGCCGGAGCCGCCGGTCGCCGATGCGCGGCCGGTGCGCACGATCACCGTTGCCAAGCGCGAGGCCGGCACGGCCGTCACCTTCGCCGGCCGCATCGAGGCCGAGGACGAGGTGGCGCTGGGCTTCCGCATCGGCGGCCGGCTGGCCGAGCGCGCGGTGTCGGTCGGCGAACGGGTCGGCCCCGGCCAGACGCTCGCCCGGCTGGAACCGCAGAACGAGATGAACGCGCTGCGCTCGGCCCAGGCCAATCTCGCCGCCGCTCAGGCGGCGCTGGTGCAGGCCGGCAATCATTTCTCCCGTCAGCAGACGCTGCTCGCCCAGGGCTGGACGACGCGAGCGCTGTTCGACGAGGCGCAGAAGGGGCGCGACACCGCCCGCGCCCAGGTCGATTCCGCCGAGGCTCAGCTCAAGGCTGCGCGCGACCTCGTCAGCTTCACCGAGCTTGAGGCCGACGCCTCCGGCGTGGTGACGGCGGTGGGCGCCGAGCCCGGTGAGGTGGTCCAGGCCGGGCGGATGATCGTGACGCTGGCCCGCCAGGGCGGGCGCGACGCGGTGTTCGACATTCCGGCCCAGGTGCTGCGCTCGGCGCCGAGCGAGCCGGTGATCGCCGTCAATCTCACCGACGATTCCAACGTCACCGCCACCGGGCGGGTGCGCGAGGTCGCCGAGCAGGCCGATCCGGTCACCCGCACCTTCCAGGTCAAGGTCGGGCTGGAGGCGCCGCCCGAGGCGATGCGGCTCGGCGCGGCGGTGACCGGCCGGCTGCAGATGGAGGCGGTGCCGATCCTCGAGATCCCGGCCTCGGCGCTGACCCGCATCAACCGCCAGCCCGCGGTGTGGGTGGTCGATCCGGCGAGCCGCACGGTGACGCTGCGCAATGTCGAGGTGCTGCGGTTCGATCCGGCCAGCGTCGTGGTGTCGGGCGGGCTCGACACCGGCGAGGTGGTGGTGACAGCCGGCGTGCAGGCGCTGCATCCCGGCCAGAAGGTCCGCCTGCTCGGCGGGGAGCCATGATGCGGTTCAATCTGTCGGAATGGGCGCTCGGACACCGCTCGCTCGTCGTCTATTTCATGATCGTGGCGGTGGTCGCCGGCATCCTCTCCTACAACCGGCTGGGCCGCAGCGAGGATCCGACCTTCATCATCAAGACCATGGTGGTGCAGGCGGCCTGGCCCGGCGCCACCGTGCAGGACATGCTGGAGCAGGTGACCGAGCGGATCGAGCGCAAGCTGCAGGAGACGCCGCACCTCGACTTCATCCGCTCCTACACCAATGCCGGCGTCACCACGGTGTTCGTCAATCTCGATGGCAGCACCTCGGCGCAGCAGGTGGCGGATACTTGGTACCATGTGCGCAAGTCGATCGGCGACATCCGCCACACTCTGCCGGCCGGCGTGGTGGGGCCGGGCTTCAATGACGAGTTCGGCGACACCTTCGGCATCATCTACGGCTTCACCGCCGACGGCTTCACCCACCGCGAGCTGCGCGACCATGTCGAGGACGTGCGCTCCAAGCTGCTGCGCCTGCCCGACGTCTCCAAGATCGAGATCCTCGGCGCCCAGGACGAGGTGATCTTCGTCGAGTTCTCGGTGAAAGAGCTGGCGAGCCTCGGCATCGACCGCTCGGCGCTGATCAATGCGCTGCAGACCCAGAACATCGTGCGCCCGGCCGGCGTCATCCAGACCGGCAATGAGGCGATCTCGCTGCGGGTGTCGGGCGCCTTCCGCACCGAGCAGGACGTCGCCGACGTCAATTTCGCGGTCGGCGGCCGCATGCTGCGCCTGAGCGACATCGCTCGCGTCCACCGCGCCTATGCCGACCCGCCGCAGCCGCAGTTCCGCGTCAACGGCCAGCCGGCGATCGGGCTGGCCATCGCCATGCGCGAGGGCGGCGACATCCTGGCGCTCGGCCAGCGCATCGACCGCGCCATGGCCCAGATCAAGGCCGACCTGCCGGTGGGCATCGAGCCCGCGCTGGTCGCCGATCAGGCGGTGACGGTGGAGAGCGCGATCGCCGAGTTCATGTCGTCGCTGTGGCAGGCGGTGGCGATCATCCTGGCGGTGAGCTTCGTCAGCCTCGGCGTGCGGGCCGGGCTGGTGGTGGCGCTGTCGATCCCGCTGACGCTCGCCGCGGTGTTCGCGGTGATGGACCTGAGCGGCATCGACATGCAGCGCATCTCGCTCGGCGCGCTGATCATCGCGCTGGCGCTCCTCGTCGACGACGCGATGACCACCACCGACGCCATGCTGAACCGGCTGGCCCGCGGCGAAAGCAAGGTGGAGGCGGCGACCTTCGCCTTTCGCACCTACGCGTTCGCCATGCTGGCCGGCACGCTGGTCACCATCGCCGGCTTCGTGCCGGTGGGCTTTGCCGCCAGTTCGGCCGGCGAATACACGTTCTCGCTCTTCGCCGTCGTCGCCATCGCGCTCGTGGTGTCGTGGCTGGTCGCGGTGGTGTTCGCCCCGCTCTTGGGCCTCGCCATCCTCGCCCCGCCCAAAGAGGGGGCGGACGCGAAGCCCGGCCCGGTGTTCCGTTTCTATCGCGGCCTGCTCGGGCTGGCGCTGCGCCTGCGCTATCTCACCATCGCGCTCACCGTCGGCCTGTTCGCGGCGGCGATCGCGGCCCTGCCGCTGATCCCCAACCAGTTCTTCCCCTCCTCCGACCGGCCCGAGCTGCTGGTCGATCTGCGGCTGCCGCAGAACGCCTCGATCTATGCCAGCGAATCCACGGTCGAGCGTTTCGACGCGGTGCTGAAGGACGATCCGGACGTGGCGCGCTGGAGCACCTATGTCGGGCGCGGCGCCATCCGCTTCTATCTGCCGCTCGACGTGCAGCTGCCCAACGACTTCTTCGCCCAGGCGGTGATCGTCGCCAAGGACGTGGCGGCGCGCGAGCGGCTGCGCCAGAAGCTGGAGAAGGTGCTGGCCGAGGACTTCCCCAGCGTGGTGTCGCGCATCTCGCCGCTGGAGCTCGGGCCGCCGGTCGGCTGGCCGGTGCAGTACCGGGTGAGCGGCCCGGACCTGTCCAAGGTGCGCGAGATCGCCTTCCGGCTGGCCGAGATCGTGGCGCAGGACAAGCGGGCGCGCACTGTCAATTTCGACTGGATCGAGCCGGCCCGCGAGGTGCGCATCCGCATCGATCAGGACGAGGCGCGCCGCCTCGGCCTCAGCTCCCAGGCCATCGCCAGCGTGCTCAACACCGTGGTGTCCGGTCAGGCGATCTCGCAGGTGCGCGACAGCATCTATCTCGTCGATATCGTGGTACGCGCCACCGACGAGCAGCGGGTGTCGCTCGCCACGCTCAGCACCCTGCAGGTGGCGCTGCCCAATGGCCGCACCGTGCCGCTCAGCCAGTTCGCCACCTTCGAGGAGACGCAGGACTATCCGGTGGTGTGGCGGCGCGACCGCGTGCCCACCCTCACCGTGCAAGCCGACGTGCGCCAGGGCGCGCTGCCCGAGAGCGTCACCGACGCGCTGGAGCCGGCGGTGAAGGCGCTGCAGAGCAGCCTGCCGCCGGGCTATCACGTCGTGGTCGGCGGCACGGTGGAGGAGAGCGCCAAGTCGCAGGCCTCGGTGATCGCCGTGGTGCCGCTGATGCTGCTCTTGATGGTCACCGTGCTGATGGTGCAGCTTCAGAGCTTCCAGCGGCTGTTCATCGCGCTCACCGTCGGGCCGCTCGGGCTCATCGGCGTGGTGGCCGCGCTGCTCCTGTCCGGCCGGCCGCTCGGCTTCGTAGCGATCCTCGGCATCCTGGCGCTGCTCGGCATGATCACCAAGAACGCCGTCATCCTGATTGGCCAGATCGAGGCCGAGCGCGCAGCCGGAAAAAACGTGCGCGACGCGGTGATGGACGCAAGTTCGACCCGTTTCCGGCCGATCATGCTGACGGCGGTCTCCACCGTGCTCGGCATGATCCCGATCGCGCCCACCGTGTTCTGGGGGCCGATGGCGTTCTCGATCATGGGCGGGCTCTTGGTGGCGACGCTGCTGACCTTGATCTTTCTGCCGGCGCTCTATGTGGCTTGGTTCGGTAGCCGTGAGGATGACAGCGTGAAGCGGCAGGCCGCGGCGGCGGCGTCCTGAGGACGACAGGGCCCGCACACGCAGCCGCTCGAAGATTTGTTGCAGCAGGACGACGTGCGGCTTGGCAAGATGCGGTTTGGCATGATGCGGCTTCGGAAGATGCGGTTTGGAAGGATGCGGCGGAAGCGGTGTGAGCGCCGGCCCGGCATTGCCGGGCGGCATTCCAGGGAGGGCTGCCAGTGAGCAGAAACAAATACGACGCCCGGTACTGGACCGGCAAACGCGCCCGCGTTGCCGTGGCGGCGATGTTCGGCTGGGTGACGGTCATCCAGCCGGCCTTCGCGCAAAGCCCGCCGGCCGAGCCGGCGCAGGCGCCGACCCCGCTGCCGCTGCCGGCGGCGCCGGGATCGCCGGCAGCGCCCGATCAGACGGCGCCGGCGGAGAAGGTCTATACGCTCTCCGATCTCGAATATCTGCTCGGGCCGATCGCCCTTTACCCCGATCCGCTGGTGGCGCTGATCCTGCCGGCCACCACCTATCCGGTGCAGATCATCCAGGCCGACCGCTGGCTCGACGCCAACCGCGACGCGATCGCCAAGGGCGACTTCAGCGGCGTCGACGCCCAGACCTGGGACAATTCGGTGAAGGCGCTGGCGCGCTTTCCCGACGTACTGAAGATGCTGGCCGACAATCTGGACTGGACCCAGGCGCTGGGCGCGGCGTTCGCGCTGCAGCCGGCCGACGTCGCCTCGGTCATCCAGGTGCTGCGCGCGCGCGCCGAGAAGGCCGGCAACCTCGCCTCGACGCCGCAGCAGGTGGTGACGACGCGCGAGGACAGCGGCACACGCACGATCTATATCTCGCCGGCCGACCCGGAACGGATCTACGTGCCGGTCTATGATTCCTCGGTGGTGTTCGACACCTTCGCCACCGGCGCGCTGCTGTTCGGCACCGCGGTGCTGGTCGGCTCGGCGTGGTACGGCGGCTGGTGGGGCCGCAACAACTGGAACAATTGGCGCTGGAACAACATCTGGGTCGACCGGCCGGCATGGCGTCCCGGCCGTCCCGGTGGCCCGCCGCCCGGCGCATGGCGGCCCGGCCGGCCCGGCGGCCCGCCGCCGCGCCCGCCCTTCCGGCCCGACCGTCCCGGTGGGCCCGGCGGTCCCGGCTTCCGTCCCGATCGCCCGGGCGGCCCCGGCGGTCCGGGTGGCCCCGGCGGTCCTGGCGGTCCCGACCGGCCCGGTCTCCTTCCCGACCGTCCCGGCGCCGGACCGGGTGGTCCTGGTGGCCCCGGCGACCGACCCGGCGGCGGACCCGACCGTCCCGGCCTTCGTCCTGATCGTCCTGGCGGCCCCGGTGGTCCGGGTGGCCCTGGTGGTCCTGGCCGTCCCGACCGTCCCGGTCTCCTTCCCGACCGTCCTGGTGGCGGTCCCGGCGACCGACCCGGCGGCGGACCCGACCGTCCCGGCGTTCGTCCGGATCGTCCAGGCGGTCCTGGCGGCCCGGGTGGTCCTGGCGGCCGTCCCGATCTTCCGGCTAGGCCGGATCGCCCCGCCGCGCGTCCCGACCGTCCCGCCGATCGTCCTGCCACCCGGCCGGATCGACCGGCGGCGCGGCCCGACCGCCCCGCGGCGCGTCCCGACCGTCCCGCAGCCCGGCCGCAACAGCGTCCGGCGGCGCGTCCGCAGCAGCGTCAAGCGCGCCCGCAGCAGCGTCAGGCGCGTCCGCAGCAGCGTCAGGCGCGTCCGCAGCAGCGTCAGGCGCGTCCGCAGCAGCGTCCGGCAGCCCGCCAGCAGCGTCCCTCGGCACGGCCTGCGGCCCGTCCACGACCGGCCGCCCGCGCCCAGCCGCGTGCCAGCGGTCGGGCGGCAGGCCGTGGTGGCGGCGGACGGGGTGGTGGACGGCGCTGAGCCCGGTGTGGTCCGCGCGGGGCGGCAATCGCGCCGCGCGGCCACCGCGAAGCGCATCCTGATTGCAACATGTCAGCGCCGGCCCGATGGGCCGGCGTTTCGTTTGGGCGCTGGAGTTCTTGAGTGCCGGCCGGCGATGCCGGGCGAAGCCGTTTCCGGTATCCGCAGGGATCAACCGGAAACAGTCTCGCCGAAAACCCCTTGTTCGATAACGGGATTTTCGGCGAACGGAATACGAAACTCCGGCTTGATCAGCCGGATTTCGTATCAGTGGTCGCCGTTGCGGGACAGGTGGTGCGGGCGGCGCTTCACGGCGAACACCGAGGTCGCCTCCGCCGTGCCGGCCTCGCCCCTGCTCGCGCCGTTCTTTCCAGGAGCATCCTTGCCAGGAACATCCTTGCCAGCGGCATCCTTGCCGGCGCTCTCCTTGGCCGGCTCGTCGCCCAGCATGGTGGCGTTGGGCTTGGGCTTGCGCTCGAACTCGAACCGGCCGGTGGAGCGCAGTTCCAGCACGAACCGGCAGAATTGCAGGCTGGACAGGAACTCGGTGCGGCCCGCGGTGTCCACCACCCGGAAGCGCGACCGGTCCGGCGCCATGAACACCTCGGCGGTGACCGGACCGCGCCGCAGCCCGGCATTGGTCTTCAACAGCACCTGCCCCCAGCGCACCGGCGTCTCCGCGTCCATGGCGGCGAGATCGCCGAGAACCAGGGGCTCGGACACCCGTTCCGTCGCAGCGCTCATGCGTTCCCCTCCGCAGCCGCAGGTGGCCCGCGTGGATGTCATCCGGCCCGCGCCCACCGCGGGGCGGCTCCCGAGGCCGCCACACGGTGAAAATAGCGGCAGAGCGCTTAGGATTCCCTTGCCGGATTGCCGGCAAATCGCGGCATCCGCCGCCGGGCGGGCATGCCTGAGGAAGCCCCTGCCGCAGGCCCCCCCGGCTGCAGGCAGCCCCGGCGGGTTTGCGCTATACTGATTTGAAATTTGGGAGGCGGACCTCGGGAGGGATCATGCCGGTCAGGTCGATGGCGAAGACCGAGAGGGTGCGCGCGGCGACGGGACCGCTGGCCCGCGCGGTACCGCGGCTGCGCATCGTGCTGGTCGGCGACAAGCGCATCGGCCCGGGCAAGATGGACCTCCTGGAGGCGATCGGCCGCACCGGCTCGATCTCGGCCGCCGGGCGGACGATGGGCATGTCCTACCGGCGGGCGTGGCTGCTGGTCGATGAGGTCAACAGCATGTTCACCCGGCCGCTGGTGGTCGCCTCGGCCGGCGGCGTCCATGGTGGCGGCGCCCAGCTCACCGATCTCGGCCGGGCGGTGGTGGCCGCCTATCGCCGCATCGAGGCGCGCACCCGCGCCGCCATTCTCGACGAGTTCGCCCCGTTCGAAAACGACATCGTGTCGGACACCGATCCCCTCCCCCCGGCCTGATCCCGCTGGAGCATTCTCCGCAAAAGTGGGAACCGGTTTTGCGAAAGAGAATGCGACAAATCGAGGACTTAAGCCGCGTCTGCTTGGTTCAATCAGATCGGCGGATGCTCTAGCCGCCTGAGAAACGAGCCCATCCATGTCGCCGGAATTCCTCATCACCGCGCTGATCATCGTCGCCTCGCCCGGCACCGGCGTGCTCTACACGCTGGCCTATGGCTTGGCGCGCGGCCGGCGCGCCGCCGTCATCGCCGCGTTTGCCGGCACGCTCGGCATCGTGCCGCACATCGCCGCGGCCATCGCCGGCCTCGCGGCGCTGCTGCATGCCAGCGCCGTCGCCTTCGAGGCCGTGAAATATGCCGGCGTCGCCTATCTCCTGTGGATGGCGTGGCAGACGCTGAAGGAGAGCGGGGCGCTGGCGGTGGATGCGGCCGAGGATCTGCCGGCCCGCCGCATCATCGTGCGCGGCGTGCTGATCAACCTCTTGAACCCCAAGCTGTCGATCTTCTTCCTTGCCTTCCTGCCGCAGTTCGTCGCGGCCGGCGAGCCGCACCCGGTCGCCCGCATGCTGGAACTGTCGGGCGCGTTCATGGCGATGACGTTCGCGGTGTTCGTGCTCTACGGCTTCGCCGCGGCGGCGGCCCGAACCTACGTCGTCGGCCGGCCGAGCGTGATGGCGTGGCTGCGCCGCTCGTTCGCCGCGGCCTTCGTGGCGCTCGGCGCCAGGCTGGCGCTGGCGGAGCGGTGAGGCGTGATCGGCGGTATTCCATGACTCGTCGTCCCGGGCGAGCGTGAGCGAGCAACTGTCATGCGGTTTTGGGGTCTCGCCAGGGTTTGTTGTCTCGAATCATGGCGTTGAGGATGGTCAGGAGCTTTCGAGCGATGGCGATGAGGGCGACCTTGGCGGGTTTTCCGCGGGCTTTGAGGTCGGCGTAGAGCTGTTTGGCCCACGGGTTCCAGTGGATGGCGGCGAAGGCGGCGAGATAGCAGGCGCGCTTGAGCGCGCGGCGTCCGGCCTCGATATGGGCCGGCCGCCGCGCTTTGCCGCTGTCGTTGCGATAGGGTGCGCAGCCGCCGATGGCACCGGCTTGGCGGGGGGTGAACCGGCCGAGTTCGGGAGCTTCTGCGAGCAGGACGCGGGCCGTCTTGTTGGCGATCCCCGGCACCGAGGTGATGATCTTGGCCTTGGCGTCCATCGCCGGATCGGCGGCGATCAACGCCTCGATGGCCTGTTCGGCCGCGGCGACGGTCTCGCGCAGGGCGGCGATTTCGGCATCGAGCCGGGCGGTGATGGCCGCCAGGGTGGGGTGGGCCTTGCGGTTCTCCAGGCGGCGGATGTCGGCCTCGGCGCGGGTGATTTCGCGCACCCAGGCGGTCAGGTCGCTCTGCGCTTGCGAGGGCTCCGGGAACGGCCGGCAGGGGTGATGCAGCATGAAGGCGCGGATGATGCGGGCGTCGAGCGGATCGCTCTTGGCGCGCTGGCCGCAGGCCTTGGCGAACTGGCGGCAGCGCCAGCTGTCGACCTGCAGCACGGTGAGGCCGGCCTCGCGCAGCACCGCGACCGCCAGGCGTTCATAGCCGCCGGTCGGCTCCAGGCCGGCGGTGGTGAGCCCGGCCTTCACCAGGCGCCTGGCCAAGCGCTGGAGAGCCGCGGGGGTGTTATCGACGCGCTCGACCTTGGTGTCGTCGAAGGCGATGTCGAGCCAGTCCTTGGAGACATCGATGCCCACAAGGTGGGTGGCAAACGGCGTCGGGTGTGGCAGCATGGCAAGCATCCCAGGCTTGGAAGCGGGGTCAAAAGCCCCGTGCAACTGTTCGGGTTGGCTTGGGACGGACGGCCGCTTCTGCTCGCGACGGCCTCGAAGGCTCACCCGGGATACGGCGTGCCGCCCGCACCGGCTCGGGGTGGCCACCCCGAGCCGGTGCACCCATCAAAGCACAGTTCGCCGTTCCAAGACCCGGGATCGTCTTCAGGACAAGGGCCTCTATCCGCAAACGGTCCCGGGTCGCGCGGCTCGCGCCGCTTGCCCGGGACGACGCCGGCTCCCGCTCACCCGATGGCGTCGAGCAGCGGCTCCTTGCCGGTGCGCTTGTGCCAGCCGTCGAACCAGACGAGGTCGTGCAGCGGCAGCCGCCGCCGCCAGCCCGTCACCTCCAGTTCCGGCTTGGCGTAGAAGTGGGTGACGGCGCCGACGCACAGATAGGCGATCGGCTGGATCTCGGGCGGGATGCCCAGCGCCTGCCGCAGCGCGTCATAATCAAGAATCGACACCCACCCCACCCCGAGATTCTCGGCACGGGCGGCGAGCCACAGATTCTCCACCGCGCACACCGCGCTGTAGAGGTCCATTTCCGGCTGGTGGGTGCGGCCGAGCACCACCTTGCCGGCGCGGGCGCGGTCGCAGGTGACGCAGATGCCGACCGGCGCGTCGAGAATGCCTTCGAGCTTGAGCCGGCGGTAGCGCTCGCGCTGCTCGTCCTCGAACATCTCGGCGGCCTCGGCGTGGGCTTGGGCGAAGGCGGCGTGCACCTTCCGCTTCACCGCCGGGTCGCGCACGATGATGAAGTCCCACGGCTGCATGAAGCCGACCGAGGGGGCATGGTGTGCGGCCTCCAGCAGGCGGGCCAGCACCTCGTCCGGCACCGGGTCGGGCCGGAACTGGCCGCGCACGTCGCGCCGCGTGTGGATGCAGCGATAGACCGCGACGCGCTCATCGAGCGTGAAGGCCGGGTCGTACTGGATCGGCATGTCGTTGGCGTCGCGCGTGCTCATGTCTCCCCCTCGCGGGCGGGCGCTCCGGCGGCGGCCGGAGCGGTCTTTACGTGCGGTTCGGTCCTGGCGTCCGGTTCGCCCGTCTCCGGGCCGGACGCTCCGCGTCGTATCCGGGCCGGACGCTCCGCGTGATGGCTTTAGAGCATGCGGCGCAAAAGTGGAAACCGCTCCGGTGCCGCCGGTCACGCGGTTTCCGGTCTATCCCACGGAGCCACGGCGCCGCCCGACCGGACACGCCTGATATGACGGGGATTTCGGCCGGAGACCCGCGACGAATACGCATCCCGCATCCGCAACGGCCGGCAGCCAAGCCGGAGCAGCCGCGCCGCAGGACGCGGCCTTCCGGCGGCCCGCCAGCGGGCATTCGACGCAGGCCTGGGAAGGGCCGCGCCGGGAACCGCCGGCGGCCCGCGTCATTGTGTCGTCAACCAATTGCTAATGGGACTGATCCGCCACCCGATTGCCCTCGTAATGGCCAAGTGCCCTCGTAATAGTCAGGTGAATCGGGCGCGGCACTCTGTACTTCGGCTTTGACGGGTCTCAAGCCATGGTTTGGTCGTACCGAAAGGCTGGCAATCCCGAACGGAGTACATATCTGTTCATCACGAGTGTTTGCCACCCCCGGAATTACCCCCGAAAATAGGATGGTTGTCATGATGCGGGAAATGGTTGGTCGAGAACGAAGGCGTTGGACCGGCGCGGCGGCCGGAGACGGCCATTACGACGCCCTGCCGGTCGAGTTGAGCCCGGGCCGCTACGGCGCACGCCGGCGTTCGGCCGCCCACCGACCGTCCGGCTATGTCGCCATCGTCGCCGGCCGCCCCGGCGGCTATCGCGTGGTGCTGCCGGACCTGCCGGCCTGCACCGCCGGCGGCGAGACCATCGACGCAGCCCTGGCCGATGCCGCGCAGGCGGTGCGCCACTGGTGCGAGGCGGCGATCGACCGCGGCGAGTCGCTGCCCGAGCCGCGGTCCGCCGAGGAGGCGGCGCACGGCGATCCGGAACTGATGAAGCTGCTGCGCCAGGACAGCGCGCTGGCGCTGGTGCCGCTGCTGCCGGACGCGCCGCTGAGCAAGACCATCGAGCTGACCCTCGACGCCGACCTGATGGCGGCGGTCGACGAGGTGGTGGTGGCCAGCGGGCTCGACCGCGCGGCCTTCATCGAGGATGCCCTCAAGGCGGCGCTGGCGCGCCAGATCGACGAGAGCGTCGAATGAGCCGGACCGACACCGCCCGGTGCCGCCTGCGCGGCCCGGGCGGCCGGACGTGTCGGTCTGCGCAAGTGACGCTGCAAGCCAGGCGTCACGTCAGGCGTGAATGAGGCCCGAGCGTGACGCTCGGGAGTGGCTTGGCCGCAGCGGCCGCCGTCTACGCCGAGTACGCCAAGCTTCAATGAGGCCCGAGCGTGAAGCTCGGGAGTGGCATCCGCGATGTCGGCCTCGCACTCTGCGAGATTGAGGCGCTTCAATGAGGCCCGAGCGTGAAGCTCGGGAGTGGCAGGCGCGGCAGCTGCTGCGCGCGGCGGAAGTCGGCCTCGCTTCAATGAGGCCCGAGCGTGAAGCTCGGGAGTGGCGGGAAGAGCACGACATCATCCGCCCGCTGTTTGCGTGGCTTCAATGAGGCCCGAGCGTGAAGCTCGGGAGTGGCATGATCGGCGTTCGATGAGCCGACATTGCTCGTCCCGCTTCAATGAGGCCCGAGCGTGAAGCTCGGGAGTGGCATGCTGAGGCGTGGGAGGCGCGATATGGGGATTTTGCGGCTTCAATGAGGCCCGAGCGTGAAGCTCGGGAGTGGCGGCCGCGCTGCCCCCAGTTTGCCGGGACGGGATCGCCGCTTCAATGAGGCCCGAGCGTGAAGCTCGGGAGTGGCCAGCGTCCGCATCGCCGCCGGCGGCGCCCTGACGCGGCTTCAATGAGGCCCGAGCGTGAAGCTCGGGAGTGGCGAGGAGCTGCGCGGCCTGCAGTTCACCGACGTCTACCTGCTTCAATGAGGCCCGAGCGTGAAGCTCGGGAGTGGCCTGATGGAGTCTGGTCCGTAGCAATCTCAGCGAGGCCGCTTCAATGAGGCCCGAGCGTGAAGCTCGGGAGTGGCGGCGGCGGAGAGCTCGGCAAAGACCTGGGCTGTATCGCTTCAATGAGGCCCGAGCGTGAAGCTCGGGAGTGGCGACGACGACGTTGCGGCCCTGGACGCCCCACAGCTTGCTTCAATGAGGCCCGAGCGTGAAGCTCGGGAGTGGCTCGCCGAGGTGTCGCGGACCCGTGACGGGGTGAAGATGCTTCAATGAGGCCCGAGCGTGAAGCTCGGGAGTGGCGAAGGTCTCGGAGATCGTGCGCCGAACCTTGGTCCAGCTTCAATGAGGCCCGAGCGTGAAGCTCGGGAGTGGCGGACCGCATTAATCAATACTGCATTCACAAATTCGGCGCTTCAATGAGGCCCGAGCGTGAAGCTCGGGAGTGGCAATTGCGTGCCATTTCTACTCAGCCTCGGTATTTGGGCTTCAATGAGGCCCGAGCGTGAAGCTCGGGAGTGGCTATCTCGCCTACCTGACACCGGAGGAGGCGGATAGGGCTTCAATGAGGCCCGAGCGTGAAGCTCGGGAGTGGCGTACGTTCACGAGGGATCGGCGGTTGATATTTCCGGCTTCAATGAGGCCCGAGCGTGAAGCTCGGGAGTGGCCGCTTGGTCTTGTGCCCGGCGCCATTCGAGTCGAAAAGCTTCAATGAGGCCCGAGCGTGAAGCTCGGGAGTGGCCTTTTCCAGTCGGTCAGCTCCCAGTGCGCCCAGTCGTAGCTTCAATGAGGCCCGAGCGTGAAGCTCGGGAGTGGCGGCGCACCGGGGCCGGCGGGCGCTGACGGGATCGACGGCGCTTCAATGAGGCCCGAGCGTGAAGCTCGGGAGTGGCCGGGCTCAGGTACCTGGGCTCTACATCTTCCATCGTGATGCTTCAATGAGGCCCGAGCGTGAAGCTCGGGAGTGGCGGAAAAGCCGGCCCTTTATTCCTTGGTGTAAGTAGTCGCTTCAATGAGGCCCGAGCGTGAAGCTCGGGAGTGGCAGAGGCCCGGAGCGCGTCGGCGCTGCCGTCACCATTATCGCTTCAATGAGGCCCGAGCGTGAAGCTCGGGAGTGGCGCGGGTTGACGCCGATTCTCCGCAGCCAGTCGGTCCGGCTTCAATGAGGCCCGAGCGTGAAGCTCGGGAGTGGCGGCCAATGCCGAAGCGGCACAGCGCATCGCTGCCGAGCTTCAATGAGGCCCGAGCGTGAAGCTCGGGAGTGGCCCGGGCGGTACATCGTCAGGCGGCCAGGATGGCGTTGCTTCAATGAGGCCCGAGCGTGAAGCTCGGGAGTGGCGCGTCGCTCGCCGTCCAGTACGGCTGCCCGCCGGAGGCTTCAATGAGGCCCGAGCGTGAAGCTCGGGAGTGGCCCGTTCCTCGGCTCGACGGCAAGATACAGCTCGAAAGGCTTCAATGAGGCCCGAGCGTGAAGCTCGGGAGTGGCACGTATACTCATGAACAGAGTGCATAACAGCATCATAGCTTCAATGAGGCCCGAGCGTGAAGCTCGGGAGTGGCGCGCGTTAGTCGAGAACGATTGTGCGGGTTTCCGTATGCTTCAATGAGGCCCGAGCGTGAAGCTCGGGAGTGGCGTTGGCGCTTCGTCGCTCACCACGACTTGGGCGAGCGCGCTTCAATGAGGCCCGAGCGTGAAGCTCGGGAGTGGCCCATGGCCGCCTTGAGCAGCTCGCCCGCGTCATCATGGCTTCAATGAGGCCCGAGCGTGAAGCTCGGGAGTGGCGAGGACACCGGCCAGCAGTCGGCCATCGAGGTGCGGCCGCTTCAATGAGGCCCGAGCGTGAAGCTCGGGAGTGGCGACCCTGTCGAACGACAGCAACTGGCGCTTCATCAAGCTTCAATGAGGCCCGAGCGTGAAGCTCGGGAGTGGCGACACCGGCATCACCCGCCTGGCGCTGGCGTCCTGCGAGCTTCAATGAGGCCCGAGCGTGAAGCTCGGGAGTGGCCCTACCGCGCCGCGCTGTCGCAGCTTGGCCTCAAGGGGCTTCAATGAGGCCCGAGCGTGAAGCTCGGGAGTGGCGAACAGACCGGAGATCGCCATGTCCAGCGCCTTGTTCGGCTTCAATGAGGCCCGAGCGTGAAGCTCGGGAGTGGCCAGGCCAAGGGCCTGCGCGAGCAGACCTGGTCTGTCACGCTTCAATGAGGCCCGAGCGTGAAGCTCGGGAGTGGCTCGGCCAATCGCCGCAGTATAGACGGGTCATCTTTTGCGCTTCAATGAGGCCCGAGCGTGAAGCTCGGGAGTGGCGACGCCTACGGCAATATGCCCGGCCCGCAGATCGAGCGCTTCAATGAGGCCCGAGCGTGAAGCTCGGGAGTGGCTATGATCCAGGGCGCGACAGTGCCTCTGGGGACGCAGCTTCAATGAGGCCCGAGCGTGAAGCTCGGGAGTGGCTCCAGAACCCGCACCCGCGGGACGACCTTCTCCTTGCTTCAATGAGGCCCGAGCGTGAAGCTCGGGAGTGGCCCCACACATCCCCGGACAGATAACCCCACAGATGACGCTTCAATGAGGCCCGAGCGTGAAGCTCGGGAGTGGCATTCTTCGAAATCCCACACAATGACGGGCGCGGTTTCCGGCTTCAATGAGGCCCGAGCGTGAAGCTCGGGAGTGGCGGGAAGATGAACCGATTTTCGCGCTGTCCGTTGCCCAGCTTCAATGAGGCCCGAGCGTGAAGCTCGGGAGTGGCGACGAAAGCAAAGCAATGGGCGCAGCTTGCCTTGTATATGCTTCAATGAGGCCCGAGCGTGAAGCTCGGGAGTGGCCAAGCACTTCGGAGAAGAGGTGTACCTGAAAGAGTCGCTTCAATGAGGCCCGAGCGTGAAGCTCGGGAGTGGCGCACGCAAGCCACGGACTGCCAAGACTGTGAACACTGAGCTTCAATGAGGCCCGAGCGTGAAGCTCGGGAGTGGCAGTTCGGCGACCGTTATTCGCAAATCGCTGTGTGGGGCTTCAATGAGGCCCGAGCGTGAAGCTCGGGAGTGGCCTGTCTTGCTGATGGTTCGTGGGTTCGTGCAAAGAACCTAGCTTCAATGAGGCCCGAGCGTGAAGCTCGGGAGTGGCCGTCTGGATCAGACAATTGAGCATACTTTCGTAGAGGCTGCTTCAATGAGGCCCGAGCGTGAAGCTCGGGAGTGGCAGCCCCCGCCATTTCCGAAGTCCGGGCCGGGGCTTGCCGCGCGGGATGCGAGCGGTGCCGCCGGCACGTCCGCCGGATGGCATCGAAGTCTGCTGGAACGTCCTCACGATGTCAAATAGCCTCGCGTCTGCCGCGACTTGCATCGATGCGAGCGCTGCCCGGAAAATCTGCCTCACCGCAGCGCTCGCGTCCAGGCGGCCGAACGGCGGGCCGCGGCCCTCCTGAACCGAACGTATCCGGGCCACCCCATGCCAGCGGCTGCCGGCAGCGGGGCGCCTCATCGCCGGTGGGGCGATTTCCGGCGCCCAACTGACCCGAACTCCGGCCGATCAGGGCGGAGCCTCGTCGTCCGCTCGCGGGAAATCCCGGTTCCGAACAGGGACAAGGCCGCGTCCGGCATCCCGACAGGAGCCGCCGGACGCCGCGTAAAACCAACGGCGCCAGATGCTGACGCGTGGGGCCGTCGCGTCTTGCGCATTCGCCTTATGGAACTCGGAGATTTCGCGAGAATTCACAGGCGGAGCCAACGGCCGGATATCGCCGCCGCAGGCCCGACGCGCATGCCGCGGCGCGCGTCAGATCACCACCGCGCGCCGCTCGATCGGCTGAAAGCTCTTGCCGAGGCTTTCGACCGCAAGCTCGACATCCTCGGCCGGGCCGAGATCGAGAATGATGACGTGGTCGGTGTCGCGGTCGATCAGGTCTTCGAGCATCGAGGCCATCTCGGCGCGGCGGCCGCCATCGAGCCGGCAGTGGAACACCGAGAGCTGCAGCCAGCGGCCGTAGCCCTTCATGGTCTTGAACACGCGCCGCCAGCGCTTGGGGTCGGAGATGTCGTAGGCGACGACATAGGCGTGCTCGGCATTGGAACGGCGGGCCATGTGATTTCACCGGGGCACGTAATGCGGATAGCGCGGGATTTCGCCCGAGACGAAGCGCGCGAACAGCCGGGCCTGGATCTGGATCAGCCGGCGCATCGACACCTGGTAGCCGAACGCCGGATGCGTGGTCTCCTGGTCGAGCCGGCGCTCGTAGGCGGCGATCAGCGCGCGCCGCGCCTTGGGCTTCAGATTGCAGCCGCCGGCGGCGGAGACGAAATCGTCCGGCGCCAGTTCGCCATTGTTGAGCGCCATCAGCACGGCGGAATCGGCCAGCACCGGCCGGAACGGCTCGATGAGGTCGAGCGCCAGCGCGGGGCGCCCCGGCCGCTCGACATGATAGACGCCCTTCCATGGATCGAGCCCGGCGACCGAGATTGCCGAGGCGAACGTGCGCGTCAGCACCGCATAGAGCAGCGACAGGCAGGCGTTGACCGGATCGGCGGGCGGGCGGCGGTTGCGCCGCTCGAAGGCAAACGCCGGCAGCGCCGCAACACCCTCGGTGAACAGCTTCGGCAGCGCGCGGAAATAGAGCGCCGCCGCCTCGCCCTCAATGCCGAGCAGCGCGGCTGCGGTCTCGGCGCGCGCGGTGCGGTCGGCGAGCAGGGCCAAGCGGTCGAGCAGCGGGCCGCGCTCGCCATCCTCGCCGCGCCAGTTGCGTCGCAAAATGGTGCGCGAATTGCGAATCTTGGCAGCGACAAGCTCACGCGCGAACACAAGCCGGCGCGCCTCGTCGGCGGCGAACGCATATTGCGCGGTGCGCACGGCGGCGCTCCGCGGCCCCTGCGGGCCGGTGGAGCCGAGATACCAGAAGCCCGACGACATCCACGCCACCGGCACGTCGCGGCGCAGCAGCTCGTGCACGGCCGGCGTGGTGAGCGAGACGGGCCCGGCCAGCACCAGTTCCGACACCTCGTCGAGCGGCACCGCGCGGTCGGCCTCGCCCTCGACCTGCACGACCAGGGCGAAGTCCTTCTTGGTCACCCGCGCGCCCGGCGTCTGGACGTAGAGCGGCAAAGCGGGCGTCGCGGCCGGCGGCGGCGTGCGGGCGATCGCGCCCTTGCGAAACCAGTTGACCTCGTCGGGCAGGCAGATCGGCAGCAGCGAGCAGCGCACGCATTTGGGCGAATGATCGAGCGGCGGCGGCAGACGGCCCGACGCCACCGTCAACCGCAGGTCGGAGGCGGCGCGCAGCGCCGTGGCGATCAGCTCGTCGGTCAGCTCCACGCGCACCCGCTCGCGGCTGTCGGCGAACCACAGCGCGCCCTCATCGCACACATAGCCCGCCTCGCGCAGCAGCAGCGCCTGCACGCACACCTGCACGCGCTCGGGCAGATACGCGCCCTCGGCGACGTGCGGCCGCTTGCCGGTCTTGATGTCGACCGGCACCACGCAGCCGTCGTCGGCCTCGATGACATCAAGTTCGGCGGTGAGGCCCAGCCGCTCGGAGGCGAGCAGAAGCCGGCGGGTCTTGAGCGTGCGGTCGTCGGGCAGCGCCTCGGGTTCGGGCAGCGCGGGGGCGGCGCCGGTCTCGGTCGCCTTGTGGGCGCGGCGGCCGGCGGCGGTGTCGGCATTGCCGGCCCACTCGCCGCGGCCCCATTCCAGCACGGCGAGGCGCGGGCAGTAGGTCCATTCATTGACCATGCGCGCCGGCACCAGCATCTCGTCGGTGGCGGCCGGCGGCGCAAACAACGCCAGCTCGCCCTGACGGGCGGCGGGACGAGACGGCTTGGCGACATCATCGCCGGGCGTGGACCCCGCCGGCGGATCGGAGCGCGTATCGGACGGAGACATGGCCACCTCCTGCACGCATTAGGTGCAGGAGGCGAATGTCGGTCAAGCGACTTCGAGACGTGTTGGGCACCTGAGGTTGTCGCTGACGCTCACCCTTCCTCCGCCCGCGCCCGCGTGAAATTCATGAACTTGCCGACCGAGATGCGCCGCGCCACCAGCACGTGATCGACGCCGAGGTGGGCGAGCGCGTCGGGTCGGCGCAGGCCCGGGTGGCCGAGCAGTGCGCGGATGGCGGCGAGCGTGGCGGGCGCGCGCCACACCGGCCAAGCGAAGGAGAAGCCGCGCTCGTCGGACATGCCGCCGAGGATCGTCGGCCGCACCCGCCCGGCGCGCGGCTCGGGCGCCAGCGTCAGCGCTGCGATGCCGACCGCCGCCAGCCGGTTGGCGCCGTGCTGGGTGCCGGCCTTGTAGGCGGGATCGGTGGGATCGCCTGCCAAGAGCGCGTAGCGCACATCCTCGGCCGGATCCCAGCGGAACGCGAAAGTCGGATCGTCGCGATGCCAGGGCTTGAACAGCGCCTCGTTCAGGCAGTCCGCTGCCGACAGCGTCACCGCCGCCTTGCCGCGGCCGCGCGGCGGCGGCGCCGCGGTGCGCGGCACGCTGGCGAGCCGGTCGAGAAAATGCTGGTGGCCCTGGCCGAACAACAGGCACAGCGGCGTCGGATCGACCGGAGCCGTTGCGGGGTCCTTGGCGTCCTTCACCGCCGCATCGCTCATCAAGGCGGCGAGGAGGTCGGCGCGCTCGCGCCCCTCGGGGCTGGCGGCGGCGGCTTCGAGCAGGCCGCGCGCCACGTCACGCGGATGGTCGAGATCGGCCCGGCCGTCGAACTCGTGCGCCGACGCCAGCGTCGCGACACCGGCGGCAGCGGCCTCGGCCACTTCGGTTTGCGTCAGGGGGCGGGCGAGGTGCAGCACCGGGCGCAGCGGCGGGCGCTCGACGTCCCAGGCCGCGCGCGGGCGCAGCTCTGCAGCGCCGCCAGCACGGTCGACAGCCTCCAGCGCCCGCAGCAGGCCGAGCAGCGCCAGAAAGGCGAGCAAATTGTCCGGCTCCAGCCCGTCGAGCCGGTGGATCGTCGTGGGCTCGGCCGGGGCGATCATGTCGCGTCTCCCTCGGTGGCGGCGCGGGCCGCGGCCTCCGAGGCGCGGTGGTCGGCGAGGCGCAGCACCGCCTCGAAGCGCGCCAGTTCCCACACGCCGTAGCGGGCCTTCAGCCGCTCATAGAGGCCGGCCCAGTCGAGCCCGTCATGCTCGAAGGCCAGCGACTGCGGGCCGGGGCCGGCCGGCAATGTGATGGTGTTGCCGGCCAGCGGCAGAGTCCGCGCCGTCGCATCGCGTTCGTCGGCGTGGGGGAACAGCGGTCGGCCATGGCCGTGGTGGGTGCCGATCAGCCACAGCACGAGGTCGGGGTCCCGCGCCTCGGCGAAGCGCGGGTGATGCGGCGCCAGCCGCACCGACAGCGCCTCGTGCCGCCAGCGCGGCGGCAGGTCCACCCGCTCGGCGGTGCCGCGCGGCGCCTGCCGCGCCGACTTGGCGAGAAGGTGGGCCGGATCGCCGCCGAGCGGATCGTCGAAGGCGAGCAGCGCCTGGAAGCGCGGATCGGCCTTGCCGAGGTCGTGCAGCAGGGCTGCGAGCGTGACATCGGCGATGCGGTCCTCAGCGAGGCCGGCGCCGCGGGCGAAACGTTCGGCGAAGTCCGAAACCTGCCGGCAATGGTCATCGAGCACTTGCGTGAAGCCGGGCATCGAGCCGGCGACGTCGTCCTCGGTGGCGGCGGGGTGGCTGTCGTCCGTGCCGGTCTCCGGCTTCTCGTCCTTCAGCCCGAACGGCGCGACGAGCACCACGCCGCGCGGCCGGCCGTTGTCGTCCTCGCCGTAGAGGTCGACATAGACCTCGACCTTGCCGCGCTTGCGTCCGCGGGCGTCCTCGAGGCGTTTCAGCGCCGCCTTGATGTCTTCGGGCAGGTCGAGCGTGGCAAGTGCATCGCGGACGGCCTCCCACGGCTGGCCCAAAGTTTCGGCGAGGGCGTCGGCGAGGGCATCTTCGCGGGCCTTGTCCTCTTTGCGCTGGCGGGCTTCGGCTGCGGCCTCGGTCTCGCCGTCCTCCCGATCGACCGGAATGGACAGCAGGCCGGGCGCGATGCGCACGGCAAACCGCCGGCCGGCGAACGGCTTTGCCGCTTGCGCCGCGACGTCGCGGGCCGGACCCGGTGCCGCCGGGTTCCAGCCGAATTCGTCGACGCCACCATGCTCTGCCGGCACCACGATGGTGTCGCCGGGGCGGATGTCGCGCGGCGCGATCCAGGCCGAGCGGTCGTCGTCGCCGGCCCAGCGGAAGGCGACCGGAGATGCCGCCGCGCGCTCCGGCTCATCCTCTCCCGCCCGCGCCGCAACGTCGGCAAGCTCCCGGTCCATCCGAAGCCGCGCCTGCCGCGCCACCGCGTCGAGCCAGCGGCGCACCGCGGAGACCGGCAGTTCGATCGCCTCGGCGGCGCGCGGCGGCACCAGCGTCAGCAGCCGGCGCGTCTCGTCCGGCAGATCGGGATCGAGATCGGCCCGCCACGCCACCGTCACCGTGGCGCTCTCGCGATCGGCGCCGTGCAGATAAAGCCCGATTTCGGGGCCGGTGCGCGGCACCGGCGCGGTCCAGCTGAAGAGGTCGAGGTGCGCCGGCATCAGCACCGGCGCGTCGGGGCGCGGCGACAGCGCCGCCGCCGGAACCTGCGTCTCGGCCGCATGCACCTCGAACGCGGAAACGCCCATGTCGATAACGGGCGCCTCGCCTTTTCGGGCAGGACCCGCCAGACCCGTCAGATAGTCCCAGGCGGCGCGGATGGCCGGGCCGTACACCGGATCGTCGGCACGGGGCGACAGATCGCGCTTGGCCGCGACGATCGCCGCGAACGGCTCGATCGCGCGGCCGGCGCGGTTGAGCCGGCCGAAGCGCTGACGCAGCGCGTCGAGCGGCGCCGCCTCGGTGACCAGGCCGTCGAAATCGACATCGACGCCGGCCTCGATGCACTGCGTCGCCACCACCACCAGCGGCCTTTCGAGCGTGCGCGGATCGCCGGTGCGGATCGGCTTCAAGGCGTCGGCGGCGATCGCTTCACGCTCCACCGGCCGCGCCGGGCCGATCAGCAGCACCGGCTCGATGCCGTCTTGCTTCAGGTCTGCGCGCAGCCGCTCGAACAGCGATCGCGCCCGCGCGACGCGATTGACCACCACCCCGATCGCCGGGGCGCTGATGCCGCGCTCCGTCAATGTCTTGAGCGCATCCTGGACCGCCGTGGCGAGCGTGGCGATGCGCCGCGTGCTCTCGGCCTCCTCCGTGTCGGCGGTCTCGTCGTCGGTCGCCTCGTCTTCGCCCGCGGCCTTGGCCTTGGCGGGGCCGATCAGCGCCGCCGGCTTGGGGGCCTCGATGCGGCGTTTCAGAACCTCATGAACTCTGTCGTCGTCGCCGAGCCTGAAAGGAGTCGGGCCGCTCTCGCCGGCGGTCGCCGAGAGCTGCACCACGCCGAACGGCGCCGGACCACCAAGATCGGCGTCAAACCAGCCGTCAGCACGATAGCGTGACACATGGCCGAGCGTCTGCCGGAACGGCTCGGCGAGATGGGCTTCGTCGAGCAGGATCAGGCAGTCTGACCCGAGCAGGCCGGCATGGACCGGCTTCATGCTGTCGCTCACCCCATAGCCGCGGAACAACAGGCGCGAGCCGACCTGATCGACGGTGGAGCACAGCACCGTCGGCTGCATCGGGGTGCGCGCCCAGTCGTCCTCGCGCGGCACGCCGCCGCGCAGGCGCGCCACCTGCAGCGGCGGGCGGTCCTCGCCGGCAATGCGCTTCAGGCGCGCGGCAACGCGGGCGACCGTCTCCGTCTGCGGCTGCGCCAGCGCCTCGGCGATGCGGCGCGCGCGGCCATGAACATCGTCGACGATCAGCCTGCGGTCGACCACGAAGGCGATGCGCAGCGGCGCACGGCGTGTGGCGCCCTCGTCGGCCTCCAGCGCGAGGTGAAACACCGCGACGTCGAGCGCCGCGGTCTTGCCGCTGCCGGTCGGCAGATCGAGCAACGCCGGCCAATGCCCATCGCGAGCAACCTGCCGGAGCAGGCTCACCTGCCACGGAAACGGCGGGGAACCGTGGATATCGCCGAAGAAGGTCGCAAAATCGTCGGCGCCGAGGGTCGCGGTCACGGCTCGACCTCCTCCTCCAGGACGCGCAGCAGCCCGAGGCCGACGAACCGTCCGGCCCCGAGGATCACCGGCCCCGCGACCGGCTCGGCAAAGCGGATCACGGCGTGAACCAGCGACCGGCTGGCGAGGGACGCCGGCAGGCGCCAGCGCGTCCAGGATGGCGCGTTGCCGGATGGCCACGCGGACACCGCGCCCTCGAATGCGGAATGCTTGTCCGGGACCACCGCCGCGAGGGTGGCCCCGTCCGCAGTGATGATCTCAGGGTCCGGCAGGCCGGTGTTGCGGCAGGCGGCGACGATCTGCTCGACGATTTCGGCGCGGCGCGCCGGCCCGCGCGCCTTGAGGTGACGGTCGAGCACGATCGGCGTCACCGTGGCGAAGGTCCGCGCCGGGCCGAGATAGGGCGCAGGCTCCAGCGAGGCGCGCTCGGCGCGCAAGGTCGGCGACAGCTCAATGCGGAATGCCCGGTCCCGCGGCGTGCCCTCCGGCGATGCGACCTCCATGATGCGCCGACCGCGCTCTTCGATCAGCTCGGCCTTGCTCCGCAAGGCGGCGAGAAATTCCGGATCGTCGAGGAGGCCGCTGCCGCGCGGCGGCACCAGCGCGAAGCCGAGGACGCGGCCATCGGCATGGCGGGCGCCGACGAAGGCCAGCGGTACGATGGCGAGGTGGGGGACGCGGGTCGGCGCACCGTCCGGCATATGGCCCGAGACGATCTCCGGAATGCGCTCGCGCGGAACCCCGAGGCTGCCATAGCCGTCGAGCAGCGTGTCGCGGATCGCCTTGGCCACCAGCGCCGCGGCGCGGATATCCCGCATCTTGCCATCGACATCCTCGAGCAGCAGCCAGCGGCTGTCGAACACGCTTTGGCGCGGCGGCGCCCCGACCACGGGCACGGGCGCAACCCGAGCGCCTTGCGAAGGCCGCCGACCAGCCTCGAACGCGGCCGTCAGCTCGGCCAGCCGCCCGTCATAAACACGGCGCTGAGCCGGGCGCGCGTCGGCAAACGCGTCGGGTTCGATCTCCCGCCGGAACCGGCAGCGGGTGAGGCTGGCCGAATGCCCGACATAGGCGGTATCCATCGCGAGCGCGTCGAGCGCGGCAAGAGTGGCATGGTCGGGATCGGCATCGGCCCACACGAAGCGCACGATTGGATCGTGCGGCCGCGCCGCCGGGAAACGCCGCGGCTGGCGCGCCCGGAAGCCGGGCAGTACGGCGACGTTCCCCTTTCGGCCGGTCTCGGGATCATTCGGCGGCACAAAGCTGGCCGGCGCCGACCGCGCCGCCGCCGGCGAAGCGACGATGCGCGGTGCCGGCCGCGCTTCCAGCCAGCGCAACGCCTCGGCCTCGTCCGCACGCGCGCCGCGCGCGGCCCACGACGCCACCAGCGCCGAGAACACCCGGTCGGGCTGCGGCGGCCAGTCGGGCCGGTCGCTGTCTGGACCCACGGCTGCGAAAGCGACGCCCGCGAGAAACTCGACCTCGAGGACGAGGGTCATTTGCCCTCGTCCTCCGCCTCGCCGCCCTCCCCGACCAGCGCGAGGCGCTGGCTCTCGCGCACGACGGCGACGAGCTTGGGCTGAGGCACGAGACGGATCGGGGCCGGTGGAAACGTGAAGCCGGCGCGCTCGGCCGCCGCGAAGGCCTCCGCATAGAGCGCGCGGGCGCCGGCCTGGTCGATCCCGAACGGCTCCGCAGTGCCGTCCGAGCGCACCAACTCCAGGCCGGCGGCCCCCTCCGGCGCCAGTTCGCAGCGCGACCGCAGCGCATAGCCGCGCCGGTCCTGCTCCAGCACCGCGAGGATGCCGAGCGCGGCGAGCAGCGTCCGCCCGGCAACATCGCGTTCCGGCGTGCCGAACCGCAGGCGGCGGAGCGCCGCGAAGCCGAGCACCATCGTGTGCTCGACGCGGTCGCAGGTGACGCCGAGCGGCTGGACAGAGGGCGCGATGTTGCCGTGGTTGATCTCCGAGGGCCGAACCTTCTTGGCCTTCTTGCCGGCGCCGGCCTCGGTGACGTCCCAGCCGCTCTCGCCCTTGAACACCTCGACCTTGCGCAGGATGCCGAGCGGATCGATGCGGCTGCCGGTCCGCCGGCCGGCGGTGCGGGCTTCGAATTCGCCCGACCGCCGGTCAGCGATCTCGTCCGCCGGCGCATTCACCGCCACCAATTCCGAGGTCAGGCAGCGTGCGAACTTGGCGCCGAGCCCGCCGCCCTCGCCGGTCGAATGCCACGCCCCGAACAGCAGCGCATTCGGCGAGGCCTCCAGCAGCGCCGTCGCATTCTCCGGCTTGGCCTTGGCGAGGCGTTCGCCGAGCGGGCTCTTCATGAACGGCAATTCGTCGAGCAGGCTGTCGCGCAGGATGGCGTCGTAGACCCGGTGCGGCGCGTCGAGGGACGTGATCTCCTCGAGCCCCTCGATCCCGGTGCCGCGGAAGTCGACGACGACGTAGGGCAGCTTCACCACACCCTCGCGCGCCGCCGCAAGCAGGCTCTCCTCGAGCCTGTTGGCCTGCGATTGGACACTGTCGACCAGGACGCACCACACTTCGGCGCCGTCGATCCGGCGGCGTTCGAAAACGTGGCGGGGCGGAGCGTTGCGGCCTTCGCCTGGATAGGTCGGTGGGAAAATCTTGTCCCCACGCCCGCCGACCGGCTGCAGACTTTGCCGCCGCCGCAGAGCCGCGTGATCGGATATCAGTCTTCCGAGCGTTGCAGCGTCCATTCCCAACCCCGACTCGTCTTTTGAGTTGAACACAGATTGCTACCGGTAGTATCCATCCTCACCTACCGATAGGCAATCCTCGGACGGGTTGCGGCCTCCTCGTCCCCAGATTTCGGCAACTCGTGACGAGGATGCGCAAGGCACAGTTCCACATCGAAACGGCCCTGTTCGGACCGGCTTTCCATCCGGTTCGACGACCTGCTTGAGGTGAGCGGGCCCTTGGGCGAGGAGCCGATTGGAACATTTCTCAATCAGCATTCACGGTGATGCTCGAAGGCCGTCCGCAGTCTGTCGCACATCATCTGCCTGAGTTCCGCCGGCGCGATGACAGTGACGGTGCTGCCCCACGTGAACAGGTGGTTGACTATTTCGAGGAGGCCGCCGGCCCGGAAGCGAACGACCGTGCTGCCGTCGAGATCGTCCGTGACCGACTGTGTCGGATGGAAGACGAAGGTCTTCGCATCCGGCGCGGCTTCCGGTGAGAAGCGGAGCACGATGTCAACCGGCTCTTCCTGATAGGTTCCGAATGAAATGTTGGCGAACGCATCAAGATCAAAGTCTTCGGGTGGCCGGGCGACCTGATCGGTGAGTTCCATCGCGGACACACGGTCGAGGCGCCACAGAACTGGCTTCGTCTTCTTGATGCTCGCCCCGACAAGATAGGCATGCTGTCCAAAGAGCAGGCCGTATGGAACGACGGTATGCCGTCGCCGGTTCGAGGTCTCGCCGCCGTAACTGAAGCGCACGGCGCGCTCTCGGAGCAGCGCATCTCGCAAAGCGGACAGCAGCGTTTCTTCGATCCGCGGTCGCGGCCCGACCTGACGCGCCAGGGCCTCGGCCCGCATCAGCGCTTCGACATCCGTTTCGAGACGGAATCTCTCGTGCGAGCGCAGCCGGGTCGCGATTTTCTCATAGAGAGAGCGCAGATGCGCGGCACGATCGGGGGCATTCATCCCGATCAGTTTGGCAGCATGTTTCAACTCGGCCATCTCTACCGCCGTGGGGGCTGTCAGGAAACGGTCGAGCCCGCCGGCCAGGCGGAACCGGCGCATGCGGCCATCGTCGCGCTCCTCCAGGGCTCCGAAAATCAAGCTGACACCATCACGCATGCGCTCGGCGGTTCGACGCGAGACGCCGAGTTCCATTGCCATCTCGTCGAGGGTCAACCCTTCCGCACTGCCAGCCAAGAGGCGGGCGAGGCGAACCAAATCCGCGGCCTTTTCCCACCGCATTTGAACCCCTTCGAATACGACCGAATCTGACGTCCCGAAACGATAAACTAGTCAAACGAAATGAGCGAGGATAGGCACCAAGTGTTCAATGGGTCACAAAGTCATTGCGGGCCCGCGCCGGCATGAGATTCCGGAGGGCCCGAGATCGCGGGAATCCCGATTTGTACGCGGGGTTAAAGCCACCCGGCCGAAGGGTTTGAGCGATCCGGTTCAGCGATCAGCAGCATGCTGGCCAAAATTCCTTGGTTTCCGTCGTTTGACGGCTGGACCCGTCATCCCCAGTGCGATCCCACGGCTGTGCGGCACAGACAGCCGGGGAGCCACCCAAGCGATCGAGGTCGGTTGTCCCCGGTCCATCGCCGGCCCGGTCGTTTGGCGACGCAGAGGTCGCATCGCCTTTAGGGCGGCGATCGGGGCCGAGCGCCTTTCGCAGCGATTGAAGGTGCGTCCGCTTCTGACGCACTCGATTGCTATCACTCATTCAATCCTGGGAGACCAAGATGGACAATTTCGAACGCGACTTTATCCGGCGCCTGGCGGCCAGGGTGCTCAGCGACAAGACGGTTCCGTATGAGCCTCGCAAGGTCATCGCTTGGTTTCAGGAACACGAAAAGCTTCTCGGGAGAGACAGTCCGCGCATTGACCCCAAGATGGTGAAGGAGGCAGGCGCAAATGAAACAATGATGAGCTACTTGTCGCAGGATCTCATCGCGGCTTTGGGACAAAACACGACATATCGCTGTTCTGCCCCATCCCGCCTGGAGCGGCGGCTGAACTGGCTTGGCGAGAGACTCCGGTTGAGAACCATTGAGCGCGCTGTGCTGGGCGTGTTCGCCCGGTTCTACCTGCATGAGGCCGTTCATGCTCTCGTTCATGGGCTTGCGCCGTATTCTCCCGGTACAGCATCCGATGAAATTCCGCTCCCATTTCTCGCGAGGAGCGTCGATTACGATCCGAAGAAATTGAAACTTTGCCTCAACGACGGAGCTCCCCTTCTGCAACTCGGGCTCGTCGAGGATCGCGGAGGGCGTGACTACGCGCTGTCAAAGTCCGTCCAGGCTTTCCTGAGACAGCGAACCGAGGATCCTGAGCGGCTTGTCGCCTGTCTGGTTGGGCCGAAGCGGTGTTCATCGCTAACTCTCGAAGACTTCGCGCACATGCAAGAGGACTGCGGAATGGCAATCCGCATCTTGCGCGAGGCGATCGTGCGCCGCAGGCGTGGAGTGAACATCCTGTTCGTCGGTTCACCGGGGACAGGCAAGACGGAATTCGCCCACCTCGCGGCGGAAGCCGCCGGAGCCGTCGCGCAGTTCGTGGGGGAGCGGGACAAGGACGGCGATCCTGAACCGACGCGCGGCTCGCGGATTGCCGCCTTGGCGCTGATGGATGCCCTCGGTGGACGCACAGGCGGAATCGTCAGCGTCGTTGACGAGGCGGATGACATATTCTGTGGTGTCGACACCGGCGAAGGCTCATACCGCCGGGGTTCGAAGGTCTTCATGAATCGCCTCGTCGAATGCATATCGACGCCGACGATCTGGATCACCAACAATCCCGAACGGATTGGCGAACCCATCATCCGCCGGATGGCCTTCGTATTGAACTTCCCGAAGGCTGGCACGGCCATCCGGGCACGCATCGTCGCCAGGGCCGCCGCCCGCCATCGCGTGACGCTGACACCTGCGGAGATCCAGGGGCTGGCCCGCGCCGAGGTGGTTCCCTCGATTCTGGATAGCGCGTTGCGAACCGCCAAGCGGATCGGCGGCGGGGCTGCGACCGTCCATGTCGTCACCGAGGCTGCGCAGCGAGCGATTTCCGGTCCCCGGGCACCGGCGTTCGCGGCACCGATGGCGTTCGATCCCACACTGTCGGAGGCCGACCAGAACCTTGCGACGCTTGCCGACGCGGTGGCGAACAGCCCGACGCGCGCGATGTCGTTCTGCTTCTCGGGGCCGCCTGGCACCGGCAAGAGCGCCTACGCCCGCCATCTTGCCGAGCGGCTCGGGCTCGACGTGCTGGAAAAGCGATCGTCCGATCTGTTGTCGATGTATGTCGGCGGTTCGGAGAAGGCGATCGCGGCGGCGTTCGAGGAAGCTGCGGATACCGGGGCGTTCCTGATCCTCGATGAGGCGGACTCGCTGTTGCGGGATCGCGGCTTCGCTACGCGGTCGTGGGAGATCACCCAGGTCAACGAGATGCTGACCTGGATGGAGCGTCATCCGCAGCCCTTCGCCTGTACGACGAACGCGATTGACGCGTTCGATCCTGCGACCCTGCGGCGGTTTCTGTTCAAGGTGCGATTTCTGCCGATGACGTCGGCGCAGATTGCGGCTGCGTTTCGTCAGGCATTCGGTGTCGCACCGCCGCACTGGCTGCTGCGCATCGAGAACCTGACGCCCGGCGACTTCGCGGTCGTCATCCGCAAGGCTTCCGTTATGGGGCTCTCGGATCCGACACGGGCCGCCGATTGGTTGAAACAGGAATCGGATGCCAAGCCGGGCGCCCGCAGGCCGATCGGGTTTGCGGCGTGAACAAGGGGTTACAACCGGTCACAGTTCCAATGCGGGTCCGAAGTTCAAGTCAGCACCTGAATCGGAGGGTCGAGATTGTAACCGTCGGCGACAGTCGATCAGAACCGATTGTGCATGTTACAGGAAGAGCCACATTTCGGTCGATTCAGTTATTTCTAGACGAACCCTGAGCGGAACAGCAGCCATGTCCGTCGCAAGTCGATCCACCCTGGTCGTCCACGGCCGCCTCGCCATGCGGGAGCGTCGCTTGGCGGCGGCCCGCGCCGGGCAGCACGGTCTGCAGGTCATGTCCTTCGAGCAGGCCGCGGTACGGCTCGCGGGAGGCTTCGCCAGACCAATCGATCCCGAAAGCCTGCGCGTGGCGATCCAGACGGTCCTGCCGGAGACGCCGATGGGGGAACTGGAGGGCATCAAGTCGCTCCCCGGCATGATCGACGCGGCCGCCGACACGCTGCACAAGGCTTGGCGCGCCGGCATCGACCTTGCGGCGCGCGCGGCCGACCATCCGAGGCTTGACGCTATCGCTCGGTTGGAAACGGCGGTCCTCGGCCAGCTTCCACCTGGCATGCTGCGACCTGTCGACATCGTCGACGCCGCCATTCGCCGCATTGGCCACGCACCTGCCGTCTTGGGACCGATGGAGATCGTCGGCCTGACGGAACTCTCGCCCTGCTGGCGCCCACTCCTGAAGGCGCTCACGGCGCACATCCCCGTGCAGTGGACGGCCGGGCCGAGGACGGTGCCGGACTGGCTGCGAGATACGGGCGTCACTGTGGCGCGCGCGCCGGCGGAAACCCCGACGATCGTCGCCGTCAGCGCGGCGACGGCCTATCACGAAGCCATCGAGGCCATGCGATGGGTGCGATCGCTTCTGGCCTCCGGCCGGGCAGTCCCTTCGGACATCGCGATCGCAACCGCTTCGCCGGCCGACTATGACGATCATTTCCTGGCCCTGCGGGCGGACGCCAATATCGACCTGCACTTCGTCCACGGCGTCAAGGTCGTCAGCACCCGCGAGGGACAGGCGGCGGCCGCGCTGGCGGACATCCTGGTTCGTGGCCTGTCGCAGACCCGTCTCCGGCGCCTCGCCGCGCTATGTCGTGAAACGGCACCGTTCGAATCCCTGCCCGAAGGCTGGCTGCGCGTCCTGCCGACCGATGCCCCCTTGTCGACGCCGACTGCCTGGAACCGCCTGCTGGCGCGATTGGAGCCCGAGGACTGGCCGGACAGCACCGATCACACCCCCGCCTTGCGCGCGGCCGTCGACTTGCTTGCCAAGGGACCGGACGCCGCATCGGAAATCGGCGAAGCCTTTCTCAATGGCCGCGCGCTCGCCATCTGGCGCAAGGCACTTCTCGCCGGGCCAGCCACGTCGCTCGACGCCACCCTCGAATCCCTGAGGCAGGATGACGGACTTGAGGCCTGCGTGTCCGTCGCCTGGATGCCAGCCAGCGCGCTCGCGGCGTCTCCCCGCCGCTTCGTGCGCCTTGTTGGGATGAACTCCTCGCGCTGGCCGCGCGGGATTGTCGAAGACCGTCTCATCCCGGACCATATCATCCCGACCGCCGAGCTCGATCCGCTTCCGGTGAACCTCGCCGATCGCCGGGACTTCGAGACGATCCTGGCCACCACGTCCGGCGAAGTCGTTCTTTCGCGCGCGCGGCGCGGCAGCGACGGACGCCTGTTGGGGCGCAGCCCCCTCCTCGCCGATCGTCGCGAAGAAACCTATCTTCGCCGCCATGCGGTCCCCTTGCATGCCTTCAGCGAGACCGACCGCCTCATGGCCCGGCCGCAGGAGTTCAGCGCCGCTCCACAGGCGGTCAGCGCGCTCGGTTGCTGGCACAACTGGCAGCGCTCCGAGATCACGGCGCATGACGGACTCGTCCGGACCAATCATCCGCTCATTCTCGCAATCCTGACCCGCACCCAGTCCGCCAGCTCGCTCAAGCGCCTCCTGCGCAACCCATTGAGCTACGTCTGGGTCTATGCGTTCGGCTGGCGCGCGCCGCAAAGCAGCGCCGAGCGGTTGGTCCTCGAGGCACTGGACATGGGTGAACTGGTCCACTCGGTGCTTGAGCGCGCCTTGCGCGACCTGGAGGGTGCGGGCGGACTGGCGGCAGCCGACTCCGCCGCGATTGCCACTGCCGTGGATCGCGCCGCCGGGCTCGTCGCCGCCGAATGGGAAAGCGAGCGGGCGCCTCCGCCGACCGTCATCTGGCGGCGCACTCTGGACGAGGTCCGAGTGGCGGCGGAGCAGGCCCTGTCCTACGACGACGACCCGCTTCCGGACGCCCGCTCCTATGGCGAGGTGCCGTTCGGCGGGATCGATCCCAAGTCGGACGCGAGGGCGCCTTGGGATCCCGACGTGCCGGTCACAATCCCAGACACGGGTTTCAACATTGCCGGCTACATTGATCGGCTCGATGTCTCCGGCGACGGCAAGCGTGCGCTGGTTCGCGACTACAAGACCGGCCGCCCGCCTCGGACCGCAATCCGGCTGAACGGTGGACAGGAACTTCAGCGCTGCCTCTATGCGTTCGCGGTGAAGGCGTTGCTGGGCGATGACGTCGCGATCAGCGCTTCGCTGCTGTATCCTCGTGAACGGGTCGACCTCCAGCTCGAAGACCCCGAAGCGGCGCTCGCGGAGATTGCCGCTTTTCTCCGCGCGGCGAGGACCAGCCTCGCTGGCGGCGCGGCATTGCCAGGTCCCGACACCGGCGGTGGCTTTGACGATCTTGCCTTCGCCCTGCCGGCGAACGCCAGCGCCACTTACTGCAGACGCAAACTGCCGGCTGCCACCGAAATGCTCGGTGACGTCGCTCTGGTCTGGGAGGCCGAATGATGAGCTCCGGGGCCCGAGCCCTCAGGGATGATGACGCACGCCGAGAGGCGATCAGCGTCCATGATCGTTCGTTCCTGGTCGAAGCCGGTGCAGGCTCGGGAAAGACCGCCGTCATGGCCGGGCGCATTGCCCTCATGCTCGCCGAAGGCATCCCACCGCGCGCCATCGCCGCCGTCACCTTCACGGAGTTGGCGGCCAGCGAGCTTCTCTCGCGGGTTCGGGAATTTGTTGCCGACCTCTCGGCCGGCAAGATCGCGGCCGAACTGCGTATTGCGCTGCCCCATGGCCTGTCACAGGCGCAGCAGGACAATCTCAAGGTGGGCAGCGCGGCAATCGACGAAATCACCTGCTCGACCATCCACGGCTTCTGCCAACGCCTGATCAAACCCTATCCGGCGGAGGCCGACATCGATCCCGGCGCCGACGTCATGGACCGCGATCAGGCCGATCTCATCTTCAGGGAGATCGTCGATGGCTGGCTGAAGGAGCGCCTGTCGGGCGAAAGTGGCGGCATTCTCGCCGAAATGGTCTTGCAAGATCGCGACCGTGCCTTGACGCTCATCCGCACGATCGCCGAGAATCTCCGTCGCCATCGCGCCCTCGTTGCGCCCCCGGCATCTCCGATCGACGGCCATCTCACCGCCTTCCGCAAAGCGGTGGCGGATTTCGAGGCCTTCATCCGCAGAGCGGCGGCCAGCGAACCGGAAACAGCAGCGGTCGTCGAGCGGTTCACAGAGATGGCGATCGCGCTTGCCGGGTTGCCGGCCGCGACGACGCCCTCGGGGCTGATTGGGATTCTGATCTCACGTCCAAATCCGGAGCTTTGCATCGGTTCCGGCGCATTCGCCGCGTATCGCAAAAAGGGGAAGTGGCTCGAGGCGGCGAAGCATGCGGGCCTTTCCAAGGCCGATGGGGAGCGGCTGAACATCGCCGCCGAGAGCCACTACACTGCCTGCTGCAATGCCTGGACCTCGCTCCTTGAGGCGGCGGCCGGTCATGTTCTGGCGGCGCTGATCGAGGAAGCGCGTCCGATCCTGCGGCACTACCGAGAGTACAAGCGCGCGAGCGCACAGCTCGACTTCGACGATCTGATCTTCGCCGCGCGCGACCTTCTGCGCGACCATGACGATGTCCGGCGCGCGCTGGGGCGGCGCTTTGCGCATGTTCTCGTCGACGAGTTCCAGGACACCGATCCCCTCCAGACCGAGATCTTCTGGCGGCTGTGTGGCGATCCCGCCGCAGACGACGGCGACTGGACCACGTTCCGGATTCGACCGGGCGCGCTCTTCCTGGTTGGAGATCCCAAGCAGGCGATCTATCGCTTCCGCGGTGCCGACGTTGGCGCCTATGTGCAGGCCCGCGACGCCTTCCGCGCGCAGGATCCGGACAGTCTCCTATCGATTTCGACAAATTTCCGCTCCTGCGCCTCGATCCTCACATTCGTCAACGAGCGCTTCGAGACCGTGCTGTCGGCCAACGGGCAGCCCGGTTTCACCGCCCTTGATCCGTTCCACAATGACCCTCACGAGGGTCTCTGCGTTGCGGCCCTCGACGTCGCCGGCGCCGACGAGAATGGCAAGGCCAGCGCCGAGCAACAACGTGATGCCGAAGCCGATGCGGTGGCCGAACTGTGCGCGCGGCTGATCGGCAGCCATCGCATCCTCGACCGGCGCAGCGGCGCGCAGCGTCTGTGCCAAGCCGGTGACATCGCTTTGCTGGCGCCAACCGGCACCGAGCTGTGGCGCTATGAAGAAGCGTTGGAGTGCCGAGGCATCCCGGTGGCGACGCAGGCCGGGAAAGGCCTCTTCCAGCGCCAGGAAGTCCAGGACCTGATCGCGTTGACCAGGGTTCTCGCCGACCGACGGGATACGCTGGCGCTCGGCGCACTGCTGCGGGGCCCCCTGGTCGGCCTTAGCGAAGAGGAGCTCCTGGATATCGTCTGGGCGCTTCCGCGTTCCGAAGATGAGCCCGACCGCATCCCTCGTCTCGATCTCGGCGTCGATCCCGCCGCCATCGCTCACCCGCTCGCGCGCGAGACCTTCGAGAAGCTGCAGGCCCTCTACAGATGTGGCAACTCCACGACGCCATATGAGCTTCTCACACAGGCGGTCGACGTCATGCGAGTTCGGCCAATTCTGCTCGGTCGTCATCGCGGCCAGGCAGAACGCGCACTCGCCAATGTCGATCTCTACCTGAACTTTTCGACTGGCTACGCCGTGCGCGGTCTTCGCGCCTTCGCCGAGGCGATGACTGCGGCCTGGACCGACGAGGCGCGCGCCATCGAAGGTCGGCCCGATGCACAGGAGGAGGCCGTCGCGCTGTTCACGATGCACGCCGCCAAGGGCCTTGAATGGCCGATCGTCATACCCGTCAACACCATGACCAGCGTCATGCGCTCCGACAGCGCGGTGATCGACCGCCAGACCGGGACCTTCTATTGCCCGGTCCTGGGTGTCGCACCGGGGGGGTGTGACATCGTGCGTCAAGCGGAAAAAGAGGAACTGGATCGCGAGCGCGTCCGGCTGTGGTATGTCGCAGCGACGCGTGCCCGCGAACTTCTCGTCCTGCCCCGACTCGATGCGAAGCCGACCAAGTCAGCCTGGATCGGCCTCGTCGATCTTTCCCTCGCTGATCTTCCCAGCATTGACGTTTCCCATTTGCCGCTTGTCCAAGCGGCCGCTAGCGCCGATCCGGGCAACGTCCAGACACGCGACGTCTTTGCGGCCGAGGCCGCGGCAATTGCTGCCCGGCAGACGCACCTCACTTGGCTGGCGCCGAGTCGCGATGAGAGCGCCTCCGGCGCTGTGCTCCAGGAAGACGAGGTCACCATCTGGGCCGGCAGCGCCGATGATCAACCGCGAAATCCGGAGACGACGGTCGCCATTAAGGGTAGCCGCGAGCGTGGGTTGATCCTGCACAAGCTCATGGAAGAGGTCCTGAGCGGGGAAACCGATGAGGCCGCAACAGTCCTCACCGAACGCGCTCACGACCTCATCCGTGCGCTCGGCCGTTCCCCCGTTGCCGATCCGGCAACGGGGCTGGCGGCCGAAGAATTGGCCGGCTGCGTCGTCCGAACCTTGGCGCTGCCGGAGATCGCGGCGTTGCGCCCGGCGCTGCACGCCGAGTTTCCCGTTTACGCCGCCCACGCAGATGATGGCGAGGAAACGGCGACCGCCGGAATCGCGGACGCGCTGACCCTCACCGCCGATGGTCGTCCCGCCATTGTCGTCGATTGGAAGAGCGACGTGAATCCCGATCCTCAGACCCTCGATCACTATCGCGCGCAGATCCGTGCCTACCTCGACATGACCGGCGCCGAACGCGGACTGATCGTGCTGATGACGAGTGGAACTGTCATCCCTGTCCAGCGCATGAACGCGGCCTTCCGGCTACCCTGAGAACGAGGGAACTCACGCTCATGCTGTCACTTCCAAGGATTGATTTCGATAAGGACGAGCAGCGAACTTCACAACCCATCTGAAATCATACCAACGGCCCCAGTCGCTGACGCGTGGGGCCGTTGACACTCGCGGATTTTCTTTTGGAAAATCAGAGATTTCACGAAAATCCGCGACCGGGACCAACGGTCCGCGTTCGCGGCCGTTGGTATCACATGTCTTCAGCCGGATCGATTCCGGGTTCGTAGGAACGACATGACGGGTTGGCGTACGCGGGCCGCGTCGGTCACTGTCGGGCGCGCAAGGAGCGCCTCGTCGCTCCGCTCCTGAGACGCGAGAGTTGTGGCGTCATGCGCCACCCCATGGATGGTTCCAGAAAACCTGACAGGCCTCTGCAGTTCTTGATTCGATGCGCTCCATCTGAGACGGAGCACGGGGGTCGGCGGTGTGGAGGCGGAGTTGCTTCAAGCGCCCACCGGGAGCCATGCGGGCGTGATCGACGGTGAAGCCACGGGCTCGGCGGCAGCGTGCGTGAGGCGGCACCGGTGCCGGGTTCAGCCTCACTGCCGCTTCAGCCAGTCAATATCTCGGTCCTGCGACGACTTGTGGGAAACCAGGACGTCCCAGCATCGATCGCTGCGATCAAGACGGGCGTAGACCCGTCCCTGGCTGTCAACGCCGTTTCCCACCTTGCTCTGCTCGATCCAGCCGTCGACCCCCTGCACGGTTTTCCAGCGCTGGGGCATGGCTGTCTGGCAAGCCTGCAACTCGGCCAGGACGCGGTAGAGTGCCTGCCGATCCGCAAACTCGATCGCAATGGTGTCGAGACAGCCGCGGACGAGGCGTATGCGCGGCATAAGGACTTTGATGACGTCGGCGATCTCATCGAGGACGCGCCTGGACACACGGAACGCCGCCGGTGAAGCGTCAACACCAGCGGCGGATGTGGCTGACTCGAGTTGAGCCAATGCCGCACTGGCATTCGACTCCGCGATCTCGCGTTGGCGCCGCTCCGTCTCGATGCGTTCCCGCAAGGCGGCGACCTCTATTGAGCTGGCGCTGCGCTCGGCGAGCAGCAACCGCAAGCGGTCGGCCTCCTCCTCACTGCGGCGCGCCCGCTCGCGCGCGCTTGCCAGTTCTCCCGTCAGCAGACGCAACCTGAGATCCGTCGCGCTCTCGCGCGAGGCGAGCGTATTCCCGAACAGCGCGGCAAGACGTGCCTCCAGCGCGTCAGAACCTGACGGCGTGCCGATTCGTACGAACCAGTCGGCCACGAAGCCGTCCACCGGTTCGCCAAGATACCGCCCTGTCCGGATCACCTCGAATCCGGCCCTGTTCAACTGCGCGGCGGCTTTGTCCGCCTGGAAACTATGGCCCGCGAGCAGGATGTAGGCGGCGTCGGTTCCGGCGATCACGACATAGGATCGGACCGACTCCGAGCGGGCCGCCGGGATGGGCGACACGAGAGCGGCCTCGGGCGGGTGCGCTTCGCCGCTGATGTCGATGGCGGCTCCCGACGGCAGGAGCGGGAAAGCCAAGCCACGGTAGATTGCGGCTTGCCGTCCATCGATCAGTTGCGCTAGCCGACACTCTCGCGCTTCCAGCAGTTGCGAGCCATCGTAGACTGAAACCAGAGCCATGGTTGACCGATAAAATTGCAGTTCCAGGCACGCCGTGTCCGGAGGTGCGCTCAGGATATAGGAGAGGTGGAAAAATTGTTCGGAGACCTTGATCTTGCGGCCCTCGTCGCCCATCCCGTGACGATCGCGCTCGTCGTGCTGGGGCTCATCGGGTGGGCCGCGCTCTCGGGGCTCTCGCTGTGGCGAGGCACAGGGCGGCTGGTCCGCTCCCTTGAGCTGGCAACAGACGCAATCGAACGATCCCCAGATCGGCGCGACTTTGGGAGCGACTACGAATCAGTCGCGGAACAGCTGGAGGGCGATCCAGTCCTCAGCAGCCGCTGGAGCGAGTTCAGTCATTCTCTGATCGCGCGATACGAGCCTTTTCCGCACTATCGCTCGACCACCCGGGCAGCGGCATGGTTCGATATTGATTTGCTTCGTTCGTCTGCCATCGGGCTCGACCTTCGCTATCATGCGGCTTTGCCGAATCTGTTGGTCGGCGCCGGTCTGCTGTTCACCTTCGTTGGTCTTGCCTTCGCACTCAGCAGCGCGAGCGGTGTGGTGAATGGCGAGGCGGCGGAACGAACGAAAGCGCTGACCACCTTGCTTGGTACGGCATCTTTCAAGTTCATCACGTCGTTGGCCGGCCTTACTCTGTCGATAGCATATGCACTATTTAGAAAGCACTGCCTGAAGCAGGCTGAGCGAGCCCTGGATCGTTTCAATCGGGCCCTGGAATTGCGGGCTCCGCTAATTACACTCGCGGAGCTGCAGCAGGAGGCCAACAATATTCTACGCCAGCAGGCCGATCGCCTGGAGACCTTCTCGACGGACCTTGCGGTGAGCATCGGCCAAGCGTTCGACCAAACCTTCGATGCGCGTCTCGGCGAGCACATCCTGCCCCTCAGAGAAGCCATGGAACGGCTGGCCGAAGGCATGTCCACCCGGACCGAGGATGCGATGGGGCAGATGCTCGACGGCTTCCTGCAACGCCTTCAGGGCGGCGCGGGCGATCGGATGCAGGACGTGGCGGCGAGTCTCGAACGTCTGAGCGGCCGGCTCGACGGCCTGCAATCGGGCCTTGGCGAGGCGGCGGCTCGCATGGCCCAATCCGCCGACACCATGGCAGCCCGCATGGGTGAAGGGGCGGAGGCCGCGCTCTCGCGCATCACGGACCAGATGAGCGGGCTTGCCGAGACCTTGCGCTCGGTCGCGGACGAAACCCGTGGGGCGGGAGCCCAGGCCGGCCGCGAATTGGCGGAACGTTTGACGACGGCGGCAGGCGGATTCGAGGAGGCCGCGCGCGCCATGACAGGGGCGCTTGCGCAGGCTGCCGAAGACTCGCGTATTCGTATGGGACAGCAGACAGAGGAGAGTGCGGCGCGCCTTGCCCAGCAGGTGGAGGCAATGATGGGTGAGCTGAGAGGGCTCGCCGAGCAGAGCCGGACAGCCGGCACGGACGCCATTCAGGCGGTCGCGGAGCGCATCGGCCACGCAGCAGCGGGCTTTGAGGCAACGGCCGCAAAGGCGCCGAAGTCCTCGAACGCGCGGCGTCCGACACCGGCGGCGCGTTGGGCCGCGGCGCCGAGCAGGCCGTCGAGCGCATCGCTGAAGCGACCGAAGGCATGCGAGATGAGATGCGCGGTCTCATCCAGGAGTTCAAAGGTGCGGCGGTCAGCGCCGGCGAGGTGTTGGAGAAGAGCGGTACGGCAGGAGCCGCAGCCGTCGGCGCGAGCCTGAACGGAGCGGGCCAGGCGGTCGCGGCAGCGCTTACCAGCGCCTCCGAAGCCCTTACCGGCGCCGGGCAGGCGGCAGGCGCCGCCTTGCAGCGCGGGGGCGAGGCGGCAGGCGCCCGGCTCGACCAGGCTGGTTCGGGTTTCGGTGGCCGGGCCGAGACCCTGGCGCAACAGGTCGCAGCTCTGACGACGGCGACCAACGGCATCGTGCTGCGGCTGACCGAGTTCGAGCAGGCCGCGGACAAGGCGGCGCAACCCTTGACGGCCTCCGCGACCGACCTGCGTGCCGCTGGCCAAGCCGCCCGCGCGGCTGTCGAGCCTCTCGGCCAAGCCGCGCAGGCGGTGGGGCGCGCGGCGGATCAGATTGCAGGTGCCGGGCAGCGGCTTGAAAGCACGCAGGCCGCGGCCGGTCGTCTTGCCGAGAACCTTACGCAGGCAGTCGGCCGATTCGAGGGGGTGGATCGCGACCTCGCCCGTGTCCTTGGCGAATTGCAGGTCGGCCTCCAGGGCTTCACAGAGCAGGTCGCCAAGACTGTCAAGCAGACCGACGACAACCTCGGCAAAGCCGCAGGCCAGCTCGGAAACGCGGTGAAGGATCTCGAAGCGGTTCTCGAACCCTTGGCAGACGTTCTGCCCTCGCGGCCCCACGGCGGAGCGCCCGCCGGCAACGGTCCTGGCCTGGGGAGGCCCTGATGACGGCGGCCAACGACAACGCGGAGGAAGGCGGAGAGGGCTATTTCGCCTCGGTCAGCGATCTCATGGTTGGCATCCTCTTCGTCTTTCTCCTCATGCTCACCGTGTTCGCGCTCAATTTCCGGGATGACGAGGACAAGCAAAAGGTCGCACTTGCCGAGCTTGTGGCGGCGCGGGCCGAAGCCGAGGAGGCACGCCGTGCCGCCGACGCAGAGCGCCGCAAGGCGACAGCCGCTCAGCAGGAGGCCGCGCGGGAGAAGGAAGCCGCCGACGCGCAGCGCCTGAAGAACGAGGAGCTGCGCCGGCTCTTGCAGCGGGCCGTTGCGCGCATGACCGAGGAACTGGAAGGTCGACAAGCCGCCAGAAAGCGCCTGCTTTCGACCCTGGAGCGACGCCTGCGCGACGATGGCCTCACCGTCATCATCGATCCCGACTCCGGCATTCTGCGGCTGCCGGAGCAACTGTTGTTCGAGAAGGGGCAGTCGGAGCTCGGCGTCATCTCCGGCCGAGGTGTCGTTCCCGCAAAGCTCGCCGAAGCGCAAGGCAACCTTGCCAAGCTTGCCCGTGCGCTGGGAGACGTGTTGCCCTGCTTCAGCCGGAGCGATCGCACGGCCAGCTGCGGCGAGCAGGATCGTTCGACGCTGGAAGGCGTCCTGATCGAGGGGCATTCCGACCGGCAGGGCTACCGCATCGGCGGCCGTGTTCTTTCGGTTGAGGAATCGCGCGACCTCAACGACCGCCTCTCGGTCGAGCGGGCCCTGACCGTCTTCAAGGAATTGCGCCAGCGGAACGGTCTGGACGGGCTTCGCAATTCCAGCGGCTTCCCGTTGCTGGCCGTGTCGTCCTACGGCGATCGGCGTCCGATCGCGAGCGGCGACACGGAAGAGGAGTTTCGGCTCAATCGTCGCATCGATCTGCGCTTCCTCCTCTCCTCGCGCACGTCGGATGAGCTGCAGCGCCTCGTCGACGAGATCCGTCCAGCGCTCGGAGACGGATCGTGATGGCGGAATCTTCCACTCTCACGCCGACGCGAGAAGTGCTCGGGCGGCTGGCTGCTGCGGTGAAAGTGCTGCGCGCGACCAAACTTCCGGAGGCTGAGGCGAGCGCGCAGGCGCTGGTTGATCTGGGTGCAGCCGGGCGTGCGCCCAAGCCGCCGGAAAAGTCCATGCTCGACCAAGCTCGAAGCAGCATCCTCGCCGCCGCGCAATCGCGCGCGTACACCCAGGTGCCAGCCAAGTATCTGCGCGAAGCGCCGTGGCTGCTGTGGGCGGTCAAGCAGCCGCTGGCGGGCCTACCCGGTCTTCTCGACGCGGTCGTCGCGCTCGCGATGCGCCATGGCAGCGTGCGTCGCAAGCTCATCCAGGCTTGGCTCCTTGGCTTCGACGCAAATGCCCCGATGATCGAGGCGGCCGGCCATGCAATCCGCCGCCTCCTGGCGGAGACCCCAGACGCGCGCCTGGACGCGTGGCGCAATGTTGATCGCGCTCTCAACCTCTTTGACGCGCGTTTCGGCCCTCGCCGCGTAGCCGACGCTATCCTGACGGCTCAGCGGTCCGTTGCGGCCATCCTCCAAGAGGTCGGGCTCGACGACCCTGTCCAAGCCGGCGGCGGCTATGCCCGTGCCGTGCAGGGCGAGGTGTTGATGCAGTTCGCGACAACCCTGCCGAAGGCCCACCCGGATGAGATTGTCGCCCGCTGCCTCGCGTTCCTGGCGCCCGGAGGTAGGTTGCGGTTCGAAGAGCCGGGAGCACAGGGCGCCGTTGCGCGAGGTCTGTTGGCGCCGTGGCTGCGCGGAGGATCGCCACCTTCGGACGCGACGCGCGCCGAGATTCAAGCCTTCCTGCTCCGCGCCCTCGGCGATCCACGGCTGCGGCCGCAGCACTGGAGGGAGGCCGGAGACGAGGCAACCGCGTTGATGCGCCGCTGGCTCGCGCGTGCCTCGCTCAAGCTCTTCTTCGACCTGATCGACGATTACGCACTCGACGATCATTGGCGTTACCGTGAGGCGTTCTGGGCAGCATGCTTGAACAAGGGGCTGATCGAGGATGCATGGTTGGCCCTCGGCAAGCGCGTCTTTGCCTCTGCCCGCGCTCTCAAAGACCTGAACGGCGCTTATGCACGCCTTGAGGGTGCGAGCGGCGATCAATCCGTTCTGCTGATGCGCATCGGCAGCTACGTCTTCTGCGACTGGAGTCACAACGGAAAGCTGCGTGCTTGGCAGGCGGATTGGAAGAATGCGCCTCACCTCGGTGCCAGGAGCTACAGCCGTGATGACCTGACGGGCAAGGGTTTGCCATTTCCACCCAACGCACAGTTCGGCTCCCGGGGCGCACCCGATGGCGACGGACTGAGCCATATCGGCTCGAAGCGAAGCTACTGGCAGGGCAGCGCCGCGGAACTCATCGCCCGCCGCACCGGCGTTCGCCTCTCTCCCACGGATTGGATGCCGCGTTGACCTACCGCTTCAACTTCACACCCGAGGCGTCCGGCACCGTGCTTCGCATGCTCGACCCGGACAGCCGTCCCGTCGCTGTCGATCGCTGGGCCCTGGAGGCACCCGATGCGCTGCTGCCCGGCGTCGACCTTGTCGGGCAGCTCGAAGCTGCCGACAAGGCGTTGAAAGGTGATGACCTCGTCATCCTCGACCACCGCGCCGTCGCTGCGCTGTCACCCGCCGAAGCCGCGAGCCTTGGCTTGCCGAAGCTCGCGGATGTGTTGGCGCGCTTGGCCGGCCGGGGGCTCATGACGCAGCCCACCTTCCAGGTCGCGCTGGAATGGGCGACGCCGCTGGGCAAGCCGATCCTCGGATTGGAGCGCGTCGGGGCCTTTCTTCGCGGGAAGAACGCGGCGAGCCGCCTGCCCGAGGTACTGTTCGATATCGCGCAAGCTGTCGACGCAGTGAACGCCGCCGAGCGGGACGGGAAATTCCCGGCGATCGCCGCCTTACGGGACCTGCTGCCGGCCGGTGCGGACGCCGGACTCGCGCAGGCGTCCGGCCTCCTCGGCGAAATGACCATTGCGGTCGCCGATGCCTTCTCGCTCGACCTCAAGGGCCAGGGCAATGCGGCCGTGCTCGTGCCGATTCTCCACCGGGCGCGGGACGAGGAGGACACATTGCTCCTCCCGCCCGAGCAACAGGCGCTGTTCGGCGAAAAGCACTTCAACGGCTTCAGCGACGCACGCGCGGTCTATACGCTCGGGCGCAATTGGTACGTGGTGCTGCAGCCGCCGCTGCGGCGGGCACTCTCGGAAGTGCGCCAGGTGAACAGCGGTCCCCCCGCGTTGCGGCGCGCCTTTCTCGCCAATCCGCGAGCCTTCCTGCGGGAGGCCCTGGGCGACGACACCGACGAGGTCGTGCTCAATAGCGTGTTTCGCGAGACGCAGGCCTATGCAGATCGCGTCGTCGGCCTCGGGCTCTGGACGCCGCGGGTCGTGCCCTGGATAAAACTCGCGCCGACGGACTGGTTTGGGGAAGGAGATGCGCCGTCTCGCACTTCGCGAGCTGGGCAGAGCGAGCCGGTCGCCGGCATCGAACTCGGCGGCCGCCGCATCGCGCTCGACGCCGAGCAGACCGCGGCTCTTCGCTCTGACATCGAGGGCGCGATCACAGCTGGGCGCGGCACTGTTGCATGTTCGGTTGGCGAGGAGACGCTGACGGTCCCTGCGACGATTGCGACGCTCGCCGCCCTCGACGCGCTCGATCATGCACGCGCCTCCATCGCGACCGAGCCCCTGCCGAACGCCGAGGGAGAAGCGCCACGGGTGCTCCTCATCAAACCGAACGAAGATGCGCTCGACATCGAGTCCCTCGTCCAGTCCGCACGCCCGGCGCCGGCCTACGGCGCGCCGAAGAGCCTCGCCACGCCGCTGAAGGCCCACCAGGCAGAAGGTCTCCGCTGGCTCCAGCGGGCCTGGGCGGAGGGGCTGCCAGGGGTTCTGCTCGCCGACGACATGGGGCTCGGCAAGACGCTGCAGGGCTTGGCGTTTTTGGCTTGGCTGCGTGACGGTATGCGAGCGGGAATGATCGCGCCCGCGCCGCTCCTGATCGTCGCTCCGACAGGCCTTCTCCAGAACTGGCGCAAAGAGCATGATCTTCACCTCGTCGCCCCGGGTCTTGGCGCTTGCACGGAAGCCTTTGGCCGTGGGCTGAAGGCTCTCAAGACCACATCCGCCGACGGCGCTCCAGCGCTTGATGTCAACCGCCTCGCGGCCGCGGACTGGGTGCTCACCACGTACGAGACCTTGCGTGACCACCATCTGGACTTCGGTCGCGTGCGTTTCGCGGCGCTACTGTTCGACGAGGCGCAGAAGATCAAGACGCCGGGAATCCGCCTCACCGACGCCGCCAAGGCGATGAAGGCCGAGATCCAGGTCGCGCTGACCGGGACCCCCGTCGAGAACCGCTTGGCGGATCTCTGGTGCATCGTCGACACCGTCCAGCCTGGCTGGCTCGGCGACCTCAAGAGCTTCAGCGCGGAATACGAGCGCGACTTCGACGAGACCCGCCTGCGGACGTTGAAAGGCCAGCTCGAGCGCTCGTTGGGCGGCAGGCCGCCCTTGATGCTGCGCCGCATGAAGCAGGACCATCTGCCGGATCTACCACTGGCGGAGGAACGACTCCTGCCCCGGCCCATGCCCCCCGTTCAGCAGGAAGCCTACGATGCCGCGATCGAGGCCGCCCGCGCCGCGGACGAACCCGGCGCCGTGCTCAAAGCGCTGCAGGCCTTGCGCGCCGTCTCGCTTCACCCTTGCCCCTCCGAGCCGGCCGGCGACGGCGCCTTCATCGCCGCGTCCGCGCGCCTGCAGGCGGCAATCGAGACGCTCGATGCTGTGGCGAGCGCCGGCGAGCGTGCACTCGTCTTCCTCGGCGACCTCGATCTGCAGGCTCGCCTCGCCGGCATTCTCCAGCGCCGCTATGGCTTGGCCACCCCGCCACTCATCATCAACGGCAGTGTCGCGGGCCCCAAACGCCAAGCCTATGTCGATCGCTTTCAGGCGGCATCCGGCGGCTTCGATGTGATGATCCTCTCGCCCCAGGCCGGTGGCGTCGGCCTGACGTTGACGCGGGCCAACCACGTCATCCATCTCTCCCGCTGGTGGAACCCGGCCGTTGAGGACCAATGTACCGGTCGCGTTCACCGCATTGGCCAGGTGCGGCCGGTTTTGGTGCATATCCCGCTCGCCGTTCGCGCGGACGGCCGCCCCTCCTTCGACCAGAACCTCGCTGCGCTCCTGGAGCGCAAGCGCAAGCTGATGCATGACACGCTGATGCCGCCTGACGCGACGAAGGATACGGATCGCGAGATCCTGTTCCGAGACACCGTCGGCGCAGGGGCATGATGCGGCAACTTAGTTCTACAGTTGCGTCTGGCGACAACAATAGTGTGCGGGGGCAGCTTCGGCCTCGCGCCCGATATCGTCGATGCGATCCTAGACGGGAAGCAGGGGCCGGAGGTGACGCTCGCGCAGGTGTCGTAATGGTGATCGGACTGACCGGCGTGCGGCGCCGGGCCAGGATGTTGAGGATGACGTCGGCGCACGGCACGCCCTCGCGCAAGGCCTCGGCACAGGCCGCCTCCACCGCCGTCAGGCCGTCGCTCAGCACCGCGGTGAGGATGTCCACCAATCTGCCGGTCGCCGTCGGTGACGCCGGCCAGGCGGCGGCGGACCCGCTCCAGGGCGGCTGGCAGCACCCAGTCCTTGAACGGCGCCCCGTTGCGCAGCGCGCCGGGCTTCCTGGCCAGCACCGGCACGTAATGCCAGGATCGAACACCGTCCGCCCGCGGCCGAACACCCGGGCGTGCTCGGCGACGATGCGGCCGTCCTGGCGGATCTCGATGCGGTCGGCCCTCGGGTCGCCGCGGGGATCCTTGAAGCGTTCGCGCGCCGGACGGGCCGGCTCGAGACCCTGGTCCATCATCTCGGCCTCGCACTCGGCGGCAGGCCGGCCTCAGTCTTCGCGCGGCGGCTCCAGGTGCCGCTCAGCAACGACACCGTCCTACGGACCGTCCGACGACGGCGCGCCTGTCGTCGTGATCCGCCGCCGGTGCAGGTCGTCGGGATCGACGACTGGGCGTTCCGGAAGCGGCACCGCTACGGGACCATCGTCTGTGATCTCGCCCGGCACCAGGTGGTCGCTCTTCTGCCCGATCGGGAGATCGCCACCGTCGCGGCTTGGCTGAACGCCCATCCCGGCATTCAGATCGTCGGCCGTGATCGCGGCGGCGGCGGTTACGGCGAAGCAGTCGCGCGGGCACTGCCCGGCGCGGTCCAGGTGGCGGATCGGTGGCACCTGATGGAAAATGCCAGCGCGGCCTTCCTCGACGCCGTTCGGCGGTCGATGACCGCGATCCGCGGTGCGCTGGGCGTCACGACGATCGATCCGGGTCTCCTGACCGCGGCCGAGCGGCTGCAGTATGAAGGCTACCTGCGACGGGAGGATGCCGCGGCGGCGATCCGCGCTCTCGCGGCGGACGGCGTGCCGATCAAGGAGATCGTCCGGCGCACCGGCTGCAGCCGGCAGATCGTCCGGCGGGTGGTCCGGGGTGCTTCCACTGACGTCTTCCGTGTCCGGGAGAACTCGCTGGAGGCGTTCCTGCCGGCACTCGACGCGCAGTGGGCGGCCGGGTGCCGGAACGGTGCCGAGCTGTGGCGTCGGGTTCGAAGCCTCGGCTTCCAAGGCGCCCTGCGCGTCGTCACCGAGTGGGCCACACGCCGGCGCCGTGCCGATCAGCTGACGGAGACCGCGCTCCGGAAAGTCCCGTCGGCCCGCACGATCGCCCGGCTGATGACCGTTGCTCGCGACCATCTGACGAAGGCGGAAACGCTCATCGTGGCCACGATCGAAGCCGGCGTTCCGGCACTGGTCGAGGTCCACGCACGGCTCGCCGAGTTCCACCGGATGATCCGCCAACGAAGCTCGCGCGACCTCGACCGGTGGATCGCGACCGCTGCGTCGGGCCTGTTTGCCGCGTTCGCCCGCGGCATCCAAGCCGATATCAGCTGCGACGAGGCTCGATCAGACGAAGGCGACCTCCGTCAGGCTGCACGTACCAAGCCGCGGGGAGGCGTATCGGCGGCTCCACCGTTACTGATGCCGACGCCGAGAAGAGGGGTGCGTGGTGGGCCCGGCAGGACTCGAACCTGCAACCAAGCGGTTATGAGCCGCCGGCTCTGACCATTGAGCTACGGGCCCGGCAGGGCGGCGGGAATCTAGAGCATTTTCCGCGAAAGAGGGAACCGGTTTGATCCCGTCGCAGATCGTGTCCCCAGATCGTGGTCCTCAGGTGCGGTGGGGTGGGCGCTGTGGGGCCGGCGTGGTGCGGCCGGCATGGCATGGCCATGGCTCGCGTGACGCGGCCGGCGTGATGCGGCCGGCGCGGCGAGGCCGGTCCAAGGGGACTCCGGCGAGGCGAAGCCGCCAGAACCATCCCGCCAAAACGATCTCGCCAAAACGATCTCGCCAAGTCGCCCCCCAAGTCGCTCCCGCCAAGACGACCCCCCCAAGTCTTTTCAGCCAAGAAGAGACGACCGCGTAGATTCGGCGAAGATGATCCGGCGCGGCGTCGAGTCGTTCAAGCAACGCGGCGGCCGATCATCGGCCCCGGCCGGCGCGCCGAGCCGTTAACGGTTCGTTAACCGAAACCTGAGTCCCGACAGGCACTTCGGCCGCAATTGCGGGCCCGGAGCCGGGCGCGGCATTCCGGACTTGACTTCAAATAATCTCTTAAAAATCAGTTACTTCATAATTCAACCGAGAGACCGGAAAGCCGTTCTTCCGGCTTGTTCGGCATCAGTCGCGGTCGAGCCACGATTTCGCCCAATAGTCCGGGCAGAAGCCTTTCCCGATCGTCCGGGGGCTCTACTGAAGCGGATGGATCAACGGAGGTGCGCGCATAAACTCCATCGTTAACAGGGGGACGAAACATTGAATAACGTGTGGAAAGGCCGCAGCGGGCTTTATGCTGCAGCAATGGGCTGCATGCTTCTTGCAATGACGCCGAACTCCTCGCACGCGGACTCGCTGAAGTCGACGAAGTCCTATTCCGGCGTCGGCGTGGCCTCGTTCTACGGCCACAAGGACGGCTATCATGGCGCCCGGACCGCCAGTGGCGAGCGCTACGACCGCAATTCGCTGACCGCCGCCCACCGCACCCTGCCGTTCGGCACCCAGGTGCGGGTCACCAATCTCCGCAACGGCCGCAGCGTCGTCGTCCGCATCAACAATCGCGGCCCCTTCGTGCGCGGCCGCATCATCGATGTCTCCTACGCTGCCGCCCGCGAGCTGGGCTTCGTCGATCGCGGCGTCACCCAGGTGCGGGTCGAGCGGGACAGCTGAAGGCCTCGATGAGGGCCACTCTGGGGAGCGGTTCGAGGCCGCCGCTCCCGCCGCCGGGGCGCTCGCCGCGCCCGCCATTGCGCGCGCAGCGCGACAGAGGCGCAAGGTGCGCCGCCGGCCCGGAATCCGCTTTTGCGGAGACGGCTGCAAGGCCGCTTCAACGACATTTCGAACAGGGTCGCACGACGGGCCGGTCGCGGCGTGATCGCGACGGCTTGAGGGCGTGCTGCCGAGGGCCGCAAGACACGGCGCGGCGGGATGCAGACGACGCGCGCCGGGGCGTTCTGCCCCCCACCCCCGACCCCTCCCCACCATTCACTGCGTTCATGGGGGGAGGGGAGAAGAGGCGCCCCTTTTCTCCCCTCCCCCCGCGAGCTTTGCGAGCGGTGGGGAGGGGTCGGGGGTGGGGGGACTTCGAGGGGCGAAGCTCGAAACCGGAAACTGGCCGGACGCCGTCTCGGTCGGCCACCGGAAACCCGACCCGCCGGCGATGACAGCGCCTCGCCGCCGGGAGCCGTCGGGGCGGGGTTGCCCCGGCCCGGACACGTTCTGTTCAGTTCCGCGAGCGCGGCGGCAGCGTCGGGCGCTGGGTGGGGGCGGCAGGCGCCGCGGCCGGCGGCGGGGCCGTCTGGCCGCTCTGCTGGCGCTCGATCTCGCGCCAGCGGGCGACGTTGCGATTGTGCTCGTCCAGCGTCTCGGCGAACACGTGGCCGCCGGTGCCGTCGGCGACGAAGAACAGATCCCTTGTCTCGGCCGGATTGGCGGTGGCTTCCAGCGCGGCGCGGCCGGGATTGGCGATCGGCCCGGGCGGCAGCCCGTCGATGACATAGGTGTTGTAGGCGGTCGGCCGGTCGATGTCGGAGCGCAGGATCGGCCGGCCGAGCGAACCCTTGCCGCCGACCAGCCCGTAGATGATGGTCGGGTCCGACTGCAGCTTCATGCGCCGGCCGAGCCGGTTGAGGAACACCGAGGCGACGCGCGCCCGCTCGGTCGGCTTGCCGGTCTCCTTCTCGACGATGGACGCCAGCGTCACCAGATCCTCGGGCGAGCGCAGCGGCAGATTGGGGGCGCGTTTCGCCCAGATCTCGGCCACCACCCGGCGCTGGTCGGCGGCCATGCGCTGGAGGATCTGCTCGCGGGTGATGCCGCGATTGAAGCGGTAGGTCTCCGGCAGCAGGCTGCCCTCGCGCGGGATCTCGCGGATCGGCCCGACCAGCACGTCGTTCTCCAGCAGCCGCGCCACCGTCTGCTCCGAGGTCAGCCCCTCGGGAATGGTGATCTGGTGCAGCACCGACTTGCCGGTGACGATGATGCCGATGACGTCGTTGAGGCTGGCGCCGCGCGGAAACAGGTATTCGCCGGCCTTCAGGTCCTCGCGGGCCTGACGCAGCATCACCCCGGCCACGAACGCCCAGGCATTGCCCACCACGCCCTCGCGCTCGAGCTGCTCGCCGATGTCGCGGAAGCCGGAATTGCGCGACAGGTTGACGACCTTTTCGGCGGCGAGCGGCCCGGGCTTGCGCAGCAGCGTCTCGCTGTAGGACAGCGCGGCCATCAATGTGAAGCCGACCAGCACGGTCAGCGTCAGCAGCACATTGCCGGCCACCACCAGCGGGTTGCGGGCCCGGCGCGAGGGACGCGAGCGCGCCTTGGCCGGCTTGTCCTGCCGCTTGGCCTGTTTCCTGTCGGGCTGATCCTTGCTCGGCTGGTCCTTGGCAACCTTGGCGCCCTGGTCCACAGGCTTGGCGTCGGCTGCTGCCGGCGGCGTCCCGGCGGATTGGGCGGCGGCAGGCTGGGCGGTCGACGGCTGAGGCGCCGCCCACGGCGCGGCCTCGTAAAGGCTCGGCTCGAAGGGACCGGGCGCGGCCTGGGCCGCTTCGGCCTGCCCCTGTTCCGCCTGCGTCGCTTGGGCGTATGTCTCTTGGGCCGGCGCCTGTTCCGCGTGGGTCGCTTGGCCCGACTCTTGGGCCGGCGCAGGTTCGGGCGCCGGATGGTCGTGGCCGGCCGGGGTCGCCAGCGGGACGGCGCCGGGCGCGGCCTCGGCCGCATTGTCGGGCGGCGCGGCGCCGGTCACCGTCGTGAAGGGCTGGTCTGCCGCCGAGGCGTCCGCCGCCGGCCTGTCCTTGTCGTCCGCCATATCTGGTCCTTCGACGTCTGGTCCTTCGACGCGCGATCCACCCGAATCGTCCCGCGTCCCGAACCGTCCCTGTTCCGAATCCCGCGAAGCCCGGCCGGGCCGGAGCGCCAAGCTTCCGGAAGGGATCGGCGATCGGCGTCATCCGGCTTTCGGCCCATCCCAATGGGATGCCGGAAACGGTCTGCGAGCGGACGGGCCGAAGCCGGGTGCCGTCCCGGCTCCGGCCGCGCAGACACGCTGCGCGCCGGCCGGAGCCAGCGGCAGACTAGCGGCAAATATGGCGAAAGCGAGCGTGCCGCGCGCCCGCCGGTGCGGGCGCGGGACCCAGCGACGGCGTCAGGACGCCTTGCGGAACACCAGCGAGGCGTTGGTGCCGCCGAAGCCGAACGAATTGGACAGCACCACCTCGATCGGCCGCTGGCGGGCGGTGTGGGCTACCAGATCGATGGGGGTGTCCACCGACGGATTGTCGAGGTTGAGGGTGGGCGGCGCCACCTGGTCGCGCAGCGCCAGGATGGAGAAGATCGCCTCGACCGCGCCGGCCGCGCCGAGCAGGTGCCCGGTCGCCGACTTGGTGGAGGACATCGACACCCGCGCGGCGGCGTTGCCGAGCAGCCGCTGCACCGCGCCGAGCTCGATCTCGTCGCCCATCGGCGTCGAGGTGCCGTGGGCGTTGATGTAGTCGAGCTCGTCCGGCGAGATGCCGGCGCGCCGCAGCGCCGCCTGCATGCAGCGGAAGGCGCCGTCGCCGCTCTCGGAGGGGGCGGTGATGTGATAGGCGTCGCCCGACAGGCCGTAGCCAATCACCTCGGCGTAGATTTTGGCGCCGCGCGCCTTGGCGTGCTCATAGGCTTCGAGCACCACCACGCCGGCGCCCTCGCCCATCACGAAGCCGTCGCGGTCCCTGTCCCAGGGGCGCGAGGCGCGGGTGGGCTCGTCATTGAAGCTGGTCGACAGCGCCCGGCAGGCCGAGAAGCCGGCGATCGCCAGCCGGCTGAGCGGCGATTCGCTGCCGCCGGCCACCATCACCTCGGCATCGCCCAGCGCGACGAGGCGCGCCGCGTCGCCGATGGCGTGGGCGCCGGTCGAGCAGGCGGTGACCACCGCGTGATTCGGCCCCTTCAGCCCGTGCTCGATCGAGACGTAGCCGGAGGCGAGGTTGATCAGCCGGCCGGGGATGAAGAAGGGCGAGATGCGGCGGGGACCGCGTTCCTTGAGGATGATGCCGGCTTCGGCAATGCCCTCGATGCCGCCGATGCCGGAGCCGATCAGGACGCCGGTGGCGTTCTGATCGTCGGCAGTCTTCGGCGCCCAGCCGGCGTCATCGAGCGCCTGCCGGGCCGCGGCCATCGCGTAGACGATGAAGTCGTCGACCTTGCGGGCCTCCTTCGGCTCCATCCACTGGTCGGGATTGAAGGTGCCGTTCGACCCGTCGCCGCGGCGAATCGGGGTCGCGACCTTGCAGGGCAGATCGGAAACGTCGAACGTTTCGATTCGCGCTGCTCCGCTTTCGCCCTTCAGAACCCGGGACCACGTTTCCTCAACCCCGCAGGCCAGCGGGGAAACCATGCCGAGGCCGGTCACTACGACACGCCGCATCATACGTCTCCACCGGCCGGGGGATCACCCCGGCGCGGGCCCGCTCAGTGGGGCCGGGTTGCGGTCAGGCCGCGGTCTTGGACAGGAACTTGATGGCATCGCCGACGGTCAGGATGGTCTCGGCGGCATCATCGGGGATTTCCACGCCGAACTCTTCCTCGAACGCCATCACCAGCTCGACGGTGTCCAGGCTGTCGGCGCCGAGATCGTCCATAAAGCTGGCGTTCTCGGTCACCTTGTCGGGCTCGACGCCGAGATGTTCGACGACGATCTTTTTGACCCGTTCGGCAATGTCGCTCATGGATTCATCCTTGTAAGGTGTTGCGGAGGTCTCTGGTGTCAGCGCCGCACGTTAGGATCTCGATCGGTCTCGTCCAGCGGCTGTAACGGAGAGAAAAACCAGGACAAACTGCTCACGCCAGCGCGGCCGAAGCCCCCCATTGCTCGCGCGTCCCAGCCCAGCGGCGCCGCCGTTAGCATACTTCATCCGGCTTGGCCAGCAGCGGCAAATCCGAATTAACCTGTTCACACCATGGCCATGCCGCCATTGATGTGAAGCGTCTGCCCGGTGATGTAGCTGCCGGCGGCGGAGGCCAGATACACCGCTCCGGCGGCGATGTCGTCGGGGGTGCCGAGGCGGCCGGCCGGCACCCGCGCCAGCACCGCCTCGCGCTGCTTGTCGTTCAGCGCGTCGGTCATCGCCGTCTCGATGAAGCCCGGCGCGATGCAGTTGACGGTGATGCCGCGGCTCGCCACCTCGGCCGCCAGCGCCTTCGACATGCCGATCATGCCGGCCTTGGCGGCGGCATAATTGCCCTGGCCGGGATTGCCGGTGACGCCCACCACCGAGGTGATGCCGATGATGCGGCCGTAGCGGCGCTTCATCATGCCCTTCACCGCGGCGCGGCAGAGGCGGAAGCCGGCGGTCAGATTGACCGCAATCACCTGATCCCACTCCTCATCCTTCATGCGCATGAAGAGGTTGTCGCGGGTGATGCCGGCATTGTTGACGAGAATGTCGAGCTGGCCGAGCGCGGCCTCGGCGGCCGGCACCAGCGCCTCCACAGCGGCGGTGTCGGCGAGGTTGCAGGGCAGCACGTGGACGCGCCCGCCAAGCTCGGCCGCAAGCTCGCCCAGCACCTCGGCGCGCGTGCCGGAGACCGCCACGGTGGCGCCCTGCCGGTGCAGGGCGCGGGCGATGGCGGCGCCGATGCCGCCGGTTGCGCCGGTCACCAGCGCCGTCTTGCCCGTCAAATCGAACATCGGTCCTCTCACGCGCTGAAGCTGGCCTTGAACGCCGCGATATCCTCGGGCGTGCCGACCGAACTGGCGGACATCTCCTTGACGATCCGCTTGGCGAGGCCGGACAGTACCTTGCCGGCGCCCACCTCGACCAGCCGTGTCACCCCTTGGCCGGCCATGAATCCAACGGATTCGCGCCAGCGCACCGTGCCGGTCACCTGCTCGACCAGCCGGCGGCGGATCTCGGCCGGGTCGGTCACCGGCTGCGCCAGCACATTGGCCACCACCGGCACCACCGGCACCCGCACCTCGACCGAGGCCAGCGCCGCCGCCATGGCGTCGGCGGCCGGCGCCATCAGCGGGCAATGGAAGGGGGCGGACACCGGCAGCAGGATGGCGCGCGACGCCCCCTTGGCCTTGGCGATCTCGCAGGCGCGCTCCACCGCCGCCTTGTGGCCGGACACCACCACCTGGCCCGGCGCGTTGTCATTGGCGGCGGCGCACACCTCGCCCTGCGCCGCCTCGGCGGCGACCGCGGCGGCGGCCTCGAAATCCAGCCCCATCAGCGCCGCCATGGCGCCGGTGCCGACCGGGGTTGCCGCCTGCATCGAGCGGCCGCGCAGGCGCAGGAGCCGCGCGGTGTCGGCGACCGACAGCGCGCCGGCGGCGGCGAGCGCCGAATATTCGCCCAGCGAATGGCCGGCGACGAAGGCGGCGTGGCGGGCGAGGTCGAGCCCGGCCTCCTGCTGCAGCACCCGCATCGCCGCGAGCGAGACCGCCATCAGCGCCGGCTGGGCGTTCTCGGTCAGCGTCAGGGTGTCGGCGGGGCCGTCCCACATCACGGCGGTGAGCTTCTCGCCCAGCGCCGCGTCGACCTCGTCGAACACCGCGCGGGCGGCCGGAAACGCCTCGGCCAGCGCCTTGCCCATGCCGACAGCCTGGCTGCCCTGGCCCGGAAACACGAAAGCTGTGGTCATCTTGAACCGCCCCCCGCAAAGCGGCGCCATTGATACGCCGAAGCGGCGGGTGTCAAGGCGGGGAGCGCCGGATGGGGGGATGATCGAACTGCCGCAGCACCTCGGCGGGCAAGTTCACCTTGGTGCCGGGCTGTGGCGGCAGCATCCCCGTCGGCATGCCCGGCATGGTCCCGCACGGGTCGCACAGACGATATCCCCTGATGAGGTCCTCCCGGCACCGGTTGTCGACGATGAACACAGTCTGCGCCGAGAACCGGTCGCCCGGCGAAAGGAAGCCCTCGATGCGAAGGGTCTTGCCGTCCAGGATCCTGCCTTCGAGGGTCTTGACCGGCGGCAGGACGGCGCCGTCGTTGGTCTGGCCGGGGGCGTGGAACGCGCCGCGCGAGGCGCAGCCGACGATCGCGTAGGGGATGGGTTGCGACGCCGCGGCTGGGCCGACGGCGCCGATCACGGCCGGCGCGGCGAGGAACCATCCAAGCATCCAGGGACTGCGCATCGCCCGCCACCGCCGTTGCCACCGCCGCCATCGAGGTTCGCCGACCATGCTACGGCACGCTGCACGCGGCCTGGAACCGCAAAACCACAGGGGGTTCTGAAAGGGAGGATCCGAAAGGGGGATTTGGAGGAGGCTCGCCCGCCCCGCCGTTGCGCTCGGGCGGTTTCCGTGTATAAGCGCCAGCTTCCACCGGCATGGCCGGGGGCTGAACGGACAGCCGCGCACGGCGCTCGCGCCCCGCGGCAGGGTGGTCCCACCCGCCGTCCCGTGTCCCCGCTCTCCCGAGACACCGCAGCCTTTCCGGGCCGCGAGGGGCTTGGCGCCGTACCGGCGGACCATCGCAACGAAAGGCGTGACACATATGCCGTTGTACGAGCATATCTTCATGGCCCGCCAGGACTTGACGTCCCAGCAGGTCGACGACCTCACCACCCAGTTCAAGGGTGTGATCGAGGCCGGTGGCGGCACGGTTCCCAAGGTCGAGTATTGGGGCGTCAAGTCGCTGGCCTACCGCATCCGCAAGAACCGCAAGGCCCACTTCACCCTGTTCAACATCGACGCCCCGGCCAAGGCCGTCGCCGAGATGGAACGCCAGATGGGCCTGTCGGAAGACGTGGTGCGCTCGCTCACCATCCGCGTCGACGCGCTCGAAGAGACGCCGTCGGTGATGATGCTGAAGCGCGACCGCGACGAGCGCCGTGGCGACCGCCGCCGCGACCGTGACGGCTTCGGCGGCGACGACACCGAGGCTTCGGAGGACAACGCATGAGCACCTCGCCCGCCCGCCGTCCGTTCTTCCGCCGCCGCAAGACCTGCCCGTTCTCCGGCGCCAACGCCCCGAAGATCGACTACAAGGACGTGAAGCTGCTGCAGCGCTACGTCTCCGAGCGCGGCAAGATCGTGCCGAGCCGCATCACCGCGGTCTCCGCCAAGAAGCAGCGCGAACTCGCCCGCGCCATCAAGCGCGCGCGCTTCCTGGGGCTTCTGCCCTACGTGATCCGCTGAAGCGGGGGCCGGCGCCGCGGCGCCGGCCGTCCGACCGGACGCCGCCCCCTGCGGGCGGTTCTGCAGAGCGCACGCATCGGGGTCGCCGGAATGGGCCGGCGGCCTGTGGTTGGGGCGGTGCCCGCCTCTAACCGCTCCATCAAGAGCGGGACAGCTCGATGACCAACACCCTGTCCATCGGCCTTTCGGCCGGTCTCGCCTCGGCGCTGCTGTTCGCCTCGGTCTCCACCGGGTCGGCGTTCGCCATGGCGTTGTTCTACGCCGCGCCGCTGCCGATTCTCATCACCGGCCTCGGCTGGCGGCATTACGGCGCGCTGCTCGCCGCGGTCACCGCGGCGGCCGTGCTGGCCCTGGCGCTCAACCCCATCTTCCTGGTGGCGTTCCTCGCCGGCATCGGCGTGCCGGCGTGGCTGCTCGCCTATCTGGCGCTGCTGGCGCGGCCCAATGCCCGCGGCGAGCTGGAATGGTATCCGGTCGGCCGCCTGCTGTTCTGGGCGGCGATGATCGCGGCGGCCGGCGTCTCGGTCGGCGTGATCGGGCTCGGCACCAGCGAGACGGCCTACACCGCCGCGCTGCGCGGCATCGTCGAGCAGGTGCTGCGCCTGCAGACCGACACGCCCGCCGACAAGCCGCTGGCCCTGCCCGGCGTCGAGGATGTCGACGCCGCGGTGAAGCTGATGGTCGTCGTGCTGCCGCTGACCGCCGCCGTGCTGTCGATGCTCACCGTGCTGCTCAATCTGTGGGGCGCGGGGCGCGTGGTGCGGGCGTCGGGCCGGCTGGTGCGGCCGTGGCCGGACCTCACCGAGGTGCGCATGCCGGCCTTCGCCGCGACGGTGTTCGCGGCAGTGGCGCTGCTGAGCCTGCTCGGCGGCCTCGTCGGCATCCTGGCCGGGCTGTTCGCCGCCACGCTGGCGGTGGCCTATTCGCTCACCGGCCTGTCGCTGCTGCACGCCATCACCCGCGGCTATTCCGGGCGCGGCTTCATGCTCGCCACCTCCTATGTGGCGATCATGCTGTTCGGCTGGCCGCTGCTGTTCTTCGTGTTCGCCGGCCTTGCCGACGCCTTCCTCGACATTCGCCGGCGCCAGCCGGGCTCCAGGGGGCCGTCCGGTCCCAAGGGCCCGCTCGGACCGGGCAATCCGCCGCCCGCCCCGCCGGCCGCCAACGATCAATGAATCTCAAAGGAGCAACCCCATGGACGTGATCCTGCTCGAACGCGTCGCCAAACTCGGCCAGATGGGCGAGGTTGTGCACGTGAAGGACGGCTTTGCCCGCAACTACCTGCTGCCCAAGGGCAAGGCGCTGCGCGCCACCCAGGCCAACAAGGAGCGCTTCGCCCGCGAGCGCGTGCAGCTCGAAGCGCGCAACCTCGAGCTCAAGCGCGAGGCCGAGGCGGTCGGCGCCAAGGTCGACGGCCAGTCCTTCGTGGTGCTGCGGCAGGCCGGCGAGACCGGCCAGCTCTACGGCTCGGTGTCGACCCGCGACATCGCCGAGCTGATGACCAAGGGCGGCTTCAGCGTGGAGCGCCAGCAGATCGTGCTCAACGCGCCGATCAAGACGCTGGGCCTGCACAAGGTGCCGGTGGCGCTGCACCCCGAGGTCGAGGTGAGCGTCGTCGTCAATGTCGCCCGCAGCAATGAAGAGGCCGAGCGTCAGGCCCGCGGCGAGGATCTCAGCCGCCGCCGCGACGAGGACGAGGAAGAGGAGGCCGAGGAGGCCGCCGCCGCGGCCGAGGCGCCGTTCGAGGAGCCCGCCGAGGAGGCGTGATCCGGTTTCCGGTTGATCCCTTCGGGACACCGGGAGCACTCCGGCCAGACTCCGTGCCAAACACCAATCCGGCCCTCGCGGGCCGGATTTTTCTTTTCGGCGATCGGACCGCGGCTCGAAGGCCTGATCAGCCGGAAACCGCATGATCCGGTTTCCGGTCGCCCCCTTCGGGAGCTACGGTATTCATGGATTTGATTCTGTGCTGAGCCATCAATGGCTTAATGGACAGGCTGCGGATGTCTCATCGAGAACGCGGTGGATCGGCAGTCACCGGGGGCCGCAGGATTGAACTCGTCATGCCCGCGCTTGTCGCGGGCATCCACGTCTTGAAAACCTATTTGAAAACAAAGACGTGGATGGCCGGGACAAGCCCGGCCATGACGACGGCGGGCTTGTGCCAGACGCCGCAGGCGCAAGTCACGCCGAAAGAGATCGCGTTTCGGCTCGATCTCTCTCGGCCCAGGCGATTCAGATCCGTGAATCCCGTAGCCTTCGGGAGACCGGGAGCACTCCGGCCAGACTCCTTGCCAAACACCAATCCGGCCCTCGCGGGCCGGATTTTTCTTTTCGGCGAGACCGTTTCCGGTATGCGAAGAAGATCAACCGGAAACCGTATGACGCCACCCTGAGCCTGACCCCGCGCGAGTGCGGTTGAACCGGCCGAAGCGCCGGCTCCCGGCACCGTTTCCGCCCGCGCGGCGGGCTCAAGGAAACACCTTTCCCTGCGCCCGCGGGCACGAACATCCCTGCATTGCGGCCGTGCCGCCGCACGGCGGGTCGTACCGGCCGGCCGCGCCGGCTTGCTGGAACCTTGGCGGATCCTTGGCGGATCCCCGCGTCCGCTCTGCGATCGGCGCCGGTCGGACAACAGCGGGCGGCGTAACGAACTTCTTGACAATTTCGGCTATGACTATCCTCCGGCATCGACTCGACCGCCGCAAATCGAGAGACAGTCATGATTGTGCAATCGAGACCCCGAATGCTGGGGCTCCTGTTCGGGGCGATCGGATTGCTGGTCGCCGGGGCGCCGACGCCGGCCGCGGCCCAGCCGCCCGCCGGGGCGCGCGCCGACATCGTCGATCCCGCCGCGGTGGCGGCGTTCGAACGCATGAGCAGCTACGTCGCCGGCCTGAAGACGTTCGAGATCAAGGCCACCTATTCCTTCGACATCCTCGCGCGGAACCATCAGACGATCACCATCGACGGCGCCGGCCGCTACCTCGCCAAACGCCCCGACAGGCTGTTCGCCGATGTCGAGAACGATCTGTTCGGCCGCCAATACATCTATGACGGCAAGACGCTCACCGTCGTCTCCAAGGGCGAAAAGTACTTCGCCCAGGTCGCCGTGCCGGCGACGATCCGCGAGACCCTCGCCGAGGCCGCGGCGAAATTCGCCATCGAGATCCCGATGGCCGATCTGTTCGATCTCGGCACGCCGCACAGCCCGATCCACCGTCTGCAGAGCGCCTTCTCCGCGGGCCGGTCGGAGGTCGACGGCGTCGAGGCCGACCACTGGGCGTTCCGCACCGCCGACCGCGACTGGCAGGTCTGGATCCGCACCGGCGACCGGCCCGTGCCGCTCAAATTCACCCTGGTCGACCGCGCCCAGCCGACGCATCCCCGCTACAGCGTGACGCTGAGCTGGATCGAGCGAGCCGACATTCCGGATTCCGATTTCACCTTCGTCCCGTCCGCCGAGCAGCGGCGGATCGAGATCATGCGGATCGGCGCGGCCGAGAAGGGCAAATGAGATGACCGCATCGTTGTTCGAGAAGGGGCGCCGGTCACGGCGGCTCGCGCTGCTCGGTGCATCGGCGCTGGGCCTCGTGCTGGCGTGCGACGTCGCGGCGGCGCGCGGCTTCGGCGGCTTCCACGGCGGCGGCTTCGGCGGTTTCCATGGCGGCGGGTTCGGCGGCTTCCACGGCGAGGACTTCGGCGGCTTCCACGGCGCGCCGATGAACATCGCGCCGCACTACAACGCGCCGCGCGTTCCGCCCGATGGCTTCGACCGTCCGCCCCGGCCGTACGATCCCGGCGGACATGCCGGACCGCCGCCCGGGCCGCGTCCCGGACCTGAACCCGGACCCGGCCCCCGTCCGCCGGGACCGGGCCCCTATCCGCCCGGCCCCGGACCTCATCCGCCGGGACCCGGCCCTTATCCGCCCGGCCCTGGGCCTCATCCGCCGGGACCCGGCCCTTATCCGCCGGGGCCGCCGCCCCCGCCCCCGCCGCCCTATCCGGGGCCGGGATTCTGGCCGGCGCCCTATTATCCGGACTACAACCCCGGCGCCTGGGCGGCCGGCGCGGCCGGCCTCGCCGTGGGCGCGGCGCTGGCGGTCGGCACCATGTCGGCGACGCTGCCCGGCGGCTGCGAAACCGTCGTGGTCGGCGGCACCACCTACGAGCAGTGCGGCAGCACGTGGTTCCAGCCGCAATATCAGAGCAACCGCACCGTCTATGTGGTGGTGCCGCCGCCGCGCTGAGGCGCGCGGCGCCATCCATCGAGCGCCGGCATTGCCGTAGAGCAAGTCCGGGGAGCGCGCCTCCCCGGACCCGCGTCGGCGCGGCCGATTTGAGGTGCGGCCGGCTCGCCGCCCCTCTCTTCCAGCCGGGCCGATCCGCCGCGCGCCGCCGCGGACGGCGGCCGCCATCGGGCCTCATCGGCGCCTCTTGGTCATCCGCAGCGGACCTCTCGGGCGACATGTCGCGCCGGAATGCCCAACAGATGCGATGAAGAGTGCTGGACGTAACTGTAAACCGCCCCACAATTTAAAGGAATCCATCGCCGATTAAGCATTGATGTAGGCTGCACGGATTAGCGTATTCGCCGCAGGAACGGACACCGCTCTTGCGAATGAGAATACGATGACGCGAGACTTCGAGCGGCCGTCCGATCCCATCGGATCGTCGGACGCGGCAGCACAGCTTCCGTAACAGGCAGGGCCTTCGATGCGCTCGACATGTTCAACGGATGTCAAGGATTGCGGCGATGCCCGCGGTCCGGCGAGCGCTTTGCCGGACGATCTCGGGCTGCGGTCGGGCGTCTTCCGCACCCGCCGCTTCGCCTATGCCGGCGCCGCGATCCTGCTGCTGTCGATCATCGCCATCGGGGTTTCCGTCTGGCGCATGCGTGCCGACGAGCTGAGCAGCCAGATCGACAGCGCCAACAGGCTGGCGATCGTGCTCGGCGGGCACGTCGAGAAGTCGATCCAGGCAGTCGACCTGGCCCTGCGCAGCCTGCAGGAGCAGATCGGTCAACAGGGTCTCACCGGCACGCAGGACCTGCGTCAACTGGTCGAAACGCGCTGGTCGCCTCAGGCCCTGCGCGACTTTCGCGAGCGGCTGCCGCAGGCGACGACGATCTCAATCGCCGATGCCAATGGCAATGTCCTCGGATCGACCGATCCGAGGTCGAAAGGCATCAGCATCGCCGACCGGAGCTATTTCCAGGAGATCATGGCGCGCGCCGACGACGCCCTGGTCACGTCGCTGCCGCTTGCCGGCAAGGTGACCGGCGTGCCGGCGATGGCCTTCGCACGGCGGCTCACGGCGCCGGACGGCGCCTTCCTCGGGATCGTTCTGGCCGCTGTCGAGGTCGACTATTTCCGGAGGGTGTTTTCGGCTCTCGAGTCGATCGAGGACATTCGCGTCCTGTTCCTCAAACGTGATGGAACGATGCTGCTGCACTATCCGGATCCGATCGACCGGGCCGGCATGAAGGTTCCCGCAACATCGCCATGGTACGGAATCGTCGAAGCCGGCAGCGGCTCGTTCAGGGCGCAGGGCATCTTCGAGCCCGGCCGGCGCTGGGTCGTGGTGCATGTGCTGCGGGACTATCCGTTCGTCCTGAACGTCGCGATCACGGAAGACGTCGCGCTGGCCCGCTGGCATGACAGCGCCGTCATCACCTGCGCCGGCGGCGGAATTCTTCTGCTCTGCGCGTCGTTCTTCCTGTTCGCATGCCTGATGCAGATCCGCCGCCTCGAACGGTCGGATGCCCGCCTGCGCGAGAACGGCCTGAAGCTCCAGCAAAGCGCCGCCGAGCTTGCCGTCTCCAATGCGCGCTTCGATGCCGCCCTCGGCAACATCGTGCAAGGGCTGTGCATGATCGGCCAGGACTATCGCATCACCGTCGCCAATGACCGGTTCGCCGAACTCTACGGCCTGACGCCGGACGAGGTGACGGCCGGAACGCCGCTGAAGAGGCTCGAGGACGCCTGCGCGGCGCGCGGCACCCTGGTGAACGCATGGTCGCAGCACCAGCTGCGGCTGACGGCCGCCACCGTCACCGGCGTCCACCAGCTCGAGGACGGGCGGGTGATCTCGGTGCGCCTGCAGCCGATGGACGGCGGCGGCTGGATGACGACCCACGAGGACATCACCGCCCGCCACCGCAGCGAGCTGCAGGTGGCGCACATGGCGCGGCACGATCTGCTCACCGACCTCTGCAACCGCGCGACCTTCGCCGAAAAGATCGAGGAGGCCGGCGCGCGCCTGCGGCGGTGGGGCACGACGTTCGCCGTGCTGCTGCTCGATCTCGACCATTTCAAGCAGGTCAACGACACGCTCGGCCACCCGGCCGGCGACGCGCTGCTGTGCGAGGTGGCGCGCCGGCTGAACGCATGCCTGCGCGAAACCGACGCCCTGGCGCGCCTCGGCGGCGACGAGTTCGCCATCCTGCTGTCGGACACCTCCGACCAGCGCGGCGCGGCCATCGGCTTCTCCAACCGCATCCTCGAACAGCTCGGCGCGCCCTGCCGGATCGAGGGGCAGGAATTGGTCATCAGCGCCAGCATCGGCATCGCGCTCGCGCCCGAGCACGGCCTCGATCCGAACGAGCTGATCAAGAATGCCGACCTCGCGCTCGATCGCGCCAAGGCGGACGGCCGCAACGGCTTCGCGATCTTCGATGCCGGCATGCTGGTTCAGGCCACCGCCCGCCAGCAGATCGACGCCGAGCTGCGCCGGGCCATCGCCGAGGACGAGCTCGTCCTCTATTTCCAGCCGCAGATCGCGGCGCAGACCCGGCGGATGTCCGGGGCCGAGGCGCTGCTGCGCTGGCACCACCCCGGGCGCGGCATCATTCCCCCGAGCGAATTCATCCCGATCGCCGAAGAGACCGGGCTGATCATCCCGATCGGCGAGCGGGTGCTGCGCTGTGCCTGCGCGGCGGCGACCGGATGGCCGGCGGACACCAAGGTGGCGGTGAACCTGTCGCCGGTCCAGTTCCGCTCCGGCGCGCTGTTCGACACGATCGTGCGGGCGTTGTCCGAATCCGGCCTGCCGCCGCACCGGCTGGAAGTCGAGATCACCGAGAGCGTGCTGCTCGAAAGCGCGGCGAGCAATCTCGATCTGATCAAGCGGCTGCGCGAGCTCGGCATCTCGGTGGCGCTCGACGACTTCGGCACCGGCTACGCGTCGCTGAGCTACCTGATGAAGTTCCCGTTCGACACCCTCAAGATCGACAAGTACTTCACGATGAACCTGATGAAGCGCAAGGACTGCGAGGCCATCGTCGCATCGGTGATCGCGCTGGCCGGCGGCATCGGCATCACCACCGTCGCCGAAGGGGTCGAGACCGAGGAGCATTTCGCGTTCCTCAAGTCCGCCGGCATCGACTACTGCCAGGGCTATCTGTTCGGGCGGCCGATGCCGCCCTCCGAGCTCCGGTTCGATCCGGCAGCCCGCGCGAGCGCCAAGCGCGCGGCGGCGTGAGGCGGGCTGGGGCCGCTCCCTTTGCGATAACGTAACCGGCCTCGCCGAAAACCCCAGGTCTGCAAGAGACCGTCGAGAACGGGATTTTCGGCGGCGGACGATGGAACTCCGGCCTGACCGGCCGGAGTTCGGATCACACCTGCGTCGGGTAGTTCGGGCTTTCGCGGGTGATCGAGACGTTGTGGACGTGGCTTTCGCGCAGGCCCGCGCCGGTGATGCGCACGAACTCCGCTCTGTCCTGGAACTCGGGGATGGTCTTGGCGCCGACATAGCCCATGGCGGCGCGCAGGCCGCCTGCGAGCTGGTGCAGCACATTGGCCACCGGGCCCTTGTAGGCGACCTGCCCCTCAATGCCTTCCGGCACCAGCTTCAGCGTGTCGCCGACATCCTGCTGGAAGTAGCGGTCGGCCGAGCCGCGCGACATCGCCCCCACCGAGCCCATGCCGCGATAGCTCTTGTAGGAGCGGCCCTGATAGAGGAACACCTCGCCCGGCGTCTCGTCGGTGCCGGCGAGCAGCGAGCCGATCATCGCGCATTCGGCGCCGGCCGCGAGCGCCTTGGCGAGGTCGCCGGAATACTTGATGCCGCCATCGGCGATCACCGGCACGCCCTGGGCCGAGGCCGCCGACACCGCGTCCATGATGGCGGTGAGCTGCGGCACGCCGACGCCGGCGACGATGCGGGTGGTGCAGATCGAGCCCGGGCCGATGCCGACCTTGATGCCGTCCGCCCCGGCATCGATCAGCGCCTTGGCGCCGTCGGCGGTGGCGACGTTGCCGGCCACCACCTGTACCTTGTTCGACAGCCGCTTGATGCGGTCCACCGCCTCCAGCACCCGCACCGAATGGCCATGGGCGGTGTCGACCACCACGAGGTCGACGCCGGCCTCGATCAGCCGCTCCGAGCGCGAGAAGCCGGCTTCGCCCACGGTGGAGGCGGCGCCGACCCGCAGCCGGCCCTGCTCGTCCTTGCAGGCGTTGGGATTGGCGACCTGCTTCTCGATGTCCTTCACCGTGATCAGGCCGATGCAGCGATAGTCCTCGTCGACCACCAGCAGCTTCTCGATGCGGTGGGCGTGCAGCAGGCGCTTGGCCTCGGCCTGGCTCACGCCCTCGCGCACGGTGACCAGCTTCTCCCTGGTCATCAGCTCGGAGACCGGCTGCTCGGGATTGGTGGCGAAGCGCACGTCGCGGTTGGTGAGGATGCCGACCAGCCGGCCGGGCTGGCCGTTGGCGCCGCCCTGCACCACCGGAATGCCGGAAATGCCGTGGCGCTTCATGAGCTGCAGCGCCTCGGCCAGCGGCGCGTCGGGGTGGATGGTGATCGGGTTGACCACCATGCCGCTCTCGAAGCGCTTGACTTGGCGCACCTGCTCGGCCTGCACCTCGATGTCGAGATTGCGGTGGATGCAGCCGATGCCGCCGGCCTGGGCCATGGCGATGGCCATCTTCGACTCGGTCACGGTGTCCATGGCCGAGGCGATCAGCGGCAGATTGAGGGTGATCGAGCGGGTGATTCGCGAGCGGACGTCGGTCTCGCCCGGCATCACCTCGGAGCGGCCGGGCTTGAGCAGGACATCGTCGAAGGTGAGAGCCTCGGCGATCGATGCCGTGGACGAAAGGCGAGCCATGCCAACCCCCTGGAAAATGAAAACCATTCGGTTTCCGGCCGATCCCTTCGGGATGCCGGAACCGGTCTCGCCGAACCCCGCTTGTTCGAAAACGGGGTTTGCGGCGTTCGGAATTTGAGTTGGCGTCGGCTGGTAGCACGCCCGCGCTGCGATTCAAAGACGCGAAGCCCGGAGAGCGACGCGAAGCCCGGTCTGAAGACGCGAAGCCCGGCGAACCCGGTCTGCGGGCGCCCCCTATCGCCGCCAGTCCGGCGGCGGGCCGTGGCGTTCGATGGCGTCGACCAGCTCGCGGTGGCGGCGGTCCTCGCGCGTCATGTAGATCGACACGGCGGCGTGGATGGAGGGCACCAGCCACAGGCCGGGAAACAGCAGGCCGAGTACGCCGCACACCACCAGCAGCACCACATTGCCGAGCGCGGCGAAGGGCTGGCCGTTGAACAGCAGACCGAGCGGCGGCAGCAGGATGGCGAGAACATAGATCATGGTCGTCCCCTCCACGGGACGGCTGATGCGGTTTCCAGCCTGCAGGCCGGATTTCCACATTGCGGCCGCTGAAACTCCCTGCTTCGGACACGGAGTTCCGGCGAAGTCGGCACAGCCTGTCCGGCAGGGTCCGTCCCCGCCGGGCAACAGGTGCCGACGAACAGATGGGAAGTTGGCCGCCCCCGGTCAATCGCCCTGAAGCAATCGCCCCGGTGAAACGCCCCGGCGCCCCGCCGGCTGCGACCGTGAGTCGTCCACAGGACAGTCACGCCGCGGGCTGGAGGTATCCGCTTCGAGGCGTTAACGTTTCGGCAGTGATTTGCCGAGCGTGGGGAATGTCCGGGGGCATTATGATCGGGTCGTCGAACCGAGGCTTCGAAAGAATGCCCGAGCCGCCTGTGGCCGGCTCCGGGCCGAAGACGGAAGAGGACACGCCCCTCAAGCGCTCCTTCGGCCGTCGCCCCGCGCGCGGCAAGGCCACCTTCCTGGCCTCGCCGTCGTCGATCCGCCAACCGGTCGGAGGCGTGTTCGAGGATATGGTGGCTCCGGTGCACGAGCCGACGATCTCACCGCTCAAGGCTGCGCTGATCGTGGTCACCGCCTGCTGGGTGGGCGGCCTCGCCGGCTATCTCGGCTGGCGGCTGTCGCAGATGGAGCAGACGGCGCACCCGCCGCAGAGCCCGGCGGCAATCGTCCCGGCGAGCGCTCCGGCTGCGCGCCAGCCGGCGCCCCAGCTCGCGCCTGCCTCCCAGCCTGCCCCGGTCGCGCCGCCGCCCGCCGAGGCGACAGCGCCCGCCGCGCCCGTGCCGGCTACGCCAGCACCGGTTGTGGGCGCCCCGGTTTTGGAAGCCCCGGCGGCGAAGGTCCCCGCGCCGGCCCCCGCGGCCGAAGAACCGGCCGCGAGCCAGCCGGCGGCACCTGAGGTTGTTGAGCCCAAGGTTTCCGAGCCTGAAGCCGTCGCGCCGGCGGCTGCGGCGCCCACGGTCGTCGAGCCCAAGCTCGTCGAGCCTGCCGCCACCGAGCCAACTGCCACCGAGCCGACGGCATCCGAGCCGCAGGCTGCCGAGCCGACCGTGATCGTGCCGCAGGCTGCGGTGCCTCAGGCTGCCGAGCCCAAGGCTGATATCGAGCCCAAGGCCAGCGTTGAACCGAGGGCCGCGGAACCGCAGGCCGCCGAGCCTCAGGCGGTCACTCCCGTGACGGCCAAGCCTGTGACGGCCGAACCGCAGGCCGCCGAGCCCGCCGCCGCTCAGCCGCCGCAGGCGCCGGCCGCAGGCCAAAGCCCCGCGCTGATCCCGGTGATGCCGGCGCCGCCGCCCGGCGCGCCGACGCTGGAGCAGGCCCAGCCGGCCCCGGCGAAGGTGCGCCGCCGCCCGGCACAGCGGCGGACCGCGCCGCCGCCGGCCCAGGCCGAGCCCGCCACCCCGCAGGCGCCGCAGGGCCTGCTGCCCGGCGTCCGGCCCAAGACCGAGACCTTCTGGCGCTGAAACGGTTTTTCTGGCGCTGAGACGTGTCTCCGGCCTGATCAGCCGGAAACGATCTCGCCGGGAACCGCGTCAATGCCGCAGGCCCGGCGCCTCGTGGCCGGTGCGGGCGACATATTCGGTGTAGCCGCCGCCATATTGGTGCACGCCGTCGGGCGTCAGCTCCAGCACCCGGTTCGACAGCGCCGCCAGGAAGTGGCGGTCGTGCGAGACGAACAGCATGGTGCCCTCATAGTTGGCGAGTGCTGAGATCAGCATCTGCTTGGTCGCCATGTCGAGATGGTTGGTCGGCTCGTCGAGCACCAGGAAGTTCGGCGGATCGTAGAGCATCAGCGCCATCACGAGGCGCGCCTTCTCGCCGCCCGACAGCACCCGGCAGCGCTTCTCGACATCGTCGCCCGAGAAGCCGAAGCAGCCGGCGAGCGTGCGCAGCGAGCCCTGGCCGGCGTGCGGAAACGCGTCTTCCAGCGTCTCGAACACCGTGCGCTCGCCGCTCAGCAGATCCATCGCGTGCTGGGCGAAATAGCCCATCTTCACGCTGCCGCCGAGCGTCACCGTGCCCTGGTCCGGCTCGGTGGTGCCGGCCACCAGCTTCAGCAGCGTCGATTTTCCGGCGCCGTTGACGCCCATCACGCACCAGCGCTCGCGGCGGCGGACCATGAAGTCGAGACCCTCATAGATGCGCTTTGAGCCATAGCCCTTGTGGACGCCCTTGAGCGCCACCACGTCCTCGCCCGAGCGCGGCGCGGGCGGAAACTCGAACATCACGCTCTGACGGCGGCGCGGCGGCTCGACGCGTTCGATCTTCTCCAGCTTCTTCACCCGGCTCTGCACCTGGGCGGCGTGCGAGGCGCGCGCCTTGAAGCGCTCGATGAACTTGATCTCCTTGGCCAGCATCGCCTGCTGGCGCTCGAACTGCGCCTGCTGCTGCTTCTCGGCCAGCGCCCGCTGCTCCTCGTAGAACTCGTAGTTTCCGGAGTAGGTGGTGAGCGATCCGCCATCGATCTCGACGATCTTCGAGACGATGCGGTTCATGAAGGCGCGGTCGTGCGAGGTCATCATCAGCGCGCCCTCGAAGCCGCCCAGGAACTCCTCGAGCCAGATCAGGCTTTCGATGTCGAGGTGGTTCGAGGGCTCGTCGAGCAGCATCACGTCGGGCCGCATCAGCAGGATGCGCCCCAGCGCCACGCGCATCTTCCAGCCGCCGGAGAGCTTGCCGACATCGCCGTCCATCATCTCGTCGGAGAAGCCGAGCCCGGCCAGCACCTCGCGGGCGCGGCCCTCCAGCGCGTAGCCGTCGAGCTCCTCGAAGCGGTGCTGCACCTCGCCGTAGCGGGCGATGATGTCGTCCATGTCGTCGGCCTGGTCGGGGTCGGCCATGGCGTGCTCGAGCTCCTTGAGCTCCGCCGCCACCTCGCTCACCGGCCCCGCGCCGTTCATCACCTCGGCCACCGCGCTGTGGCCGCTCATCTCGCCGACGTCCTGGTTGAAGTAGCCGATGGTGAGGCCGCGATCGACCGACACATTGCCTTCGTCGGGGGCTTCCTCGCCGGTGATCATGCGGAACAGCGTGGTCTTGCCGGCGCCATTGGGGCCGACGAGGCCGATCTTCTCGCCCTTGAGCAGGACGGCCGAGGCCTCGATGAACAGGATCTGGTGGCCGTTCTGCTTGGAGATGTTTTCGAGACGGATCATGAACCTTCGGGGCTTCTTCGATGCCGGGCAAGAACTTCGGCAGGCACCGCCGGCGTATCGGCGGGCGCGAAGGTCCTTTCGCGGACGGGAAGGGGCGCGGCGTCACTGGCGCCGCGCGTGGATGGTGGCGCCGGCTTAAGCCATGCCGGGCGCCAGCGAAAGGGGCAGGGCGCAAGCCGGGTGGGACGTCCTTCACGCGGGCCGTCTTGTTCCCTATTCTTGATGGCATGACCAAGCTGCTCGAACAGGCCGTCGAGATCGCCCGCACGCTGCCACCTGACGTGCAGGATGAGATTGCGCGGCTGATGATGTCCCTTGCGCAATCGGCGGAGCCGGAAGAGATCGACCCCGAGCACCTGCCGGATGTGCTGAAGAGCCTTGCTCAAGCCAAGCGGCGTGAGTTTGCGACCGATGAAGAGGTTGAGGCCGCGTTCCGCGCTTTTGAGGAATGAAACTTCGCTACACCCCTGAGGCTGTTGCGGACCTTGTCCGCATCGCCGCTGATATTCGCATCCACAATCCCGCCGCAGCATTGCGAGTACGGGCTGCTATCCTTGACAGCATTCAGAATCTGATAGTGTTCCCTTGCGCCGGGCGGCGCCAGGATGCCGAAGGCGTGCGAAAACTCGTTACCCGGAAATACTTTTACCTCGTCTATTACACGGTCGATGACGCAGCCGAAGAAACCATCATCCTCAACATCAAGCACCCCGCGCAGCGGCGGAAGCATCAGGACGCGTGATGCAATGCGCGACCATGATCTGCAGAAGGTCTTCCCGCGCCGCCTGCGTCCAGGAAACCGGCAAGGAAACGTCAGGCGACATCGGGAGCGGTTTTCCGCGCCGCCTCGAGACGCGCCCGGGCTTCGCGGCGCAGCTCGGTCATGTCGACGGGGCCAGCATCGCCGCTGGCGAGACCATCGTCCCACAGCTTGCGCAGGCGGTTGATGTCGTCCTGGCGCAGTTGCCGCTTGGCCTGCCAGTCGCGGATCGCCTCCCGGACCACCTCGCTGGTGGTGGCATACTCGCCGCCATCGACCGCGGCGCGGATGGCCGACACCTGTTCGCCGGTGAGCGCGACGCTGATCTTCTCGATATTCGCCATGACGGTCCCGTAGCGAGCCCTTGCCCATTCGGAAATATCGGCCCCGTGGGAAATATTGCTACTTCTTGCTACCGAATGCCAGCAGGCATCGCCCGCGTCGGACGAAATGGCGCAGCGTCACCCGTCGTCCCGGACGGCGCAGGATGCGCAGCATCCGACGCCGAGCCGGGACCGTTTTCCGCTTCACGTCGTCCCGGACGGCGCAGGGTGCGCAGCATCCGGCGCCGAGCCGGGACCGATTTCAGAAAGGGGCGCCCTTTTCCGGATGACGGTCCCGGGTCGCGCGGCTGCCGCCGCTTGCCCGGGACGACAGACCACGAAGATGTACGCTCCCGGGTCTCGCTCACGCTCGCCCGGGACGACGACCCAACCCTTTCGGGCGCGCTCAGCCCTTTATCGGCGGCCAGCCATAGCGCGGCACCTCGGCCTTGTAGCGGCGATAGTCGTCGCCGAACTTGGCTTCGAGGTAGCGCTCCTCGCGCAGCACCACGCCGTAATGCAGCACCAGCGCCGCCGGCACCGCCATCACGATCAGCCAGTCCGAGGCCAACGCCAGCGCCAGCCCCACCAGCAGCAGGATCAGGCCGACATACATCGGGTTGCGCACGCGGCCATAGAGGCCGGTGGTCACCAGCGCCGTGCTCGGCCGCCAGGGCAGCGGCGTGGTGCCCGCCGCCTTGAAGCCGCGCTCGCCCGAGAGCGCCAGCGCCACGGCGGCGGCGATCAGCGGCGCCGCCAGGATCTGGCGGAGAAAGAAGCCGATGGCCGGCAGCACCGTGCTCGGCCAAACCATGTCGAGCATGAGCGCCAGCGCCAGCGCAACAGCCGCGATCACCGGCGGCGGGGCGATGACACCGGCGGTGTCCGGCGCGGTCGGCTGCTCGGCCATGGTCCCCTCCTCGCGTGTCCTTGCGTGCTGCCCCATCCTTATCACGCGGGCACTGTCGCGTCGTCCCGGCATGCCAAAGGTCGTCGTCCCGGACGGACGCGGAGCGTCCGAGCCGGGACCGTTTTCAGGACGGGGGCCCTTTTTCGGAGGACGGTCCCGGGTCTCGGCTCCGCCTCGCCCGGGACGACGAACCACGAAGACGGACGGATGGTCCCGGGTCTTCGCGCTGCGAAGCCCGGGACGACAGGAAAGAAGTCGTCGTCCCGGCCAAGCGGCGGCAGCTACGCGAGCCGGGACCGTTTTCAGGAAGGGGGCCCTTTCCGGAGGACGGTCCCGGGTCTCGGCTCCGCCTCGCCCGGGACGACGAACCACGAAGACGGACGGTCCCAAGTCTCGCCCACGTTCGCCCGCGACGACGCCCTTTGGAGCGCCCAGGACGACGCGCGTTCTTACGTCGCACCCGCCGAAAAATGGACGATTTGGTGTCGGCCGGCCGCGATCACGCGTCTGTGATCGAAAAAAGTCGCACACCCACGCATCCGCTCAAGCTCCTCGGCGTTGCCTCCCCAGAGGTTCGAGCCGTCCGGCCGCGTGCACCGACCCATGACGGGCACAAAGAACGACGGGCACCAAGAACCCAGGGAGACCGTCATGCGCCGTTTCGTTTTCGCCTGTGCCTTTGCCGCCACCCTGATCGGAACCGCCGGCATTGCCTCGGCCGGGCCGGTGAGCGTCGGCGAACCGATGTCGCTCGACCCCGCGGACTATCGCGAGGTGGCGTTCCTGTTCCCGTTCGAGCGCGGGCCCTCGACCTATTACCGCCAGCCGTCGCAGTCCGGTTACCAGGCCAATTATCAGGCCGAGCCGGCGGCGCGCAGCACCACCCGCACCATGGTCTCCTATGCCGGGCGCGAGGCGCCGGGAACCATCCTGATCTCGACCACCCAGCGCCGGCTCTATCTGGTGCAGCCCGGCGGGCGGGCGCTGATGTATTCGATCGGCGTCGGCCGCCAGGGCTTCCAGTGGGGCGGCACCCACAGCGTCAGCCGCAAGGAGGAATGGCCGGACTGGCGGCCGCCGTCGGAAATGCTGAAGCGCCGGCCCGATTTGCCGCGCTACATGGCCGGCGGCGAAGACAATCCGCTCGGCGCCCGCGCCATCTATCTCGGCTCGACGCTCTACCGCATCCACGGTTCCAACGAGCCGGAGACCATCGGTCAGGCCGTCTCCTCGGGCTGCTTCCGCATGCTCAATGCCGACGTGATCGACCTGTACAACCGCGTGCGGCTCGGCGCCAAGGTGGTGGTGATGCGCTGACCGGATCCCTTTTCCGGATGGACGGTCCCGGGTCTTCGCGCTGCGAAGTCCGGGACGACATGGGGAGAAGTCGTCGTCCCGGCCAAGCGGCACCAGCCGCGCGAGCCGGGACCGTTTTCAGGACGGGGACCCTTTCCGGATGACGGTCCCGGGTCTCGGCTCCGCCTCGCCCGGGATGACGAGCCAGGAAACCGGCGCCGCGCCCGCGATCTTTGCCTTGATCTTTCCCGCCCGCGCCGCGACAGAGGGGCATGACCCCTTCAGCCCGCCTGCAAGCCGCCATCGACATCCTCGCCGACCTCGACGCCCGCCGCCGCCCGGCGGCCGAGGCGCTGAAGGACTGGGGCGCCCATCATCGCTTCGCCGGCTCGGGCGACCGCGCCGCCATCGCCGGCCTCGTCTATGACGCGCTGCGCCGGCAGGCCTCGGCGACGTGGCTGCTCGATGCGGCGACACCGCGCGCGGTGATGCTGGGCACCCTGCGTCTCGCCCGCGGCCTCGATGCCGAGGCCATCGCCCGGCTGTTCGACGGCTCGGCCCACGCCCCTGCCCCGCTGACCGAGTCCGAGCGGGAACGCCTCGCCACCGCGAGCCTCGAAGGCGCCCCGGCCTGGGTGGCCGGCGACTATCCCGAATGGCTCGACGGCCGGCTGGCGGCGGCGTTCGGCGACGCCCGCATCGAGGAGGCGCGGGCGCTGGCGGCACGGGCGCCGCTCGACCTGCGCGTCAACCGGCTGAGGACCGGCCGCGCCGCCGCCAGGGCCGCGCTCGCCCACCTCCATGCCGCCGACACCCCTTGGTCGCCGGACGGGCTGCGCATCCTCGTGCCGGCCGAGGGCAAGAGCCCGGCGGTGCAGGCCGAGCCCGCTTTCCTCAAGGGGCAGATCGAGATCCAGGACGAGGGCTCGCAGCTTGCGGCGCTGCTCACCGGCGCCAAGGCCGGCGAACAGGTGCTCGACCTCTGCGCCGGCGGCGGCGGCAAGACGCTGGCGCTCGCCGCGCTGATGGCCAATCGCGGCCAGGTGTTCGCGTTCGATGCCGACAGCCGCCGGCTCGCGCCGATCTTCGCGCGGCTGGAGCGCGCTTCGACCCGCAACGTCCAGGTCCGCGCGCCGCGGGGCAAGCAGGACGTGCTGGCCGAGCTTGCCGGCCACATGGATCTGGTGGTGGTCGATGCCCCCTGCACCGGCACCGGCACGTGGCGCCGCAATCCCGACGCCAAGTGGCGGCTGCGCCCCGGCGCCGTCGAGCAGCGCGTGAAGGAGCAGGCCGAGCTGCTCGATCAGGCCGTCCGCTACGTCAAGCCGGGCGGACGCATCGCCTACGTCACCTGCTCGGTGCTGCCGGAGGAGAATGAGGGCCAGATCCGCCGCTTCATAGCTGCGACGCCGGGCTGGCGCGCCGTTGCGCCGGAGAGCGTCGCCGCAACGCTGGCCAAAAGCGCGGCAGCGACTGCAGGCGACGACGCAGCGTCGGCGAACGGCGCCGCAACGTTCGCGGAGGCGGTGCGCTGCAGTGATGTCGGCCTCACCATGACACCGCTGCGCACCGGCACGGACGGATTCTTCCTGTCTCTCATGACACGCAAGGATTGAAAATACGGCCAGATTGAGCCTTGCCGCAAAGCCGGCGGGATTTCGCCGGGCCCGGTCAAGATCCCGGCATGAAATCGTCCCTTCGGTGGGGAAGTAATCGGCCGTCCGGCCGCTGCGGCCGGGGTTTCGTGTTTTCCATCAACGGCCGAGGTCGCCCGTGAATTCCGCCCCCCGCGCTTTGGACCACACCACCGCGGACCCGCACGCCGCCGCGCCGCGCGGCCTGCTCTCCAGGATCGGGCGGGTGGTCACCGTCATGCAGGCGGTCAGCGCCGTGCTGGCGGTGCCGATCGGCGTCACCGGCGCCTATTCGGTCTACAACGCCAATCTGTCGACCGCTGCAACCTGCAAGACGCTGCGCGCCTCGCTCGTCGCCACCCTCGACCGCAATGTCGATCCCGACACTCGCCGCCGGTTGATGCGCCGCGATGTCGAGGCGTTCGCGCAGCAATGCGCCGCGGCCGATCCCGACGCGGTCGAGGTGTTCCGCGCCGAGCTGGCCAAGGCCGAGGCCGCGCCGGCTGCGGGCCCGGCGCAGGCGGTTACGCAGACAGCGGCGCCTCAGCCCGTCGTGGCTCAACCCGCTCCGCCGCAGGGCGCGGCGCAGCCGGCCGCCGGGCTCGCGGTGGTGCCGGTGCCGGTGCCGCGCCCGGCGACGCTGCACGCCGCTTTGCCGCGCCGCGAGGCGCCACGCCCGGAGGTGCCGCATGCGGAGTCGCCGCGGGTCGAGACGCCGCGGGCTGAGACGCCACACTTTGAGACTCGCCCGGAGACTCGCCCGGCGGTCGAGGCGCCCGTGCCGGCGGTCCCCGACCTCCCGCCGCCCAGCGCCGCGGCGCCGGTGAAACCGGAGCCGCCGATCGCCTCGCCGCAACCAAAAGGTGTGTGGGGGCCGCTGCGGCCGCCGGCCGATGTCGGTCCCGCCGCCCCGCCGTCGCCGCCGGCAGAGACCGAAGATCTTTCGCCGCAGACCGTGCTGCGGCTGGGAACCTTGCTGCGCTGACCGCCCCGGACGCGCGGCCGGCGCTTCACAGCGCCGCAACCGCGCCGGATGGAGCGGCCGCCCGGCGCGACGGCGGCACCGGGTTTTCCCTCATAAACCTCTGACTTGAGTCGATATTTCCCGTTACTGTAGCGGGATACCCTGACACAACCTGCGCCACGCCGGTAGCCTCGAACCGCCGGCTGCGGCACCGGCGCGATTTGCCGCGCCTGCTTCCCTTTCCAGCCCTATCCCGACTCGCCCGCCGCCGGTGCCAACCGGTAGCGCCTGTAACCTTGTCATAATGTCGCAGGGATCCGGCCGAATTGGTCGCATATGATTTCATTAACAACCGACCGCCGATAGAAAACACGGCGGCACTTTGGGGAATACGGGAGGACCAAGGTGTTCCAAATCGAAGCGATCGAGCGCGACGCGCTCATCTCCTTGCATCAAAGTGCAACCGACCTCGACCGCAAGGCGGCCGGGCTGTCGATCGAGACCATTGGCGGCACCACCGTATCGATCGCCGCCAAGCTGCCGCCCAGCGCCACCGCGGTGAACCGCGCCATCGGCCTCGGCCTCGACCGGCCGGCCGAGCCGGACCTGATCTCGGCCGTGGCCGACGCCTATGAGCGCGCGGGCGTCGCCAACTACATCGTCCACTGGCACCCCGACGCCGCGCCGACCCGGGCGGCCAACTGGATCGCCGGGCGCGGTCTGGTGCGGGCGCCGGGCTGGATGAAGTTCGTGCGCGGGCGCTCCGCCCCGCCGTTGCCCCGGCCCCACCACTTCGACGTGCGGCGGGTCGGTGCCGAGGACGGGCTGGCCTTCGCGCGCATCATCTGCAGCGCGCTGGGCCTCGGTCAGGCGGCCGAGGGCTGGCTGTCGCGCCTGCCCTCCGCCCCGGGCTGGCACGCCTTCATGAGCTTCGCCGACGACAAGCCGGCCGGCGCCGGCGCGGTGTTCATCTCCGGCGAGACCGCTTGGCTCGACTGGTGCGCCACCGCCCGCGACTTCCGCGGCAAGGGCAGCCATTCGGCGCTGCTGTCGGCGCGCATCACCGCCGCGCTCGACCTCGGCTGCCGGACCATCGCCACCTGCGCGCGGGACGACGAGCCGAGCATGGGCGACGACCATTCGTCCTATGCCAACATCGTTCGCGCCGGTTTCCGCGAGAGCTATGTGCGCGACAACTACACGCCGCAGCGAAGCTGAACCCGGGCGAAGGTGAGCCGCTGCGGCAGTGAGCCGGCGTTCGGCTGATCGGGCCGGGTCGCCCTTGTCCCGCTGCCGAAGCTCCCCGCCCGAGCGGGGATTTTCGGCGTGAGACCGCCTCCCACGACAATTCCTCCCGGTGCCGGTGCGGGCTGCGCGGCGCCGGGATCGTGCGTGTCCCTCCCCTGACACCCCGTGCCGGCCGCGCGGGGCTTGACCGCGCGAATGCGGCGCCGCAAGAACCGCCTGAGACCTGCTCCTCGCCGCGCGGCGGCGCGCCCTGCGCCCTCGCCGCGCCCGTCCGACAGCATCCCCTCAGGCGGCCGACAGTCAGCGGCCCGGAACCGACGGCACATGACCCAGGCGGCTTCTCTCCAAGATTCGCTCCACGACAAGATCCTCATCGTCGATTTCGGCTCCCAGGTGACCCAGCTCATCGCCCGCCGGGTACGGGAGGAAGGGGTCTATTGCGAGATCGTGCCGTTCCAGGCCGCCGAAGCCGCCTTTGCGGCGATGCGGCCGATCGGCGTCATCCTGTCGGGCGGCCCGGCCTCGGTGACCGAGATGGCCTCGCCGCGGGCGCCGCAGGCGATTTTTGACGCCGGCGTGCCGGTGCTCGGCATCTGCTATGGCGAGCAGACCATGGTGGCCCAGCTCGGCGGCACGGTGGAGGGCGGCCACCACCGCGAATTCGGCCGCGCCGAGGTGGAGGTGACCGCCGAATCCGCGCTGTTCGACGGCGTGTGGCGGATGGGCGAGAAGTATCCGGTGTGGATGAGCCATGGCGACCGCGTCACGGCCCTGCCGGAGGGCTTCTCGGTCATCGGCGTGTCGCCCAACGCGCCGTTCGCGGCCATCGCCGACGAGAAGCGCCGCTTCTTCGGCGTGCAGTTTCACCCGGAAGTTGTGCACACCCCGCACGGCGGCGCGCTGTTGCGCAATTTCGTCCGCAAGATTGCCGGCGCCAAGGGCGACTGGACCATGCGCGCCTTCAAGGATGAGGCGATCGCCCGCATCCGCGCGCAGGTTGGCAAGGAGCGGGTGATCTGCGGCCTCTCCGGCGGCGTCGACTCGGCGGTGGCCGCGGTGCTGCTGCACGAGGCGATCGGCGACCAGCTCACCTGCGTGTTCGTCGACCACGGCCTGCTGCGGGCCGGCGAGGCCAAGAAGGTGGTGGCGCTGTTCCGCCACGCCTACAACATCCCGCTGGTGCTGGTGGAGGCCGAGGCGCTGTTCCTCAAGGAGCTGGCCGGCGTCACCGATCCCGAGGTCAAGCGCAAGACCATCGGCAAGCTGTTCATCGACGTGTTCGAGGCGGAGGCGAAAAAGGTCGGCGGCGCCAGCTTCCTCGCCCAGGGCACGCTCTATCCCGACGTCATCGAGAGCGTGTCGTTCACCGGCGGGCCGTCGGTGACGATCAAGAGCCACCACAATGTCGGCGGCCTGCCCGAACGCATGAACATGAAGCTGGTCGAGCCCCTGCGCGAACTCTTCAAGGACGAGGTGCGCGCGCTCGGCCGCGAGCTCGGCCTGCCCGAGGTGTTCGTCGGACGCCACCCCTTCCCGGGGCCGGGCCTCGCCATCCGCTGCCCCGGCGAGATCACCAAGGACAAGCTCGATATCCTGCGCCTCGCTGACGAGATCTTCATCGAGGAGATCCGCCGCGCCGGGCTCTATGACGAGATCTGGCAGGCGTTCGCGGTGCTGCTGCCGGTGCGCACCGTGGGCGTGATGGGCGACGGGCGCACCTACGACAATGTGGTGGCGCTGCGCGCGGTAACCAGCGTCGACGGCATGACGGCGGACTTCTACGCCTTCGACATGAAGTTCCTCGCCCACGCCGCGACGCGGATCATCAACGAGGTCAAGGGCGTCAACCGCGTGGTCTATGACGTGACGTCGAAGCCGCCGGGGACGATCGAGTGGGAGTGAGCGAGGCGACGCCATTTGGCGCCGATCACCCTTATGAATGAGGAATTGCGGCAGATTCCGCAGCGAATTTTTAAGCTGGCAATCGCGTCTTTAACGCAAGCAAATACGCATGCGGTTTATGTAGATCCTCGCAATGACCACTGGGATGTATTGTCTATCTTAAATGCAGCCCACACAGGGGAGCTTTTCTTAAAAACAATAATAGCGCTTGAACACCCTCTTCTTATATTTAGAGAAATATTTAGCATTGACGACGGTTCTTCATCGGATATTGATCTTTCTAGCCTTTTACAGAAGGGCAAGACGCATGATTTTGAGAGACTTCCTCAGGTCCTTTGGGTTTCGACTGGAATTCGGTTGCCAAGTCCCTCTTGTTACGAGAGATTAAGGCGCGCTCGCAACGCTATCCAGCACTTCTGCGCTCCGAAAGATGTGGAGCTTGGAAGACTCTCCCTGGAGTTTATATATACAATCATAGATCCTTTAATATATCAACAATTAGGTATCTGTGCGATAAATTTTCACGAAGACCCGAGCGTTGGTTATGATTACATTGTGCAAAGACTTATAAGAGAGTCTTTTAAATTTTCGATGCCAGATGATTTTGGTATCACAGAGTTTGATTTGGCAGATGAGTTAGAATCTGTGGGGCAAGCTTATAGGTGTTGGTTCGCTGGCGAACTCGAACGTATCGGGAAGACAAACCTGCTCAAATTCTAGCGCGCCCCCCCACTCACCCCACCCCCTGCGTCGGCACGCCCAGGACCGGCCCGGCCGCGGCGAGGCGCTGGTCGAGCGTCACCACCGTCGCGCCGTGGTCGGAGGCAGTAGCGAGGTGCAGCGCGTCGCCGGCCCTGAGGCCCAGCGCGTGCTGGTCGACGAACTTCGCCGCCGTCCGGAAATGCCCGCCGGTCACCGGCAGCACGGTGAAGCTGTCCGCGGCCAGCCGGTTGAACATCGCCAGCGCCGCCGCCCGCTGATCGAGATTGATCTGTCCCGTCCGAAGCTTGATCGCCAAGGCGGAGGACATCTCGGTGATGGTCCAGTCGCTGATGACAAGCTGCGCCGGGTCCTGCTCTGCCAGCCAGCGCTGAACCCGCGCGGTCGCCGCTTCGTTGGACAGCGCCGCGACGATCAGCGAAGTGTCGAGATAGAGCATCAATAGCGCTCGCCATCCCGCATCATTCGCACCAGTTCGGCAGCGCTCTCGGCGGCCGGCGGCATGGTTGCGGTGAGCGCCTGGAGTGCCGCGAGATCGACCGGTTGGCGCCGCTTGGCCGCAGCCGTGAGCCGGGCCACCGGCTTGCCGCGCCTTGTGATGTCGATGGATTCGCCGGCCTCGACCCGGTCGACAAGCTCGCTCAGGTGCGCCTTGGCATCCGCCAGACTGATCGCGTCCATCCCCGCTCTCCTGACCATGCAGATGGTCATATAATCCACCGCACGCCATGATTCCAGGGGATGACGCATGGTGCGACACCCCCGGCTGGATTTTGTATTAGGTTTCGCTGCCGCACCCGCTCCGATCCGGAAACGGGATCCCGACCACAATGTCATAGCCTCGCATGCCGGCCGCGTCGTTCCAGTTCCTCCACGCCGCCGATCTGCATCTCGACAGCCCGCTGCGCGGTCTGGCGCGGCGCGGCGAGGTGGCGGGCGCGTTCGTCGAGGCGTCGCGCCGCGCGCTTGAGAATCTGGTGAATGCGGCGATCGCCGAGCGGGTCGCCTTCGTCATCATCGCCGGCGACCTCTATGACGGCGACTGGCGCGACTATGCCACCGGGCAGGTGTTCGCGCGGCAGATGGGGCGGCTGGCGCAGGCGGGAATCCGGGTGTTCCTGGTGCGTGGCAATCATGACGCCGAATCCGTCATCACCCGCCAGTTGCCGCTGCCCGACGCCGTCCACAGCTTCTCGGTGCGCGCGGTCGAGAGCATCGCGATCGAGGATCTGGGCGTGGTGCTGCACGGGCGCGGCTTCGCCGGCCGCCATGTCGCAGAGAACGTGGCGCGGACCTATCCGCCGGCCGCGCCCGGCCGCCTCAATATCGGCGTGCTGCACACCTCGCTGACCGGGCGCGACGGCCACGACGTCTACGCCCCCTGCTCGATCGAGGACCTGAAGCAGACCGGCTACGATTACTGGGCGCTCGGCCATGTGCACCAGCGCGAGGTGGTGGCGGAGGATCCGTTCATCGTCTTCCCCGGCAATCTGCAGGGCCGCCACGCCCGCGAGACCGGGCCGAAAGGTGCGACGCTGGTGCGCGTCGAGGGCGGGCGCATCCGCGCGGTCGAGGCGCGCACGCTGGATGCGGCGCGCTTCGATCACCGCACGCTCGACCTTGCCGACATCGAGGCGCCGGCCGACCTCGCCCGCGCGGCGCGCGCGGCCATCGCCACGGCCCGCGAGGCCGCGGACGGCCGGCCGCTGGCGCTGCGGCTGACGCTCGCCGGCGAGACCGCGCTACACGACCATCTGCACGCCCGGACCGAGCAGGTGAGCGAGGAGATGCAGGCGCTCGCCTGGGATGCCGGCAGCGATGTGCTGATCGAGAAGGTCTGCCTCGCCACCCGGCCGCGGCGGCGCGGGATGTCGCTGTCGGCGATCGCCGGCTTCGACGAGATCGTCGCCGAGGTCGCCGCCGACCCGGCGTTCCGCGCCGACATTCAGCGCACGCTGGCGGATCTGCGCAGCAAGACGCCGGCCGAGGCGCTCGACCTGCTCGGGCTGGGCGGCGCCGATGGCGAGGCGCTGGCCGAAGCGGCGATCGCCGCCGCCAGGGATGCGGCGATGACGGCGATCGCCGACGCCGAGCCGGAGCGCGAAGCATGAGGTTCAGCGCGCTGGGGCTCGACCGCTATGGCTGCTTCACCGGGCGGCGGCTCGATTTCGATCCGCGCGCGCGGCTCACCGTGATTGTCGGCGCCAACGAGGCCGGCAAGAGCACGGCGCTCGCCGCGGTGGCCGACGCGCTGTTCGGCATCGAGGAGCGTTCGCGCTTCAGCTTCCTGCACGACTACAAGAGCATGCGGCTGTCGGCGGAGGTGGCCGGCGGCGACGGGCGGACATTGGCGTTCGCGCGGCTCAAGCGGCGGGCGGCGACGCTGGTCGATCCGGCGAGCGATGCGCCGCTCGCCGACGACTGCCTCGCCCCCTTCCTCGGCGCGCACGACCGGCGGGCCTTTCTCGAAATCTACGGGCTCGACCAAGCCCGGCTGCGCGAGGGCGGGCGCAAGCTGCTGGCGGGCGGCGGCGACCTCGCCGACACGCTGCTTGCCGCGGCGCCCGGCCTCGGCCGCATCGCCGCGCTGCGCGACCGCCTGCGCGACGGCGCCGCCCAGATCTTCAATCCCGACCGGCGCAATGCCAACGCCGCGTTCTATCGCGCGCTCGACCGGCGCACCAAGGCACAGCGGCTGATCCGCGACACCGAGTTGCGGGTCGAGGACGCCCGCGCGCTGCGCGAGGGTGCCGACAGCGCGGCGAAGGCGCGCGCCGCGGCGGTGGCGGCGGAGATCGAGGCGGCGCTCGCGCTGTCGCGGGCGCAGACGCTGGTGCTGGCCGCGCGGGAGCTGCGCACCATCGATGGCGAGCTTGCCGCCCGCACCGCGCTCGGGCCGCTGCCGGAGGTGCCCGCCGGGTTCGTGGCGCGGGCCCGCAAGGCCCTCGCCGATCTCGCGCCGGCGCAGGAGGCGATGGCGCGGGCCGGCAGCGAAGAGGCGGCAGCGCGCGAGGCGCTGGCGGCGATCGCGGTCGACGACGCCATTCTCGCGCTGGCCGAGGCGGTCGAGGCGCTGGAGGACGAGCGGGCGGCGGTGGAGAAGGAGCTGAAGAGCCTGCCCAACCGCCGCACCGAGGCGACCGAGGCGCGCGCCAAACTCGAACGCATCGCCAAGGGCCTCGACCTACCGGACGTCGACGCGTTGCGGGCGCGGATGCCCGGCCCGCCGCTGTTCGCCCGCGCGGAACGGCTGGCCGGCCGCCTTGCCGCCGCCGCGACGCGCACCGAGACGCTGGAGGGCGAACGGGCGAAGCTCGCCCAGCAGCGGCGCAAGGCGGAGGAGGCACGCGCCGGGCTCGGCCATGTCGCCGACCCGACCCCGGTGCGCCGCCGGCTCGATGCGCTGGACGGCGCCGAGGAGCGCGAGCGGGCCCTGGTCACGCTCGACCGCAAGCTCGCCGCCGGCCAAGCGGCACTCACCGAGCGGACCGTGCGGCTCGGCCTTGCCATTGCCGGGCCCGACGCGCTCGCCACGCTGGCGCTGCCGGCGCCTGCCGCGGCCGAGGCGGCGCTGCGCGGCGTGCGCGCGTCGCAGGAGGCCCTGAGTCGGCAAAATGAAATCCTTAGCCAACTGTCGGAGCAGCTTGCGCTGACCGAGGCCCGGCACGCGGCGCTGACCGCCGGCCGGCCGGCGCCGACCGAGAGCGTGATCGCCGCCGCCCGCCGGAGCCGCGACGATCTGTGGGCGGCGCTGCGGCCGGTGGCGATGGGCGAACGGGCGGCCTCGGACACGGACCGCGACGCCGCGCTGCGGCTGGAGCCGGCGATCGCCGCCGCCGACCGGCTGGCTGACGAGCGCCAGACCGAGACGCAGCGGCTGGCGGAGCTGGCGCAGATCGAGCTCAAGATCGCCGAGACCAAGGCGCAGATCGAGGCGACGCGCCAGCGCGCGGCCGAGGCGACGGCGCAGGCCGAGGCGTCCGCCGCGGCATGGCAGGCGCTGTGGGCGGCGAGCGGCGTCACCCTGCCTGCGGACGAGACGGCACTTGCCGTGCTGCGCGAGGCCGCCGCCATCCTGACGGCGCGCGACGCGCTGGGCCAGGAGGCGGCAGCCTGCGAGGTACAGCGCGAGGCGGTGCGGTTCGAGCGTGCCGAGATCGACCGGCTGCGGCTCGACCTCGGCCTGCCGGCGCTTGGCGCCGCGCCCACGCGCATGGCCGATCTGCGCGAGGTGGTGGCCGACCTCGAACGCCGGTTCGGGCAGGCGCGTGCGCAGGACCACGCGTTCGCGCTGCTCGACCGGCAGGCGGCGGACATCGCCGAACGAACTGATGCTCTCTCGGCCGAGATCGCAGCGCTGTCGGCGGAGGCCGCCGACCTGTTCCCGCACCTGGCGATCCGCCCCGGCGCCTCGCACGCAGAGGCGCGCGCCGCGCTCGATCTGTGGCGCGAGACACCGGCCCTCGACGAGGCGCTCGGCACCGCCGAACACCGGATCGCCGGCATCGAGCGCGACGAGGCCGCCTTCGCGGCGCGGGTCGAGGAGCTTCTGCAACGGGCGGGCGAGACGCCGGCCGGCGAAGACATGTTCGCCGCCGCCCGCCGGCTGCGCGCCCGCCTCGATCAGGCGCGGCAGGCGCGCACCAAGGCGGACGCCGCCACCGACATGCTGGCGAAGCGCCAGGAGGCGATGGCGGCGGCAACCGCCGGCCTCGCCCGGGCGCAGGCGGCGATGGCGGCGATTTTCGCGGCAACCAATATCGATGACGCCGAAGTGCTGGGGCCGCTGCTCGACCGGCTGGATCAGGCCGCGGCTATCGACGCGCGCCTTGCCGAGGCGCGCGCCCGGCTCGCCGGCCAATGCGACGGACGCAGCGAGGACGATGTCCGCGCGGCAATCGCCGGCCAGGATGCGGAGATGCTGGCGCGCGCCGTCGCCGAGGCCAAGGCGGCGCACGATCTGGCCCGCGCCGCGCGCGACCGCGCGATCGAGGCCGACACCGAAGCCCGCACGGCGAAGGAGGCGATGGAGCAGCGCGAGGGTGCGGCGGCCGCAGCCCAGGAGGCGCAGGACGCGGTGGCCGAGATCGCCCAGGCGGTGGAGCGCTTCACCCGCGATCATGTGGCGGCGCGGCTGCTGTCGGCGGCGATGGACCGCTACCGCGCGCAGCATCAGAGCCCGATCGTCGAGCGGGCCTCGCGCCTGTTCGGGATGCTGACCTGCGGCCGCTGGAACGGCATCGGCATCGACTACGACCAGGATCCGCCCCACCTCGCGACGCTGCGCGACGGCCGGCTGCATGCCGTCGATGCGCTGTCGGAAGGTACCGCCGACCAGCTGTTCCTGGCGCTGCGCATCGCCGCGATCGAGGAGCACGCGCGCCGGGCCGCGCCGCTGCCGTTCATCGCTGACGACATCCTCGTCAGCTTCGACGAGGCCCGGACCGAGAGCGGACTGCAAGCGCTGGCCGAGCTTGGCGCGCTGACGCAGGTGATCGTCTTCACCCACCACGAGCACGTCGCCACGAGCGCCGAGCGGGTGCTGGCGGACGCAGCGTCAATCATCCGCCTTTGACGTCCGGCTGGGCCTCCGGTCTGGCAACACGAATTCCATCGCTGGCAGGCTTGTTTGCAGTCGCGGTCACGACCTACCTGCGGCCGGCAAACGGGCGCGCCGCGCACCCCTTTGTTTTCAAACGCGAACCTGCTATTTGATGCAACCGCAACCAGTCTGGCCCGGTTCTTGCGGTTCGGACAGGTGAGCGCGGCGCAACAAGCCAAAACGGCGGGCACGCTCGTCTCGTGGCCCGCCCCTGAAATCCGCATCCGCGGATGTCAGGGCAAGTCGGACCACAAGGTATTGAGTTTGTGGATGAAATTTTCCGACACCGGGGAGCCGGGTGTCGGATTTCATCCGCCAGGGGGGAACGGCCAATGCGCGCTCACACCGAGACGTTCTATGAGGTTATCCGCCGTCAGGGGATTTCACGGCGCTCGTTCGTGAAATTCTGCAGCCTGACGGCGGCGAGCCTCGGGCTGGGATCGACCGGCGCCGCCAGTCTGGCGCAGGCGCTGGAGACCAAGCCGCGCATCCCGGTGATCTGGATGCACGGGCTGGAATGCACCTGCTGCACCGAGAGCTTCATCCGCTCGGCGCATCCGCTGGCCAAGGACGTCATCCTGTCGATGATCTCGCTCGACTATGACGACACCATCATGGCCGCCGCCGGCCATCAGGCCGAGGCGATCCTTCAGGAGACCCGGCAGAAGCACAAGGGCGGCTACATCCTCGCCGTCGAGGGCAATCCGCCGCTCAACGAGGACGGCATGTTCTGCATCGACGGCGGCCGGCCGTTCGTCGAGCGCCTCAAGGAGATGGCGTCCGACTCGCTGGCGGTGATCGCCTGGGGCTCGTGCGCCTCGTGGGGCTGCGTGCAGGCCGCCAAGCCCAACCCGACACAGGCGGTGCCGATCGACAAGGTGATCCGCGACAAGCCGATCATCAAGGTGCCCGGCTGCCCGCCGATCGCCGAGGTGATGACCGGCGTCATCTCCTATGTGCTGATGTTCGGCACCCTGCCCGAGCTCGACCGCCAGGGGCGGCCGAAGATGTTCTATTCGCAGCGCATCCACGACAAGTGCTACCGCCGGCCGCATTTCGACGCCGGCCAGTTCGTCGAGGCGTGGGACGACGAGGGCGCCCGCAAGGGCTATTGCCTCTACAAGATGGGCTGCAAGGGACCGACCACCTACAACGCCTGCTCGACCACGCGGTGGAACGGCGGCGTGTCGTTCCCGATCCAATCGGGCCACGGCTGCATCGGCTGCTCGGAGGACGGGTTTTGGGATCAGGGCTCGTTCTATGACCGGCTGACCACCATCAACGCCTTCGGCGTCGAGGCCAATGCCGATCAGGTGGGCCTTGCCGCGGCGGGCGTGGTCGGTGCCGGCATCGCCATCCATGCCGGCGTCACCGCCGTGCGACGGCTCACCACCAAGGCCGGCCCGCCGAAGCCCCCCGGCGGTGACGGCAATGGCGCGACGGGCACATCCAACTCGACCGCCGGCTGACAGAAGGGGGCATCGCCATGGGCATCCAGACTCCGAACGGCTTCACCCTCGACAACTCCGGCAAGCGCGTCGTCGTCGATCCGGTCACCCGCATCGAGGGCCATCTGCGCGTCGAGGTGAATGTCGACGACCAGAACGTCATCCGCAACGCCGTCTCCACCGGCACGATGTGGCGCGGCATCGAGGTGATCCTCAAGGGCCGCGACCCGCGCGACGCCTGGGCCTTCACCCAGCGCATCTGCGGCGTGTGCACCGGCACCCACGCGCTGACCTCGGTGCGCGCGGTCGAGAACGCGCTCGGCATCGCGATCCCGGAGAACGCCAACACCATCCGCAACATCATGCAGCTGGCCCTGTATGTGCAGGACCATCTGGTGCACTTCTATCACCTGCACGCGCTCGACTGGGTCGATGTGGTGTCGGCGCTGAAGGCCGATCCCAAGGCGACGTCCGAACTGGCGCAGTCGATCTCGCCCTGGCCGATGTCCTCGCCCGGCTACTTCAAGGATCTACAGCTCCGGCTCGCCAAGTTCGTCGAGTCCGGCCAGCTCGGGCCGTTCAAGAACGGCTATTGGGGCCACCCCGCCTACAAGCTGCCGCCCGAAGCGAACCTGATGGCGGTGGCGCACTATCTGGAGGCGCTCGACTTCCAGAAGGAGATCGTCAAGATCCACACCGTCTTCGGCGGCAAGAACCCCCATCCGAACTGGCTGGTCGGCGGCATGCCGTGCTCGATCAATGTCGACGGCGACGGCGCGGTCGGCGCGATCAATATCGAGCGGCTCAATCTCGTCTCGTCGATCATCGACCGTGCGATCGCCTTCATCGACCAGGTCTATCTTCCCGACCTTGCGGCGATCGCCAGCTTCTACAAGGACTGGCTCCACGGTGGCGGACTGTCGTCGAAGGCGGTGATGTCGTACGGCGACATCCCGGAATACGCCAACGACTATTCCGACAAGAGCCTGCTGCTGCCGCGCGGCGTCATCGTCGACGGCAATCTGAAGGAGATCCACCCGGTCGATCTCCACGCGCCCGACCAGATCCAGGAATACGTCGTCCACTCCTGGTACAAGTACCCCGACGAGGCCAAGGGCCTGCATCCCTATGACGGCGTGACCGAGCCGAACTTCGTGCTCGGGCCGAACACCCAGGGAACCCGCACCCATATCGAGGCGATCGACGAGGCAGCGAAATATTCGTGGCTCAAGGCGCCGCGCTGGAAGGGCCATGCCGTCGAGGTCGGGCCGCTCGCGCGCTACATCATCGGCTATGCGCAAGGAAAGCCCGAGTTCAAGGAGCCGGCCGAGAAGCTGCTCACCGATCTCGGCCTGCCGGTCACCGCGCTGTTCTCGACGCTCGGCCGCACCGCGGCGCGCGGCCTGGAATGCCAGTGGGCGGCGCACAAGCTGCGCCATTTCCAGGACAAGCTGGTCGCCTCGATCAAGGCCGGCCGGCTCGACACCGCCAATGTCCAGAACTGGGATCCGGCGACGTGGCCGAAGGCGGCCAAGGGTGCGGGCTTCACCGAGGCGCCGCGCGGCGCGCTGGCGCACTGGATCCGGATCAAGGACACCAAGATCGACAATTACCAGTGCGTGGTGCCGACCACCTGGAACGGCAGCCCGCGCGACGCCAACGGCAATATCGGCGCCTTCGAGGCGGCGTTGCTCGGCACGCCGATGGCCGATCCCAACCAGCCGCTCGAAATCATCCGTACGCTGCATTCGTTCGATCCCTGCCTCGCCTGCTCCACCCACGTGATGAGCGAGGACGGGCAGGAGATGGCGACGGTCACCGTTCGCTGACGCGCGTCCGACGCGTCGTTGGAAACATGGTCATTGGTGTCGAGGGGGAAACCCATGACGCAAGTCAGCGAGCTTGAGGGTCTTACCGGCACGGGCGGGCGCGGCAGTGCCACGGTGGCGCGCGTCGGCACGCTGCAGGGCGCGATCGACAGCCATGGCGAACGCGCCGCCCGCCGCCAGACGGTCTATGTGTATCAGGCGCCGGTGCGGCTGTGGCACTGGGTGACGGCGCTCTGCCTCACGGTGCTGTGCGTCACCGGCTATCTGATCGGCGCGCCGCTGCCGACGCTGTCCGGCGAGGCGAGTAACCACTATCTGATGGGCTATATCCGCTTCGCCCATTTCGCCGCCGGCTACGTGCTGGCGGTCGGCTTCGTGTTTCGGCTCTATTGGGCCTTCGTCGGCAACCGCTATTCCCGCCAGATCTGGATGATCCCGGTGTGGCGGCGGCTGTGGTGGTGGGGCCTGTTCTATGAGCTGAAGTGGTATCTCTTCCTCGTGCGCGATCCGAAGAAATACATCGGCCACAACCCGCTCGGCCACGCGGCGATGTTCACTTACATGATCGTGCTGGCCTTCATGATCTGCACCGGCTTCGCGCTCTATTCGCAGGGCGCGGGCGCCGACAGCTGGCAGGCGGCGATGTTCGGATGGGTGTTCGACATCTGGCCGAACTCGCAGGAGGTCCACACCTGGCACCGTCTCGGCATGTGGTCGATCGTGATCTTCTTCCTGGTCCACGTCTATGCCGCGGTGCGCGAGGACATCCTGTCGCGCCAGAGCATGATCTCGTCGATCGTGTCGGGCGAGCGCGTGTTCCGCGACGACTTCCGGGATTGAGCCGTGAGCGAAGTCACTGCCGTCAAGACGCTGGTTCTCGGCATCGGCAACATCCTGTGGGGCGACGAGGCGTTCGGCGTGCGGGCGGTGGAAGCCTTCCACCGCCGCTACGCGGTGGGAGATGACGTCACGGTGCTCGATGGCGGCACGCAGGGGCTCTACCTCGTCGATGTCGTGCAGGAGGCGCACCAGCTTCTGGTGTTCGACGCCATCGACTATGGGCTCAAGCCCGGCACGCTGAAGATCGTGCGCGACGGCGACGTGCCGAAATTCACCGGCGCCAAGAAGATGAGCCTGCACCAGACCGGCTTCCAGGAGGTACTGAGCGCGGTCGACCTGCTCGGCCGCTATCCGCAGCGGCTCGCGCTGGTCGGCTGCCAGCCGCTCGACCTGGAGAATTGGGGCGGGCCGCTCACCGACCCGGTGCGCTCCGCCATCGGGCCGGCGCTGGAGGCCGCGCGCGACATCCTGCTCGGCTGGAACGTGCCGGTGCGGGCGCGCGAAGAGGGAGCCGCCTTCGACGGCCTCCTGGCGCACGACATCGACATCGCCGCCTTCGAACGCCGCACGGCATGGTGAGAGCACATGTGTATCGGACTTCCCATGCGGATCGTGCTGGGCGGCGAATTCACCGCCGCCTGCGAACGGCGCGGCGAGACGCAGGCGGTGTCGCTGGCGCTGGTCGGCCCGCAGCCGGTCGGCACCCATGTGCTGGTGCATCTCGGCGCGGCGGTGCGGGTGCTCGGCGCCGAGGAGGCGCAGCGCATCGACGACGCGCTGGACGGCGTTGCGGCAGCGCTGCAGGGGCGCGCCTTCGACCATCTGTTCGCCGACCTGATCGACCGCGAGCCGCAACTGCCAGACTTCCTTGCCGCAGGACGCGGTGGACATTCATCCGGCAAGTGATCATCCTGGGGTGGAAGAGAGCTTTCTACCGCGCGATGCTCACCGCCGATCCTGCACGGGCGCACCAAGACGCCCGCAGAATGACGTTTCGGGAGGACTGCCATGACGTCCACGCCCATTGCGGCGTTGACGATCCGCCATGGGCTGGCGGAGGTCGACAGCCGCAACATCGATGCGTTCCTGGCCGCGGGCGAACCGCCGCACGCGCTGCTGTTCTTCACCGGCGACCCGACCGTGCGCCTTGAGGCGGCCGACGTCGCGGTCGTGCTGCCCGAGCTGCTTGCCGCCTTTCGCGGCCGGCTGCGCGCGGCGGTGATCGCGCGCGGCAGCGAAGATGCGCTCAAGCTGCGCTTCCATGTCGCGGTGCTGCCGAGCCTCGTGCTGGTGCGCGGCAGCGAGACGCTCGGCGTGCTCGCCCGCATCCGCACTTGGCCCGATTATGTCGCGCGCGTCTCCGCCTGGCTCGATCCGGCAACGCCGGCCATGACGCCGGCGGCGGGCCCGCGCGTCGCCTTCACCTTTTCCGGGCAGGGGAGCCAGGCATGAAGGCCGCGGCACTCGCCGACCTCGCCGCCCCCGGCGGCACCGCGTCTGCGGCCGCCAATGGCGGCAAATTCACGCCGCTGCTGGCGGCAGCGAACGGCGAGGGCTTGGCCGAGCGCTCGCCGCGCGTCGCGGCGCTGCTGCCGCTGATGATCGCGGCGCTGGCGACGCAGGATGCGGACCGGCCGGGCCACCTGTTCGATCTCGACGGTCTCGACGCGGCCGAGCTTGAGCTGATCGACGGGGTGATCGGCGCCGGCGAGGTCTCGGCCACCGTCGCGCTGCCCGATGGCATCGTCGCCCAGATCCGCGAATCCGTGATGGCCGGCCTGTGGCGGGTGCGCTTCACCGGCGCCGACGGCCGGCTGGTTGCCGATTATCTCGAAGTCGGCGCGATCCCCGAGGCGGTGCGCCGCGCCGCTGCCATGACGCGGCGGACGGTCGCCACCGGCGCCCTGTCCGCGCCCTCCCCCACCGCGCTGGCGCTGCTGTCGGAGATTGCCCAGCACGTGGCCGAGTACGCCGCACGGCCGGAGGCTGCGGCGCGCCCGAGCCTGCCCGGCCACACCATCACGCTGTCGCTGCTGCCGGTCTCGGACGCCGACATGGCCTTCCTGCACCAGACGCTGGGCGACGGGCCGGTGCAGATCGTCTCGCGCGGCCACGGCAGTTGCCGGGTTCTGGCCACCGCCACCCGCCACGTCTGGTCGGTGCAGTATTTCAACGCCTCTAGCGACCTCGTGCTCGATTCGCTGGAGATCGGCGACGTGCCGCCGGCCGCCTGCGCCGCCACCGAGGATTTCCGCGATTCGGCCGAACGGCTGCGGCAGATCGAACAGGCCTATTTCACATGAGTGCGGCAACCATTGGCGAACGTCTCGCGTCGATCTATCGCGCCATCGCCGAAGGCGCGATGCGCGGCATGCCGATCTGCAATCCCGATCTCGAGGTGCAGGCGGTGGGATTCCGCGGCCATGCCGGCCACGCGATCGGCGTCGTCGTCACGCCCTGGTTCATGAATATCGTGCTGGCCGAGGTCGCGGGCGGACCGGCGCTGCCGCCGGCGCGCCTGGGCGACGTCCGCGCGGTCTCGCTTCCGGCCGGACGCATCGAGGTCACCGTCGGGGAACTGGACGGCTTCGGCCGGCTCGATGCCGCTTCGCTGTTCTCGCCGATGTTCGGCTTCGCCGATCCGGCGGCGACGTACCAGACGGCGGCTGCGGCCATGGCGGCGCTGTTCAAGCCGGACGGATACGATGTGCCGCCGCCGGCGCGCGACCGCCGGGCATTGCTGTTCGGCCGCGGGAGCAGCGCGCCATGACCCCGCTGCTCGACGGACACGTGCGGATCGCGGCGATTATCGCCGATGGCGCCGTCATCGACGCCACGGTCGCCTGCCACCGGCCGCGCGGCGTCGGCGCGGCGCTGACGCGCCGGCCGGCCGCCGAGATCCCGGCCATCGCCGGGCGGCTGTTCGCGCTGTGCAGCGTCTCGCAATCGGCCGCGGCGCGCGCAGCCTCGGCGGCGGCGGGCGCGGCGGTGGAGACCGATGATCCGGCCGAGACCCATGCCGCTTTGGCGGCCGAGCGCCTCGTCGAGCATCTGCGCGCCACCGTGCTAGGTCTCGGCGGCGCGGTGCCGCTGACGCCGCAGGAGGCCGCGGCCGTGCGCACCGTGCTGGCCAAGCCGCACCGGCCCGCGCGCGAGGCGCTCGAACGTCTCGGCCTCGGGCCGGACGCGGCGCCATTGCACATGCAGGCGGGGGCGAAGTCCCAAAGCTGGGCCGGCCGCCTGATGGCGTTCGCCGCCGCCCTCGATGCCGAGACCCCTGATGCGGTCGATGCGCTGACCGCCGATGACGACGCGGCGGTGGCTGCCGCTTTGCTGGAGACGGGCGAGGCGTTCGCGGCTGCGCCGCACCTGCCGGGCCGGCGGCCGGAAGCCGGGCCGCTGGCGCGCGCCACCGCCAGCCGGCGGATGGGCGCGGGCGGTGCGGCGCGTCTCGCCGCGCGCTTTGCCGAGATCGCCGAGATCGCGCGGAACGGCGCCCTCGCCGCCGGCCGCTCCTGGATTCGCGCCGAGCGGATGAGCCCCGGCGTCGGTTTTGCGGCCGTCGAGAGCCCGCGCGGTCGGCTTCACCATGTCGCCGAGATCGATCGGCAGGGGCGCATCATGCGCTATCTCATCCTCGCGCCGACCGAGTGGAACTTCGCGCCGGAGGGTCCGTTCGCCCAGGCGCTGCGGCGGCTGCGCACGGCTGAGGATGCGCCGGCCGCCCCCGCCATCGAGACGCTGGCCGCGCTGTTCGATCCCTGCGTCGCCTGCCGGGTTTCGGTCTCTCCCGCGCCGTCCGCCGAGACGGCCCAGGAGCTCGCCCATGCATGAAATGGCCCTCACCGAGAGCGTGGTCGCGCTGGTGGAGGAGGCCGCCCGCAGCGAGGGCTTTTCGCGCGCCAAGGCGATCGTGCTGGAGATCGGCATGCTCGGCCATGTCGAGCCCGAGGCGATGCAGTTCTGCTTCGATGCGGTCAGCCGCGGCACCATCGCCGAAGGAGCGCGGCTCGACATCATCCGCGTGGCCGGACAGGGCTGGTGCCTCGACTGCGGCAAAAGCGTGCCGCTCGCCGAGCGGTTCGGCGCCTGCCCCGAATGCGGGCGCCATCATGTGCAGATGACGGCGGGCGACGAACTGCGCGTCAAGGAGCTGGAGGTCGAGTGATGTGCAAGGTTTGCGGCTGCGGCACGGCATCCATCGAAGGCGCGGCGCCGGACGCGCACAGCCACGCGCACGCCCACACCCACGCGCATGGGCACACCCACGCGGACGGCACCCGCTACAGCCACGCGCACAGCCACAGCCATTCGCACGATCACGATCATGAGCATGGCCACGACCATGATCACGACCATCTGCACGATGACGGCCACGTGCACCACCATGATCACGCGGAGGGCACGCACGATTATGGTGCCGGCCTCGCCGGCGTGCACGTGCCGGGGATGAGCCAGGAGCGCATCGTCCGCATCGAGCGCGACATCCTGGCCAAGAACAACGCCTATGCGCGCGCCAACCGGGCGCGGCTTGCCGCCCACGGCATCTTCGCGCTCAATCTCGTCTCGAGCCCCGGCTCCGGCAAGACGACGCTCTTGGAGCGCATCATCGCCGACCTGTCGGGCCGGGTTCCGGTCGCGGTGATCGAGGGCGACCAGCAGACCGCCAATGACGCCGCGCGCATCCGCGCCACCGGCGCGCCGGCCATTCAGATCAACACCGGCAAGGGCTGCCACCTCGACGCCCACATGGTCGGCCATGCGCTGGACGACTTGGCGCTGGACGATCTGGCACTCGACGGCCCGCCGCTCCGGGCCGGCGGCGTGCTGTTCATCGAGAATGTCGGCAATCTGGTGTGCCCGGCGGCGTTCGATCTCGGCGAGGCGCACAAGGTGGTGGTGCTGTCGGTGACCGAGGGCGAGGACAAGCCGCTCAAATATCCCGACATGTTCGCCGCCGCCGACGTGATGCTGCTCAACAAGTCGGACCTGCTGCCGCATGTCGAGTTCGACGTCGCGGCCTGCATCGCCAATGCGCTCAAGGTCAATCCGCGGCTGAAGACGCTGGTGGTCTCGGCCCGCACCGGCGAGGGCCTTGCGGCGTTCCTCAGCTTCATCGAGGCCGGCGTCGCCATGGCGCGGGCCGGCGCAAACGCCGCGGCAGGCTGACCATGCTGGGCTCCCCGCACGATCCGATGGAGCCGGTGTCGCGCGAGGCGATCCGCCTGCGCGGCATCGTCCAGGGTGTCGGCATGCGGCCATTCGTGTTCGCGCTGGCCGAGCGCTTCAAGCTCGCCGGCTTCGTGCGCAACGACGCGAACGGCGTGTCGATCGAGGTCGAGGGCAGCGCGCTCGACGCCTTCGCCGCGGCGCTCAAGGCGGAGGCGCCGCCGCTTGCGCGCATCGACGCGCTGGAGCGCACGCCGATCCCGCCGCGCGGCGCGCAGGGCTTCGGCATCGCGCGCAGCGGCGAGGGAATGGCCGCCACCGGCATTCCGGCGGATGCCGCTGTCTGCAGCGCCTGCCTGGACGATCTGTTCGACCCCAGGAGCCGCTTCCATCTCTATCCGTTCGTCACCTGCACCCAGTGCGGGCCGCGCTACACCATCACCCGCCGCGTGCCGTACGACCGCGCCAACACCTCGATGACCGGCTTCGCGATGTGCCCGGCGTGCACGCACGCCTATCACGATCCGCACGACCGCCGCTTCCACGCCGAGACCCTCGCCTGCCCGGACTGCGGCCCGAAGCTCAGCCACGCCATCCCCGACATCGCCGCGGCGCTCAAGGCCGGGCGCATCGTCGCGCTGAAGGGCATCGGCGGCTTTCACCTGATGTGCGACGCGACGAACGAGGCCGCGGTTTCCGAGCTGCGCCGCCGCAAGGCGCGCGACGCCAAGCCGTTCGCGGTGATGGTGGCGAACGCACCCTCGCTCGATCTGTTCGCGCAGGTCGACGCACCCCACCGTGCCCTGGCCGCCGCGCCGGCACGGCCGATCGTGCTGATGCCCAGTCGCCCCGGCACGCTCGCGCCCTCGGTGGCGCCGCGCCTGTCGCAGGTCGGCCTCGTCCTGCCCTACGCGCCGGTGCACCATCTGCTGTTTCATGCGCTGGCCGGCCAGCCGGCGGACGGCGCGTGGCGCGGATCCCCGCAGCCCTTCGCGCTGGTTGCCACCAGCGCCAATCCCGGCGGCGAGCCGCTGGTGGTCGACGACGAGGACGCGCAGCGGCGGCTTGCCGCCATCGCCGACATCATCGTCACCCACGACCGGCCGATCCTGATGCGCGCCGACGATTCGGTGATGTCGATCATCGACGGCGCCCCGGCGTTCCTGCGGCGGGCGCGCGGCTTCGTGCCGGAGCCGATCGATCTCGGAACGGACGGGCCCTGCGTGCTCGGCGTCGGCTGCCACCTCAAGGCGACGGTGACGCTGACGCGCGGGCGCGAGGCGTTCGTCTCCCAGCATGTCGGCGACCTCGACAGCGCCGAGACGCTGCGCTTCCACCGCGAGACCATCGCCCACCTGATGGCGGTGCTCGACGTCCGGCCGGACCTCGTCGGCTGCGATCTCCACCCCGACTGCGCCTCGACGCGCTTCGCCGAGACGCTGGGGCTGCCCTTGGCGCGGGTGCAGCACCACGCCGCCCATATCGCGGCGATCGGCGCCGAACACGGCCGGCGCGGGCCGCTGCTCGGAGCCGCGCTCGACGGCTACGGCTATGGCGACGACGGCGGCAATTGGGGCGGCGAGCTGATGATGGTCGAAGGCCCGTCGTGGCGGCGCCTCGGCCATCTGGCGCCGCTGGCGCTGCCCGGCGGCGACCGCGCCGCGCGCGAGCCCTGGCGCATGGCGGTGGCGGCCCTCCACGCCACCGGCCGGCTCGACGAGGCGGTGTCGCGGTTCGCGCATATTCCGCTGGCGGCGGCGCTCGCCACCCGCGTCACGGTTGCGCCCACCACCACCAGCCTGGGGCGGCTGTTCGACGCGGTGGCCGGCCTGCTCGGCCTGCGCACCCACCAGGAGCACGAGGGGCAGGCGGCGATGGAGCTGGAGGCGCTGGTCGAGACACCGTGCGCTCTCGATGGTGGCTTCACGCTCGTGGGCGGCATCCTCGACTTCCGGCCGCTGCTCGCCGTGCTGGCGGAGAACAGCCGCGATGCCCGCGCCGGTGCCGAGCTGTTCCACGGCACGCTGATCGAAGGGCTCGCGGCCTGGATCGCCGAGGCGGCGGCGCGCCACGGCCACACCGCGATCGCGCTCGGCGGCGGCTGCCTCGTCAACCGCGTGCTGGCGGACGGGCTGGCCAGCGCGCTGCGCGCGCGCGGGCTCAAGCCGCTGCTGGCGCGCGCCGTGCCCTGCAATGATGGCGGCCTGTCGCTCGGCCAGGCGGCGGTGGCGCGCGCGGTCGTGGCGCCGGTTTAGGAGATCAGCCATGTGCCTTGCCGTTCCTGCCGAGGTGACCGAGCTCCTGGCCGACGACATGGCCAGAGTGAGCCTCGACGGCGTGACCAAGACGATCTCGGTGGCGCTGCTCGACGAGGTCGCTGTCGGCGACTACGTCATCCTGCATGTCGGCCACGCGCTGGCGCGCATCGATGCCGAGGAGGCCCGCCGCACCCTGGCGCTGCTCGCGGAGGTCGGCCGATGAAATATGTCGACGAATATCGCGACGGCGCGCTGGCGCGGGCGGTCGCTTCCGCCATCCGGGCCGAGGCCGATCCGGCGCGGACCTATCGCTTCATGGAGTTCTGCGGCGGCCATACCCACGCCATTGCCCGCTACGGGCTGGAAGACCTGCTGCCGGCCAATGTGCGGATGATCCACGGCCCCGGCTGCCCGGTGTGCGTGCTGCCCGTCAGCCGCGTCGATGCCGCCATCCGCCTCGCGTCGCAGCCGGGCGTCACGCTCGCCACCTATGGCGACCTGATGCGGGTGCCGGGCTCGAAGGGCATGAGCCTGCAGAAGGCCAAGGCCGTGGGCGCCGACATCCGCATGGTCTATTCGACGCTCGATGCGCTGCGGATCGCCGAGCAGGAGCCCGGCCGCGAGGTGGTGTTCTTCGCCATCGGCTTCGAGACCACCACGCCGCCGACCGCGGTGGCGCTGCGGATGGCCGAGACGAAGCGGCTCGGCAATTTCTCGGTCTTCTGCAACCATGTGATGACGCCGGCAGCGATGCGGGCGATCCTGACCACGCCCGACGGCGTGCCGCTCGACGGTTTCGTCGGGCCTGCGCACGTCTCCACCGTGATCGGCACTGCGCCCTACGCCTTCTGCGCAGCCGAGTTCGGCCGGCCGGTGGTGATCGCCGGCTTCGAGCCGCTCGACGTGATGCAGGCGGTCTTGATGCTGGTGCGGCAGGTGAATGCCGGCCGCTGCGCGGTCGAGAACCAGTATGCCCGCGCCGTCACGCCCGAGGGCAACCGCAAGGCCCAGGCCCTGGTCGCCGAACTGTTCGAGCTGCGCGATGCGTTCGAGTGGCGCGGGCTCGGCGTGCTGCCGAATAGCGCGCTGAAGCTGCGCCCGTCCTTCGCGCGCTTCGATGCCGAGGCGCGATTCGGGGTCGAGACCCTCACCGCCGCCGACAACCCGGCCTGCGACTGCGGCGCCATCCTGCGCGGCATGAAGCGGCCGCCCGACTGCCGCCTGTTCGGACGCACCTGCACGCCGGAGAATCCGATCGGCGCCTGCATGGTGTCGTCGGAAGGCGCCTGCGCCGCGCATTGGACCTATGGCCGCTTCCGCGAGCCGGTGCGCGCGGTGCCAATCGAGGGAGTGCTGCCATGACCTTCGCCGCACGCATGCTGACCCCGCGCTACGGCCGGCTCGACCTCAAGGCCGGCCGCGTCGAGATGACCCATGGTGCCGGCGGGCGGGCGATGGCCCAGCTCATCGGCGAAATCTTCCGGCCGGCGCTGGCCAACGAATTCCTGTCCCAGGGCAATGATCAGGCCATCGTGCCGCTGCCGGCCGGCGGGCGGCTGGCGATGACCACGGACGGCTATGTCGTCTCGCCGCTGTTCTTTCCGGGCGGCGACATCGGCTCGCTCGCGGTGCACGGCACCATCAACGACCTCGCCATGGCCGGCGCGACGCCGCTCTATCTCACCGCCAATTTCGTGATCGAGGAGGGCTTTGCGCTCGCCGACCTCGCCCGTATCGCCACCAGCATGGGCGCCGCCGCCCGCGAGGCCGGCGTGCCGGTGGTGGCCGGCGACACCAAGGTGGTCGAGCGCGGCAAGGCCGACGGGCTCTACATCTCGACCGCCGGTGTCGGCGTGGTGCCGTCGGGCCTCGATCTCTCCGGAGACCGGGCGCGGCCGGGCGATGCGATCCTCCTGTCCGGCGCGATCGGCGACCATGGCGTCGCCATCATGTCGAGCCGCGAGAATCTGACGTTCGAGACCGCGGTGCTGTCGGATTCCGCCGCACTCCATGGCCTCGTGGCCGCCATGGTGGCGGCGGCCGGCCCGCACCTCAAGCTGATGCGCGATCCCACCCGCGGCGGACTTGCGGCGACGCTGAACGAGATCGCCCGCCAGTCCAGCGTCGGCCTGCAGATCGAGGAGGCGGCGATCCCGGTGCGGCCGCAGGTGGCGGCGGCCTGCGAGCTTCTCGGCCTCGATCCGCTCAATGTCGCCAATGAGGGCAAGCTCGTCGCCGTGGTCGAGCCGCAGGCGGCCGAGCCGCTGCTGGCGGCGATGCGCGCCCATCCGCTCGGCCGCGACGCGGTGCGGATCGGCACCGTGACGCGGGACGATCAGCACTTCGTGCAGATGACCACGGCATTCGGCGGCAAGCGCATCGTCGACTGGCTGGCCGGCGAGCAGCTTCCGCGGATCTGCTGAGCGAGGCGCCGGCTTGATCGGCCGGACACCGTATGACAGCCTGAGTGACAGCGTGCCCGAGACCGCCCGGATGTTCCGCCAGACCAGATCCGCCGATGCCGCGCCCGAAGCCAGAGCGGCGGGCGGGCGCGTGCGCAGCGTCACGGAGACAAGGCGCGCCAGCACGCCGCTCCGCCTCGGCTTCGAGGCGATCGTGCACGCGCCGTCGAGCCCGATCACCGCCGCCATTGGCCTCGCCCGCCGCGCCACCGAATACGACATCTCGGTGCTGATCACCGGCGCCTCGGGCACCGGCAAGGAGTTGCTGGCACGGGCGATCCATCACGGCTCCAGCCGCGCCGGCCGGCCGTTCGTGGTCGAGAACTGCGGCGCCCTGCCCGACCAGCTTCTGGAGAGCGAGCTGTTCGGCTGCAAGAAGGGCGCCTTCACCGGCGCCTATCAGGACCGCATCGGCCTGTTCGAGGTTGCCGACGGCGGCACCATCTTTCTCGACGAGATCGGCGAGACCTCGCCGTCGTTCCAGGTGAAGCTGCTGCGCGTGCTGCAGGAGGGCGAGATCCGACCGCTCGGCGCCCAGCGCACCCGCAAGGTCAATGTGCGGGTGGTGTCGGCGACCAATCGCGACCTGGAGACCGAAGTCGCCGCCGGGCGGTTCCGCCGCGATCTCTATTACCGGCTCGCGGCGTTTCCGATCCACATCCCCTCGCTGGCCGACCGCGCCGTCGACATTCCGGCGATCGCCGAGCGCATCCTGAAGGACGTCAATCAGGCGTTCCACCGCGCGGTGCCGGGCTTCCTGCCCGAGACGCTCGATCTGATGATGGCCTATGACTGGCCGGGCAACGTTCGCGAGCTGCACAACGAGATCCAGCGCATGGTGGCGCTGTCGGACTCCGACCGGCCGCTGGCGCCCGATCTGCTGTCGGCACGCATCGTCTCGCCGCGCGCGCCGCGGCCGGACGCGGCCGGCACGACGCTGAAGGATCGCGTCGAGGCGCTGGAGAAGGTCGAGATCGCCGAGACGCTCGCCCACTGCAACGGCAATATCAGCCATGCGGCGGAACGGCTCGGCCTGTCGCGGGTCGGCCTGCGCGCCAAGATGCAGCGCTACCAGCTCCGCCGCAGCGATGCCGGCGACGAGGATTGAAACGGCTTTCGGGCGATCAGCGCGGCCTCTTCTTCCCTCTCCCACCCGGCCGCGCTTGCGCGCGCCCGGGCGCAGGCTCTTGTGGGAGAGGGTAAGAAGCGCCTATTCGCCGATCTCGTGAATGTGGACGTGATCGTGGGCGTGGGCGTGGCGGTGGAGGCTCGCCGGCACCAGCCGGCCGTTCTTCATCAGCACCGCGCGGTCGGTCAGCGCCTCCAGCAGCGCATAATCGTGCGAGACAACCACCATCGCCACGTCGAGCCCGCAGAGAATGTCGGTCAGCCGCGCAAGGTGCGCGCCGTCGAGCGCGTTGGTCGGCTCGTCGAGCAGCAGCGCCTCGGGCTCCATCGCCAGCACGGCGGCGAGGCTCGCGAGCCGCTTCTCGCCGCCCGACAGATGATGGGTGATGCGATGGGCGAGATGACTGAGCCCGAGGCGGCCCAGCGTCGCCTCGGCGCGGGCGACCGCTTCCTTCGGTGAGAGGCCGAGATTGAGCGGGCCGAAGGCCACGTCCTCGATCACCGTCGGCGAGAACAGCTGATCGTCCGGATCCTGGAACAGCAGGCCGGCGCGGGCGCGTACCTCGCGAAAGTCCCGCTCGGCGCGGCGCTCGGCGCCGAAGGCGACAAGCCGGCCGGATTTCGGCCGCTCCAGCCCGACCAGGGTGCGCAGCAAGGTGGTCTTGCCGGCGCCATTGGCACCGGCCAGCGCAAGGCGCTCGCCGGGCCGGAGCGTCAGCGACACGCGGTCGAGCACGACGCGGCCGGCGCGCTCCACGGTGACGGCATCGAGCTCGAACAGCGGCGTCATGCCAGACGGTCCAGCAGAAGAAGACAGAAAAGGCCGGTTGCCAGCCCGCCGGCGAACAGCGCATCGTGCCGCGTCAGGCGCGCATCGGCGACCAGCGCGAAGCGGCCGGCGAAGGCGCGGCAGCGCATCGCCTCGTCGACGCGCTCGGCGCGCTCGAACGCCCGCACCAGAAGCTGGCCGACGAAATAGGCCAGCGTACGCAGCGTGTGAAGGGAGGTGCGCGGCCGGAAGGCGCGGACCCGCAGCGCCTCATGGAGGCGGACTGCCTCCGCGCGGATGACGGCGACGTAGCGGGCGGAGAACAGGAAGAGATGCACGAGCTTGGCGGGCACCTTGAGGCGCCCCAGCGCGTGGCCGAGATGCACCGGCTCAAGCCCGCCGAGCAGCGTGAGGATCGCCAGCGCACACAGATTTACACGCAACAGCACCAGAACGGCGCGATCCAGGCCCGGCTGCGACAGTTCCACCGGGCCGAGCGCGATCGTCGGCCCCGGCGCGGTCAGCGGCAGCACGACCAGCAGGACGAGAAGGAAGCCTTCCATGTGGACGAGCCGGGCCACGACATCGCGCCCCGACAGGCCCGACAGCAGCGCGAGACCGAGGCCCAACGCCAGCGCCACCGCCAGCACCACCGGCGAGCCCAGCGCCAGGATCGTAGCGACGGCGGCCGCCGCCGACAGCACGCGCACGCGGCCATCCAGCCGGTCGAGCAGCGGGCGCGGCGGCGGCGCGGGGCCGCAGGCCAGCCCCTCGCTCACAGGGGCGTCCCGGCGCTGGTCCTGCGGCGGCGCGCGGCCGCCCACATGCCGGCGCCGGCAAGGCCGACGATCATGCCGACACCGCCCATGATGTCGTTGAAGCGCAGGCGCCCTTCGGCCTGGGCCTGGGCCTCGATCAGCGGCCGAAGCTGGCGGGCGAGCGCGCGATCGACCGCGGCCTCGACCTCGCGGTGAAGCGCCGCCGGATCGGGCGGCGGCACGCAGACCACGGCCGGCGCGGGGTCAGCCGCCTTTTCCGCAGCGGCCTTTTGCGGCACCGGCTGTTGGGGTGCCGTCGCGGGCGGCGATGCGGCGGCGCCGAAGCGGTCGGCTGAAACCGTCTCGCTCACCGAATGGCCGTCGCCGGTATCGACGCTGACCGTGTAGGCGCCGGGCGGGGCCGCGCGCCAGGCGAAGCCGCCGGCATCGTCGGTCACGGCGCGATGGACGACGGCGTTCGCGGCGTCGCGGATTGTCACGGCGACGCCCTGCGGACGGCCGCCGCCGATGAAGAACACATAGCCCGAGAGCGTATCGCCCTCGACCGTGACGAACAGCTTCAGCCGGTGCGCCTCGGCCGGACTGGCCGTCATCAGACACAGCAGCAAAGCGAGAAACGACAGGCGGCGTGCGGTCATGGACGGATCTCGGGCGGGCGCAGAGCCGGCAGCGTCTCGGGCTTCACGCGGGCGAGGAAGCCGACAACGAAGCCGGTGATGACGGCCTCGACCGCGGCCAGCGGCAGGTAGGTGATCAGGATGATCTTCAGCGCCGGCACATAGTCCGACGACGACAGCGCCAGCGCCGCCGACACGCCGCCGGCCGTGCCGAACACCGCCAGCGCAGCGACGCCGGCCGCCACCACACCGGCGCGGGCCGGCGAGGCACCGAGAAGCAGCGGGCGCGCCAGTAAGGCCAGCACCACGCCGGGCAGTGCCATGTTCAGCGTATCGACGCCGAGCGTGGACAGCCCACCGAAGCCGAACAGCACCGCCTGCAGCAACAGCCCGATGAAGACGGCGGCAAAGGCGCGCACGCCCAGCACCAGCCCCATCAGCCCGCCGAGCAGGACGTGCACGCTGGAGGGGCCCACCGGCACGGCGACGAGCGAGGCGACGAAGAACACCGCCGCCAGGATCGCCGTCTTGGGGATCTCGCGCTCGTCGAGCGCGCGCAGGCCGAGCGCGAGGCCGATGGCGGCGCCCGCGCCGCCGGCCGCGATCACCGGCAGCGACAGCACCCCGTCAGGTATGTGGGCCATGCCGGGCCTCGCTCAAGGGGCTTGCGGTCACTCGGCCGGCTTGGCCGGCGCCGAAGCTGCGGGTGCCGTCTCGGCCGGCGCGGGCGCCGCCGAAGCAGCGGGCGCCGCGGCCGGCGCGCCACCCATGTCGGTGGCCTTGACCCAGATCAGCCCGCCGAGCTCGGTCTTGGCCGGCTTGCCGTCCGGCGCCTTGGCGGCGGGGCCATCGACCAGCGCGGCAAAGCCCCACCAGCCGGCGCGCGGCATGGCATAGGCGAACACGCCATTCTGATCGGCGCGGATCACCTGGGTGATGAAGGCGTCGTTGGGCGCGGTGACCGAGCCGTCATTGACCCATTCGACCTCGATCTCGGCGAACGGCACCGGCTTGCCCTTGGCGCGGACGAGGCCGCGGAACAGATTGCCGGTCCACAGCCCGGTCGGGCGCGCGAGCGGCTCGATCTCCACCGGCAAGCCGACCTGCGCCGTCCAGCCCTCGCCCGAGGCGAAGCCATCGACGATGACCTTGGCGTAGTGGGTGATCCACTTCTTCTCGGCCGGCTCCCAATAGGGCTGCGGCTCGACGAAGAAGGTCACCGCGCCCGGCGCCTTGAGTTCGTGGTCGAGCGTCCAGGCGGTCTTGCCGTCGATCTTCGTTTCGCGCAGCGCCGGCAGCAGATCGACCGTCTTGCCCTCGGCCGCCACGCCGACGCGCTTCGGCTTGGCCATCTCCATGACCGGGCCGCGCTCCATCGGATGGGTGAAGACGAGATCGACCGTCACCTTGCCGCCATCGGGCAGCACGTCGGCGGACGGCAGGATTTCCTGGAAATGCGCCGAGGCCGGGACGACGGCCAGGACAGCAAACAACGCGGCGCAAACCGCGCCCGCACGAAACGACATGAGATTCCCCCCGCCCGACCGCGGACATCGCGAAATCCGGCCCGCGGCCGGTATGATCAAATCACAAACTCATCTTACCCAAAATCGACCTCGAGTCGACAGGGGGGATTGGTGATACGATTTCCGGCTACTCAAGCCGGAAATCGTATTCCGATCGCCGAAAGCCCCATTCCTGAACAAAAGGGCTTTCGGCGAGCCCGTTTCCGGTATCCCGAAGGGATCAACCGGAAACCGTATGACTCTGCGACATGACGCAACGGCGCATGATCCGGGCGCCCGGCATGGCGCGCCCGCCATCGCAAAACCCGCTCCCCCTGCTGCGCAAACCGGCTTATATGCGAACGGGCTCGGGACGGCGGCGACAGATCACATCATGCAGCGCATCACCATCACCATCGACGACGATCTGCTCGAGACCATCGACGCGCTCGCCGCCCACAAGGGCTATGCGACGCGCTCCGAGGCCATGCGCGATCTGATCCGCAGCGCCGCCGCCAGCGAGACCGCGACGCAGGGCGATGCGCCGTGCATCGGCGTGCTCGATTATGTCTATGATCACGAGACGCGCACGCTGGCCCAGCGGCTGGCTGCGACCTTCCACGCCCATCACGATCTGTCGGTCTCCAGCATGCACCTGCATCTCGATCGCGGCCGCTGCCTGGAGATCGCGGTGCTGGCCGGGCCGCTGTCGGAGATCCGGGCGCTGGCCGATGCCGTCACCGCCCAGCGCGGCGTGCGCCACGGCCATCTGCATGTGGTTCCGGAGGCGACGATCTCGCGCCACCACCATCACCCGCCGCACGAGCACGATTGAGCCCGTTTCAGGAAGAGCCCTGCGGGCTCGGGGAAATGATCAGGCCGGAAACCGTTTGACCGCCTCGGCCCGCCGTCACAGCCCGCGGGCGATGACGATGCGCTGCACATCGGACGTGCCCTCATAGATCTGGCACACCCGCACATCGCGATAGATGCGCTCGACCGGGAAGTCCTTCAGATAGCCATAGCCGCCGAGCGTCTGGATCGCCGCCGAGCACACCGCTTCCGCGGTCTCTGACGCGAACAATTTCGCCATCGACGCCTCGGTGAGGCAGGGCAGGCCGGCCTCGCGCAAGCTTGCCGCGTGCAGCACCATCTGCCGCGCCGCCGCGATGCGGGTCGCCATGTCGGCGAGGCGGAACGCCACCGCCTGATGTTCGATGATCGGCTTGCCGAAGGTGACGCGCTCCCTCGCATAGTCGCGCGCCGCCTCGAACGCCGCGCGCGCCATGCCGACCGCCTGCGACGCGATGCCGATGCGCCCGCCCTCAAGATTGGCCAGCGCGATCTTCAGCCCCTCGCCCTCGGCGCCGAGCCGGAGGTCGGCCGGGATGCGCATGTCGTTGAAGGCGAGCTGGCAGGTGTCGGAGGCGTGCTGGCCGAGCTTCTCCTCCACCCGCACCACCTCATAGCCCGGCGTGTCGGTCGGCACGATGAAGGCGGTGATGCCCTTCTTGCCGGCCGTGGGATCGGTGACGGCAAAGGCGATGATCAGCTGGCCGTTCTTGCCCGACGTGATGAACTGCTTGGAGCCCGACAGCACGTAATGGTCGCCGTCGCGTCGCGCCTTGCAGCGCAGCGCCGAGGCGTCGGATCCAGCCTGCGGCTCGGTCAGCGCGAAGCCGCCGATCCATTCGCCGCTGGCGAGCTTGGGCAGGAAGCGCTGCTTCTGTTCCTCGGTGCCGAATTTGAGGATCGGCATGCAGGCGACCGAGGTGTGCACGCTCATGATGGTCGAGCAGGCGCCGTCGCCGGCGGCGATCTCCTCCAGCGCCAGCGTGTAGGCCACCATGCCGGTGTCGGAGCCGCCATAGCTTTCCGGCACCAGCATGCCGAGAAAGCCGAGCTCGCCCATCTCCTTGAGTTCGGCTTTCGGGAACGCATGCGCGGCGTCGCGCGCCGCGGCGGTGGGGGCCAGCCGCTCGCGGGCGAAATCGCGGGCGGTATCGCGGATCTGGGTCTGGATGTCGGTGAGGATCATTGCGCGGTCACCGCATCAATTCAGGCGTTCGATGGCGACCGCGGTGGCTTCGCCGCCGCCGATGCAGATCGCAGCGACGCCGCGTTTCATGTCGTATTTCTCCAGTGCCGCGAGCAGCGTCACCAGGATGCGCGCGCCCGACGCGCCGATCGGGTGGCCGAGGGCGCAGGCGCCGCCATGGACGTTGACCTTGTCGTGCGGCAGGCCGAGATCGTGCATCGCGGCGAGCGCCACCACCGCGAACGCCTCGTTAATCTCGAAGAGGTCGACATCGGCGAGGTCCCAGCCGGTGCGCTCGGACAGCCTGCGCATGGCGCCGACCGGCGCGGTCGGGAACAGGTTCGGCGCATGCGCGAACGTGGCGTGGCCGACAATGGCGGCAAGCGGCGTCAAGCCGCGCTTCTCGGCTTCCGAGCGGCGCATCAGCACCAGCGCGGCGGCGCCGTCCGAGATCGACGATGAGTTCGCCGCCGTCACCGTACCGCCATCGCGGAAGGCGGGCTTCAGCGTCGGGATCTTGTCGAGCTTGGCCTTCAGCGGCTGCTCGTCGGTGGTGATGGTGACTTCCGCCTTGCCGGCCTTCACCGTCACCGGCACCACCTCGCGGGCGAACGTGCCGTCCTTGATGGCGGTCTGGGCGCGGGTGAGCGAGGCGATGGCGAAATTGTCCTGCACCTCGCGGGTGAACTGGTAAGCCTGGGCGCAGTCCTCGGCGAAGGTGCCCATCAGCCGGCCCCTGTCGTAGGCGTCCTCCAGGCCGTCGAGGAACATGTGGTCGAGCACGCGGCCATGGCCCATGCGATAGCCCGAGCGGGCGCGGTCGAGCAGATAGGGCGCGTTGGTCATGCTCTCCATGCCGCCGGCCACCGCCACCGACGCGCTGCCGGCGAGGATGAGATCGTTGGCGAGCATCGCCGCCTTCATGCCAGAGCCGCACATCTTGTTGAGGGTGGTGGCGCCGGTGCCGAGCGGCAGGCCGGCGCCGAGCGCCGCCTGCCGCGCCGGAGCCTGGCCCTGTCCGGCCGGCAGCACGCAGCCGAACAGCACCTCCTCGACATCGTCGGGCTTCACGCCTGCGCGCGCCACCGCCGCCTTGATGGCGGCCGCGCCGAGCTGGGACGCGGAGGCGTCCTTCAGCTCGCCCTGGAAGCCGCCCATCGGCGTGCGCGCGGAACCGACGATGACGACGGGGTCGTGAGCGGTCATGGCAGTCCTCCCGAGACTTGGGCCTAAGAGACTTGGACTCTCTTTTTTGTCAGTTGGCAGTGTTCAGCGCGCGGCCATGCGCAGCGCGCCGTCGATGCGGATCACCTCGCCGTTCAGCATGGTGTTCTCGCAGATGTGGCACACCAGCGCGGCGAACTCGGCCGGGCGGCCCATGCGCGGCGGGAACGGCACGCTCTTGCCCAGCGCGTCCTGCACCTCCTGCGGCATGCCGGCCATCATCGGCGTCTCGAAGATGCCGGGTGCGATCGTCACCACGCGGATGCCGTGGCGGGCAAGCTCGCGCGCCACCGGCAGCGTGAGGCCGGCGACGCCGGCCTTGGAGGCGGCATAGGCGGCCTGACCGATCTGGCCCTCATAGGCCGCAATCGACGCAGTGCTGATGATGATGCCGCGCTCGCCCTCGCCGTCGGGCGCCTCCTTGACGATCGCCTCGGCGGCAAGCCGGATCATGTTGAAGGTGCCGATGAGATTGATGGAAATGGTGCGGGCGAAGCTCTCCAGCTTGTGCGGCCCGTCGCGGCCGACCACCTTCTCGCTCGGCGCCACGCCGGCGCAGCTCACGAGGCCGTGCAGGTGGCCGAAGGTGCCCTGCGCCAGCTTCACCGCCGCCTCGCCGTCCTCAGGCTTGGTCACGTCGGCGGCGAGAAAGCGGAAGGGCGCCCCCAGCTCGGCGGCCAGTGCCGCGCCGGCCGCCTGATTGAGGTCGAGGCCCACCACCTTGGCGCCCGCGGCAACCAGCGCGCGGGCGGTGGCCGCACCGAGCCCGGAGCCGGCGCCGGTGACGAGAAAGACGCGATCCCTGATGTCCATGATTCCGAGTTCGATTCCGATTTCGATTTGACGTTGCTTCGTCCGGGTCCGATGGGTCCGCTGACGCCCGGTCAGGCGGCCGCGTCCCGGTCGGGCGCGGTTTCGCGCTTGCGCAGCACGAAGCGCTGCAGCTTGCCGCTCGGCGTCTTGGGCAACTGCTCCAGGAACTCGATCTCGCGCGGATAGGCGTGGGCCGAGAGGCGCTTCTTGACGTACTGGCGCAGGTCCTCGGCAAGCTGCTCGTTGCCCTGGATGCCCTTGGCCAGCACCACATAGGCCTTGACGATCTCGGTGCGCTCGGGATCGGGCTTGCCGATCACCGCCGCCTCGATCACCGCCGGGTGCTCGATCAGCGCGCTCTCGACATCGAACGGACCGATGCGGTAGCCCGACGAGGTGATGACGTCGTCGGCACGGCCGACGAAGCTGATCGAGCCGTCGGGCTCCAGCTCCACCGTGTCGCCGGTGCGGTAGTAGCCGCCGCCGATCGCCGGGGTCTCCTGCTGCCAATAGCCGGAGAACCACATCAGCGGCGAATTGTTCAGATCGACCGCGAGCACGCCCGGCAGGTTGGGCCCGAGCTCGCGGCTTTCGTCATCCAGTACCGCGACGCGGAAGCCGGGCATCGGCATGCCGGCCGAGCCGGGATGGACCGTGTGGCGCAGGCGATGGTGGTTGTTGACCACCATGCCGAGCTCGGTCTGGCCGTAATGATCGTGGATCGGCGCCGCAAGATGCTCGGCGAACCAGCGGATCACCTCGGGGTTCAGCGGCTCGCCGGCGCTGGAGACGGCGCGAAGCTGGCCCTTGACGCCGGCGGCGGCCTCCGGCCCGGCGGCGATCAGCAGCCGGTAGGCGGTCGGCGCGCCGGCCAGATTGGTGATGCCGTGGCGCTTGATGATCGAATAGGTGCTCTCCGCTGTGAACGGCCCCTCATAGAAGGTGGTGGCGTGGCCGAGCAGCAGCGGGCCGGTGACGGCGTAATAGAGGCCATAGGCCCAGCCGGGATCGGCGATGTTCCAGAACTTGTCCTCGGGCCGCAGGTCCACCGCGTCGCGCAGGTAGGAATAGAACGCCGGCAGGGCCTTGAGCGGCACCGGCACGCCCTTGGGCAGGCCGGTGGTGCCCGAGGTCGACATCATCAGAAAGAGGTCGTCGGCCTTGCGCGGCACCGGCGCGAAGGTTGCGGACGCCGCCGCGGTCTCGGCGCGGAAGTCGAGGTCGCCGGGGCGCACGCTCTCGCCGGGGCGGGTGACCACCGCCACCGCCGGACAGCCGGCGACATCGTCGAGCTTGGCGCGGTTGGCGTTGTCGGTGACCACGAGCTTCGCCGAGCTCATCTTCAGCCGGTGCTCGATCGCCTTGGGGCCGAAGGCGGTGAACAGCGGCTGATAGACCGCGCCCGCCCGCCATGTGCCGAGGATGGTGGCGAGCAGTTCGGGCGTGCGCGGCAGCATGCCGGCCACCACGTCGCCGGGCTTCACGCCCTGGGCCGCGAGCAGGTTGGCGACGCGCGCCGACTGGTCCTTCATCTCGGCGAAGGTGAAGCTGGCGCGGCGGCCGTCCTGGCCCTCCCACTCCAGGGCGATACCACCCCCGGCGGCGTGGCGGTCGCAGCACTCGACGCAGACATTGAGGCCGGTCTCGAGGCTGCCCTCGAACAGGCGGTCGAAATCCGCCAGCCGGAACCGGGCGACGGCGTCGGCATAGTCGGCCACCCCGGTGGCCGCACGATCAGTGGCGTTGCTCATGGTGCTTCCCTCCTCGCCCTTTTTGGTTGGTGTTCGCCGGGCGTCGGATTTCGGTTCGACGGTTTCGTCTGGCCCGATTAGGCCGCAAAGCCGTGTGGCAAACCAGGACCAAATCGTCCTAAGTTCGTGATCGGTTTTGCCATGTCGCCGGGAGGGGCCGAACCGTGGAGCCGCGGACGATCTCACCTCTGTTCGTGGACGAGGCGGTGGACTGCCTGCGCCGGGCGGGCATCGCCCCGGGGCCGGTGCTGGCCGCGGCCGGCCTGCCCGAGACGGTGCGCGAGCCGCTGTCGGCCGAGCGCTACGGCGCGCTGTGGCTGGCGGTGTCGGCGGCGATGGACGACGAGTTCTTCGGCCTCGGCGGGCGGCCGATGCGGCCGGGCTCGTTCACCCTGCTCTGCCACGCCGTGCTGCATGCCGGCACGCTGGAGCAGGCGCTGAAGCGGGCGCTGCGCTTTCTCAAGGTGACGCTGGAGGATCCGAGCGGCGAGCTGGTGGTGGACGGCCCCCTCGCCCGGATCGTGCTGACCGACACGGGGGCGCCGCGCTCGGCCTTCGCCTACCGCACCTTCTGGATCGTGCTGCACGGCGTCGCCTGCTGGCTGGTGGGCCGGCGCATTCCGCTGCACAGCGTCGATTTCGTCTGCGGCCCGCCGCTCTATGCCGCCGACTACCGGCTGTTCTTCGGCGCGCCGGTGCGCTTCAGCCAGCCGGAAAGCGCGCTGACGTTCGATGCCGCCTATCTGAAGCTGCCCGCCACGCGCACCGAGCGGGCGCTGAAGGAGTTCCTGCGCCGGGCGCCGGCCAACATATTGGTGCGCTACCGCCACGATGCCGGCCTCGCCGCCACCATCCGCGCCCGGCTGCGGGCGCTGCCGCCGACCGCGTGGCCGGACTTCGAGACGCTGGCGAAGCAGATGAAGATGCCGGCCTCGACGCTGCGCCGGCAGTTGCGCGCCGAGGGCCAGACCTACCGCACCATCAAGGACGAGATCCGCCGGGCGCTCGCCATCCGCTGGCTGGCGGCCAACGACAAACCGGTGGGCGACATCGCCGCCGAGCTGGGCTTCACCGAGCCCAGCGCCTTTCACCGCGCCTTCCGCAAATGGATGGCCAAGAGCCCCGGCGCCTTCCGCCGCGAAGCGCTGGAAATCTGAAGTCCTCTCCGAAAGCGTGGAGGCCGCGTCTGCGAATGCCGCTGTCGTGCCCTAGACTCTGGTGTGAGGGCGAATCGTCCGTCGTCCGATCCGCGTCCATCCGGCCGGCTCATGCCCGAACTCGGAGGCCGTCATGATGCACCCGCGCCGATCGCCCCAAAGGCCAAGCCCGCTGCGCCTCGCGCTGGCGTGCGGCCTCACACTGGCGGCCACGCTGCTGGCGGCAATCCCCGCCGGCCACGCCCAGCGTGCGCCGGAGGTTGCGATCACCAACGTGTCGTACGATCCGACGCGCGAGCTCTACAAGGCGATCAACGAGGCGTTCGCGAAGGACTGGCTGGCGCGGACCGGCCAGAGGGTGACCATCCGCACCTCGCACGGCGGCTCGGGGCGGCAGGCGCGGACGGTGATCGACGGGCTGCAGGCGGACGTGGTGACGCTGGCGCTGGCCGGCGACATCGACGCGATCGCGCAGCGCGCCAAGCTGCTGCCGGCCGACTGGCAGGCCCGCCTGCCCAACAATTCCTCGCCCTACACCTCGACCATCGTGTTCGTGGTGCGCAAGGGCAACCCGAAGGGCATCCGGGATTGGGACGATCTCGCCCGGCCGGGCGTGGCGGTGATCACCCCCAACCCCAAGACCTCGGGCGGGGCGCGCTGGAACTACCTCGCCGCCTGGGCGTTCGAACTCGACCGCACCAAGGATCCCGCCAAGGCGAAGGCCTTCGTCGAGGCGATCTACCTGAACGTTCCGGTGCTCGACACCGGCGCGCGCGGCTCGACCACCACGTTTGTGCAGCGCGGGATCGGCGACGTGTTCATCTCCTGGGAGAACGAGGCCCATCTCGCGCTCGCCGAGTTCGGGGCCGACAGGTTTGACATCGTCTATCCGTCGCTGTCGATCCTGGCCGAGCCGCCGGTGGCGCTGGTCGATGCGGTGGTCGACCGGCGCGGCACGCGCGAGGTGGCCGAGGCCTATCTCGAATTCCTCTACTCGGCCCAGGCCCAGCGCATCATCGCCGCCAACTTCTACCGGCCGTCGAAGCCTGAAGCCGCCGATCCGGACGACCTCAAGCGGTTTCCCGACCTCAGGCTGGTGACGATCGACGCAGTGTTCGGCGGCTGGGCCAAGGCGCAAGCCGAGCACTTCGCCGATGGCGGCGTGTTCGACCGCATCTACCGGCCCGGAGGTCCGTTCGCGCGATGAGCCTTGCCGCCCACGCCACCCCCTTCCGGTTCCGGCAGCCCTCGGCGCTGCCGGGTTTCGGCATCACCTTCGGCTTCGCGGTCACCTATCTGTCGCTGATCGTGCTGATCCCGCTCGGCGTGCTGGTGGTGCAAGCGAGCGGGCTCGGCCTTGAGGGCCTGTGGCAGACCGCGACCTCGCCGCGGGTGCTGGCCGCGCTCCGCCTGTCGTTCGGCGTGTCGTTCGCGGCGGCCGCGGTCAATGCGGTGGCGGGCCTCGTCGTCGCCTGGGTGCTGACGCGCTATGCGTTTCCCGGCCGGCGTCTGTTGGATGCCATCGTCGATTTGCCGTTTGCGCTGCCCACCGCGGTCGCCGGCATCGCGCTGACGGCGATCTATGCGCCGAACGGCTGGATCGGCGCGCTGCTCGCCCCGCTCGGCGTCAAGGTGGCCTATACGCCGCTCGGCATCTTCGTGGCGCTGGTGTTCATCAGCCTGCCATTCGTGGTGCGCACGGTGCAGCCGGTGCTGGCCGATCTCGACCGCGAGATCGAGGAGGCGTCCGCCACGCTCGGCGCCTCGCGGGCGCAGACCGTGGCGCGCGTCATCCTGCCTGCGCTGGCGCCGGCGGTGCTGACCGGCTTCGCGCTGGCGTTCGGCCGCGCGGTCGGCGAATACGGCTCGGTGATCTTCATTGCCGGCAACATGCCGTTCGTGTCCGAGATCGCGCCGCTCCTGATCGTCATCCAGCTTGAGGAGTTCAACTATGCCGGGGCGACGGCGATCGCCACCATCATGCTGGCGATCTCCTTCGTCTCGCTGCTGGCGATCAACCTGATCCAGGCGTGGAGCCGGCGGAGGTTCGGCCATGTCTGAGACCTCGTTGCACGGTTTGGTGGCGCCACCGGCGAAGCCCGCCACGGTGACCGATGAGGCGCCCCTCACCCGCTGGGTGCTGATCGGCGCGGCGGTGACGTTCCTCGCGCTGTTCCTGGTGCTGCCGCTGATCGCCATCTTCGCCGAGGCGCTGCGCCGCGGCGTCGGCGCCTATTTCGCCAGCTTCGCCGATCCCGACACCCAGGACGCGATCCGCCTGACGCTGCTGGTCGCGGCCATCGCCGTGCCGCTGAACGTGGTGTTCGGGGTTGCCGCCGCCTGGGCGGTCGCCAAGTTCGACTTCATCGGCAAGAGCCTCGTCGTCACCTTCATCGACTTGCCGTTCTCGGTGTCGCCGGTGGTGTCGGGCCTCGTCTTCGTGCTGCTGTTCGGCGCGCACGGCGTGTTCGGCAGCTTCCTGCAGGCCCACGACATCCGCATCATCTTCGCCGTGCCCGGCATCGTGCTGGCGACGATCTTCGTCACCTTCCCGTTCGTGGCGCGCGAGCTGATCCCGCTGATGCAGGAGCAGGGCACGGCCGAGGAGGAGGCGGCGCTGACGCTCGGCGCCTCAGGCTTGCGCATGTTTCTCACCGTCACCCTGCCGAACGTGAAATGGGCGCTGCTCTATGGGGTGCTGCTCGCCAACGCCCGGGCGATGGGCGAGTTCGGCGCGGTGTCGGTGGTGTCGGGCCACATTCGCGGTCTCACCAACACCATGCCGCTGCAGGTGGAGATCCTCTATAATGAGTATGCTTTCGTCGGCGCCTTCGCGGTTGCCTCGCTTCTGGCCGGGCTCGCCCTCGTCACCCTCGTCGCCAAGGCCCTGCTCGAATGGCGCTACGGCGACGCTCTCGCGCGAACGCACCGGCACGGGTAGACTCGGCAACGTGGAGATCAGGGCCGAGGGAATCACCAAGCGGTTCGGCGAGGCGACCGTGCTGGCGGACGTCGACGTGCACGTGCACGCGGGCGAGCTGGTGGCGCTGCTCGGCCCGTCCGGCTCCGGCAAGACGACGCTGCTGCGCATCTTCGCCGGCCTGGAGCAGCCCAGCGCCGGGCGCATCCTGCTCGGCGGCGAGGACGCGACGCAGGTGCCGGTGCAGGCGCGCGGCGTCGGCTTCATGTTCCAGCACTATGCGCTGTTCCGCCACCTCACCGTGGCCGAGAACATCGCCTATGGCCTGAGGGTGCGCCCGCGCGCGTCGCGCCCGTCGAACGCGGCGATCCGGGCGCGGGTGACGGAACTGCTCGACCTCGTGCAGCTTCCGGGGCTGGAGCGGCGCTATCCCGCCCAGCTCTCGGGCGGCCAGCGCCAGCGCGTGGCGCTCGCCCGGGCGCTCGCGGTCGATCCCAAGGTGCTGCTGCTCGACGAGCCGTTCGGCGCGCTCGACGCCCAGGTACGGCGCGACCTGCGGCGCTGGCTGCGCGACATCCACGAGCGGACCGGCCACACCACGCTGTTCGTCACCCACGACCAGGACGAGGCGCTGGAGATCGCCGACCGCGTCGCCATTCTCGACCAGGGCCGGCTGGAGCAGATCGGCACGCCCGACGAGGTCTACGACCACCCGGCCACGGCGTTCGTCGCCGGCTTCATCGGCGAGGCGGCGCGGCTGCCGGTGACTGCGGCGGGCGGCGTGCTGCGGCTCGGCCCGCACGCGCTGGCGCTGAACGGCACGCGGCTGGCGGATGGGCCGGCCTCGCTGTTCGTGCGGCCGCGCGATCTGGTGCTGGCCGCGGGCCGAGCGAACGCTTTGCCGGCAAACGTCGTGGCGGTGCGCCGGGCGGGACCGGCGCGGCGGGCGGAACTGCACCTCGCCGAGGGCCTGCCGACCGTCGAGATGGAACTGCCGGCCGATGCCACGCTCGGCAAGGGCGATGTCGTCGAGGTCGCGCTCACCCGGCTCAGGGTGTTCGGCGGCTGAACCCGCGCTCAGGCCGCGGTGCGCCGCAGCGCCGCAACGTCGTCCCACCACGCTTCGAGTGCCGCGAGATCAGGCGGCACCCACACCGCAAGCTCGGCGGCGAACACCCGCCAGGCGTCGGCGGCCTTCGGCGACACGACGCAGGCGATCGGCAGGCCTGCGGCCGCCGCGGCGTGGAAGGCCGACATCATGCCGCGCCGCGCCACCTCCTGGCCGCCGAACTTGTTCAGGACCACGAGATCGACGCCGCCAGCGATCGCCCGCTCCACCGCGGCACAGGCGCGCGCCAGGGCGCCGGTGTCGAGATTGCACGATTGCGAGCCCGGACCGAGCTCCTGGCGGATGGGGATCACCTCGCCGGTCGAGACGTCGAGCAGGATGCTCCTGGCGTCGCTCTGCGCACCGGCCGGCAGATCCGCGACCGCCGCCGCGACGATGCCGCCGACCCGCACGCCGCGCGCCTTGCGGGCGAGCGCGAAGGCCCGCAGCACCTCCGCCGCCGAGCGATCCCCGCCGCACATCGCGGCGATGGGCGCAGAGACCGGGCCGTCGCTGGGCATGTCGCGCATCTTCCGTTCTGCTCCCGGATGATTTTTTCCGCCGGAAACAGTGTCGCCAAAATTCTCCGCTCGGGAAGAGGGAACGCAAATTGCCAAGCGAACTTCCGGCCTTGCAGGCCGGAAGCGGCGTCATTCCGTTTCCCGTATATCCCTTCAGGATACCGGAAACGCTCTCGCCGAAAAATCTTGATCCGATGAGGAATTTTCGGCGCCGGGTGTTGTGCGCGCCCCCCACCCCCGACCCCTCCCCACCGCTCGCGAAGCTCGCGGGGGGAGGGGAGAAAAGGGGCGCCTCTTCTCCCCTCCCCCCATGAACGCAGTGAATGGTGGGGAGGGGTCGGGGGTGGGGGGCAGCGAGGCTGAAACCCGGAAATTGGCCGGAAGCGGTCTCGGCTTTCCGCCAGAAACCCAGCATGCCGACGATGAAAGCGCCTCGCCGCCGGGAGCCGTTGGGGCGGGGTTGGCCCGGACACCTCCGTTCAGAGCGTGATCCGATCTGACTGCATCAGATCGGACGCTCCAAGTTTCTGGTTTGTCGCATTTTCTTTCGCGCAACCGGTATCCACTTGTGCGGAAAAGGCTTTAGTGCATCAGCACGGGCTCGGGCTCGGCCGCGGGTTCGGCCGGCTTTGCCGCCTTGGCAGGCTTGGAGGCGCACATGCCCGCGGTGGCGACGGCCCGCGTCAGATAGCGCTCGCACTGCTGCTCGCGGTCATAGCCCAGCAGGATGCCGAGCATGAAATCATGCTCCGCCGACAGGTGGCACAGCGGCCCCACCATGAAGCGCTGCACCGCATTCACCGCCGCCGGCCGGCCGAACACCACATTCACCCGCTCGTGGCAGGCCTCGTGGACGTGATGGGCGACGCCCGAGGCGGCGAGCCGCGCGATGACCGTCGCCGCGGCGTCCGCCGTCAGCGACATCATCGCCAGCGGCCGCAGGCCCTTCGACAGTTCGTAGAGGTGATGTTGGAAGACCTGCAAGGTGGCGCAGGTCAGGCCAGCCGGCTGATCCATTCGGTGATCCTCTTTTCGGTCTTGGAAGACTGGCCGTCCTGGTCCAGCGCGAGGCCGACGAACCTGCCGTCGCGCTCGGCCTTCGAGGCGGTGTAGTCGTAGCCGGCGGTCTCGGTGAAGCCGACCACGACGGCGCCCTGCTCGACGACGTAATCGTAGAGAATGCCCATGGCATCGACGAAGCTGTCGGGATAGCCGGCTTGGTCGCCGGTGCCGAACAGCGCCACCTTCCTGCCGGCAAGCTTGGCGCCGGTGAGCTTGCCGATATTGGACTCCCAATCCGCCTGCAGATCGCCCGCGCCATAGGTCGGCGCGCCGAGAATGAGCAGGCTGCAATTCTCGAAATCGGCGACGCTGGCCGTCTTGATGTCGATCGCGCGGCCCTGGATGTGCTTGGCGATACGCGCGGCGACGGCCTTGGTCGCGCCGCCGTCGGAGCCGAAAATGACGTTCACGCTCATGTCTGGTGTCTGATGTCTTCAACTGGATTTCAGGAACAGGCGGCAGTTCGGAAACAGACGGTGCTTCAGGAAAAGACGGCGTGCGGACCGCGCGCGCCGCCTCACCTGAAGCCGTCGCAGGCAGGTGCGACGGTAGCGTTGATGCGATTGAGTGGCAATTTCAAAAACGCGGCGTTCCGCGGAATTTTTCAGCATTTCTGTCTTTCAGGATAATAATTCTAAAGTACATCGGCCATCCCGGCTCGTTGCTGCAGGGCGGCGGAGCGCCTCATCTTCTTCGTCGGCGCGGCGGGCTGCACCGATTGCTGCCGGCTCCTTTCATCCGGCCGGATACAGCGTGCCGCCGCCGCAGCACCGGCGCCGCGCTACCAGCGGTGGCCGGGATCTGTTAGGAGGGCGGCGGTTTCAATTTCCGGGGACCCGGCGTCCCAAGCCGGCTCCGCCAACACCTGTCACGGGAGTCCACATGTCGCAGAAGGCTGCTTTCGTGTTCGTGGCGGCGGTTGCCGCCGGTGCGCTCGCTCTGTCGTCCAACCGCCAGCCGGACCAGACGCGGCCCAACCTCGCGACCGAGGCGGCCGGCCTGACGAAGACCTACGGCGCCGGGCTGCTCGGCGCGCTGAAGGGCGCGATGGAGGGGATCGGGCCGGTCGGCGCGGTGGGGTTCTGTCACGACGAGGCGCCGGGAATCGCCGCCGACCTGTCGCAGCGCAGCGGCTGGACGGTGCGGCGCACCAGCCTCAAGCCGCGCAATCCGGCGGCCGCGCCCGACGCCTATGAGCGCAAGGTGATGGAGGCGTTCAACGCCAAAATCGCGGCCGGCGCGCCGGCGGCGTCGCTCAAGCAGGCCGAGATCGTCGAGCAGGATGGCAAGCGGGTGTTCCGCTACATGCAGGCGATCCCTACCGCCGAGCTTTGCCTCGCCTGCCACGGCAGCGAGCTCAAGCCCGAGGTCGCGGCCAAGATCAAGGAGCTCTATCCCGACGATCAGGCGACCGGCTTCAAGCCCGGCGACATGCGTGGCGCCTTCACGCTCAGCAAAACGCTGTGACGCGGAACCCAGCCGGCAGGGCTTGGCGTTGCGTTCGCGTCAGGCCGCTGCGCGGCCGTCCGGCAGTGTGACTTCATCACAGACCGCGGCGGCGCGCGGCGTTAGGGTCACATCGTCTTCCATGATGTCAGCGAGGATCCCATGACGGCGAATGTTGGAACCATCGATCGCGTGCTGCGGGCTCTGGTCGGTATCGGCCTCATCTATTTTGCCGTCACCACCGGCACGATCTGGGCGTGGATCGGCGTGGTGCCGCTGCTGACCGCCATCGTCGGCATTTGCCCGGCCTATTCGATGCTGGGCATCAAGACCTGCCCGGCGCCGCGGTCCTGACCGGCGAGAGTCCGCGGATCCAAAGGATTTCGCGGATCCGCCCCAGACAACACGACTGCGGCCACACGGCCGCCGTCGAGAGCGTTCCTCGTGTTCCGCAGGCCGGATGGCGTTCCCCGCGCCGCCGGCAAATCCCGACTTCCATGGGCCGAGACCGCCTCGGCCCATGGAAGCTCCTTTGATTGGCTGTGATCATGCATAAGAACTGGACGGCGATGACGGGCGAACTGTCGGTCGCACTCAAGGAAGTGCGGGGCGGCGCGCCGGATGTGATGAAGGGCTTCTCGGCCATCGCGCAGGCCGCGCTCAAGGCCAACGCCCTCGACACCAAGACCAAGGAACTCATCGCGCTCGCCATCGCAGTGGCGACCCGCTGCGATGCCTGCATCGCCTTTCACGCCGAAGCCGCCGTCAAGCTCGGCGCCTCGCGCGACGAGGTGATGGAGACCATGGGCATGGCCATCTATATGGGCGCCGGCCCCAGCGTGATGTACGCCGCCCAGGCGGTGGAAGCCTACGATCAGTTCGCCAAGAAGGCCGCCGGCACGCCGTGACCATATCGGCCCCGAACGCTGACGCGCGGGGCCGTTGCGCGAACCGAACGAACCCGAAGCGAAAAACCAGAAACGTGACTGTTCATACGGTTTCCGGTTGATCCCTTCGGGATACCGGAAACGGTCTCGCCGAAAAATCCTTGATCCGGAAGGGATTTTTCGGCGAACAGCATACGGTTCTCCGGCTTGATCAGCCGGAAACCGTATCACGCCTCAAGGGCCGGATCCGCGGATCCGGCCCTTTTCCTATGGATTCCCATATCCCGAAGAGATCGACCGGAAGCCGTATCCGAACCCGCGGACCCAAACCCGTGCACCCAGGCGCGATGGCCGGACCGGCCCCGTCATCGCCGGGCTTGGCCCGGCGATCCCGACACCTTGATCCTCCCGCCGGCCGCCCTCTTGCCCGGCAGCGCGTCGGTCCGATCGAGATCGCCGGGCCAAGCCCGGCGATGACCGCGGTGAGAGCGCGCGAGCATGGCGTGTCAGCCTGCGTGGATCAGCGGCTGTCGGCCCGGTCGCTGGCGACGAGATTCGACGCAGACGTGCTCCGCGCGGATTGGCGGGCGCCGCTCAGAACGCCGCGCCCGGCGCCACGCCGAACCGCTTCAGCACGATGGCGAGCGGGCAGAAGCCGGTGAAGGACGATTGCAGCAGATTGAAGCCGACGAAGGCGGTGAGCAGCAGCCACCACGGGCTGACAAGCTGGGACAAAGCGAGGCTCAGCAGGATCATCGTGCCTGCGAACGCCATCACAAATCGATCGAGCGTCATATGTCTTGCCTTTCGTGACTGCCGGTTTGGCGGATGCCGCGGTTGCGGGCGCCGCGCGCGTGGTGGCCGTGTCTGTACCGTGCGTGCCGTCTTCGGATTCGCGCGCGTGAGCCACACCACCTCGAAACGACAAAGCCCGCGGAAGCCCGCCGGTTCATATGCCAACATTAGAATATTTTGATCGACGGTCAATCGCCCGCCGGCATCCGCGTGCGATCGCTCCGGCGCGGCCGTCTCTCCTGCGAGGGATGACGCAGCGTTGCGGGCGGGGCCGGGGCGCCATGCGCATACCAGCCTTGTGGAGGCTGGCGCGTCACCTATATTGAACGTGCGTTCATAATTCCGATTGAGCGAAGGAGGCCCCGAAGGTGCCCCGTCCGCGCAAGATGCGCGTCATCCGCGAACAGGCGTCCACCCAGTTCTTCAAGCCGCAGGGCATCCCGCTGCGCGAGCTGCAGGACGTCGTGCTGACCGAGGACGGGATGGAGGCGCTGCGGCTCGCCGACGCCGAGGGGTTGGAGCACGCCGCGGCGGCCGAGCTGATGGGCGTGTCGCGGCCGACCTTCTCGCGCCTCTTGGCCGAGGCCCGCACCACGGTGGCGACCGCCCTCGCCCGCGGCTGGGCGCTCCGCATCGAGGGCGGCGCGGTGCGCCGGCCCGAGGCGGACGAGGCCGCGTCCGCCGGTTGCCCGATGCGGGGCCTGCGCCGTCGGCGCGGCCATTGCAGCCGCTGGCGGACGCCGGAGGAGACCGCCCCGGCCGCCGCCGCAGGCGCCGAAGACGCCGGGAGCGCTCTTGCCCGATCGGGTTCTGCCGAGTTGGGCGGCCCGGGAGATGCCCGGCCGCCCGCTGTCTCTGAGCCAACGGAAGGATCCCCCAGATGACGTCTCATGAGGTTGCCCAATCCACCCGGCGCGACATCCTGCAGCTCGGCACGGCGGCGGTGGCCGCGGCCGGCGTCGCCGCCGTCGCGTGGCCGTTCATCGATCAGATGAACCCGGATGCCGCCACCATCGCCTCCGGCGGGCCGATCGAGCTCGATCTGGCGCCGATCGCCCAAGGCCAGATCGTGCGCATCTTCTGGCGCGGCAAGCCGATCTTCGTGCGCCACCGCACGCCCGACGAGATCGCCGCGGCGGAGAAAGTCGACGTGGCGGCGCTGATGGACCCGCAGCCCGATTCCGCCCGGGTGAAGCCCGGCATGGCGCAGTGGCTGGTGGTCTATGCCAGCTGCACCCATCTCGGCTGCATCCCGCTCGGCCATCAGGGCGATTGGAACGGCTGGTTCTGCCCGTGCCACGGCTCGCAGTACGACACCTCCGGCCGCGTGCGCAAAGGCCCGGCGCCGACCAATCTGCCGATCCCGCCCTACAGCTTCGCCGGCGACGCCAAGCTCGTCGTCGGCGTGGCCTGAACGCCGGGCCCGAAGGGCGGCGCGGCCGCCCTTGCCCACTCCAACCTCTCCGCACCTCAAGGACACCTGCATGCGTATCGCCGTCGCCAGCCAGAACTTTCGCACCGTGACCCCGCACGCCGGCAAGAGCCGGCGCTTCCTGGTGTTCGAGGCCGAGGCCGGGTCGCCGCCGCGCGAGGTCGAGCGGCTGGACCTGCCGAAGGACATGTCGATCCACGAATACCGGGGCACCGACCCGCATCCGCTCTATTCGATGCAGGCGGTGATCGCCGCCAGCGCCGGCCCGGGCTTCGTGGCGCGGCTGGCCTCGGTGGGCGTGGCGGCGATCGCCACCAGCGAGACCGACCCGGTGGCCGCGGTCGAGAAGTTCCTCGCCGGCACCCTGCCGCAGCCGGCCGAGCACGAGGACGACTGCGACTGTAACTGTCATTGAGGCGGTTTCCGGTATCCCGAAGGGATCGACCGGAAACCCTATGAGGCCGGGCGGCGGGGCGACATCGTCTCCGCCGATCACGATGTGATGACCACCGGACGGCCGGATTTGCCCGCGCTGGCCAATTCCGGTCTGATGGACCTATAGAAATTCGGCTGACAGCGAATCCGCGCCAACGGCGGGATTGGCGGTCGGCCGGATTTCATGTCTCATCGGATCGTGCGCGAAGGCCAGCCGGCAATGACGGACTCCAAGATCGATGCCCTGCTGGCGCTGCGCAGCGAAGGGCGGCTGCTGGTCGGGCGCGACCGCATCCTGCTGCTCGAAGCGGTGGCCGAGCACGGCAGCATCACCAAGGCAGCCGAGGCGGTCGGCTTCAGCTACAAGACCGCCTGGGACGCGGTGACCGCCATCAACAATCTGCTGCCGACCCCGGCCTTCGTCACCAAGGCCGGCGGGCGCAAGGGCGGCGGCGCCGAGATCACCGAGGAGGGCCGCCGGCTGATCGTGGCGTTCCGCCGGCTGGAGGAGAAGCTCGGGCAGATCTCGGCCACCATCGCCGAGGAGGGCCTGCGCAATCTCGACGACCTCTTGCTGTGGGGCCTGGCGGTGAAGGTGAGCGCCCGCAACGCGCTGCGCTGCGAGGTCAGCGAGGTGCGCAAGGGACCGGTGTCGGTCGTCGTCAAGCTCAAGGTCTCGGCCGCCAACTCCATCACCGCGGTGGTGACCAATGGCGCCGCCGCCGAGCTGCGGCTCGAACCGGGCCGGCAGGCCATGGCGCTGGTGAAATCGTCCTCGGTGATGCTGGCGCCGGCCGGCGCGGCGCCGGCGCTGTCGGTGCGCAACCGCATCCAGGGCACGGTGGCCCGCCGCATCGACAGCGACATCGGCGCCGAGGTCGACATCGACATCGGCGAGGGCAAGACCATCGTGTCGGTGGTGACGCGCGAGGGCGCCGACACCGCCGGCGCCCGGGTCGGCGAGCCGATCTGCGCGCTGTTCAAGGCCACCCACGTCATCCTCGCCGCGGGGTGACGGGGTTCCCGGTCGGACGGCTCAGCCTCTTCTTGAGATTTCGCGAGGCGGGGTGCGTTTTTTGAGAGGGAAGTCCTGCTGAATTTTGTTTCAATTTTAAATTTTAAAATCTTTCAGAACAGTCTAGAGTTTTAAAGTTAGGACGTTCTGGAGGCCCGCTATGGTCAAGCTCGCGCTTCTCCGGCGCGCAGCGCAGCGGATTCGTCGGACGAGCGCTTCAGGAAGCAACAAGTTTGGTTGGAACGAAACTATTGTGCGGCGCAGAAATTTCGTTAGTGAGCCTGCCGAAACGTCAGGCGGGGAGGTGATCAGATGGGGAGGGGGATTGCCGGGGTGTTGTGCTTGGCGCTGGCCATAGGCGGGTGCGACGCCCGTCGGGATGTCGTCGCCGCGGAGAGCTTGACGGCGGCCCAGCAGAGCGTGGTTTTCGGCGCGGTTCGCCGCGCGTTACGGGATCCAGAGTCGGCTCGATTCGGCCCGCTGAATGCCGCCGCTCTCGCAGGGGGCGATGTCGCGGTTTGCGGCTCGGTCAACGCTCGGAACGGGTTCGGCGGGTACACCGGCCCCATGCCGTTTGCGGGGCGGTTCCTGCGGGGCGAATTCGCCCTGATCGACATCGCGTCGGATCGACAGTCAGCAATCGCGATGCTGGGCGTATGCCAGGCAGCCGGCGTACCGGTGCTGGCCACCGACTAGGCGGCGCGTCGAGCAGCACGCCCTAAACGCAAAAGCCCCGCGCGATGGCGGAACTTTTCATTTTCGCTTTATCTAACTCGTCGCTCCAGCCTGTCGAGCCTGGCGACGCATGCCGCCAGGACGTCGAGCAGCGCCCCCGGATCCTCTTTAAATCGTAGAGGCTCTTTTCTTGCTCGCTTGAAGTCCGTCCGATTCTTCCTCTCCCCTTGCGGGAGAGGGTGGCGAGGCCGGGCAAAGCGAGGTCGCGCCGGGCGAGAGGTAAACCCTTGCTTGCCTTTGAAAATTCACCCCTCACCCGCCTCGCGCTCTGACGATCGCTCGGCACCCTCTCCCGCAAGAGGCTGCGCCCGGGCGCGCGCAAGCGCGGCCCAGGTGGGAGAGGGGAAGAACGCGACTCCCAGCCAGAGGGGGCCGGAATGATTGGGCGGCTCAGCGCCCGCTATCGGCCGCGGCCGAACAGCCGGTCGAGGAACCAGGAATCGAGGCTCGGCTGATCGTCGCCGCGGCCGGCGGGCGGCACCGTCCGGCCGGTGTCGCGGTCGAACGGCGTGCGCAGCTCGGGCTCGGACCAGCGGAAATTCGGATCGCGCAGGCCGCCGGGCAGGTCGGTGGGGGCGAAGTCGCGGTGGGCCTCGCGCATCAGCCGGCCCCAAATTTCGGCCGGCAGGCCGCCGCCGATCACCTTCTTCATCGACGAGGAATCGTCGTTGCCGAGCCACACCCCGGCCACCAGCCGGCCGGTGAAGCCGATGAACCAGGCATCCTTGAAGTCCTGGGTGGTGCCGGTCTTGCCGGCCGCCTGCCAGCCCGGGATCTGCGCCTTCCGGCCGGAGCCGGAGAGGATCACCTCCTCCAGCATGGCGTTCATCATCGCCACATGGGCCGGCGCCACCACCCGGCCACGCGGATCGGCGCGGCGGACATAGAGCGTCTTGCCGGTGGCCGAGCGCACCTGCTCGACGATCACCGGGCGCGCCGGCAGGCCGCCATTGGCGAAGGGCGCATAGGCCGAGACCAGTTCGACCAGCGTCACCTCGGAGGTGCCCAGCGCGATCGAGGCGTTGGGCTCGATCCTGGAGGTGATGCCCAGCCGGTGGGCGGTGTCGGCCACCGCCTTGGGGCCGACCTCCAGCGCCAGCCGCACCGCCACCGTGTTGATGGAATGGGCGAGCGCGGTGGTGAGGCTCACCGGCCCGCGATACTCGTGGGTGTAGTTTTCCGGCTTCCAGCCCTTGATCTGGATGGGCGCATCGTCGCGGATCGAATCGGGGGTAAGGCCGCGCTCCAGCGCCGTCAGATAGACGAAGGGCTTGAACGCCGAGCCCGGCTGGCGGCGGGCGGTGACGGCGCGATTGTACTGGCTGTCGGCGTAATTGCGGCCGCCGACCAGCGCGCGCACCGCGCCGTCCGGGCTCATCGCCACCACCGCGCCCTGGCCGATGTCGAGCCTGGCGCCGTCGCGGGCCAGCGCCTCGGTCAGCGCCCGCTCGGCCAGTCGCTGCATCACCGGGTCGATGGTGGTGACCACCGACACGTCGTCCTCGACATGGCCGACCAGATCGTCGAGCACGTCCATCACATAATCGGCGACATAGCCGATCGAACCGCCATCCTGGCGCTGCACCACCTCGGCCGGGCGGGCCAGCGCCACCGCCGCGCTCTGGCGGGTGATGAACCCCTCCTCGGCCATCGCCGCCAGCACCAGCGACGCCCGCTTGCGAGCGGCGCTGAGGTGGCGGGTCGGCGCAAGGCGGGCCGGCGATTTCACGAGGCCGGCCAGCATCGCCGACTCGGCCAGCGTGAGCTGGCGCGCCGGCTTGCCGAAATAGCGCTGGGCTGCCGCCTCCACGCCATAGGCGCCGGCGCCGAAATAGACGCGGTTGAGATAGAGTTCGAGAATCTGGTCCTTGGTGAATCTGTGCTCCAGCCACAGCGCCAACACCACCTCCTGCAGCTTGCGCGACATGGTGCGCTCCTGCGTCAGGAACAGGTTCTTGGCGAGCTGCTGGCTGATGGTCGAGCCGCCCTGGGAGACGCCGCGGCGCAGCACATTGGCCAGCGCGGCGCGGGCGATGCCGGCGGGATCGATGCCCCAATGGGCGCGGAAGCGGCGGTCCTCGATGGCGATGAAGGCCTGCGGCAGATAGGGCGGCAGCGCCTTCAGCGGCACCGCGGCGCCGCCCATCTCGCCGCGGGTGGCGAGCGGCTTGCCGTCGATGCCGGTGATCTGGATAGTCGGCGGGCGCTTGGGCACGTCCAGCGACTGGATCGGCGGCAGATGCGCCGCCTGCCACACCAGCAGCGCGAGCCCAGCCACCCCGGTCCAGATGGCGATGACGACGCCCCAATAGACCATGCGGCCGAGAAAGCCGAGAAATCCCCGGCGCTTCCTGCGCGGCGCCTTGCGCTCGACCGGCGCGGCCGCCCGGGCCGGAGCAGCCGGCGTCTTGCTTGCCGTGGACGATTTGCCGGCCGTGGAGGGTTTGCGGGGCCGCTTGGCGCCGGCTGGGCCGCCCGGCCGGTCGGCGGGGTCGAGGCGCAAATCGAGCGTGCCGCGCGGCCGGCTCTCACCGCCCGGCGCGCGGCGCTCGCCCCGCGTGCGCTCCTTCACCGCCATGCCGGACCCGTCCCGTCGCGCCGACGCGGCGCCCCCGGCCTGCAGGATGCGAGCGGCTTGGTTAAGGGCCGGTTAGAGCAGTCTCCGCAGGCCCGGTTCCCAGGTTTGGCGGGACGGCCCTGGATTCCCGCTCATCGGCGACGAACCGGCCTCGACGAGTCGACGATGCCGATGGCGGCGATAGCCGCCGTCTTTTTCCGCGCGAATTTCATGAAATCACCGACGCCACGGGCGCCGACAAGACCGCGCACCGCAAATGCCACGTCACCGAAATACAACGCCCACATTGAGCGCAAAGTTGAAGAAGAATGCCACGCCGATGCCCACGAGCTTCGCAAGCGTCGGCTCCAGACCGAGCATGGAAACACCGCACAGCGTGACCGTTGCGTTGATGGCGAGGCCGGACACCGCGCCGAGGAGGAAGGCAAGACCTCGCCGCCAAGTCGGCCGCAGGCGGAAGACGAAAGTGCTGGTCGAGACATAGTTCACCCACGCCGCCGCCAACCAGCTTGCAACAGCCGCGATCAGCAGGGGCACGCCCGCCGTCACGAGACCATGGAACCCAAACAGGTCGACGACAGCGGCGAGCCCGCCGGTGACGACATACCGGGAAAGCTTGGCGGCGATCGGCATCAGGATTCGTAGACAGCGCGGAAGACGTCGTCGGCGAAGGTGGCGAAGCATGCCCGGCCGGCGACTGGAGAGGCAGACCGGATCAATGCCCGCGCGCCGGCGCGACGGGCCGCTTCGCCGTCCCGGTCGTCGCGATCCCCGATCAGGAGCGTGGCCGCCGGGGATACGCCCGCCGCGGCCATGACCACCTGCAACCCCCGCGGACTGGGCTTCAGAACCCCCACCTGCTCGTCCGTCGCCGAGACGACGAACTCCGCGGCCAGGTTCAGCACGCGGAGCTTGTCGTGCGCAGGGTAGTCGGAGAGGATGCCCAGGCGTTTTCCGTGCCGCCGCAAGGCGTCGAAGAGCTCGCCGACCATGGGGGCGCGGCACGCGCCCAGATGGGCCAGCGGACGACGCTCCATCCACTCGCCCACGAGGTCGCGCACGGCCGTGGGGTCGCGTCCGAGGTCGCGCGCGGTCTGCGCAACCAGCCTGTCCTCGAACTGCTCCACCCCGTCCTCGCTGAACGCCTCGCGCAGCCGGCGATACAGACGCACGGTTCGCACCGTGGTGAGCGACCGTGTCGCAAGGGCGTGGCCGATGAGCTCAAGCAGCATGCGTCGACGCAGGCGCCCCTGGTCGTAAAGGGTGCCGTCGACGTCGAAGACGACCAGTTGAATCTCGCCCCAGTCGATCGCGTATTTGTTCATTTTAGCTCGATATAATGCTGCTCGGCAAAGTAGGACAAGCCCGGCAGATCGACGAAACTCGTGAATGCGAACATCAGACCGAGCAAGCCGACGACCGCGACGAGGCCCGTCTCGCGGAAGAGCTTCTCCGGCTTCTGGGCGGTTGAGTCGGGCCGCGTCGACATCACGAAATAGAGCGTGAAGAGCACCACGATCACCGGCAGAAGCAGTATATATTCGATACGATACTTGACGAGGAAGATCGCCAGGAAGGACACCGACAGCAGCGAATAGGCCAAGCAGCAGGCGGCGAGCGTCGTCTCCGTGTAATGTGCGAAGCTCGCACGATAGCGCGCGAGACATTCGATGCCGTGCGACGCGACGATCTGCCGATATTCCGACAGGCGCTTGGCGGCCATGAGGAACGCCCCGCCCAGCCAATACGCCAGGATCACCGATCCGGGCGGCAGGGTGGTGGGGTCGACAATCGCCCAGCCGATGGCCAGCCGCAGCGGGTTGTTGATCGACTCCGAAATGACGTCGAGATAGGCCTTGTCCTTGCTGCGGAAGGGTTTGACATTGTAGACGACCCCCTGGGCAGCAAAGACAATTGCGATCAAGAACATGAGCTTGCTGACAAGAAGCGCGAACAGCAACCCGGACGCGACGAGCAACATCCAGAGTCCTGCGACAATTCTGCCATCCATCTCGCGACGGACGGCCGGACGCAAGGACTTTGTCGGGTGATGCCGGTCGAACTCTCGATCGAGATACTCGTTTATCACATAATTTGCCGAGGCGATGCAGATCGCCGTCAGCAATCCAAGCACCAGCGATTGGGCAAAATGATCCGTGTGCACCCCGCGCAACATATAGGCCAGCACGATCCCCGGAACGATGAAGATGTGCTTTGCGCTGTGATCGAGTCGCGCAATACGGATATAATCGTATAAGTTTGAAGACTCGTTCTTCTTTCCTTGCAACAACACCTGCGTCTCGGACATGGACGTGCCCCTGCCAATATCAGATTGATATGGAGTCTATCTTTCTGCTATTTCAGAACGTAGACATCATACGTCTCGCCTGTCCGCGCTGGGCCGAGGCGCGCAAGCGTTTCCGTGCTCTCCTGGAACGTACGAATGTCTTCCGCGGAGCCTCGGAACGTCCAATTGTATCCCTCGTGATAGACGCGGCCGGGAACGATCTGGTCGAGGCGCTGGGACAGCAGAATGACGACGGGCACGCCAAGCGACGCCTTGAGGGCCTGCGCCTGGCGAAGCAGATCGCCGAGGTCGCGGTGCAGGATGCCGGCGCGAGAGAATTTCACGACGCTCCCGAGCGCATCGCTGCGGGTCAGATACGTTCGGTTGCCGATGTAGTACGGCAACGGCTCGACCAGATAGTCGGGATCGGAAAGGATCACCGCGTCGCCGAGGGCCACGTTCGACTTGATAAGCTGCGCGACATCGGCGCTTCGACTGTTGACCGGCAGGATCCCGGCGAGGTCGCCGACGCTTCTTGCGACGCCTCGGAACGACTGCAGGCCGACAAGGAGCAGGCACCCGGACAGGGCCGCGATGGTCAGCGATCGGGCAATGGCCGGCCGCGCCGCGTCCGACAGCGCCCGGCGGATGTCCGGCCAGGCGATCCAGTACAGCGCGACCACGAAGAAGAACCAGACGCCGGCATGGCGATAGGAGCCGCCGGCGCCGAGGGCGAAGAAGACCGAGAGCCCTATCAGCCCGGTCAGGGCGCCCAGGAACGCGCTGCGGCGGGGAAGGAGACCCAACGTCGCGCCATAAAGCAGCACGGAGACGAGGATGCTTTGGCCCGGCAGCCCCTCCGCGAGGAGGGGCGGCAGCCCCAGCGCGCCGAAGCCGGTGCCTCCGGGATTGAGAACCGCCAGGAGTGCGGCCCGCGGCAGGTCGAGGGATGCGGGGTCCACCGCGGCGGCATCGTTGTAGGTGGGCCAAACCGTCAGGCCGCACAGAACGATCCCGGCGAGCGCGATCCCGGCATTGATCAGCACGTTCCGCAAGGCAGGCGACCAGCGCAGGCCGGTCTCCTGCAGAATGTCCGCCGCCCAAAAGACCAGGAAGGCTCCGACCAGCATCGCCGCGATGACGTTCGTGTTGGCCAGCACGAACAGGAGCACACCGATGACGATGCTCTTGTCGCGATATCTCGCGTACACTGCGGCAATGACGAGCAGAATGAGCGCGGAAATTCCATAGTTCCGTGCCGTCACTGAGAATTCGCTTAGATAAAACCCGGAAAACACGAGAAAAATCAGCACAAGCGGCGGGAACGGCGACCTGAAAAGCAAGATCGCGACAGAAATTGCCGCAACGAGCAGGGAGAGAACCGGCAGCACCTCGACTCTGCCAAACACGTCGTAGGCGCTGCGCAGCATCAGGTACCAGACAGCCGGATGCCCTTCGCCCCGGAGATTGGAGAGCATTTCGACCGCGTTCTGGCCACTGAGCGCGATCGACAGCGCCCGGACCTCGTCGCGCCACATCACATGGCCGAACGCAAGTGCGCCGACGGCACACACCCACACCAGCAACACCACCAACGCAGCCCGCGACGAGAGGCGTTCCAAGAGCATCGACCGCAGCATTTCAGCCTTCCTCTTCGCCGCCACGCGAACAACACGCATATTGAAATGCACTCGCGCTCTCTGATCGGCACAACACATGCCCATCATCAATCATTCGTATCGATCTATTTTGATGCGCTATAGTATTTTATTGTTTCGAAAATATTGCAGTCGCGCGCTCGCGCAATTTCATAATTATGTTATGCAATACCAATAGACGACCGCACGATCGCCGCTTCAGCGCAAATCTCGTCGGTTTCTACATGACATCCTGAGCCGCTCAGGATCTGTCGATTTCGGTTATTCACGAAATGTAAGAAACTAATGTGTCAATCGGCCCGGAAATCGGCTTCCGGGCGGCGCGCCGTCGCCGGCGGCGAGCTTGCGGCGTGTCATGCCAAGGGCCGCCGGTCCAGAGCCTTTTCCGCACAAGTGGATACCGGTTTTGCGGAAGAGAATGCGTCAAATCAGAAACTTAGAGCGTCCGATCTGATGCAGCCAGATCGGATCACGCTCCAGGGGCAGCGTGGCCCGCCTCGACGCCGGATTGGCGCGTGCGCTCGTCGGCGGTGATGCGGCCGTCGATAATCTGGATGCGGCGGTCCATGCGCGCGGCCATGTCCAGCGAGTGGGTCACCGCCACCACCGTCTTGCCGCGCTCGTCGACCAGCGCCCGCAGGATCGCGAACACCTGCTCGCTCGATCTGGTGTCGAGCGAGCCGGTCGGCTCGTCGGCGAGGATCACCGGCGGATCGTTGGCGAGCGCGCGCCCGACCGCGACGCGCTGGCGCTGGCCGCCGGACATCTGGTCGGGCCGTTTGCCGGCATGCTCGGCGAGGCCGAGGGAGGCGAGGATCTCGTCGGCGCGGGCGCGCATCTCCGCCTCGGACAGCCGGCCCAGCGCGCGCATCGGCAGCATCACGTTCTCGCGCGCCGTGAACTCCGGCAGCAGGAAGTGGAACTGGAACACGAAGCCGAGGCCGGTGAGCCGGATGCGGGCGCGCTCGTCCTCGTCGATCCTGGCGGTCGGCCGCCCCAGCACCCGCACCTCGCCGGTGGTCGGCAGGTCGAGCAGGCCCATAAGATAAAGCAGCGACGACTTGCCCGAGCCGGACGGGCCGGTGATGGCGACGAACTCGCGCGGCCGGATGGCGAGGTTGATGTCGCGCACCAGCGTCACCGGCACCGCCTCGTCCAGCACGCGGCTGACATTCACCGCCTCGATCAGCGGCGCCTCGGCGGCAGCGGCAGCCGTCGCCGCCATCACGCCGCGCCCCGGATGATCTCGACCGGGTGGACGCGCGCGGCCTTCCGCGCCGGGAAATAGCCGGCGATGCCGGAGGAGACCAGCGCCACGCCGGTGGCGATGAGATAATGGTTCACCGAATAGAGCAGCGGGATGCGCGTCATGTCGGTGAAGGCGGTGAACTCGAACTCGAACGAGCCGAGGAACAGGCACAGGGCGTAGCCCAGAACGCAGCCGATCGCCGCGCCGACCGTGCCGATGGTCAGCGCCTCGACGACGAAGATGCGGCGCACCGTCACCTCGCGAAAGCCCAGCGACTTCATGATCGCGATGTCGCGCGCCTTCTCGTGGGTGATGGTGGAGATGATGTTGTAGGTGCCGAAGCTCGCCACCAGCAGGATGGCGCCGACCACCGTGGTCATGATGATGTTGCGCACCTGGAACGCCGACAGCAGCTCCTCCTGCGCCTCCATCCACGCCACCGCCTGATAGTTGGTCTCGCGGATGATGCGGTCGGCGACGTCCTTGGCGATCATCGGATCGTCGAGCCGGATGCGGATGTCGTTGATGATGCCGGTCTGTGCCTGCAGGATCTGCGCGGTCTTGATCAGCGTGTAGGCGGTGGTCTCGTCGGCGGTGCGGATGCCGATGTGCGAGATGCCGACCACCTCCGCCGTCATCTGGCCGCCGGTGGTGGTGGTGAGCGAGATGGTGGAGCCGACGCGCGCGCCGATCTTGGTGGCGAGGCGCGATCCCAGAATGATGGCGTTGGTGGCGCGGTAGAGCGACAGCAGCGAGCCCTGGCGCATCTTGGTGGCAAGCGTCGAGATCTTCGGCTCGCGCATCGGATCGATGCCGTTGATGGTCACCGACACGTCGCGCCCGGCATAGCGGATGATGGCGCGGGTGATGACGCCGGGGCCAATCTCGCCCGGAACCCAGCTCTCCAGCGCCGCCATGGTGGCCAGCGGATTCTTGATGCCGAGCCGGCGGGTCTCGGGCGTCAGGCCGTGGATGGCGGCGGCGTCATAGGCGCGCTCGGCCGGCTGCACCGGCGGCGCCGGCCGCTCGTCGGAAATGGCGATGTGCGGCATGGCGTCGACCAGCTTGTTGATGAAGTCGACCTGCGAGCCCTGCATCAGGGCCGCCATCATGATCGAGAAGCCGACCCCGGTGGCGACGCCGAAGATCGCCACCAGCGTCTGGCGCGCCCGCGCCCGCACATGGGTGAAGGCGATGTCGAGCACGAGGCTCATTTCGTCCCCTCGGCTGGCTTCTCGATCGCCCGCACCCGCCCGCCGGCAAAGCGCGAGGGCACCGGCGACACCACGCGCTCGCCCACAGCAACGCCCGACAGGATCTCGACGGCGCGGGTGCCCTTGATGCCGGTCTCGACCTTGCGGCGCACCGCCACGCCGTTCTCGACCACGAACACCGCGCCGCCCGTCACCGCCTCGGCCGGCACCAGCAGCGCGTTCGCCTTCTCCTGCGCCACGATGTTGGCCTCGACGCTCATGCCGATCTGGAGCGGCGTGTCGTCGGGCAGGCCGACATAGACGCGGAAGGTCTTGGCCACCGGGTCGCCGGCCGGGGTGATGTCGTCGACCTTGCCTTCAAGCGTGCGCTCCGGAAAGGCGTCGGCGCGGATCAGCGTCACCTGCCCGCGCTGCACCCGTGGAATGTCCTCCTCATTGACCTCGGCGACGAGGCGCAGCGGGTGCGGCTGACCGACGCGGTAGAGCACGGCGCTGGTATCGACCACCTCGCCGACCTCGCCATCCTCGCGCAGCACGGTGCCGTCCATCGGCGACACCAGCCGATAATTCTCGATGCGCTCGCCCTGGGCGGCGATCAGCGCTTCGATCTGGCGCAGCTCGGTCTGGGCGCGCTCGAAGGACTGGGGCGCGGCGACGCCGCGGGCGGACAGCTCGACCAGCCGGTCGAGGTCGCGCTTGGCCTGCTCGCGCCGCGCCTCCAGCTCGCGCTGGGTGTGGCGGGCCTCGCGGTCGTCGAGGCGGGCCAGCACCTGCCCGGCCTTGACCTCCTTCCCCTCGCAGCGGCAGCGCTCGATGATGCGGCCGCGCACGATGGGGCCGACCTTGGCCCATTTCACCGGCTCGACCGAGCCGGTGGCGTAGACGATCTCGGCCGCCGTGCCGCGCGATGGCGTCACCACCGTCACCTCGGGGCCGCGGCCGACCCGCCACCACCATAGTCCGGCGGCGAGCGCGCCGATAACCAGGAGCACGAGCAGGGGACGGAGACGAATCATGACAGCGCTCGAACCTGGTGGACGCGACGCGGCCGCGGCAACGCGGCAGTTCAATCCGGTCCTCAAGCCGTAGGCCGGAAACCGTAAAGGAGATGGGTGCTCAGGAGGTGTTTGGCAAAACGAGGCCGCTCAACTGGTGGGGCGATCGGGCGCGTCGAGCCGGAACACGGCATCGGCGAGGCCCGCCGCGGCCGCGGGGTCGATCGTCTCCGCGATCGCCGGCAGCAGCACGCAGGTGCGCCCGATGCCGAGATCGTGAAGCTGGGCGGGCACGCCGAAGCCATGTTCGAGATGGCCGCGCCCGATGATGCCGGCGACCAAAGGCGGCGGGTCGAGGCGGGCGCGATGATCGGCAATGGCGCAGGCGAAGGCGCGGTCCCAGCACTGCTGCGCCCGCACGATGCGCGCGAAGGCTGGATCGTCGGCGCCGGCCGCGGCCGTCCGCCCGCCCATGGCGCCGCCGCCGGTCGCGGCGAACAGATAGCGGCGATAGGCCGGGCTGGCCGGCGCGGGCGGCGTGATGCCCTCGCGCGCGGCGTCCGGCACCGCCTCCCAGCCGTCGCACCCGACCGCGCTCACCAGCCCCCGCCGGCAGTTGAGCGCGATCATCGGCACCATTTGCTGGCGGCAGAACTCGAACAGCGGCAGATAGAGCGCCGGATCGAAGCCCCAGATCGCCGGCCAGTCGACGGCGGCGAGAAACCCATCGGTGTCGTAGAGACCGGCCACCCAGCGGTCGAGCACCGGCTGCACGTCGCGCGGGAACATCTCGAAGCCGACCGCGAGATTTGGCCGCAGCACGTGCAGCGCCGCCACCGCGTGCAGTTGCCAGCGATGGATCTCGGCGACGTCATGGCTCTCGCCGAGCAACACGACGTCCTGTTCCGCCGCGCGCCGCAGCACCGGCGCCCATGGCTCGAAGGTGCCGCCGGCCGGCACGTACCAGGTGGCGCGCGGGTGGGGGCGCGGGTCGGTGTCGGCGTTGGTGTCTGGCGATGCTTCGGTCATGGGGCTCGGTCGCGGCGATGGCGCTGCGACCATAGAGGATCGGCGCCCGCCCGTCGCGGCTGGGCCCCCTTCCCTCGCGTGGCTGCGCCACGCTCGCCGGGGGCGACCGGTGGACTGTCGCCCAGGAGCACACATCACCGCCGGTCGTTCCCGGCCGAGCCGCGAAGCGGCGAGGGGAAGGGAACCCACAAGCTTCGCCACCTGACGCACGGGGCTCGATCCAGTGGCGCCGTGAGGGGCTGGGTGCTCAGCCAAGCTATTCCGCCACGCTGTTCGCCAATGGCCCGTTCCCAGTGTCCCGTTCCAAATGTCCCGTTCCTTGGGCCCCCTTCCCTCGCGTGGCTGCGCCACGCTCGCCGGGGGCGACCGGTGGAGAGTGTCGCCCCGGGCGAAGGAGGGGTGTCATCCCGGGCAAGCGGCGTCAGCCGCGCGAGCAACTGTCATGCGGTTTTGGGGTCTCGCCAGGGTTTGTTGTCTCGAATCATGGCGTTGAGGATGGTCAGGAGCTTTCGAGCGATGGCGATGAGGGCGACCTTGGCGGGTTTTCCGCGGGCTTTGAGGTCGGCGTAGAGCTGTTTGGCCCACGGGTTCCAGTGGATGGCGGCGAAGGCGGCGAGATAGCAGGCGCGCTTGAGCGCGCGGCGTCCGGCCTCGATATGGGCCGGCCGCCGCGCTTTGCCGCTGTCGTTGCGATAGGGTGCGCAGCCGCCGATGGCACCGGCTTGGCGGGGGGTGAACCGGCCGAGTTCGGGAGCTTCTGCGAGCAGGACGCGGGCCGTCTTGTTGGCGATCCCCGGCACCGAGGTGATGATCTTGGCCTTGGCGTCCATCGCCGGATCGGCGGCGATCAACGCCTCGATGGCCTGTTCGGCCGCGGCGACGGTCTCGCGCAGGGCGGCGATTTCGGCATCGAGCCGGGCGGTGATGGCCGCCAGGGTGGGGTGGGCCTTGCGGTTCTCGAGGCGGCGGATGTCGGCCTCGGCGCGGGTGATTTCGCGCACCCAGGCGGTCAGGTCGCTCTGCGCTTGCGAGGGCTCCGGGAACGGCCGGCAGGGGTGATGCAGCATGAAGGCGCGGATGATGCGGGCGTCGAGCGGATCGCTCTTGGCGCGCTGGCCGCAGGCCTTGGCGAACTGGCGGCAGCGCCAGCTGTCGACCTGCAGCACGGTGAGGCCGGCCTCGCGCAGCACCGCGACCGCCAGGCGTTCATAGCCGCCGGTTGGCTCCAGGCCGGCGGTGGTGAGCCCGGCCTTCACCAGGCGCCTGGCCAAGCGCTGGAGAGCCGCGGGGGTGTTATCGACGCGCTCGACCTTGGTGTCGTCGAAGGCGATGTCGAGCCAGTCCTTGGAGACATCGATGCCCACAAGGTGGGTGGCAAACGGCGTCGGGTGTGGCAGCATGACAAGCATCCCAGGCTTGGAAGCGGGGTCAAAAGCCCCGTGCAACTGTTCGGGTTGGCTTGGGACGGACGGCCGCTTCTGCTCGCGACGGCCTCGAAGGCTCACCCGGGATACGGCGTGCCGCCCGCACCGGCTCGGGGTGGCCACCCCGAGCCGGTGCACCCATCAAAGCACAGTTCGCCGTTCCAAACCGGGATCGTCATCCGAACGGCCGCGTTTTGTTTGTTCAAATTCGAAGTTGACAGTCGTTCGCATGTTGTTGTGGCCGGCACCGGCCGCCCTGTGCTAGCCGCAAGCTGAACAGGCCTGGGGCGCAGACTGGGGAGCAGCAGATGACGACAGGGGCAAAGCGGCTTTTGGTGTTCGGCGCGGCGGGGCGGACCGGGCGCGCGCTGGTCGATCTCGCGGCCGCCGCGGGTTTCACGGTCACCGCGTGCGGCCGCACCGGCGGCACCGAGACCGAGCTTCCGGCCGGCGCCGAACGCGCCAGCGCCGACGTGCTGGCGCCCGCCGAGATCCGGGCGGTGCTGGCCGCGGCCCGCCCCGACATGGTGGTAAGCACCATCGGCGGCCGCATGGATCTGCGCATCGACGACGAGGGCGTGCGCAACATCGCCGACGCCTGCCTCGCAACCGGTGTCACGCGCCTCATCGCCGTCACCTCGCTCGGCTGCGGCGGCTCGGCCCAATACGCCTCCGAGCGGCTGATGGCGGCGATCGGCGAGGTGCTGGCCGCCAAGACCCGGGCGGAAGCGCACATCACCGGCCTGCCGCTCGGCTGGACCATCGTGCGGCCGGCCGGCCTGCTCGACGAGCCGGCGACCGGGCGCGGCGCGCTGTTCGACGACGAGCGCGTGCATGGCCGCATCGCCTGCCGTGACCTCGCGGCGCTGCTGCTCCGGCTCTGCGACGACGACGCAAGCGTCGGGCGGATTCTGTCGGCGGTGGACGAGGCGACGCTCAACGGCCCGGACGATCCGGTGCGCTACCAGCCGGCCACAGCCTGACATCCGCAAAGGACCGAACCCCGGGCGCCGCGGTCAACGCGCTGATCTATCAGGTTTTTCCTGGAGTCGGCCGCCATATTTCCAAGTTGACTCGCGCCCGTCCGATTCGTAACCAACACGCGACTGCCTCTCTTGCGATCATGCCCAAAGGGACGGCAGACCGCCACCAGAGGGACCGGGCGGGCAATCAGGGAGGATCGGACATGGCCGGCCGCAGCGACGATCGTCCCCCCGCCGCCCGCTTCTCCCGCCCGTCTCGCGCGAGCCGGCGCGCCGGCATCGCCGCGGCGCTTCCCGTTGCTGCGATCCCCTTGGCGGCGATCCCCTTGGCGGCGCTGCTGATCGCGCCCAACGCCGCCCAGGCGCAGTCCGCCGCGGCCGGCAGCGCGGTGACGCTCGACGAGGTGGTGGTGGAAGGCACGGCCGGACAGGGCGCCGAGGGTGCCGCCGCCAATGGCACGCCTGCAGGCCGTTCCTCGGCCGCCGCGCCGGAGGCCGAGGCGCGCCGCCGGCTCGAAGCCACCCCCGGCGCCACCGCCGTGGTCGGCGCCGAGCAGCTCGTCGGCAAGGCCGACGTGACCATCGCCGATGCGCTCAACTCGGTGCCCGGAATCATCGCCTCGGCGTTCCTCGGCGGCAACGACCAGCCGAAGATCCATATTCGCGGCTCGGGCCTGCAGACCAACCCGACCGAGCGCGGCCTGCTGATGCTGCAGGACGGCCTGCCGATCAACCGCGCCGACGGCTCCTATGTCGTCGGCCTGATCGATGCCCGGCTCGCCGACTTCATCGAGGTGTTCCGCGGCTACACCGGCAACCGGCTCGGCGCCCAGACGCTGGGCGGCGCGCTGAACTTCGTCTCGCCCACCGGCTCGCAGAGACCGGGCGTCGCGATCGACGCCGAGGCCGGCAGCTTCGGCTATGCCATGACCAGCGCCAGCGCCGGCACGCGCCAGGGCAATCTCGATGCCTTCGGGCAGGTGAGCTATTCCACCCGCGACGGCTATCGCGACTGGAACGATTCCCAGCGCACCAATGTCGCCTTCAATGCCGGCGCCAAGCTCGGCGACACCGTCTCGACCCGCGCCTTCTTCGCCTATACCGATCTCGGCTTCCAGGTGCCGGGGCCGCTGTCGCGCCAGCTGTTCGAGACCGACCCCACCCAGGCCGCGCCCGGCCTGGTTCCCGGCATCAATGCCGGCCCCAATTCGGTGCGCGACCTGCCGCGCCGCGACACCGCGCAGACCCGCGGCGGCTCGCGCACCACCGCCACCTTCGGCGACAGCCTGTTCGACGTGGCTTTCGGCTACGCCTGGACCGACGACACCTTCCGCTTCCCGATCGGCACCGGCTATCGCGACACCACCGGCGGCGATTTCACCACCACGATGCGCTACGCCTACCAGCCGGACAAGAGCGCCGCCCTGCCGCTGTTCGAGGCCAACGCGCTCTATGTGGTGGGCGCGGCGGGGCGCAATTATTTCATCAACAATCAGGGCGCCCAGAGCCTGCAATACGGCAGCAACGATCTCGACGCGGCCTCGCTGTCGGTGGGCGCCGGCTTCAACGTCCCGGTCGGCGGGCTCACATTTTCGCCGGCCATCGCCTATCAGCGGGCGACGCGCGACAGCGACGACACCTACGACCTCTCGACCCGGCCGCGGCTGGTCTACAATCAAAACACCGGCCAGTGGATCTGGTCGACCCGGCCCGCCACCGACACCAGCTTCTCGCGCGCCTACGACGCCTGGACGCCGAGCTTCGGCGTCTCCTGGCACCCGGCCGCCGGCCAGACGATGTTCGCCACGGTGAGCCGCAGCTTCGAGGCGCCGACCTTCGACGACCTCTTGGAGCCCACCGGCGGCAGCCCCAATGCCAGCCCGATCGGCTTCCTCACGCCCGACCTGAAGGCGCAGACCGCCACCACCGCCGAGATAGGCTGGCGCGGAACCGCCGGCCGACTCGATTGGGACGTCGTCACCTATTATTCCTGGCTCCACAACGAGCTGATCCGCACCACCGACGGCAGCACCGCCAGCACCATCAATGCCGACCGGACCAGCCATCTCGGCATCGAGCTCGGCGGCCGGCTGCAGATCACCGACCGGCTCAGCGCGCGGCTCGCCTACACCTTCCAGAACTTCCAGTTCGACGACGACCCGCTCTATGGCGACAACGAGATCGCCGGCGCGCCGCGCCATTACGTGATCGCGGCGCTGCGCTACGCCATCACCGCGCCGTGGTGGGTGGAGGGCGAGGTGCAGTGGACGCCCCAGGCGATCCCGATCGACAACGCCAACACCTTCTATTCCGACCCGTACGCGGTGGTGAACGTGCGCACCAACTATGCGGTCTCGCCCGGCTTCTCGATCTATGGCGAGGTGCGCAACCTGTTCGATGTCGACTATGCCGGCGCCACGCTGGTGCTGGGCCAGGTGACCCAGCCGTTCCAGGCGGTGTTCCTGCCGGGCGACGGGCGGTCGTTCTACGCCGGCACGCGGGTGCGGTTCTGAGGCGAAACCGCCTCACACCCGGTGATAGGCGCGGTACCAGTCGACGAAGCGCGCGACCCCGGTCTCGATCGGCGTCGCGGGCTTGAAGCCGACATCGCGGGTCAGCGCCTCGACATCGGCCGAGGTCTCGGGCACGTCGCCGGGCTGGATCGGCGCCAGCTCGCGGATCGCCTTGCGGCCCAGCGCCGCCTCCAGCACGTCGACGAGGTGAAGAAGCTCCTCGGGATGGTTGTTGCCGATATTGTAGACGCGGTAGGGCGCGTTCGAGATCGACGGGTCGGGGTTGGTGTTCGACCACGCCGGATCGGGCGCAGGGACGCGGTCGGCCACCCGCACCACGCCCTCGACGATGTCGTCGATATAGGTGAAGTCGCGGCGCATCCTGCCGTAGTTGAACAGCTGGATCGGCCGGCCGGCCAGGATCGCCTCGGTGAAGATCCACATCGCCATGTCCGGCCGCCCCCACGGGCCGTAGACGGTGAAGAAGCGCAGGCCCGTGGTCGGCAGCCGGTAGAGGTGGCTGTAGGTGTGGGCCATCAGCTCGTTGGCCTTCTTGGTGGCGGCGTAGAGGCTGACCGGGTGGTCGACCGAATCCGACACCGAGAACGGCGTCTTGCCGTTGGCGCCGTAGACCGAGGACGACGAGGCATAGACCAGATGCCCCACCCCGGCGTGCCGGCAGCCCTCCAGCACATTGAGGAAGCCGATCAGGTTCGCCTCGGCATAGGCGTGTGGATTGGTGAGCGAGTAGCGCACGCCGGCCTGGGCGGCGAGGTGGATCACCGTGCCGGGGCGGGTCTCGGCGAACAGTTGCTCGGTGCCGGCGCGGTCGGCGAGGTCGAGCTTCACGAATGAGAAGGCGTTGTGCGGGGCAAGCTCGGCGAGCCGCGCCTCCTTGAGGCGGGGATCGTAATACGCGTTGAGGTTGTCGACGCCGATCACCCGCTGGCCCTGCGCCAGGAGCCGCCGGGCGACGTGGAAGCCGATGAAGCCGGCTGCGCCGGTGAGAAGCACGGGATCCGAAGCCATCGCCAAACGCCGATCCTGTCCAAAGCCGATCTTGTCCGCGCCGGGGCCGCGGCGCCCGCCCGGGCTTAGCCTCCGCCGCCGGCCGGTGCAACCGCCTGATCGCAGCCGCCTGATCGATTGACGGCCGCCAGCCGGGCGCTTACCTCGCGTCGGGACCGAAACCGGAAAGGGGCGGGGACAGAGGATGGATGCCGGGCTCGACCGCAGCACGCTGGTGATCGCGGCGCCGATCCTGGGCGGCCTCGCCGCCCTGGTCTGCGCCCTGGGCATCCGGGCGTTGCACCCGCTGCTGGTGCGCTATGCGCTGGCCCGCCCCAATGCCCGCTCCAGCCACACCACCCCGACGCCGCAGGGCGCAGGCCTGGCGGTGGTCGGCGCGGTGGTGGGCCTCGGGCTCATTGCGGCGGCGGTGCTGGGCCTGCCCCTCGACACGCTGCTGGTGCTGTTCGGCGCCGGCCTGCTGCTGGCGGCGGTCGGCGCGGTCGATGACATCCGCCCGCTGCCGGCGCTGCCGCGGCTGGCCGGCCAGATCCTCGCGGTCGGCGCGGTGGTCGGCATGCTGCCGGAGGAGGCGCGCATCGTGCCCGAGCTGCCGGCGCTGATCGAACGCGCCCTCCTGGTGCTGGCCGGGGTGTGGTTCGTCAATCTGACGAACTTCATGGACGGGCTCGACTGGATGACGGTGTCGCAGTTCGTGCCGCTCACCGCCGCCATCGTGCTGTTCGGCGTGCTCGCCGGCACGGTGGATGCCGCAACCACCATCGTCGCGGCGCTGCTTTGCGGGGCGCTGATCGGCTTCGCGCCGTTCAACCGGCCGGTCGCCGCGGTGTTCCTGGGCGATGTCGGCAGCCTGCCGATCGGGCTGTTCGCCGGCTGGTGCCTGCTGCAGCTCGCCGCCTCCGGCGCGCTGGCCGCCGCCATCCTGCTGCCGCTCTACTATCTCGCCGACGCGACGCTGACGCTGTTTCTGCGGCTGTCGCGCGGCGAGCGGGTGTGGGAGGCCCACCGCAGCCATTTCTACCAGCGCGCCACCGCCAACGACCTCAGCGTGAGCGCGATCACCAATGTGGTGTTCGCGCTCAATGTGGTGCTGGCGGTGCTGGCCGCCCTCACCCTCGCCGTCCCGGTGCCGCCGTTCCAGGCCGGCCTCGTCGGCGTCGGCGCGCTGGCGGTGGCCGCCGTGCTGCGCCTGTTCGCCACCGGCCTGCCGAAATGAGCGCCGCCCTTGGAGCGAACGCGCCCGGCCGCGTGCTGGTGACCGGTTCAGCCGGCTTCATCGGCCGCGCGCTGGTGCCGGCGCTCGCCGCCGCCGGCTGGCAGGTGCGCGCCGCGGCGCGCGATCCGTCCCGCGTCGCCGCCGGTCCCAATGTCGAGGCCGTCGCCCTGCCGGATCTTGGCGCCCCGGTCGACTGGCGGCCACTGGTTGCCGACGTGACCCACATCGTCCACCTCGCCGGCATCGCCCACGCCATGGGCGCGATCCCCGAGGACCGCTACGCGGCGGTGAACGGGCGCGCCACCGCAGCACTGGCGGAAGCGGCTGCGGCGGTGGGGGCGAAGCTGGTGTTCGTCTCCTCGGTGCGCGCCCAGTCGGCGGCCGTGGCGCCGGGCGTGCTGACCGAGGCCGACCCGCCGCGGCCGACCGACGCCTACGGCCGCTCCAAGCTCGCGGCGGAGGACGCGGTGCGAACGGCCGGCGGCCGGTTCGTCATCCTGCGGCCGGTGCTGGTCTATGGGCCGGGAGTCGCCGGCAATATGGGGGCGCTGCTGAAGCTCGCCGCCACGCCCTGGCCGCTGCCGTTCGGGGCGTTCGCCAACCGCCGCTCGCTCCTGGCGCTCGGCACGCTGGTCGCCGCCACCCTCTGGGCGCTCGAAGCGCAAGCGGCCGAGGGGCAAACCTTCCTGGTCGCCGACCGCACGCCGATTGCGCTTTGCGACCTCATCGCCGCGCTGCGGCGCGGGCTCGGCCGCAGCCCGAATCTCGTTGCGGTGCCGCCGTCGCTGCTGCTGGGGGCGCTGCGGCTCGCCGGCAAGGGCGACGCCGCCGACCGGCTGGGCGGCGAGCTGGTGGTCTCGACCGACCGGCTGGCTGAGGCCGGCTTTTGCTGGCCGGCCGATGGCGAACGCGCGCTTTCCGCCCTGATGAAGACTTGATTCGGTTTCCGGTCGATCCCTTTGGGATACCGGACACCTGAAGCGACCGGCCGGAAATGTCGCGAGGCGGGATGCAGACGACGTGCGCCGGTCCGTACCCGCGCACCCCCCACCCCCGACCCCTCCCCACCGCTCGCGAAGCTCGCGGGGGGAGGGGAGAAAAGGGTGCGCCTCTTCTCCCCTCCCCCCATTTCTCCCCAACCAATAAACGCAGTGAATGGTGGGGAGGGGTCGGGGGTGGGGGGCTTCTTCTGTTCAGTCTGACCGGCCGGCCGGCAGCTCCATCTCCGCCACCGCCCGCATCCACACCGCGCCGAGCGCGATCGCCGCCAGCCACCAGATCTGCCACGCGCCGTGGCTGACATAGGCGATGGCGAACAGGCTGGCGAAGGTGGCGAGCGCAAAGCCGCGCGATGCGGTCGGCAGGCGGGCGATGCGGCCGGCGATCAGCACCAGCAGGATGGCGAGCAGCGCCGCCCCCACCGCGCCGAGTTCCACCCACACCTGCAGCACGGCATTGTGGGTGTGGCCGGCGCTGAGCGGGTTGAAACGCTCGGCCGGCAGAAGCTGGATCGGCCGGATGTCGGCGAAGTCGCGCGACGCCTGAATGCCATGGCCGGCGAACCAGCGGTCGGGCACCGCCTCGGCGAAACGGTGCCAGATCTGGATGCGCTCCCAGGCGCTGCGCTTGAGGATGCCGTGCATCGCCGCCGGCACCAGATCGCCCGCCCGCGCCATCAGCAGCGGCGTCGCCGCCACCAGCGCCACCATGGCGCCGGCGCTCGCCCACACCGCCCAGCGGCCGAACAGCCAGGCCAACCCCAGCGCCGCGCCGCCGGCCAGGACGCCGAGCACCGAGGCCTGCGCCTCCGACGACAGCGCCGCCGCCGCGACCAGCGCGACGAGGGCCGCCGCCAGCCACCGTTGGCCGCACAGCGCCAGCGCTGCCGCCGCCGGCCACGCCAGCACCGCCAGCGTGATGGCGGCGTGGTTGAGCCGGAATTCCTTCGACTTGGCGCCGATGAGCGCGCGGATCGGCGTGCCGAACCTGAGTTCGATCAGCGCCAGCACGGCGGCGAGCGCCACGCCGGCCACGAGCCACCGCCATCCGCCCCTGGGCAGCGCCGCCGGCACCGCGGCAAGGCCGAGAACGCCGGTCGCCGCCACCAGGGCGATCTGGCCGGCGACGCCGAGGCTGTAGCCGGGCCGAGGCGCCCAGGCCGTGCTCGTCAGGATCCAGGCGAGGAAGAGACCGAGCGCGAGGCCGAGCGGTGCGAAGGCCTCCGCCCGCAGCGCCTCGCCCAGCGCCGGCCCGCGCCCGGTCGCCGCCAGAATGCCGGCGGCGAGCGCGAAACCCAGCGGCGCGGTGATTTGGGTCGACTGGCTGGCAATGACCAGCAGCCCCGGCGCCAGCACGCCGAGAATGAGGGCCAGCACGATCGCCGACCGGCCTTCCAGGCTTGTTGCGGGCTGGATCATCTGCATTTCAGCTTGCTCGTCCTGATTCTTTACGTCTTCCGAGAAGCCGCGCGGCTCTTCTCTTCCCTCTCCCGCAAGAGCTTGCGCGCGCCCGGGTGGGAGAGGGAAGGCCCCGTCACAGCCGCCACAGATCGACATCGGCCGGCTGCGCCGCCGGATCGAGGCAGGATTTGACGTCCATCACCACGCCGGCCCCGTCGTGCAGCAGGCCGGCGACCATCGGCCAGCCCTGGGCGAGATAGTCGGCGTGGGCCACCGCCAGCACCACCGCCTCGGCCGGCGCCAAGTCCTCGAACGGCGTCAGGGCGATGCCGTATTCGTGCCCGGCCTCGGCCGGATCGGCGAACGGATCGTGCACCTGCACCTCGAGCCCGAACGCGGCAAGCCCGCGCACGATGTCGGCGACCTTCGAGTTGCGCAGGTCGGGCACGTTCTCCTTGAAGGTCAGGCCGAGCACGGTGACCCGGCCGTTCGCCACGCCGCGCCGCATCAGCAGGCGGGCGCATTCGCGGGCGATGCGCTCGCCCACGCCGTCATTGATGCGGCGGCCGGCGAGGATGACTTCGGGATGGTAGCCGGCGATCTCGGCGCGGTGGGTGAGGTAATAGGGATCGACGCCGATGCAGTGGCCGCCGACCAGCCCCGGCGTGAAGCGCAGGAAGTTCCATTTGGTGCCGGCCGCGGCCAGCACGTCGGCGGTGTCGATGTTCAAGTGGTGGAAGATCACCGACAGCTCGTTCATCAGCGCGATATTGAGGTCGCGCTGGGTGTTCTCGATCACCTTGGCGGCCTCGGCCACCTTGATGGTGGGCGCGCGGTGGACGCCGGCGGTGACCACCGCGCCATAGACGGCGGCAACGATGTCGAGCGTCCTGGCATCCTGGCCGGAGACCACCTTCCTGATGGTCTCGAACCGGTGCTCGCGGTCGCCGGGATTGATGCGCTCGGGACTGTAGCCGACCGTGAAATCGGCCGGCGCCGAAAGGCCCGAGACCCGCTCCAGGATCGGCAGGCAGTGCTCCTCGGTGGCGCCGGGATAGACCGTCGATTCATAGACGACGATGTCGCCGCGCTTGAGCACCCGGCCGACCGTCTCCGACGCCTTGCTCAGCGCCGTGAGATCCGGCCGGTGCGCCTCGTCGATCGGGGTCGGTACCGTGACGATGAAGAAGTCGCAGGCGGCCAGATGCTGCGGGTCGGCGGTGTAGGCCACGCGGGCGGCGGCGAGGTCGGCGGCCTCGACCTCGTTGGTGCGGTCGTGCCCAGCCTGCAGCTCGGCCACCCGCTCGGGATTGATGTCGAAGCCGACGGTCGGCTGGCCGGCGCGGCCGAACGCCACCGCCACCGGCAGCCCGACATAGCCCAGGCCGATGACGCCGATGCGGCGGCCATGGGCGGGCGGCGATTCCGCCGTTGCTGACACCGTCATGATTTCACCCAGCTCCCACCGGCGCGCCGCCTATGCCGCCCCCGCGCCCGGTCTATCAATCCTCGCGGGCTCCGCACACAACCTTTCGTAGAGGGAGACGATATCCCGGCCGACGCGCTCGGCCGAGAACTCCACCTCGGCGAGGCGCCGGCTCTCGGCGGCGAAACGGCGGCGCAGCGCGGCGTCGCCGGCCAGCCGGTCGATGGCGGCGGCCAGCGCCGCGGCATCGTCCACCGGAAAGGTCAAGGCGTTGACGCCGTCGCGCGCCACCTCGCGGCAGCCCGGCGCGTCGGTGGCGATCATCGCCCGGCCGCAGGCCGCGGCCTCCAGCAGGCTCAGCGGCAGCCCCTCGCGGCGCGACGCCAGCACGGCGATGTGCGCCTGCCGCCAGACGCTGGCGATGTCGCCGACATGGCCGAGCCACTGGATTCCAGGCTCGCCGGCCCAGGCTCCAAGCTCGGCCTCCGGGATGCTCGCCGGATTGGATGGATCGGGCGTGCCGGCCAGCAGCAGCCGCGGCGCCGATCCCGCCGCCCGCAGCCGGCGGTGGGCCTCGATCAGCGTGCGCACGCCCTTGTCCTCCAGCATCCGGCCGACATAGGCGAGCGTCACCTCGCCCGCGGGTTCCGGCAGCGGCTGGAAGCGGCGGACATCGACACCCGAGCCCGGCACCAGCACGATGCGGCCGTCATCCACCCCCATATCCAGCAGCAGCGCCCGGTCGTCCGGGTTCTGCACCAACGCCGCGGTCTCCGGGCGCGCCAGCAGTCGCGGCAGCAGCCACAGCAGCGCGCGCTTGGCCGGGCTCGCCTTCGACAGGAACACCGCGCCGAGCCCGGTGAGGGCGTTGACGGCGGGAAGCTTGAGCCCGGTCGCCGCCAGCGAGCCGATCACCACGCCCTGCAGCGCGACATGGTGGGCCAAAGCCGGGCGGATGCGGCGGTAGAGCGCGCGCACCGCGGCGACGCTGGCCAGCAGGTGGTCCGGCCGGGTGCTGCCGCGCTTGAGATCGACCGGGTGCAGCACGAAGCCCTCGGCCAGAATCGCCGGGCCGTGGCGGTCCACCCGGGTGATCACATGCACCTCGAAGCCCGCGACCTTCGCCGCCCGGGCCATCGGCAGCCGGTGCGAGACGAAGTACCAGTCTTCGGTGACGAGATAGACGAGGCGCGGTGTGGACATGCGGCAAGGTTGGGCGGCTTGGCACGGGATCCGGCCGCCGGGACGGCGGGGCAGCCTTTCGAGGCGCGCCCTTCATAGAAGGCTGGCCGGGGTCCGGCAAACGCCGTTTGCGTCGGCAACCCCGGCCGTGCCATGTCAGGGGCCGACCATGAGAGTTTCGCGCGGCCGCCAGGGATCGGCTCCGGCCCGGCCGCAAGGTTCACGAACGTCCTGCCCCGGCTGACTGCGCATGAGTGTCGCTCTTTCGTCGGAGTATCCGCTGCGGCTGCACAGCGCGGCGATCGAGATCGCGCCGCTGCCGCCCGAGCGCCTGCTGGCGCTGGCGGGCGAGCCGGCGGCGGCCTTCCTCGCCCCGGACGGCGAGGGAGGCGTGGGAGATTCCTGGGTCGGAATCGGCGCGGCGCATTGGCTGGGCGAGGCGCCCGACGCCGCCTCTGCGCTCTGGGCCGGCCTGCGCGACACCAGTCCGGACGCCCCGGCGCCGACCCTGCTCGGCGCCCTGCCGTTCCGCCCCGGCGAGACGCCCGACACGCTGTGGCAGGGGCTGATGCCGGGCGGGCTGATGCTGCCCGAGCGGCTCTATGTGCAGCGGGGCGGGCGGGCGTGGCTGCGGCTGACCCTGCCGGCGCACGAGGCGGGCTCGCTTGCGGCCCGGCTGGCCCGCGCCCGCGCCGCGCTGGCGGCGCTCGCCGCCGCCGAGACCGAGCCACTGCCGCCGCTCCAAGCTCTGGAGGAAGGCAACGCCCCCGGCCGCTATGCGCGGGCGGTGACCGAGGCGGTGGCGCGCATCCGGGCCGGCGAGTTGGTCAAGGTGGTGCTGGCGCGCCGCGCCGCGGTGGCGTTCGAGACGGCGCCGGAGCCGGCCGCGGTGCTGGCGCGGCTGTCGGCGCACCATCCCGGCAGCGTGCGCTACGCATGGCGCTGCGGCGGCAAGACCTGGCTCGGCGCCACCCCCGAATCGCTGGTGCGCCAGGACGGCCGCCGCCTGCGCACCGAGGCGCTGGCCGGCACCCGCACGCTGGAGCGGGCGGCCGAGCTTCTGACCTCGGTGAAGGAGCGCCACGAGCACGCCATCGTCGTCGATGCCGTCCGCCAGGCCATCGCGCCGCTGGTCGAGGGCCTGCCCGAGCCCTGCGATCCGGTGATCCGGCCGCTGCGGGGGCTCGCCCACCTGCACACGCCGATCGAGGCGACGCTGCGCGCCGACGCCGATTTCCTCAGCCTGGTGCGGGCGCTGCACCCGACGCCGGCCGTGTGCGGCCTGCCGACCGGCCGCGCCGCCGACCTGCTGGCGGCGCTGGAGCCCGAGCCGCGCGGCCTCTATGCCGGGCCGGTGGTGCGGATGTCGGCCGACGGCACCGGCCACGCGGTGGTGGCGCTGCGCGGCGCGGTGCTGGAGGGGCGCATCGCCACCGTGCCGGCCGGCGCCGGCATCGTCGAGGGCTCGGACGGCGAGGAGGAGCTGGCCGAGACCCGCACCAAGCAGCGCACCGTGCTCGACGCGTTCCGGGGCGGTTCGTGAGCGGCGACCTGCACACCGAATGGGCGCGGCTGTTCGCCGCCTCCCTGAAGGACAGCGGCGTCGGCCATGCGGTGATCAGCCCCGGCTCGCGCTCGACGCCGCTGGCGCTGGCCTTGGCGCGGGTGCTGCCGGCGACCGTGCTGCACGACGAGCGGGTGGCCGCCTTCTTCGCGCTCGGCCAGGGGCGGGCGAGCGGCCGGCCCTCGGTGGTGCTGGCCACCAGCGGCACCGCCCCGGGCCACTGGCTGCCGGCGGCGATGGAGGCGCGCGAGGCCGGCATTCCGCTGCTGCTGGTCTCGGCCGACCGGCCGTGGGAGGTGCAGGAGGCCCAGGCGTCGCAGACCGTCGACCAGATCCGGCTGTTCGGCGCCCACGCCCGCGCCTTCTTCGACCTCGGCCTGCCCGATGCCCACCCCGCCGCCCTGGCGGCCGTGCCGCGCATCGCCGCCCAGGCGGTGCTGGCGACCCGCTGGCCGCTGGCCGGCGCGGTGCACATCAATGCCCGCTTCCGCAAGCCGCTGGAGCCACTGCCGACCGACCGCGGCGAGCCGTGGCGGCCGAAGCTCGCAGCCATCGCCAAGGCCGGGGCGCCGCGCCTCTTCCCGCCCAAGCCCGCGCCCGATCCCGCGGCGGTGGCGCATCTGGTCGAGGCGGTGCGCGCCAACCCGCGCGGCGTGATGGTGGCCGGGCCGCTGCCGGCGCTCGACGCCCCCGCGATGCGCAAGGCGGTCGCGCGGTTCGTGAGGGCCAGCGGCTACACGCTGCTGGCCGAGGCGACGAGCCAGCTTCGCTTCGGGCTTGAGGCGGTCCGCCCGATCGGCGCGTTCGATGCGCTGCTGCGGGCACCCGATTTGCGCGCGGCGCTGCGGCCGGATCTCGCCATCGAGATCGGCGCGCCGGCGGTGTCCGCGCAGTGGCTGGCGTGGATCAGCGGCGCCGAGGCGCCACGCCGCATCGTGCTGCCCGGCGAGCGCCCGGCCGACCCGGCGGGCGGGGCCGCTGCCATGCTGCTCGGACCGATCGCGGCGCTGCTGGAGGCCGCCGCGGTAGACCTCGAAGCCGCACCGCCCGGGGCTGACACCGCCTCTGCCGCGTCCTGCTATGCCGCATCCTGGCAGGCCGCCGAAGCCGCCGCCTGGGCGGCGCGCGAGGCGGCGGCGGGGCCGCAGGACGGACCGCTCCACGAACATCATGTTGCACCCATGCTGCGCAGCATTCTGCAGCATGGCGGCACGCTGATGGTCGGCAATTCCAACCCCATCCGCGATCTCGACCACGATGTGCCGCCCGATGCCGCGCCGCTGGAAATCCTGCACCAGCGCGGCGCCGCGGGCATCGACGGGCTGGTTTCGGGCACGGCCGGCGCCCGCACCGTGCTCGACGGGCCGCTGGTTTTGCTGACCGGCGACGTCGCTCTGCTGCACGATGCCGGCGGGCTCGCGGCGGCCGCCGCCGTGGGCGGGCCGCTGGCTATTGTTGCGGTGCACAATGACGGCGGCCGCATCTTCGAGCGCCTGCCGCTCGGCCGCGATGCAGCGCTGGCTGACGACTGCGAGATGCTGTTCGTCGCCAGCCATGGCCGCGCCTTCGACGGCCTCGCCGCCACGTTCGGCCTGGGCTATGCCCGCGTCGAGACGGAAGAGGCGCTGCGCGATGCGGTGGCCGCGGCATTGGCCGGTGACCGGCCGGTGCTGATCGAGGCCCGCGTGGTTGCCGGCGGCAGCGCCACCCGCGCCGCGCTGCTCGCCGCCATGGCCAAGGCCGCCGTCGCCGCCGTGAGCGCGGCAAAATGATCCCCGGCCGCCACCCCGGCGCGCTGCACCCCGCCAAGGGCAAAGGCGGGGCGCCGCTGGTGCTGCTGCACGGCTTCCTCGGCAGTCCGGCGGCGTGGGACGATGTGCTGTCCGCGCTGCCCGACCACGGTGAGGCGTGGTGTCCCTGGCTGCCCGGCCACGGGCCGGCGGCGCCAACGCCTGCGAGCTTCGAGGCCACGGCGGACTGGATCGCCGCCGCGCTGCCAAAGGGCGCGATCCTTGCCGGCTATTCGCTGGGCGCCCGGCTCGCGCTCGGCGCGGCGCTCGCACCCTTGGCCGCCCGCCCGGATGCGCCCCGCGCCACCCTTCTCGTCAGCGGCCATGTCGGCCTCGCCACCCAACAGGAGCGCGTCGAGCGCGACGCGCTCGACGCAAAGCGCACGGCCGACCTGCGCCGCGACCTCGCATCCTTCGTCGCGGCCTGGGAGACGCTGCCGCTGTTCGCGAGCCAGCAACGCCTTCCCGCCGAGACATTGGGGCACCAGCGCGCGGCGCGGCTGGCGCACGACCCGGAATCGCTCGCCTGGGCGTTCGAGGTGGCGGGCCTCGCCCGCATGCCGGACTATCGCGCCGCCATCGCCGCCAGCCGGCGCCCCTTGTGCTTTCTCACCGGCGCGCGCGATACAAGGTTTTCCGCGCTCGCCGCCGCGCTGGTCCGGCCCCCGGTGGTGACCCACGACACCATCGCCGAGGCCGGCCACAATCTGCTGCTCGAGGCGCCGGCCGCCGTCGCGGCCGCGCTGCGCCATCTGATGGAGACGTGATGACTGATATCGTCTGGACCCCGGTCGACCACGGCTACACCGACATCGTCTATGAGAAGGCCGAGGGCATCGCCCGCGTCACCATCAACCGGCCGGAGGTGCGCAACGCCTTCCGGCCGCTGACCGTGCAGGAGATGCTGCACGCCTTCACCGACGCGCGCGACGATGCCGAGATCGGCGTGGTGATCCTGCGCGGGGCCGGCGATCTCGCCTTCTGCTCGGGCGGCGACCAGCGGGTGCGCGGCGAGGGCGGCTATGTCGGCGACGACGGCGTGCCGCGGCTCAACGTGCTCGACCTGCAGCGGCTGATCCGCACTTTGCCCAAGCCGGTAATCGCGTCGGTTGCCGGCTATGCGATCGGCGGCGGCCACGTGCTGCATTTGATCTGCGACCTCACGATCGCCGCCGACAATGCCCGCTTCGGCCAGACCGGGCCGAAGGTCGGCAGCTTCGATGGCGGCTATGGCGCGAGCTACATGGCGCGCATCGTCGGCCAGAAGAAGGCGCGCGAGATCTGGTTCCTGTGCCGGCAATATGACGCGCAGCAAGCGCTCGACATGGGCCTCGTCAACACCGTGGTGCCGCTGGCCGAGCTTGAGGCCGAGACCGTCAAGTGGGCGCGCGAAATTCTCGCCAATTCGCCGACCGCGCTGCGCTTCCTCAAGGCCGCCCTCAACGCCGATTGCGACGGCCAGGCCGGCCTGCAGGAACTCGCCGGCAGCGCCACGCTGTTGTTCTACCTCTCCGAGGAGGGCAAGGAGGGCAAGCAGGCGTTCCTGGAAAAGCGGCCGCCGGACTTCAAGAAATTCAAGCGGTTCCCGTAAGGGCATTCCGCGGACCCCCCACCCCCGACCCTCCCCACCGCTCGCGAAGCTCGCGGGGGGAGGGGAGAAAAGGGGCGCCTCTTCTCCCCTCCCCCCATGAACGCAGTGAATGGTGGGGAGGGGTCGGGGGTGGGGGGCTTCGAGGAGGCGAGGCGCAGCCCGAAACCAGAGATTGGCTGGGAAACCGTCTCGGTCGGCCACCGGAAACCCGACCCACCGGGGATGAAAACCCCTCGACGCCGGGAACTGTTGGAGCGGGGTTGGCCCGGACACTTTCGGTTCAGACGACGGGTGCCGGGGCGTTCCGCCCCCCACCCCCGACCCCTCCCCACCGCTCGCGAAGCTCGCGGGGGGAGGGGAGAAGAGGGGTTTCGACTGGAGCATGCTCCAACCGCGAGGGAGGCCATGGGCGTGCTGGTGCTCGATGTCGCCCCACCGTGCCGGCGCCCCGCCGGCACGCTGATGGTGCGCGGGGTGCCGCGCCCGCGCGAAGCGGTGCGGTTCTCGCTCCTCGACCGCGACGGGCTGACCGGCCGGGGCGAGGCGCTGCCGCTGCCCGGCTTCACCCCCGACAGCGCCGAGGCGGCCGCATGCGCGCTTGAGGCGGTGGCGGCCCGCGCGGCGGCGGCCGGCGGGCTCGCGGTGCCGGAGACCGGGGCCCCGGCCGAGCGGATCGCCGCGGCGCTCGCGCCATTCGACGCGCTGCTGGCCCCCTCGCCCAGCGCCCGCTTCGCCCTGGAATGCGCGCTGCTCGACATCCTCTCCCGCCGCGCCGGGCTCGCCGCCGCGGCGTGGCTCGCCAAGGGCCAGCCGCTGCAATGCGTGCCGGTGAGCGTGCTGCTGCCCGACGACGAAACGGCCATTGACGCCGCGGCCGAGGCCGCCGCCCGCGGCCACGGCGTGCTGAAGCTGAAGATCGCGCTGCCCCATCGCAGCCCGGCCGAGGAAGACGCGCATATCGCCGCGGTGCGGGCCGCCATCGAGGCCGTCCGCCCGGGATCGGTGCGCCTGCGGCTCGATGCCAATGGCGCCCTGCCCGCGAGCGAGGTGACGGCGCGGCTCGCCGCCCTTGCCCGCTTCGGCATCGAGATCGTCGAGGAGCCGTGCGCCGGCCCGGCGCTGCTCGCGCTGCCCGCTCTGCCGCTGCCCTGGGCGGCTGATGAGTCGCTGGCCGACCCCATGCTCGCCGAAAGACTCATGAATCTGCCGCCCAGCCGCGGCCCGGCGGCGCTGGTGCTGAAGCCCGCTTTGCTCGGCCTCTGCCGCTGCCTCGAACTGGCCGAGGCGGCAACCGCGCGCGGGCTCGGCCTGATCGTCACCCACGCCTTCGACGGCGATCTCGGCTTCGCCGCGGCGTGCGCGCTCGCCGCCGCCCTGCCGGCCGCGCCCTGGCCGTGCGGCCTCGCCCCGCACGCGGGGCTCAGCCACCCTTGGCCGGAGGGGCCGGTGCTGGCCGAGTCTTGCGGGATCGGGCTCGCCATTCCCGGCGTGGAGGCCGCACCATGACCGCGACCCTCGCCGACGTGCTGTTCGCCGCCGCCCGCGACGCGCCCGCAGCCCCGGCGCTGGTCGGCGAGGCCGGCACGCTCGGCTTCGGCGAGCTGGCGGCACGGGTCGCGGCGGTCGCCGCCGGCCTGCGGGCGATGGCCGCGCCCGATGAGCCGCCGCGCCCGCACGCGCTGGCGCTGCGGCCGGACCGCGACGACATCATCGCGCTCTTGGCCCATGCCGTGGCCGGCGTTCCCATCCTGCCGCTGCACCCGTCCCTTCCCGAGGCCGAGGCCCTGCGGCTCACCGAGGCCGCCGGGGCGCGGCGGCTGACAGTGGCCGAGGCGCTGGCCTCGGCCCGCCCGCCGGCACCGGAGGCGCACCCGCCCAACGGAACCGATGATCTGTTCCTGGTCGCCACCTCCGGCTCGTCCGGCGCGCCGAAGATCGCCCGCCTCGCCCATCGCGCGGTGCTGACGGCCGCATTCGCGCTCACCCGGCGCCTGCCGTTCGGGCCCGACGATCGTTGGATCCTGACGCTGCCGCTCGCCCATGTCGGTGGCCTGTCGGTGATTGCCCGCTGCCTCGCCGCCCGCCGCCCGATGGTGCTGGTGCCGCGCTTCTCGGAGGATGCGGTGCTTGCCGCCATCGCCCGGCACGGCGGCACGCGGCTGTCCGCCGTGCCGGTGATCGCCGACCGCCTGCTCGCCGCCGGCCGCGACGACCTGATCTCCCGCCTCAGCCTGATCATGCTCGGCGGTCAGGCGGCGCCTCTCGCGCTGCGCCGGGCGCTGCGGGAGGCCGGCGTGCCGGCGGTGGCGAGCTACGGCCTCACCGAAAGCTGCGCCGCCGCGGCTTGCGAATCGCCCGATGAGGCCGGGCTGCTCCTGCCGGGGTCGGGGTGCGCGCTCGACGGCGTCGCCATCACCATCGCCGATGAGGCGGGCTTGGGCGTGCCGGCCGGCGTGCCGGGGCGCATCCTGCTTGCGACCGAATCGCTGCTTTCCGGCTATCTCGGCCGGCCCGACCTCGCGGTGCGCGACGCTGCCGGCCGGTTCGATACCGGCGACCTCGGTTTCCTCGACGCGTCGGGGCGGCTGCATGTCGAGGGCCGCCGCGCCGAGACGATCGTCACCGGCGGCGAGAAGGTGGTGCCGGGCACGGTCGAGGCGATCCTGCGCGAGCACCCGGCCGTGCGCGAGGCGGTGGTGTTCGGTGTGCCCGATGCCCGCTGGGGTGCTATCGTCTGCGCCGCGGTCGAGCGGACGCCGGGCGGCAACGATCCGGCTCCGGTCGATTCGGCGCTCAGGGCTTCGGGGCTCAGGGATTCGGGGCTCAAGGATTTGGGGCTCGCCGCGGAAATCGCCGCACTTTGTGCCCGCGCCCTGCCGCCCTGGGCGCGGCCGCGCCGGCTGGCGGTGCTCGACCACCTGCCGCGCCTCGGCAACGGCAAGATCGACCGCCGCGCCGTGCCGGCGCTTGCGGCGCCGCTGCTGCGGCCGCTTCCACCGCCGTAAGCAGGCGATCCACCGCCGTAAGCAGGCGATCCGCCGCCGCAAGCGGGGAATCCGGCGCCGCAAGCGGGCGATCCGGCGCCGCAGTGCTGCCTTGAGCGGTCATTTCGGCTGCCAGAGCAGCTTGCACCGCCCCGCCCCTTGTGGCATCAGGAGCGCCGACGCGGCGCCCGGCGCGACGTGTCGTGCAGTTTCCGGCCGGTCCCTCCGGGACGCCGGAAACGGCTCGCCGAAAATCCGAACGCGAGTGGCGGATTTTCGGCGATCGGAATACGGCTCGAAGGCCTGATCGGCCGGAACCCGTATGATGCTGCCGTAGCTCAGTGGTAGAGCACTCCCTTGGTAAGGGAGAGGTCGACAGTTCAATCCTGTCCGGCAGCACCAGCCCGCTTCCCGAAAAATCGGCAGAAACGACTTCAGGATCCTTGGGATTGCAGGATCCTTGGACTTGCAGGATCCTTGGGCTTGCAGGATCCGCGGCTTGGCGGGTGCGTCCCGCGCCTCAGCGCCGCGAGAACAGATCGCGCAGCTTGCACAGAGTGGTGGTGATGTCGAAGCGCGGGTCGGGCAGCGCGTCGCCGGCAAGGATGCGGCTCAGCGCCTTTTCCGGGTCGGTCTCGCCGGTCAGCAGTACGTCGGCGCCGCGCGTCTTCATGTGGCGCAGGAAGCCGTCGCCGGCACTGCCGGCCACGATGATCTCGACGCCGTCCAGCGGGTGCGGCCCCGCGTCGTTGAAATAGTGGAACACTTGGTCCCCGGTCAGCTCGACGCGGGCGGGCCGGGGCAGCGGCGCGCCGTCGCGATGGCCCGACAGATCATAGAGCAGCCAGCAGGCCGCCTTCCCGGCATGGCCGCTGACCGTGGCCCAATCCCTGGTGGCGACGGCGATCTTCATGGCTCGGCATCCATCCCGGCGTGAGGCGCGTGCGGGCCGCACGCCACCACGCCCGGTTTTGGCACCGGCGAAGCGGTACGGTCAACCACACCCTCCCCGTCCCGCCTTCGCAGGTTCGCGCCACAGTGCATCGCAGAAGAACTCGGCTTTGGAGCAGCCTGGAGCGCCCGATCCGATGCGGCAGATCGGAGCGTGCTCGCGTGGCGCGCCTCAGCGGCAGCGGGCGTGCTGATCCGCGACCCAGGCGGCGAGTGCTGCGGCATCGAGCGGGCGCGAGAACATGCGTCCCTGCACCAGCGCGCAGCCGGCCTCGGCCAACCGGCCGAGCGTCAACGCGTCGTCGACGCCGTCGGCCACCAGCATGATGCGGAAATGCCGGGCCAGCAGGATGGCGGCCTTGGCCGCCTGCCAGGAGCAGTCGTCACAGGAACAGTCCTCGCACGAGCTCTTGCCGCAGGCGTCGGGCCGGTTGGCGGCAAGCAGGCTGCGGTCGAGCTTGACCTCGTCGAGCGGCAGGCGGGCCAACGCGCCCAGCGACGTGAGCCCGCCTCCGAACTGCGACAGGCCGATGCGCACGCCGCGGCGGCGCAGCCCGTCCAGTACGGCGCCGATGCGATCGGCCTGCACCATCGCCACGCCGGCAGGAATCTCCAGCACCAGGGTGGAGGGGGGAACGCCAGCGGCCGCCACGGCGGCGGCAACCCGCTCGGCGAACAACGGTTCCTCCAGCCAGGCCGGCGGCACCGGCACCGCGACGCGGAAGCCGCCATGGCGCCGCACCAGGGCGGCGCAGGCGGCAAGGGCGCTCTCCACCAGCGGCGAGATGCCGTCGCCGGCCGCGCCCGGCAGCACCTCGCACCCCACCGGCGCGCCGGTGACCAGATCGATCCGCGGCTGAAACAGGATTTGCGGCTCGGCCGGCGCCGGCGGCGCGCTGCCCGGCGCACCCGAAAGCTCGCTCTCCGGCGCCATCCCGGTCGGGATCGCCTGCACCAGCGCCTGACGCAGCTCGGCAAGGCTGAGCGGCTTCGGAATCGGCCCGCGCACGTCGAGGCCGAGCCGCCGGCCGACACGGACAGCCGGCGGCGGCATGGTCTCGCCGCTGCCGCTGATCACCACCACCGGGGTGTCGCCGAGCGCGCCGGCCATCGCCTTCAACGCCACGATGCCGTGGCGTTCGGCGAGCGAGAGGTCGAACACCACGCACGCCGGACGCCCCGCCTCCAGGCAGCGCAGCGCCTCCTCCAGCGTCGCCGCCCCGGCCGATACATAGCCGAGCTGGGCGCCGATGCGGCAGATGATGGTGCGCTGGACGAGATCGTCGTCGATCACCAGCAGGCGCGGCGCCGGCCGCGCGGCGGGGGCTGGGCAGGCGCCCGAGGCAAAGCGGGGCTGGGTATGCGGCATGGTGCGCGCTCCGGGCCGGCAGCGGTCCCGTCAAGGCGCTCCACGGCCGGTACACCGCCACATTAGATCCATACCTCCTAATGATTTCGGAAGGAGTTGGGCGGCTTCCGCGCGATCCTGCGAAAGCACACGGCCGGCGGCGCCCCCGCTCAGGCCTTCTTGAGGAACTCGGTCTTCAGCACGAGACCCTTGACCTGCTTGGTGTTGCACTCGATCTCGCCGGGATTGCCGGTCAGCCGGATGCCCTTGACCAGCGTGCCCCGCTTGATGGTCTCCGACGTGCCCTTGACCTTGAGATCCTTGATGACGGTGACGGAGTCGCCATCCGCAAGCTGGTTGCCGTTGCTGTCCCGGACGATCTCGTCGCTCATGTCTTTTCCTCGCAGGTTCTGTCCTCCAGGTCCCGGTCCTGGCGAACCCGACCTGACGATGCCGCGAGTGGTACGCCAGGAAACCTTGATCGGAAAAGGATTTTTCAGCGGCGGGCCGGCGGGGCTCCGCCTCTCCGGGCCGGATCTCGCGTGAAGCGCCGCCGGGTGCCCGCGAGAGGTGGGGCGCCCTCGACCCTGCGCATCACGGCGCGGGACGGGACGCGACCGACGGATGCCGTGACCGGATGGAGAAAATCGGCGGGTTTCTATGCAAATGCGATGATCGCCGGTCATCGCAAGAAAATATTTTTGATCTACAGACGCAAGATTGAAATTCCGCGTTCATTTTGAGGGTGAACCCAATGGCATTGACCGGCATATATGTTCTTCAGGACGTTTCTCCGACTGAGATCGCCGCTGCACCCGTCGACGTCAAGGTCGTCGAAACCTGCGATGATCACGGCACGGCCTTCACCGCCGAGCAGGTTGCGACAATGACCGCCGGCAGCGGGCTCGTCCTGGGCTATTTCAGCCTGGGCGAGGTGGAAGACTATCGCAGCTACTATTCGTCCATTCCGGAGACTGCGGTGGGGCCGGCCGACCCGCAATGGCCGGGCTGCTACGAGGTCGCCTACTGGACGGCGGACTGGCTGGAGGTCGCCAAGACCGAGGTCACCAAACTCATCGAGGCCGGCTATGACGGCGCCTATTTCGACGTCGTCGATGAGTATCAGACCGACTGGGCGCAGGCCAACGCCCCGGGCGGCGACGCCGCCGGGGCGATGAAGACCCTTGTCGAGGCGCTGTCGGCCTATGCCAAGTCCCTGGATGCGGACTTCCAGATCTGGGTCAATGGCGCCGAGGAACTGCTGACCGACGAGACCTATCTCGACGCCATCGACGGCATGCTCAAGGAGAATCTGTTCTACGATTTCGACGGCAGCTCGCAGATCTCCGCCGAAGATACCGAGTACATGCTCGAATATCTGCATCTCGCCACCGCTGCGGGCAAGCCGGTGATCGACATTGAATATGTCGCCGGCAACGCCGGCAAGATCGCCGACGTCTACGCCAAGGCCGCCGCGGCCGGGGTGGGAATCTATGTCGCCGAACTCGACCTGGCCGGGATCGACTATGCCGACAACCGGTTCAGCTCGTCGAACGACGATGTCCTCGACGGCCGCAACGGCGCCTTCACGCTGGCCGGCGGGCTCGGCGACGACACCTACATCACCGACGGCGGCGACACCCTCATCGAGGAGGCCGATGCCGGCACCGACACGGTGAAGGCGTCGGTGAGCTACGTGCTCGGCGCCAATCTCGAGAACCTGACGCTGATCGGCAATGCTGCGATCGACGGCACCGGCAACGACCTCGACAATGTCATCGCCGGCAATGCCGCGGCCACCCGCATCGATGGCGGCGCGGGCGCCGACGCCATGGCGGGCGGCGCAGGCAACGACACCTACATCGTCGACAATGCCGGCGACACCGTCACCGAACTCGCGAAGCAGGGCACCGATTTGGTGCTGGCGTCGGTGAGCTTCGCGCTCGGCGGCAATGTCGAAAATCTGGTGCTGACCGGCACGGGCAACATCAATGGCACCGGCAACGCCCTGGCCAACAGGATCACCGGCAACGACGGCAACAACCGGCTGGATGGCGGGGCTGGCGCCGACACCATGGCCGGCGGCCTGGGTGACGACCTTTATGTGGTCGACAACGCCAAGGACGTGGTGACGGAGCTCGCGGGCCAGGGCACCGACACGGTGGAGGCCAGCGTCAGCCACATGCTGGGCGCCAATCTGGAAAACCTCGTCCTGACCGGCAGCGCCGCCATCAAGGGCACGGGCAACGCGCTCGACAACACGATCACCGGCAATGACGGCGCCAATGTGCTCGACGGCGGGGCGGGCGCAGACGCGCTGGCCGGCGGCGCCGGCAACGACACCTATATCGTCGATAATCTCGGCGACACCGTGCGCGAAGCGGCGGGCGCCGGCACCGACACGGTGAAGGCATCGGTGAGCTTCACGCTCGGCGCCAATGTCGAGAATCTGACGCTGACCGGGAAGGCGGCGATCGACGGCAACGGCAACGGCCTCGACAATGTCATCACCGGCAATGCCGCGGCCAATGTCATCGAGGGCGGCGCCGGCAACGACACGCTGGCGGGCGGCGCGGGGATCGACACCGTCTCCTACGCCGATGCCGCGGGCGCGGTGACGGTGAGCCTTGCCATCACCACCGCGCAGGACACCGGCGGCGCCGGTACCGACAGGCTCGGCGGGTTCGAGAACATTCTCGGCTCGGCCTTCGCCGATACGCTGACCGGCGACAAGAAGGCCAACCGCATCGACGGCGGCGCCGGTGCCGACACGATGGCGGGCGGCGCCGGCAACGACACCTATGTCGTCGACAATGCCGGCGACACCGTCACCGAGCTTGCGAAGCAGGGCACCGACACCGTGCTGGCGTCGGTGAGCTTCATGCTCGGCGCCAATGTCGAGAACCTGACGCTGACCGGTTCAGGCAACATCAATGGCACCGGCAACGCCCTGGCCAACAAGATCACCGGCAATGACGGCAACAACCGGCTGGATGGCGGCGCGGGCGCCGACACCATGGCCGGCGGCCTGGGCGACGACCTTTATGTGGTCGACAACGCCAAGGACGTGGTGACGGAGCTGGTGGGCCAGGGCACCGACACGGTGGAGGCCAGCGTCAGCCACATGCTGGGCGCCAATCTGGAAAACCTTGTCCTGACGGGGACCGCCAACATCAACGGCACCGGCAACGCGCTCGACAACACGATCGCCGGCAATGCCGGCGCCAATTTGCTCAATGGCGGGGCGGGCAACGACACGCTGATCGGCGGCGGCGGGGCGGACATCCTGACCGGCAGCGCGGGGATGGATACGTTCGTGTTCGCGGCCGGGTTCGGCGCCGACAGGATCACCGACTTCACGGTCGGTGACGATGTGATCCGATTCGATTCGGATCTGTTCGCCGATTTTGACGCCGTGCTGGCGGCCGCAAGTCAGGTCGGGGCCGATACCGTCATCACCCTCGACGCGGACAACACGCTGACGCTGGCGAATGTGGAGACGTCGTCGCTCCTCCTCGCCAGCTTCGACTTCGCCTGACGATGCGGCCGGGGGCCGGCGAATCGTTTGACACAACAGCCGGCTCTTGGCCCTGTCCGCCGCCTCATGGCCGGGCTTGTCCCGGCCATCCACGTCTTTGTTCCAAAAGGCATTTCAAGTCGTGGATGCCCGCGACGAGCGCGGGCATCGGCGCCATCCCCGTTGTGACACCGGCGCGGCTGGCTTGCCCGCGCGCGGGCGCAACGCCATGGCGAGCCCCGGGGCAGCACGCTTCACCGTGCCCGACCCGTTGAGTCTTCTCGCGATTTTCCGGCTGAGGTTCAGGCAGGGAATGGTGGGCGCGACTGGGATCGAACCAGTGACCCCTACGATGTCAACGTAGTGCTCTCCCGCTGAGCTACGCGCCCGAACCGGACGGCCGATCACTCGATAACCCCTGTTAGATCAAGCGTTTACGAGAATCACGGTAGCCGCTCTCGGCGCCCGTGGCAAGCCGGTTGTCGCCGCAAGAGAGCGCAGAATGCCTCTCGAAACCTGCCGCCGCTGTGACACCAGTGTGACAGGAAGTGACAGAAGCCCCATCTGAACAACCTGAATTTTTCTGAGGTTGGCCGCTTGCGGATCGCCGGCAGAACCGTGCCGGTCACCCAGTCGCGGAGCTTCTTGGCCACCGGCTTGTCGCTGCGCATGATCAACGGATAGAGGCCGGGCTCGGAGATCAGCGAGACCGGGCCACCCTTGCCCGTAACCCCTACGTCAGACCGAGGGGTAAGGCGGCATGAACTCCGTCGTCCCTCGCGGATCTTCGAGCGGTCCTCGCCGGCCAGCATGTAGCCGCCGGTCTCGCGAACGCGGGCAGCACCTCGCGGGTCACCCAGTCCTGGAACGGCTTGGCCACCGGCTTCGTGCTGCGCATGACGAACTTGTAGAGACCACTCTCGGAAAGGAGCAGTGCTTGAGTCATCCCCTTCCCAGAGGAAATTCCTCTCGGCATCTGTCGCCGCTCATCCTCAGCCAGGAACGCGAAGTTGGAGCCGGCCTGGGCAATGCCTAGAACCCGGCGAACGTCGCCGGCCACGAACCACGGCTTGCCGTCGATACTCACGACCCGCACCTTGTGGGTCACGTTGAGCCCATCGATCAGGGCGTTGAAGTCGAATGTCAGCGGCCGAGCTAACCGCTTTTGTAACCCTGAGAAATTCTCAGGGAGGTCTTTGCGGGAGAGCATCCCAAGGACGGTTAAGCGCGGCAGGGACTCGCCCTGGAGGGTGCCGAGGTCTCGAGCGCCTCCGCCGCAAGAGCGCGGGCATCGCGGGTCGCCCACACCCACAGCGGGGGTGTGGGGCATTTTTGCGCCGCGCTGCACCCAGTGACGGATTCGGGGACGATTGCGGAATATCGCCTTTCAGGCTCGCATGGAGCAGTAACGGCGCATCTGGTGGCCGCCACGCCCTCCAATGCCCTCTGGCGATGCCGTCACTTAAAGCGTTCGAACAGCGCGCCCAGGCGCTCCGGAGGAACATCATTAACCTGATTGCCCTGCCGCTCTGGCCATTTCCCATTCCAATGGGAGGGTTGGTTTTGACCGAGTATCTCGAAAACAAAGATCGTCTTATCGTAGTACTGAACGCACTTTAGGTGAGAGTTCACGTAAGACTTTAGCGGCTCCGAGAGTGCGGAGCGTCCTACACGATTAGTTATGTCCTGAAACATATGATCAAGAGTCTTATTAGCATATTTCGCCTCGTGATCCACTCCGGTCACGTAAAATCCACCGAACGACAGCGGCTTGATACCGAAAATTTCCTGCACTCTCGCCGCAGTCTGTGCATTCTCAGCAACGCCGACGAGCACGTAGCCCTTGTGGCCCTTGCCAATATTAGCGATGGCAGCGCAGGTTTCCATGATCTTGTCGAATGAGCCTTCATCGAAGGTCGGGGACTGCTTGAGAGTATAAAAGCCCTGCTTAAAATCGTAGGCTGCTTGTTCAGTCAGCGAGTTAGTTAGCAGATTCTGGAACTTGGTGACCCAATGGACCTTTGCCGGATCCGGGTTCTTGTCTTCTTCGAAGAAGCCCTGGATCCAGCCGACTACTGAATCGACAGTCTTGCTGCGGTTCTCCGCGCCCCATCTGCCGCCGTCTTGAATGTCTATATTCCTCCCGCAATCCGTCAACCGCGCGATGAGGCCCGCGCTGTTTGACACCACCATGCTCTTCTTGACGATCAAGTCGTGAAGAGCGAGGAAGACGGCCTGAAAATAGCGGGGTACCGGGTTGCCGCCATTTCCGGAGGGAAAGATCAATCCGGAAAATGTCGTCTTGGCCTGTCCTAGCAGCAGGGCCAGGGCATCCTGCACACGTTGATAGTCAAAGTCGACGAGTTCCGGGCTTCGCTTTCTAATGGCCTGATCGATTGCGTCAAACCGCGCCTTGCTACTGCTCGTCATCGGAAATGATGCGCCGTAGTAGTCATCAAAGAGTTCCGTGCGTGAGGCCACGGGTTCGTCCGAGATCATGTAAGCAACGAGATCGGCGACCAATTCCTCGTCGCGGCTCTGACGCAGTTGTTCCTTCGTCAGGATTCCGTTGGCGACCCAGAAGACGCCGTCTGCGCTGATCCCGTAGTCAAGGTCCCTGTTCGTGATGCTGATCTTGCTCATCTCACTGAGAGGAAGCAGGTCGGAGTTCGAGGTATCGCCGCGCACTCGCGCAGAAATCTGCCGGACGCACTCTGCGAACGCATCGGTCGCACCTGCTGCCCGAAGCTCCTGCCGAGAGAGTTTGCGACCGCCGGAGTTGATGCGCCGGAAGACCTCCTCGACCGACTCGCCATGCGCTGCCTCGTAGATTGACAGCGGAACCGGGTAGGATGCGACCGCAAGGCATCGTTCCCGTTGGAGGATCGGTGTCTTTTGCTCGATCACATTGCGATCAAGTAAATCCTTCGTCGTAGCGAAAGTGTTCAGATCGAAGTAACCGCCATCAACCGCGAATTCGTTCCCGATGAACGATGTGATGGCGTTCATGCGTTGCATCCCATCAATGATCTCGAGCGTGCCGTCCTGCCGTCCTATAGGCTCGGCGAGCAAAATTATAGGGACGGGAAACCCTCTAATTATGGAGTCGATAAAGCTCTGCTTCTCCTCCATGGTCCAAATTAGCTTACGCTGATACCTCCTATTTACGACGTATTTGTCGTCCCGAAAGTTGATGAAGACCCTTTCCACTTGCTCGCCGCGGACAATGAGGTCCTGTTGTGTCGCTGCCATTTTGTCTTACCGCCCTAAGCCCATTCTTGCTGTCAGAAGTCATAAGGCACACGACATTAAATTCCAACTCAACCGTCAGAGTTTGGGTTTCCGTCATTGCATCCAGTGGCGGCGCAGAAGGGGCGCGGCTCAATTTCTCGACAAAGAACCTCTTCGTGGGGAACGTCACTTGTTGGGCCATCGCCGTCGAAATGACCGTCCTGGAACGCAAACTTGTCGCAGAAGCGATCTGTTACGCGAGCTACCTCCCACCATCCGCCCCACACCCTGACTACGGGTGGATTGCGCGGCCCGCCGGATGGGGTTTCGGACAAGGTGAGGATGTGGGCGGGATGGTCAGCCCTGCGGGTCTGGGGTCGAGCTTCGGTGCGCCGTCCGGGGCATCTTGCTGGTCTCGGCGTTGACGTGGACGGTGGCCCCGAAGGTGGCGCCGGGTTCGTCATCCTCCTCCCCGACACCATCCTCATGGCCGGCGCTCTTCTGGAGGCCCCGCCGGCTCCGACACCAGGACCTGGGCGGAACCGGCGGATCGCCAGAGAAGACGCCTCCAACATGGAAGGGATCAGCAAGAGGAGGGCGAGCCCCGAGGGCGAGCGTCGGCCAACTAATGCTCCTCCCCAAACGTCTCTAATAAAGGAGAGGCATTAATTGCGGACCAGCCGTCGTCCCTCGACTTGCCACCCGGCCTCGACGCATGCCCGATCCCGCGCCACCTGCCAAGACTTGTTGCTGAGGTTGACCTCCAGATCGGCCGTGATGACCTTCTTCAGGGCCACGAGGGTCACGCTGTCGGCGCCCTCGGGCAGGGCCGACAGGTAGGCGACGATGGCCAGCTTCACCGCCTCTGTCTTCATCCCCTCCTGTCCGGTCTCCGTCTCCCAGTCCTCGATGCGGAGGCCCGGCATCACGGAGGCCACGAGGTCGAGGGGCTCGCGGTCGTAGAGGATGAGGTGGGCGGTGGTGGGCGCGGCCTTGCCATCGAGCGTGGTCCGGCATGCCGCCCGGTTGACCGCCTGCAGCACCGAGTGGGCGATCTCGGAGTGCTGCGCCTCCCTGATCTCCGTCCCCGACACCGCCGCCGTCAGGTCGTCCCGCTGGCCGACGAGGGCGGCCCCGAGGTCGAGGTCGCTGCGGTACATGGCGCCGACGAGGAAGACGTGTCGGCACCGGACCCACTCGCTGGTGGCCGTCTCGCGGCCGAAGGTGGCCCACGAGAACCGCGGGAAGCCGTCCGGCAGCACCGCGTCCACGTCGATGCCCGCCGCCTTGAGGTCGGCCCTCAGCGTGGCGCCGATGTCCGGCTGTCGCTTGTGCGGCTTGTGGGTGAAGACGAGCACGGCCTCGTTCGTGGGGATGGACTTCACGGCCTTGACGATCTCCCGCGAGACGGTGCGCTGGTCCCGCGGCTTGGCGAACTCCCTCTCCATCGCCTCCCGCCCACCAGCCCGCTTCCACCAGCGGATGGTGACGTCGCCGTAGGTCTTGATGGTGCGGCCGGGGAACCAGTCGTCCGCCTTGATGGTCCTGTCGGCATCCACCAGCGTCCGGATTGGCGTCGAGGCGTCGAGGATCACGACGTTGTCGAGGTCGGTCGGCACCGCGAGGTCGTAGCGGATGACGCCGCCGTGGCCCTGGCGAACACCAAGCAGGCGCAGCGGCTCGCTCGCCATGTCGAGGAAGGTGCGGATCGGCTCGACGGTGACGATGTTCGGCAGCGCGGCCTTGAACGCGGTGCGGCCGTCCTCGTGCATCAGCGGCATGTGGATCGTTCGCGGCTTCGGCTTCGTCGATTTCGCCAACCGGCGCTGCTCGGCCTCGATGATCGCGACAGCCCGCTCCAGATAGTCGCGGAGCCGGGCGCGGTCCTCGTTCTCGGTGCCGGTGAGCGCGTCCCGCTTGAGCAGCCAGTCGACCGCCGGCAGCAGGCTCGCAAGCTCGACGCTCTGCGCCGCCGACACGATCAGCGACTCGTCCCAGACCACCACGGAGCGGCGCTTGCCGCGGAACCGGATGACGCTGGCATCGAGCCCGCCGCCCTTCACACGGGCATGGGTGACAAGGAGGATGCGGCGCTGGTCGTTGTCGTCGGTCGGCCGGCGGAGGTCGGTGGGGTCGGCGCGGTCGTAGCCCAGCGAGTGGACGAGGCCGACCTCGTCATCGGCAACGCCGACCTCCTTGAGCTGACGGCGAATGGCGACGAGTTCATCGACCTTGCTGGCGCAGATCAGCACCGAGTACGGCAACCTGGAGCGGACCAGCGTGGCGCACCAGCACACCAGCGCCAGGGTCTTGCCGGTGCCGCACGGCATGGCGACGGCGTATCGTCCGCGCTGCTCGCCATTGGCCTGGAGTGTGAAGCGGCTGATGAGCCGGGCGATGGCTTCCTCGTGCTCCACCGACAGCTTCGAGCCGAAGGCGGCGAGGCGCAGCTTGGTCAGCGTGATGGCCGGCGTGGTGAGGGTATCGAGGTCGACGAAGATGCCGCGCGGGGTGACGGCTGGCGCTGACGTGGGGTCGAACTCCGGCACGGTGAAGGTGGTGCCGAGCAGGTTGGATTTGATCTGCGACAGATCGGACGGGCGTGCTGTGACGAGCACGGGTGAGGTCTCCTTGTCCTTGGGAACGAAAAGGCCCCGCCCGGCGGCATGCCGAACGAGGCCGTGGTGATGGTGGTCGAGGTGGAGGGCGCCGGGCTCAGCCCAGGCACCGCGCCAAGGTGACGGCAGCGCCGAGGATCAGCAGCTCGGCCAGCGCCGGGTGCAGCGCGAAGGCCGGGATCATCGCGAGCCGCTCGCCTTGCGGGCTTCGTCGGCAGCGACCTGGAGCGCGTGGCGCAGGCAACCCGAGCGGTCGATGAACGGCTTCGTCACCCGCAGGTGCTCGTAGAGAGTCATCAAGTTGGCCATGTCGGTTTCGCTGGCCCGCAGGGTCAGGCGGTCGCCTTCGTGGGGCGGCCGGCGTCGAGGGGCCGACCTCGTCATCGTCGCCATCGAGCGGGCGGCTGGGCATGCGGCCGAAAGGGCAGCCGGGTGGTGTCCATGGGAATCTCCGTGGTTGGGCGCAGGCGGCCGAGGCGCCGGCTCTGCGCGAAGGGTTCGGGAATGGTGGTGATGCGGGCCAAGGTGGCGGGGGTGGTCGCGGTGGACCCGAGGCGTCACGTCAGCCGAACAAAGCAGAACAGGGGGTGGCAGGTGTGCGCGGCTTCAGGAAAAGCCGCGCAAGGATGCCAGGGCGCCCGCATTCTGTCTTCGTTCAATAGCGCGTAGGAACTGTCAGCCGCTGAATTATCATTCAGGGCTACTCTGAAACCAAAACATCTTGGTTTCCAGCTTTCAGGATTGGACGGCACCCGAGTTATCGGCAATCTCTCGAACGAGATTGGCGACACGCGGCCGAAAGGCATTGACGTACGAGTTGATGGCCTTCCGGAACCACTCCAATTGCTCCCGCCTGAAACGATCGTCCCGCAGCGGTCTGAACTCTTTAAAGCTGTACGGCTCTATCTTACCGGCGGCCGAAGTCGGCCATCCCATGGGAATACCAATCTCACGCTCAATCTGCTCACGCTCTTCGGCGAGCTTTCGCACAATCTCTTGCGCTAAAGGCGAGTTTTTTCTTGAGGCCAGAAACACACCCATTCGGCTCCCTGATTCGAGGAAATAGCAGGTGATCCAAATGTTTGAACGAGGCGCCAGGGGGAAGAAAATGTTGGCGGCGGCCCGAACGTTCGCAAGCGGCTGCTCTGCATCGTCCAGCCTCAGCCCATCCAACAGTTCCGTCCAGAACGCCTTCATCCACCGCTGGCGTTCGTCAAGCTCACGCGGCGCCTGCAAATCGGTTTCCGACTCCTCTGCATCTTCAGAGACAGCCAAGTCAGGCCGGGCGAGATCGATGACCGTGCGGTTCACGATCAGCGTCCTGGCGAGAACCCGCGGCTGGACGATCCGCCGCCCCTCTCCTAGATCGAACACCTGCGCCTCGACCAATCCGAAGGTGAACTGAAGCGCAGCTGTGTTCTGAATGTAGTCGGCGATCGCCTCGACGCCTTCGCGGATGCCGTCGCCGAGGACAAGGAGCATGACTCGCCCTTTGGCGAGGTTCAGGCTGACGTTGTCCGCGAATGCAGCCTCGTCTAGGTCGGGGTGTCCTTGGCCTCGAATGTGCTCGACGAGGTCGAAACCCTGCTCCCCTCTCGCTCGTGCCGCCTCACGCTGCAGGTCGCTGAAGGTCCAGCGCCGGATTGCGCGGGCATAGTCGATGATTTGCCCCACGACCTCGCGACGCGCCTCGGGATTCCGCCAAAGCTTGCATTCCACCAGCGTCGGCATGCCGAGCGGGTTCACAAACAGCGCGTCAGCGTAACCAGCGGCGCGAGTGTCCAGTTCGGTGCAGACCGGGATCAGCGGACCATAGGATGGGTCGATCTCCTGGAGCGGGATCGCCTCCGGATGGCGAAAAATAAGATCTCGGACCCAAGCCTCATCGTATCCGCCTGCTTGCTTGTTGGACTGAACGGAGATGGGAGGCAGTGTCCGGGAACCGTCCTCGTTGCTTACAAGGACGAGGGGGGCATGTTGCCGCGATGACATTCGCGCTACTCAACCTTCGCGGTCGGCCGGAAACCGCACTTGCAGCTTGGCCTCAATTTTTGGCATTCGTTGTCCAACATGTTTGGGGTTCTTTGGAAAGCTTGCACGAATCGCTTCCCATACCCGCTCGCGCCTCCATACGACGCTCTCACCCTGTGAGCGAGCCCAAGCATCTGGGCGTGAACGTACTCGTGGAGGAAGCCGTCACAGCCCCCAGGTGGCCAGCGCCGCCTCGGCCGCCGCCGGGTCGTCCTTGATGCGGTAGATGGCCTGCCGGCTGAGCCCGGTGGCCTTGGCGATGGCGGCAATGCCGACCGACTGGCCGAGCATGTCCTGCACCGCCGCCATCTGGGCGCGGGTGTAGCTCGGCTTGCGGCCGCGATAGCCGTCACCCTTGGCCCTGGCGTGCTCGATGCCAGCCCGCTGTGCCTCCCTGGTGGCCTCGGCCTGGGCCTGCGCGGTCGCCGCCATGAACGCGATCAACGCATCCCTGACGGCCTGCTGCATCGGGTCCTTGGTGGCGCCGTCGAAGGTCAGGCCGTTGATGACGGTGCGCACCACCACGCCGCGCCGCATGAACTCGCGGATGGTGTCGCAGACGTCGGCGTAGTTCCGCCCCAGGCGGTCGACCCAACGGACGACCAGCGTGTCGCCGGCTCGCAGCAGGTCGAACAGCCGGCGCCCTTCCGGCCGCTCCACCAGCCGGGTGCTGACGCCGGAGATGGCGTGATCGGCGACGACGTGGTCGAGGTGGAAGCCGGCGGCCTCGGCCTGGGAGCGCTGGTGGTCGAGGGTCTGATCGGCGGTGGAGACGCGGGCATAGAGGACGGTAGCCATGGTCGGTTCAAATGTCCGTTGAGGCGACGTCCGCAGGTTCGTCTGTCCGTAGGCCGAAGTCAACCCTTACGGACGCAGAAACGCCAGCATGACCGATCGTCCGTGAGGGTATACCTCAGCGGACATAACCTCCTCCTCGATGCCCTCCTCGAACGTGCCACCGTCCCATAAGAGGCCTTCTCTTTATGGACGGGTGGCACCTTCTGGAGGTCATCCACCCGTCGACGGGTGAGCGACCTCACGGCCACCCCAGTCATCGACGACTGACCTCAAGGGCTGCTGAGCACCCACCAACCTGACTGGTGGGTCGAGGTGTCCGTCTGGTCTGAGGAGGACGGGGAGGACGCGGCCACCTGAGGCCCCGCCCTCGACCTCGCCACATCCACGTCAGTCCACCAGCCGGCCGCCAGCCGGGGGCACGGGGGGAAGCCGCCGGCCGCGGAACCACGAGGGGGTGCTCGCGAATTTCTCCGGGGAATTTCCTTTGCGTACTGAGGAACCGCGCTATCGAAGGTGGCGGCCGACGAGAAGGATACCTGTCAGATCGTGACCTCTGGCTGATGAAAAGGGATGCGATCGGATCGCAACCCCTGGCGGACCTCAGAAGATGGTCGTGGCCGCCGACGTGTGCCGGGTGTTGGGGATCGTCCACGCCTACAAGGCCGTGGCACCCCTGCCGGCGGACGAGAAGAACCATCATCAGATGATGGGTGGTGGTAAGCTGGCCGCCATTATCTCCGAGCCCGGCCTCTACCGGCTCATCATGCGCAGCGACAAGCCGGTGGCCCGACCCTTCCAGGACTGAGTGGCCCGCGAGGTGCTGCCCGCGATCCGCGGGACCGGCGGCTACATGCTGGCCGGCGAGGATGAGAAGGGTAAGGATATGATCCCTACCCCTGGCGGACCGCAGAAGACGAGCGCCGCGTTCTCCTGAAGGGACGCCTCTTCGACAGGTGTCTCTTCACAGGTACCACCTCGAAGATCGCGGCCATCTCCGAGCCGGGCCTCTCCCAGCCGATCATGCGCAGCGACAAGCCGGTGGCCTACCGGGTGGCCGTGATGAGAAGGGGCTACATCACGTGTACACCCCTGGCGGGCCGCAGTGGATGAAAAGGAACTGAAACGAATTCAGACCCTCGGCGCGGACGAGCAAAGGCTCAATCGGATTGAGGGTATGCGGGATCGCCCCCGAACTGGTCTCCGAGTCGGGCCTCTACAAGCTCGTCATGCGCAGCGGCAAGCTTGAGAAGCTAAGGTGCTTCGCACCATGAGCCGAAGGCTCCTGGCGGAAGACCACGGGATCGCCAGCGATTGACTCCAAGATTCCCCAGGGCGGCCATTCATCCTTGACCGCCCAAATACTCCACCAACCGCCTGTGGCCGTCAGCGGCCAACCTCGCGAATCTGCGAGTCGTTGGGCGGGAAGCGAGGAGGAGGGGCCGGCATCCGGTGCCGACCCCAGGCGCATTTCAAGCGTCAACTACGCGGCCTGCAGGAAATCACCCTGCGACGCCAGCGAGCTTTTCCGCCACGCTCTCGGCCTTCAAGTGCGTGTAGCGGCTCAGCATCCGGGGATCGCGGTGGCCGCTGATGAGCGCCACCTCGGGGACGGTGAGTCCATATTCGAAGAACCGGGACACGGCTTCATGCCGCAGGTCGTGGAGGTGGAGGTCTGACAACCCGGCTCGCTCACGCAATCTGCCCCACGCCAACCGGACGGCATTCGTGGTGACGGGGAACACCCGGTCAGCGGTCTTGGGCGTCTCCCTCGGCCGCATCGGCATCGGGCGTATGGCTTCCAGCGTCTCGATGGCCTTGGGGGTCAGAGGGACGGTCCTGGGCAGGCCGTTCTTGGTCATGGGGAGGTAGACGGTGCGGGCGATCAGGTCCACGTCGCACCACCTCATCGACACCAGTTCGCCCCGGCGCATGCCAGTCTCGACGGCCAGGGTGACCAGCGGGCCGAGCCACCACACCCTCGTCTTCCCCAACGCCACGTCCAGCTTGTCGGGGTCGTCCTGGTTCAGCCTCCGGTCCCTCGGCAGCGGGTTCCTGGGCAACGTCACGGCCCTCAACGGGTTCACGGGAATCGGAAGGGACCACTCCTTTCGGGCGGTCTCGAAGCAATGACTGAGGATCGCGAACTCCCGGCGCACGGTGCTGGCCTTGACCTTCTGCAACCGCTCGTCCCGATACCGCGCGAAGCCCTGAGCGGTCGCGTTGGACAGGCTCGTGTCGGCCAGAGAGGTCCGCAGGAAAGCACGAAGGATGATGGTCTCGACGGCCGCGCCGCGTTTCCTCGGCACCACCTCTTCGAGGTACCGCTTCACGAGGTCCGAAATCGTGAGCCGTTTGATCGCTGACGGGTCGGCCACCAGCCCGTCCTTGTCGAGCTTGGTTTCGGTCTGCCTCGCCCAGGCCACCGCGTCGGCCTTCTGGTTGAAGGAGCGGGTGAGGAGGGGATGCCCCTGCCTCCGGACCTGCACCTGCCACTTGTCGCCGCGCTTGCGGATCGTCGCCATGTCATCCTCGCTGTGACACCAGTGTGACTGGCTTGTCTGCGAGGGGCTTTCGAGGCTGCAGAGGACTCACGGGACCGCACGCTTCACCGTGCCCGACCCGTTGAGTCTTCTCGCGATTTTCCGGCTGAGGTTCAGGCAGGGAATGGTGGGCGCGACTGGGATCGAACCAGTGACCCCTACGATGTCAACGTAGTGCTCTCCCGCTGAGCTACGCGCCCGAACCGGACGGCCGATCACTCGGCCGCGGGAGCAGGACCTATAATGACACTGGAGCGCCGCTGCAAGCGGGTCTGTGCATTACGCGGCCTGCAACATGCGCTGAACCTCGTTGACGAGGTCGCGCAGGTGGAACGGCTTCGACAGCACCTTGGCGTCGCGCGGCGCCCGCGAATCGGGATTCAGCGCCACCGCAGCGAAGCCGGTGATGAACATCACCTTGATGTCGGGATCGAGCTCGGTGGCGCGGCGCGCCAGCTCGATGCCGTCCATCTCCGGCATCACAATGTCGGTCAGAAGCAGTTCGAACGGCTCCTCACGCAACCGTTGATAGGCCGAAAGGCCATTGTCGAACGAAACCACCTCGTAGCCGGCATTCATCAGCGCCTTCACCAGAAAGCGCCGCATGTCGTTGTCGTCTTCGGCGAGCAAGATCTTGGACATCGCGCCCCGTCCTGGCATTGCGTTCCCTACATAAACGAACGTCTCGGTAAAAGGGAGGTTAGGGCCGCGCCGGAATCTCGCACAATCGTGCGGCGGCTGCGGCATGGCCGACCTGCCAGAAAGGAACTTGCCGGAAAGGACCTTGCCGGAAAGGGACCCGCCAGACTGGCCCCCGCCTGCAACGGACCGATCGCCCTGGCGGCGGCGCGGAAAGCCCTTGAGCGAGGGGGGCCGGCCGGTCAACAATGCTCCTTCGCCCAGGGGTCGAGCACCGTGACCGCGATCATCGCCGACATCGACCCGCCTTTCGACCTGATCGAGCCGGCCGCGCCCGCCGCGCCGGTGCTGTTCAGTTCGCCCCACAGCGGGCGCACCTACCCGCCCGATTTCCTCGCCAGCGTCCGGCTGTCGCTCGCCACGCTGCGCCGCTCCGAGGACAGCTTCGTCGACGAATTGTTCGAGGGGGCGCGGGCGCTGTCCATGCCGTTCCTGCGGGCGCATTTTCCGCGCTCCTTCATCGACCTCAACCGCGAGCCCTACGAGCTCGACCCGGCGATGTTCGACGGCCGGCTGCCGCCCTACGCCAATACCCGCTCGCTGCGGGTTGTCGGCGGGCTCGGCACCATCGCCCGCGTGGTCGGCGATGCCGTCGAGATCTATGACCGCCGCCTGCCGGTCGAGGCGGCGCTGGCGCGCATCGACGCCTATTACATGCCCTACCACCGCACGCTGCGCCGGGTGCTCAGCCGCCTGCACCGCCGGTTCGGCATCGCCGTGCTGATCGACTGCCACTCGATGCCGTCGAGCGCGGTGTGCCGCGAGGAGCGGCCGAAGGCCGACGTAGTGATCGGCGACCGCTACGGCACGAGCTGCTCGCCGCTGATCGTCGATCTGGTGGAGGGCACGCTGCGGGCGCTGGGCTACACCGTGGCACGCAACAAGCCCTATGCCGGGGGCTTCATCACCGAGCACTACGGCACCCCGGCCATGGGGCTGCACGCCATTCAGATCGAGATCAACCGGGCGCTCTATCTCGACGAGGCGCAGTTCCGCCCCTCGGAGCGCTTTGCGCGCATGCGCGCCGATATCGACGTGCTGGTGGGACGGCTCGCCGAGATGCCCTACCGCGACCTCGTCGCCTTTCCGGCGGCGGCGGAGTGATCCGCCAGCCGGCGCCGCGCCCCGCGGTCTGCAAACGCCCTTCCGAGACAAGGACTTCGCGCCGGGCCGGCGCGGGAGACGCGAATCGGTCTCAGCCGCAACGTTGCACCGCACCCGCGCGACCAACCACAAATCGGCGAATGCGTGCGATATCAGGCTTGCGGTTTTCGCATACGGCGCTATCAGTTTCGTGCGAGAGTGGTTCCGCTCGGCGGTCCGCTCGAGCGGGAGGCGTGCGCACAGAACAGGCCTGCAGAGCCGCAGTGGCGTCCGCCAAAAAGAAAGAGGCCGCCCCGTAAACGGAGCGGCCCAAGTCTAGGGAGGAAACGCCCAAGGAGGGCAGCGGTATTGCGACGCGACCGCAATACCGCGCTGCAACAATATGGCTGTGCGCCGCAAAAAAGGCAATCCCCCTGACGCATTTTTATCTAAGTGTCTATAACATAATGTTTTTTATAGCGCCTGAGGCGCTGGCGCGCCGTTCGGCCGCAACGGGAGCGGTAATTCAGAACCGCACCAGCGCTCCAAGACGCCGATCCGGGCCGTTCTCCGGCCGGGCAAACGGCTTTTCGGCCCCTCCCGAGGTCCGCACGCGGACGCAGCCCGTTTGGCGACGCAACCTGTTTGGCGACGTAACCCGTTTGGCGACGACAGACGCGCGGCAATGACGGGTGAGCGCAAACACAAGCGAGCGACAGTCCAGCGGCGTTCGCGAACCGATCGGCCGGAAACGTCTCGTACCCGGCCGCGAACGCGGACCGTTGGTTCCGGTCGCGGATTTTCGCGAAATCTCTGATTTCCCAAAAGAAAATCCGCGAGAGGCAACGGCCCCACGCGTCAGCGTCTGGGGCCGTTGGTCTCAGTCCTTGCGCACGATCGGCTTGTCCGAGCCCGGGAAATAGCCCTTGGTCTCGGGCGGCGGCACCGTCGGCGGCGGCTGGGTGATGAGCGCGAGCACCGGATCGGCGGCCCGCTCCTGCAGCGACTTGAGCGCGCGCTCGGCCTCCATGGCGATCGGCGCCGGCTGCGCCACCAGCAGGTTTTCCATAGCATCGCGGTAGATCGCGATGCGCTGGGCGAGGGCCGAGCGCACCGCGTCGATCAGCATCTTGTTCTCCTCGACACGCGCCATCACCTGCTCGCGCTGCATGTCGCTTACCGCCTGCACGAAGCGGAAGCTCTCGGTGCGGATGCGATCCATCTCGGCGACGTGGGCGGCGACCCGCACGAACGGGCCGATGCGGTCGCGGTCGGAGCGGATGTCGTCGATCAGCCGCTGCCAGCGGGCGGTGGTCGAGCGGAACTGGTAGGTCAGCAGCGCCTGGGTGTAGAGGCCCGGCGCCGGCTCCAGCGGGCCGTTGTTGGGCAGGATGCGCGGCGCCCGCAGCTCGGCCACCGGCAGGCTCAGGAACTTGAAGCCCTCGGGCGGGGCCAGATAGGCGTAGGCGCGGTCGCGCAGCTGGCGCTCGTCGTCGGTCATGGCGACCAGCGACACCGGCTCGCCGCGCACGGAGGCGAAGGCGCCGCCGACCACCGGCAGCACGTCGTCGCGGACGACATTGGGGCGCGGCCGGGCGAAATCGCCCTCAAGCTGGGCGCAACCGCCGGCCAGCGTGGCGATCAGGCCCGCGGCAGCGGCCGGGCGGCAACGAAACCGGATCATGAGCGCGCGGGTCATGGGTGAACGGGTCATGGCCGCGTCTGCCCCCAAACGCCGGCCTGGCTCGACGGCCGGCAATCGGCAGCCGGCATGCACGGGGCAGGGCCGCCCGCCTCGCCCAGGCGCTCGACGCGCACCGCCGGCAGGATCACCACCTCGGCGCCCGCGGCGCCGGCATTTGTGTCGCAGGCGCGCGCGCTATTCGGTGCCGGCGGCGAAAGCCGCTCCACCGGAAACCTGAGCACCGTGCCCATTCCCCTCTCCCCCATGGCCGTATCGACGTCCGTATCGGCGTCCGCCGTCGCGACCGGCCGGCTTCGATCGGGCCGATTAAGGGGCCGGTAAGGTTAACAGCCTGTTAAATGCTCGGCCGATAGGGTCGTCCCCGCCAGCACGCCGCCCGAGTCGCCCCGCCGACACGGCCGGCAAGGCCGCCTGCAGAGACGACGTGCAAAGACGACCCTTGAGCCGAGCTTCATGACGACCAGAACGCCCAATATTCGCGGCCTCATCACCCTCGCCCGGCAGGAGGGGGTCGACATTCGCCCAACGCTCGTGCGGGTGATCACCGATCTCTATGTCGGCGAGCCGGTCCACAGCGCGGCCGAGGTGGAGCGCTACACCGAACTGGCGCGCCACATGCTCGAAGCGGTCGACGAGGGCTCGCGAATCGCGGTGGCGATGAAGCTCGCGCGTTATCCGCAGGCGCCGCGCGAGATCCTGATGATGCTCGCCGTCGACACCATCGCGGTGGCCGAGCAGGTGCTGGCACGCGCGCATTTCGCCGAGGCCGATCTTCTCCAGCTCGCCGACATGCTCGACGATCAGCGCCGCCGGATCATCGCCAAGCGGCCGGACCTGCCGGCTTCGGTGGCGGAACACCTCGTCGCGCTGGAATATGGCCGCTCGCAGAGCGCCGCGCGAGACCCGCTCCGCCCCACACCAAGGCTCGACGCCGCCCCCGAACTCCAGCCCGATCTCTCCCAGCCGGATCCGGCCCAGCCCGCGGAGACCGCGGCGCCGCTGCCCTGGCTGCCGAGCCCGCCCGCCGCGGTGCCGGCCGGGCGGCGCGCGCCGCTGCCGCTGGCCAACCCGGCGGACTATGCGTTCGCCGCGGCCGAGCTGGAGCAGGCGGCGCTGCAGAAGCGCACCGACGACTTCATCGACGTGCTCGCCCGGGTGTTCGAGCTCGATCGCGGCAAGGCGGAGGAGATCGTCGCCGACCCCAGCGGCCAGCCGGTGGCCATCGCCTGCCGGGCGCTCGGCATGTCGAGCGACGCCTTCTCGCGCATCATGCTGTTTCTCGATCCCACGATCGGCCGCTCGGTAGCGCTGGTATTCCAGCTCGCCGAATATTACGGCCGGCTGTCGGTGGCCGAGGCGCGCGAGGTGACGGCGCTGTGGCGCGAATCGCGGCGCCCCGGCGGACGCCACATGCCGGCGACCTCGCCGGACGGCACCGGGCGCCACAGCTTCGAGCCGCGGCGCGGCGCGCCGTCCCTGCCGGCCGAAACCCGCACGACGCTACGGCGGTAAACCGCGTCAGCGCGGCACCAGCGGCTCCAGGAAGTGGCGGCCGGCGCGGTCCTCCACCGTCACGATCCACAGATCGGAATCGAAGCGCAGCTCGCGCGCCAGGATCGCGTCCGCCTCGGCGGCGGCGATGGTGTCGTCCGCGTGCAGCGGCGTGAAGGCGCGATCGGGCGCGGCCTCATCGAACGCGCTTTGCGGCGCCGGGCCATAGAGCGCGACGCGGCCGTCGAGCCGGTCGACCTCGACGAAGACGGCGCCGGCCTCCTCCGAGCCGCGGCGGCGCACCACGGCATAGGCGCCCTCGATCTGGCAGCGCCGCAGATAGGCCGAAACCCAGATCGCGCTCTTGAGGCGGCTCATTCGATCGGCATGCCGCTCACCGCGGCGAGCTCGCGCACCAGCCGGTCGCTGATCTCGCCGGTGACCGGCAGATTGCGGTCGCGCTCGAAGCGCTGGACGGCGGCGCGGGTCTCGCCGCCGGGGCGCCCGTCCGGCCGCACCGGCCCGTAGCCGAGGCGGGCCAGCGCCCGCTGGACGGCGACGGTGCGGGTGTCGACCACCGGCAGCGGCGGCCGCGGCGGCGGCTTGGTCTCGGCGTGTTTCAGCGCCGCCAGCAGCGCCTCGGTCGGCTCGCCCGATTCGTGCCAGCCCAGCGCCAGCTCGATGTCGCGGATCGCCGCCTCGGTCTTGGGGCCGAGCACGCCGTCCGGCGGCCCGTCATAGAGGCCGTGGCGCTGCAGCTCGCGCTGCAGGTCGGCGATGATCTGCTGGCGCGGCCTTGCGGCGGGCGTCGCCGCCGGCGGCGCCACCGACGCGGTGGCATTCAAGGCAACCGGCCGGGCCACCGGCAGCGGCGCCAAGCTGCCGGTCGCCTCGCCCTGGACGGCCTTTGCCGCCAGCGCCTTGGGGTCGAGCAGCTTCGACTCCAGACTTTTCGAGTCCTGCCCCTTCGCGGCGGCGCCGGACGCGACCTTCGACGCCTCCGCCTTGGGGGTGGCGGCGACGATCGGCGCCGGGTGCGGCCCGCTCTGCATCATCAGGGCGTTGACGGCGACCGCGCCGGACGCAACCGCGATCAGCGCCAGCCCCACGGCATCGGCCGGGCGCAGCCCGAGCGCCTCGCTCGCACGGCGCATCAAGCCGCGCTGGGTGTGCTCATCGGCCGGACTGCCCCAGCCTTCCTCGACCATTTCGCTACGCACGCTTGCGAATCTCCCTGGTCTCGTCGCCGGCTGCAGCATCCTCCTGGTGGGCGCGGCGCGGCAGCGGGGTGACCACGGCCGCGGACCGGGCCGGGTGGCGTGCCGACTCGCCGTCGCGCGGCAGCCGGACGGTGACCAGCGTACCCTCGCCCAGCCGGCTGGCGATTTCGAGGCGGCCGCCGTGCAGCTCGACAAGGCCCTTGACCACCGACAGGCCGAGCCCGCTGCCCTCGAACGGCCGGTCATAGGCCGAGCCGCACTGGAAGAACGGCGCGCCGAGGCGCGGCAGGTCGGCGGCGTCGATGCCGATGCCGGTGTCGGCGACCGCGAGGCACACGTCGCTGCCCTCGATCGCGGCGCGCACCGTCACCGTGCCGCCGGGCTTGGTGAACTTCACCGCATTGGAGATGAGGTTGATCAGGATCTGCTTCAGCGCGCGCCGGTCGGCGACGATCTCGGGCAGGTCGGCGTCGATCTCCGCCGACAGCGACAGCCCGGCCGCCTGCGCCTTCAGCGCCATCATCTCGCAGCAGCCCTCGACCACCGGCTTCAGCGCGAACGGCTCGGCCAGCACGTCGAATTTGCCCGATTCGATGCGCGAGACGTCGAGGATGCCGTTGACCACGCCGAGCAGGTGATGCCCCGATTCGTGGATCAAGCGGGCATAGTCGCCGCGCTTCTGTGCATCGAGCGGCATGCGGCGTTCATTGAGCAGGATCTCGGCAAAGCCGATGATGGCGTTGAGCGGCGTGCGCAGTTCGTGCGTCATGGTGGCGAGGAAGCGTGTCTTGGCGCGGTCGGCGCGTTCGGCCTCGCAGCGGGCGAGTTCGAGCGTCTCCTCCTGCCGCTTGCGCTCGGAGATGTCGCGGGTCACCGCCACCACCGGCCGGCGCGTGCCGTTCGGCACGCCGTCCTCGACCGGCCGGCAGCGCATCTCCACCCACACATGGCCGGCTTCGGCGAGGTCTTCGGCGCTGCCGCGCCGCAGGCGGAACTCGACCGCACCCGGCGCGCCCTCGGCGGTGGCGCGGCTCAGCGCGGAGAGATAGGCGGGCCTGTCGGCGACATGGACGCGGGCGAACAGGCCGTCGCCGGCAAGCTCGGACGGCGCAACGCCGAGCAGCGATTCGGCGGCCGGCGAGACGAAGGTGACGGCGCCGTTCGGCGCATGGCGGGTGACAAGGTCCGTCATGTGCTCGGCGAGCAGGCGGTAGCGCGCATCGTGGACGTGCTGCAGCCGCTCCACCGAGGCCATCAGTGCGCCGGAGCCGAGCGCCAGCAGGGTGCCGTAGACCACCACTGCCAGCACTGCGAACAGCATCAGCGCGCCTTGCGGCGATGCATCGGCCGGCGGTACGAGGCCGAGGGCGCCGGCTGCGAACAGGCCGAGCGCCGCGACAAGCGCGATCGCGCCCGCGCCGATCATCACCCGCCGGTTCCCAGACAGCGAGGCCTGCAGCGGGATCACCGCGAGCCACACCAGGGCCGGCGAGGCGGGGCCGCCGGTGGCCGAAGCGATGGTGAGGGCAAGGCCGGCATGGGCCGCGGCCGAGGCGAGATGGGCGGCAGCAAACCGGCCGCTCGCCGACAGGAACCACGCCAGTGCCAGCGGGCTCGCCAGCCAAGCGAGTGCTGCGACCGCCGCCGCATCGGGCGCGCCGCGGATTGCGAGATAGAGCGGAAACAGCGCCAGCGCCGCCACCCCGGCGCCGAGATGGCTGCCGATGAAGGCGCGATGGCGGGCCGCAGCCAGAGCGTCGGCACGGACACTCGGGTGCACGAGCCCGTCAATGTAGGTCCGGATCGGCTCGAACACCGGCACGCACGCAACTCCCCGCGCAGAAGCGCTTTCACGGGAGGCATCGTGACATCCGCCCCTTAAATGAAGCCTAAGCGGACGGCCCGGAAAGACTCTGGAAGCCCTAACGATGCGTTGAGGCTGGCGCTTTCGCGTTCATGGTGAATAACGGGTGAAGACTCCGCAGCCCTGCATCACCCATGCCCAGCCGGCCTCGCGCCATTTGCTGAGAGGCCGGCGGCCGAAACGGCGCAACTGCGATTCAAGTTCGCAGAAAACGCTCCGATGATTTGAACCGATTGCGCGGCGCAATGAAGAGCAAATCGAAACCAATCCCTGCTAGATCTTGGGCCTCGCCATCCGGGCGCGGGCCGTGTCGTTGCCCGGCCGGGTGCGCGGCGCGGACGGACAATCGGGGTTCCTGAATGGGGTTCCTGCTCAGAGCGACGTTGCTGCTGGTGGTGGTGCTGGCGCTGATCCCGACCGGCAGCGGCACGGACTCGCGCACCGGGGCGGTCGGGGCGGGCGATGCGATGTCGGCCGCCCAGGCCGCCATCGAGGACGCGCGGGGATTCTGCACCCGCCAGCCGGACGCCTGCGCGTTCGCCAGCCGCTTCGCCGCCACACTGACCGACAAGGCGGAGGCGGCCGCCAAGATGCTCTATGAGTTCCTGCGCGACCAGAGCGCCAACCGCGCCAACCCGGCGACCACCGGCAGCATCCGCGAATCGGCCGATGCCGGCAATGCCGACCACACGCTGGCGCCGAGCGAGCGCGGCGTGCCCTGGCACGCCCCGGATGCGCCGCCGCCGCGCCGGCACGAGTGATCGCACAAGGAAGGAACAGGCGGGCACAGCGGCCGGCACAACGGCAAATCGGTTCCCGCGGCGGCTGCGACGCTCTATATGTCGTGCATGACGCTTGATGAAATCACCGAGAATTTCGCGCTGCTCGACGACTGGGAAGACCGCTACCGGTATCTCATCGAGCTCGGACGGCTGATGCCGCCCTTCCCGGCCGAGGCCCGCACCGACGCCAACAAGGTGCAGGGCTGCGCCAGCCAGGTGTGGCTGTCGACGCGGATCGAGCCGGGGCCGGAGCCGATCCTCACCTTCACCGGCGACAGCGACGCCCACATCGTCAAGGGGCTGATCGCCGTGCTGGTGGCGCTCTATTCCGGACAGCCGGCGCGGGCGATCCTCGACACCGACGCCATCGAGCTGTTCGACCGTTTCGGCCTGCGCGAGCACCTGACGCCGCAGCGCTCCAACGGCCTGCGCTCGATGATCGAGCGCGTCCGCGCCGACGCCCGCGCCGCGCTGGCGGAAGCGTAGGATCACCCCGCTTCGGCCTCCGCGCTCCAGCTCCGCATGCGGCCGCGCGCCGGCCCGCGCGCCTCGCCGCTGAGGCCGTAGTGGCGGGCGAGCCGGTCGAGCGCCAGCCCCAGCACCACCTTGGCGGTGCGGGCGGGCCAGCCGCGCTCGCGCTCCACCGTCTCCAGCCCCTTGAGGAAGCAGCACACGTCGAGCAGGAGCCCGGCGACCTCGGGGCCGGCTGCCTCCAGCGCCCGCTCCAGCCGCGCCTTGGCCGCCACCACCGCCTCGGCGAACAGCGCCGGATCGCGGCTCTCGCCGCGGCGGCTCGCGCCCACCGACGCATCCCAACTGGCGGTGACGCGCGGCGTCATCTGCGCGCGGGTGAAGTCCGCCCGCAGCCGCTCGCCGGCCACGAACTGGTGCGGGGCGATCAGCGGCTGGCCGGCCTTGTCCCGGCGGCGGGCGAGCCAGGCGAGCGGGCTTTCCTCGGCATCGCGCAGCACCTCGGCGGCGATGCCGTCGACCTCCACCCGGTCCGCCACCAGCGCGCGGTGCTGCGCCAGGGATGGAGCCTTGGCGGCGGGCCGCGCTTCGGCAGCGCTCTTGCGGGAGCCCCTCTTGCGCGACGCGCTCATCGCCGCACCTCCAGGCCGAGCGAGGAGGCCAGCGCCAGGGCCCGGCGCTCCAACGCGTCGAACCCGCGATCGGTGGCGGCGTCCTCGCGCAGATCCTCGATGCGGGCGCAGGCGCGCTCGACCGTGCGCCGGTCGCGCCGGAACAGCGTCGCGGTGGCGGCGCGGTCGAAGCCGAACACCACATGCACCAGATAGATCGCACACTGGCGGGCGAGCACGATGTCGTGCGCGCCGCGCGGATGCTCCAGGGCGGCGGGCGAGACCCGGTGCAGGGAGGCGGCGAGCCAGGTGGCGATGAGATAGGCCGCCTGATGGTCGCGGCCGGTTTGGGGCGCGGCCGCGCCGGTGCGCCGGCCGGTTTGGGGCGCGGACGCCCCGGTGCGGCGGCCGGCTGGGGCGGTGCCCGCGCGCGGCGGATCGGCAGGGGTCGGGGCGATGGACACGACGGGCTCCTCTCCTAGGAATTTCGCCCTAGACTTATGCCCGGTTGCGCCCACGGGCGCAAGCAATCTTGGCGGCACACCGCCGGGGCACCCGCAAGCCCCTGTTTCGCCGACGCCTTCCGCATTGGCACACAATTCCTGGCCTAGGACTTTATGACCGGAACGGCCGCCCGCCCCGTCGCCGCGCCGGCCGCGTCATCGAACCGTCGCCGAACCGTCAGCGGCACGACATCCGGCGCGGCCAAGTCTCCCGCCTCCAAGCGCTAGATGTGGGCTTTCAGGAGGTTGTCCATTCGGCCCTGGCCGGGAACGCTGATGTCGCCAGACGTCAGTGATTCGCGGAGGACCGAATGGACACTCACAAGAATGCTCGCCTGACCCCGAAAGGTCGAGAGGTGATGGTGGGCGCCGTGGTGGATGGCGGACTGACCAATGCCGAGGCCGCGCGTCGCTACAACACCACGCCGAAGACGGTCGCCAAATGGGTCGGGCGCTTCCGCGCCGAGGGTGTCGATGGTTTGCGCGACCGCTCCTCCAGGCCGCTTTCATCGCCAGGCCAAACAGCGCCCGCCACGTGCGCTGCGGTCGAGGCGTTGCGCCGCCAGCGCTGCACCGGCAAGCAGATCGCGGCCGAGCTCGGCCTCTCGCCGGCCACCGTCAGCCGTATCCTGCGGCGGCGCGGCTTGAACAAGCTCAGCGCCCTGGAGCCGGCCGAACCGGTCCGGCGCTACGAACGCCAGCATCCCGGCGAGATCATTCACATCGACATCAAAAAGCTCGGCCGGTTCAACACGGTGGGCCACCGCATCACCGGCGATCGCAGCGGGCAAAGCAACAGCCGCGGGGTCGGCTGGGAGTGCCTGCATCTCGCCATCGACGATCATTCGCGGGTCGCCTACTCGGAAATCCTGCCCGACGAAAAGCGCCCGTCCTGTCTGCGCTTTCTGTTCAATGCACTGCGCTTCTTCAGGGCCCATGGCGTCAAGGTTCAGCGCGTGATGACCGACAACGGCGCCAGCTTCCGCTCCTTCCGCTATGCCAGGGCGCTGCGCCTACTCGAGATCAAGCACCTGCGCACCAAGCCGTATACGCCCAAGACCAACGGCAAGGCCGAGCGCTTCGTCCAAACGAGCTTGCGCGAATGGGCCTACGCCAAAGCTTATCTGCACTCCGATCAGCGCGCCGCAGAGCTGCCGATCTGGCTGCATCGCTACAATTGGCACAGGCCCCATGGTAGCTTGCAAGCCAAGACACCCATCAGCCGCCTCGGTCTGACCGAGGACAACCTGTTGAGGCTCCACAGCTAGAGCGTCATCCGATCTGACCGCATCAGATCGGACGCTCCAAGTGTTTGGTTTGTCGCATTTTCTTTCGCAAAACCGGCATCCACTTTTGCGGAAAATGCCCTAGGATGGAAAAGGATACGTCATGCGTCTGACGGCCTGCATCGTGGCGGCCTGCGCGCTCGCCACGCCCGCCGCTGCCCAGCAGCAGTTCCCGGCCACCCTCGCCGGCCACGCCCTCATTCCGGCCGCGGCCAGCTTCGCGCCGCCGGCCGACGCGCCGGCCGAGCTCGCCGTCTCCGGCAAGTTCGTCTCGCCCGACCGCCGCCGCGTCGACGAGACCGGCACGATCGCCGGCACCTCGTTCCTCTCCGCCCCCACCGCGCCGCGCAAGACCGGCTTCACCGTGCCGATCAAGGGCCAGCCGGTGCAGGGCTTCTCCGGCATCAAGACGATGGATGACGGCAGCTTCCTGGTGCTGACCGACAACGGCTTCGGCGCCAAGCGCGACTCGGCCGACGCCCTGCTGGTCGCCCACCGCGTGCGTCCGGACTGGGCGAGCGGCAAAATGGAGATCGCCGAGACGATCTTCCTGCGCGACCCCGACCGCAAGGTGCCGTTCCAGATCACGCTCGAAGGCACGCCGGCGCGCTATCTCACCGGCGCCGACTTCGACATCGAATCGATCCAGCCGATCGGCGACAAGCTGTGGTTCGGCGACGAGTTCGGCCCCTATCTGATCCGCACCGACAAGACCGGCAAGGTGGAAGCGGTGTTCGACACCATGGTGGACGGCAAGGTCGCCCGCTCGCCCGACCATTTCCAGGTGCTCACCCCGGCGGTGCCGGGCGGCAAGGTCGAGTTCACCGTGCGCCGCTCGCGCGGCTATGAGGGCATGGCCGCCTCGAAGGACGGCAAGTTCCTCTATCCGCTGCTCGAAGGCCCGCTGTGGGACGCGGCGGCCGGCGCCTGGGAGACCATCGACGGCAAGGCCGTGCTGCGCATCCTCGAATTCTCGACCGCCGAGAACAAGTGGACCGGCCGGTTCTGGTACTACCCGCTGGAGCTCGCCGGCAACAATATCGGCGACTTCAACATGATCGATCCGACGATGGGGCTGATCATCGAGCGCGACAATGGCGAGGGCGCCGAGGCCGAAGCCTGCCCGGAGGGCGCGCCGCGGCCGGACTGCTTCAACGTGCCGGCGCGCTTCAAGCGCGTCTACAAGATCGAGCTGTCGGATGCCACCGTCGGCAAGCCGGTGCGCAAGGTCGGCTACATCGATCTGATGGCGATCAAGGATCCCAAGGGGCTCGCCCGCCAGGGCGGCAGCGAGGGCACGCTCAGCTTTCCGTTCGTGACGATCGAGGATGTCGATCGCGTCGATGCCACCCACATCATCGTCGCCAACGACAACAATTTCCCCTACTCCGCCGGTCGCAAGCCGCAGGTGCAGGACGACAACGAGTTCGTGCTGCTGGAGGTGGGCGCGTTCCTCGCCGCGAAGTGATACGGTTTCCGGCTGATCAAGCCGTAAAGCGTATTCCGATCGCCGAAAATCCCGTTGCCGCGAATCTTTTGAGGACCTGGGATTTTCGGCGAGGCCGTTTCCGGTATCCCGAAGGGATCAACCGGAAACCGAATGGCGTCGCAAGCCCGCCCAACCGCTCCCGTCATCGCCGGGCCTGCCCGGCGATGACCACGGCGGGGCGCACGCGAGACGGCCGTCGGCATCACGCCCCGGCCGGCGCCAGTTCGGCCGCCAGCGCCGCGCAGTCGAAGTCGCGCACGAACTCGGCGTGCAGCGTGATCAGGCTGGTGCGCAGGTGATTGCGCACGATCAGCGAATCCTGCTGCTTGATGTCCGGGTGCATCGGCATCAGCTCGAAGATGCGCGGGCCGAAGGGCACCGAAATGTCCTTGACCGGCTTTGGCGGATGCAGCCCCACCGCGATGAGCGCGTCGTGCAGCGCGGCGCGCATCGCCCCCCACTCCGCGTCGCCGATGGCCGGATAGACCGGGTGGCGGTCGAACGCCTTGAGCGCACACGCGGCGACCGCCGGCGCCAGCGCGGCAGGTGCGGGCGCGAACGGGCGCAGCGCCCCCTCGACCATCTCGCCGACCAATTGCAGCCCGATCGGGAACGAGCGCCAGCGCGCCACGTCCAGCGCCGCGATGAACATCGGCTCCTGATAGATCACCTGCCAGTTGGTGCCGGCGCGGGCGCGCGAATATTCGTGGATGCCCTTCTGGATCAGGTGGGCGGCGCGGCTGTCGAGCCACGCCACCAGCGCCGCCCGGTCGGCGGCGGGCGGAGCCTTGCGGAACAGGTCGAACAGCGCCATCGGGCCGGGCCTCCTTGCGGGCGGACGGAACCGGGGACGAAACGTCATGCGGTTTCCGGTTGATCGCTTCGGAATGCCGGCAACAGCCTCACCAAAAGACCTTGATACGAAGGGGATCTCTTTCGGATACGAAGGGGATCTCTTTCGGCGACCGGCAGACGAAACGCCGGCCTGACCAGCCGGATTCCGTATCACCATGTCGCATTCATCCCGCACGCGGCAATAGGGCACGCCTCGCGGACGAGGCCGGTTGCGATGCGGGATCGGCGCGAGACCGCCGGCCCACCCGTCCGCCCCGGAGACAGCGTTGTCCGGCGTTTGCGCCCGCCCCAATTTCGCGCCGCCGATGCTGCAATGCAATAAACGCCAGCGATTTCAGCGGGTTCGGCGGGCGTCTCGGCAAATAGTAGCATAGGGAGGATTGCGCAGGCCTGCTAGGCTGCCGACAAGTCCCCTATGCAACCAATTCAAGCGGGACGCGTCGGGAAGCGCCACGGTCGGCTGGAAACACTCGGGTTCCGGCGGTCTTCCCGTTTGACTTTTTGTTGGCCGCGCCGTTGGCGGCTCACAGTCATCGAGGAGGAACCACGCCAATGTCCAACCCCAAAGAGGCCACCCACTGGCCGCGCACGGTCCGCCTGATGTGGATCATGCTCGCCCTGTGGGCGTTCTTTTCGTTCTTCATCCACTTCTTCGTCACGGCCCTGAACAAGATCGTGATCTTCGGCTTCCCGCTCGGCTTCTACATGGCCGCGCAGGGTTCGCTGATCGCCTTCGTGGTCATGCTGTTCTGGTTCGCCTACGCCCAGGACAAGATCGACCGCGACTGCGGCGTCGCCGAGGACGAGTGAGGAGAACCACCATGGCGACACAGACCCAGGGCACTTCGGACTTCACGGCCAATCTCGGCAAGATCTACGCCTTCTACACCGGCGGCTTCCTCGGCTTCGTGGTGATCCTTGCCATCCTCGAACAAGTGGGCGTTCCCAACAACGTCATCGGCTATCTGTTCGTGGCGCTGACCATCGGCGTCTACGCCTTCATCGGCATCATGTCCCGCACCATGCAGGTGTCGGAATATTACGTCGCCGGGCGGCGCGTGCCGGCCTTCTACAACGGCATGGCCACCGGCGCCGACTGGATGAGCGCGGCCTCCTTCATCGGCATGGCCGGCACGCTCTATCTGCTCGGCTATGACGGGCTCGGCTTCGTGCTGGGCTGGACCGGCGGCTACGTGCTGGTGGCGATCCTGGTCGGGCCGTACTTGCGCAAGTTCGGCTGCTACACCGTGCCGGACTTCTTCGCCTTCCGCTACAATGGGAACTTCGCGCGCTTCCTCGCCATCATCGTGCTGCTGTCGTGCTCGTTCACCTATGTGGTGGCGCAGATCGTCGGCACCGGCCTGATCGGTGCGCGCCTGCTGAACATGGACTTCACCGTCGCGGTCTATGTCGGTCTCGCCGGCATCCTGGTGTGCTCGATGCTCGGCGGCATGCGCGCGGTGACCTGGACCCAGGTCGCCCAGTACATCGTGCTGATCATCGCCTACATGATCCCGGTGGTGATCCTGTCGGCGCAGAAGTTCGGCCTGCCGCTGCCGCAGTTCACCTATGGCGAGGTGCTGCAGGCGATCACCGCCCGCGAGCAGGAGATGGTGCAGCAGGGCCTCGCCGTGGCCGGGCAGATCAAATCGCACATCCAGCCCTTCACCACCTATGACCCGGTCAACTTCTTCGGCCTGATCCTGTGCCTGATGATCGGCACCGCCTCGCTGCCGCACGTGTTGATGCGCTACTTCACCACGCCGTCGGTGCGCGAGGCGCGGCTGTCGGTGGCGTGGTCGCTGCTGTTCATCTTCATGCTCTACTTCACGGCGCCGGCCTATGCCGCCTTCGCCAAGCTGGAGGTCTATCAGGAGGTCATCGGCCGGGCGATCACCGACCTGCCGCAGTGGATCTACTCCTACGGCAAGGTCGGCCTGATCAATGTCTGCGGCGCGCAGGCGACCGACCCCGCCGCGGTGCTGGCGGCCTGCCAGAAGATCGCGGGCCATGCCGGCGTGCTCCGGTTCGGCGACTTCGCCATCCAGGCCGACGCCATCGTCATCTCGACGCCGGAAATCGCCGGCCTTCCCTACGTCGTCTCCGGCCTCGTCGCGGCCGGTGGCCTCGCCGCGGCGCTGTCGACCGCCGACGGCCTGCTGCTCGCCATCGCCAACGCGCTCAGCCACGACGTCTACTACAAGATGATCGACAAGAACGCGCCGACCGCGCGCCGGCTGATCATCGCCCGCACGCTGCTGATCGTCGTGGCCGTGCTCGCCGCCTACACCGCCTCGTTCCGCCCGGCCGACATCGTCGCCATGGTGGCCTGGGCGTTCTCGCTCGCCGCCGCCGGCATCTTCCCGGCGCTGGTGATGGGCATCTGGTGGAAGCGGACCTCGACCGTCGGCGCGCTCACCGGCATGATCGTCGGCTTCGGCCTGTGCCTCTATTATCTCGTCGGCACGCGCTACTTCGCCGGCTCGTTCTACGAGACGTGGAGCTTCCTGTCCTCGGCCACCCCGGCCCAGGTTGCGAAGTATGCCGAGCTCAAGGCGGCCTGGCTCGCCGCGCCCGACAATGCCGCGGCGTGGAAGGCCTACGACACCCTTGCCCAGGGCATCGCCAACTGGTGGGGCGTCAAGAACATCTCGGCGGCGCTGTTCAGCCTGCCGCTCGGCTTCCTGATCATCTGGGCGGTGTCGCTGATCACGCCCGGGCCGTCGGCCGAGATGCGGGCCTTCATCGACGAGATCCGCAAGCCGCGCGGCAAGACGATCTTCCAGGAGAAGACGGCCTGAGCCGAGTGAGCAGACGTTGCAGACGACTGGCGGGGTTCCTCGGAACCCCGCCTTCTTTTTTGGTGCCTTCGCCGCCGAGGCACCCAACGAACCGTGTCATACGAATCTCCGGCTTGATCCGCGGGATTCCCTGAAAAACACTGGCATATCCGCGCCGTTTCGGGACGGCGCCGCGGGGAGGCGACATTGACCACCGGGACGATCTTCGCCCACTGGTACTTTCATCTGCCGAACTTCATCCTGGCGGCGCTGTTCTACACGCTGCTCGGGCGGGTGCTGCTCGGTATCGTGGTGGATGCCGACTCGAAGAACTACATCTGGCGTTTCTTCTGCCGCGTCACCGACCCGGTGGTGAACGCGGTGGCGCTGGTGACGCCGCGCGCCGCCCCGCCCATCCTGGTGTGGCTGTTTTCGCTGGTGTGGCTGTTTCTCGCCCGTGTCGCGCTCTATTTCGCGCTCGCCACCTCCGGCCTGCTGCCGGTCCAGACACCGGGCGCCTGAGGGAGGCATCGATGCCGCGCAACGCCTATTTCGTCGCCATCGCCTTCTTCGGCACCATCAACGGCCTGTTCAACACCGGCGTCCTGTCCTTCGTGTTCTTCCACGTGCTGCTGCTGTCGCCGGCCATCCTGTTCGGCTCGGGCCCGCTCACCTTCATGTTTTCCTCGCTGATCACCGCCACCGCCACCATCATCGCCGCCGGCATCCCGGCCGCGATCTATGAGCGGGTGCGGGGGCAGGCCGACTCCGACGAGGTGTCGCTCCTGATCTGGATGGCCGGCACGGCGCTGCTGACGCTGCCGGCCATGGGGCGGTTCCTGACCATCGGCCTGTGAGGCGAAAGAGCGCGTAGAACGTAGGGCGCAATAGCGAAGCGTATTGCGCCATGCCGCTGCCGGCGCACTGTGGGTTCCCTTCCCCTCGCCGCTGATGCGGCTCGGCCGGGAACGACCGGCGGCGAAGCGAGATCCGGGGCGCCGGCGGGGAGAGATCGTCGTCCCGGCCAAGCGAAGCGCGAGCCGGGACCGTTCTCAGGATGGGATGCCTTTTTGCCGATGACGATCCCGGATCGTGCGGCTGACGCCGCTTGCCCGGGATGACGCCGACACAACCGGATCTCGCATTGCTCGCCCGGGGCGACAGTGTCCCCCGGTCGCCCCCGGCGAGCGTGGCGCAGCCACGCGAGGGAAGGGGGCCCAAAGGGAATGGCTCGTCGGAACGGCTTGGAGCAACTGTCCCGCCTCACCGCGCCGCTGGATCGCGCCTTGCGTGTCCGGCGGCGCGGCTTGTGGGTTCCCTTCCCCTCGCCGCTGACGCGGCTCGGCCGGGAACGACCGGCGGCGAGGCGAGACCAGAGGCGACAAACGCAGCCGAAGGGCGTAGCACGCGCAGTTCCGGCCCCCGATCACGAATGCGCGCCGCGACACCGCGTGCCTTGCTCCCGCCGCGCAATCGATTCACGCTCGCGCACCGTCCCTCCCCCTCCCCCCGCGCGAGGCCCCGCATGGACGAACTGCGCAAGCTTGCCTTCTTCACCGTGGCCAAGGGTACCGCGTTCGGCCTGCTGGCGATCTGCTGCGTGATGATGGGTTTCAGCTTCCTGCCGCGTCTGGCGCTGCAGGCCGGCGGCGTGATGGCGCTGGCGATGAGCATGATCCTGCTCGCCAAGGCCTGGAACATCTCCAAGGCCAACTACCGCAAGACCGAGATGTGGCTGCTGCTGCCCGATGACCGCCGCCCGCCCGAGACCCACGCCCGCTGGGCGGTGACCACCGTGCTGCGCGACGCCTACACCACCTTCGCCATGCGCTCGGCGGGGCTGGCCTCGGGCCTGCTGGCCGGCGCCCTGATGCTGCGGTTCGGCGGTTTCGATTGAGGAGCCCCGCGCTCGCGCGTTTGATCTGAATCAATGTGACGGCGCGCGGACGGTCCCATCCTTGACGCTGCGTGCAGGCAGCCATGCGCTTCGTCGCTCCGCCACCCGGTCCACGCATCCATCCGACAATCCGGCCCGGCCCTCCGGTTCCGCCGCCCTTCGGGCGGACGGGACGCCTGCGGACATCCGGCGCCGGCTTCGGCGAAGGGACCGGACATGGGTTGCGCGCACGGCTCCGACGGGGCTGCACTTGATGGCTTTGCTGCGCTCGCCGCGTCGCTGAAGCCGCTGCGCCGGCATCTCGATATCGCCCACCATGTGCGCGGACGCATCCGCCTGCGGCTTTCGCCCGCGGGGCTCGGCCTGCTCGGGCCCGGCCTCGCCCGGCGGCTGACCGACCATGCCGCCGCCACCCCGGCCATCCGCGGCGTGCGGGTCAATCCGGCTGCGCTGTCGGTGGTGATCGACTACGCCCCCGGCCTGATCGCCCCCGATCTGTGGGGCCGGCTGATCGCCGCCGGCGACGCCGAGTTCGACCAATTGGCCGGGATCGGGCGGCCGGCGGCCGGCACAGATTCGGGAGCGCGCAATGTCGCAGGATGATCTGTTCGAAGGCCTCGCCCGCGGCCTCCGGCGCGCCGGCCACATCGTCGACGAGCTGATGGACGAGCGCGGCCCCCGGCCGTTCCGGGGCGGCCGGGCGGCCGGCCTGCTCGACCGCCGGACGCTGGCGAACCGCCAATTCTGGACCGGCGCGGCGCTCGGCGCCGCCGCCATCCTCACCCTCGCCGCCATCGCCGGCCGGCGCGGCACGCCCGGCAAACAAGGAGAGCCCTGATGTCCCGCTTCAAGCATCTTCCCGGCGAGGTGATCGACGCCGCGCTGCGCTTCGGGGCGGTCGGCGCCGCGGTCAGCGGCGGCATCGTCGCCGGCCAGCAGGTCGCCGCCGTGCGCCGGGGCGAGTCGTCCTCGCAGCAGGCGGTCGCCCGCACGCTCGACGCCGCGGCGACCGGCGGCCTCGCCTCGGCGGTGGGCGGCGCGGCCGCCGCCGCCATAGGCGGCCATGGCGTCGCGCGGCTTGCCGCATTTCTGGCCGGCGCCGCCGTCGCCACCTGGGCGATGAGCCCGAAGGCCAAGCCGGACACGCCGAAACCTGCCGACACCATCGCCGATGCCGATGCCGACGCCCTCGCCGCGCCGGCCGAGGATGCGCCGGCCGCCCCTGCCCTTTGACCGGACGTTGACCCATGAGCGACAAGACCGACGACAAGACCCCGCAGCAGCCGGCGTGGGGCGGCGCACCTTTCGGACCTTATGGCGCCGGACCTTATGGTGCCGGCCCCTATCCCGGCCCCTACGGCGCCGGACCCTATGGCCCCGCCCCGTTCGGGCCTGCGGCCTATGGCCCCTACGGCCCCTATGTCCCGCCCGGCGGCGCGCCGGCGCCGGACGGGCACGCCGCGCCGCATGACGAGGCCGCCGACCATGCCCACGCGGCCTATTGGCCGGGCTGCCCGCCGGGTTTCGGGCCTGGGTTCGGACCGGGTTGGCACCGCGCCTGGGGACACCCGCCGGGCCATGGCCCGTGGGCCGGCCCATGGTGGCCGCACGGCGGCCCGGCGCCGGGGTGGGGTCCGGGCTGGGGAGCGCCGCCGCCCCGCCCGGCGGAAAAGGACGAGCCCTCGCTCTTCACCTCCGGGCTCGGCGTCCACAATGACGCGCTGATCAAGGGCGTGCTGATCGGCGCCGGCCTGACCTTCCTGTTCACCAATGAGACCGTGCAGAAGAACCTGATCGGCGCGGCGGTGAAGGTGTGGTCGACGCTGCAGGGCGGCGTCGAGGAGATGAAGGAACGCTTCCGCGACGCCGAGGCCGAGCTCGCCGCCGGCGAGGACGACCCCGCCAATTGAGCGCCGGGCCGTGCGCCCGGCCATGAGCCGATGACCGTCATAGCTCACGAAACCAGTGGCCGGCTGCGCCTGCGGCTCGACCGCAGTTCAGCCGATCTCTGGACCCGCAGCGCCGCGCGCGTCGAGGTGGTGCGCGGCGTCAAGGAGGTGCGGCTGAATGCGCCCTGCGCCTCGCTGATCGTCGCCTTCGACGGCACGGCCGACACGCGGCGCGCCATCCTCAAGGCGATCGACGAGCCGATCGCCGCCGACGCCGTGCCACCTGCCGAAGCAGATGGCCCGGACCTCGCCCAGGTGGTGATGTCCGGCGCGCTCATGGCGCTGGCCGCCGTGCTGCCGCCGCCGCTCAGGGGTCCGGTCACCGTGCTCAATGTCGCGGGCGTGGTGCTGCGCGGCATCAGGGCGGCGGCGCGGGACGGGCTGACGGTCGAGGTGCTGGACGCCGCCGCGATTTCGCTGCCCACCCTGCGCCGCGAATACCTCACCGCCAACTTCACCCGCTTCCTGCTCGATCTCGGCGGCTACATCGAGGCCTCCACCGCCCGCCGCTCCGACCATCTGCTGCGCGACCTGCTGCAGGCGCGGCCCGACACCGTGACCATCGAGACGCCCTCCGGCGAGGTGATCGAGCTGCCCTATGACGAGGTGGTGGAGGGCGCCCGGGTGGTGGTCGGCACCGGCGGACGGGTGCCGGTCGACGGCGTGGTCGCGGCGGGCGCGGCCTGGGTCAACGCCTCGGCGGTGACCGGCGAGAGCCTGCCGGTGCCGCGCGAGGCCGGCGATTCCGTGCTGTCGGGCTCGGTGGTCGAGGACGGCCGCCTCGTCATCGCCGCCGAGCGGGTGGGCGAGGCCACCACCACCGCCCGCATCTCGCGCTACATCCAGGAAGGGCTGGCCGATCCCTCCGGCATCCAGTCGGAGAGCCAGAAGATGGCCAACCGGCGGGTGCTGATCACGCTGGCCTCCGGCGCCGGGGTGTTCGCGCTCACCCGCGACTGGCGGCGGCTCGAATCGGTGTTCCTGGTCGACTATTCCTGCGCGGTGAAGTTCGGCACGCCGATCGCCATCAAGGCGGCGATGTTCCGCGCCGCCAAAGGCGGCTGCCTGATCAAGAGCGGCCGGTCGCTGGAGGCGGTGGCCGCCGTCGACACCGTGGTGTTCGACAAGACCGGCACGCTGACCCACAACACGCTGGAGGTGACCGACATCCACCGCCCGGCCGGGGCCGCGCTCGACGAGCCGGAGCTCTTGGCGCTGGTGGCCTCACTCGCCGAGCACACCTCCCATCCGGTCGCCGGCGCGGTGGTCGATCTCGCCAAGCGGCGCCACCTCGCCCATATCGGCCACGAGGAGGTGAGCTTCCTGGTCGGCCACGGCATCGGCTCCACCGTGTGCGGCCGCTCCATCCGCATCGGCTCGCGCCACTATCTCGAGGAGCACGAGGGCATCGGTTTCGAGGGCGTCGAGGCGCTGATCGACCGCCTCGCCCACGAGGGCAAGTCGATGCTGTTCGTCTCCGCCGACGGCGAGCTGATCGGGGTGATCGGACTGCGCGACCGGCTGCGCGCCGAGACGCCGGCGGTGCTGCGGCGGCTGCGGGCGCTGGGCATCAAGACGGTGGCGATGATCACCGGCGACCACGAGGCCAAGGCGCGCCAGATCGGCACGGCGCTCGGGCTCGACCTCGTATTCCACGACCAGAAGCCGGAGGACAAGGCCAGGGTGGTCGAAGCGCTGAAGGCGGAGGGGCGCACCGTCGCCTTCGTCGGCGACGGCGTCAATGACGGCCCGGCGCTGATGGCCGCCCATGTCGGCATCGCCATGCCGCGCGCCGCCGACATCGCCCGCGCCACCGCCGACATCGTGCTGCTGGAGGATTCGCTCGACGCCATCCCGATGCTGCGCGGCCTCGCCACCGAGACCATGGCGCTGATCCGCTCCAACTTCGCCGCCTCGGTGGCGATCAATTCGGCGATCATGGCCGGCGCGGCGCTGGGGCGGCTGTCGCCGGTCGCCACCGCCACGCTGCACAACGGCACCACCATCGCCATCCTGCTGCGGGCGCTGGCCTCGACCGGCGCCGGACGGGCGCGGCGCTCAACGCCTGTGCGGTGATGCGGGCGCAGCGGCGCCGAGGCCATTGTCCTGGCTCTTGCCCTGGCCGGCGCGGCGGCCGAATGTGGCGCCATGCTGATCGCCAGATTCTTCGGGGCGGCCGAGCTGCACCGCGACGACAAGCTCGCCAGCGTGCGCTTCCTCAAGCCGTTCCGCGTGCTCTCCACCTGCCATGCCAATGGCGGCTTCGCCGACCATCTCGACATGGTGTTCAACCACCAGAGCTGCGAGCCGGTGGGCCACATCATCCCGGCGCTGCACGAGGCCTACCACCAGCCGCAGCGCTACGTCGCCGGGCTGATCGCCGGCCACGGCCTGGAGGGTGCCGCCGCGGGCCTTGCCACCGCCGCCAACATCAACACGCTGGCGGTGGCCGAGGAGTCCTGTCGCGATCTGGCGGTGGTGGCGCTCGCCACCGCCGGGGTCGAGGGCGGGGCGGCGCGGGCCGGCGATCCGGCGTCCTATTACGAATATGACGGCCGCTTCGAGCTGCGCGGCGACATCGGACCCGCCACCCCCGGCACCATCAATCTCATCGTGCTCGTCAACACGCCGATGACCGCGGGCGCGCTGGTGCGGGCGGTGATGACCGCGACCGAGGCCAAGGCCGCGGTGCTGCAGGAGCTTTCGGTGCCCTCGCGCCAGTCGCCGTCGATCGCCACCGGCACCGGCACCGACCAGATCGCGGTGGCCGCACCCGCGGAGGGCACGAAGCCGCTGACCGGTGCCGGCCATCACTGCGCGCTGGGCGAGCTGATCGGCAAGGCGGTGATGGCGGCGATCCGCGAGGCGGTGGCGCGGCAGAACCTGCTGGTGCCGGCGCGCCAATGCGCGGTGAGCCGGCTGGTCGAGCGCTACGGCTACGACATCGAGCGGCTCGCCGAGGCGGTGGCCGCGCATCTGCCGGCCGATGTCGCGGCCATGCTGCGCGACAATCGCGACGTCATCGACCGCGACCCGCGCACGGTGGCGCTGGCAGCGGCACTGATCCATGTCCACGATCAGGTGCGCTGGGGCGTGCTGCCCGCCGCCTGCTGGCGCGAGAGCGCGGCCGATCTCGGCGCGGCGCTGGCCGTGGCGGTGGCCGGCGTGCCGGCGCGGCGTGAAGCCTATCGCGCGGCGCTGGCTGAACGGCTGGCCGGCGCGGCCGGCGACGGCCCGGCCGATGTGGTGGTGCAGGCGCTGGCGCTGGGCCTGCCCGACAAATGGACCCGCACCGCCGACATGCTGGCGGCGGTGGTGGCGCCGGATGCGGCAGGAGGGGCATGACGGCAGCGCGGACGGCCCTGCGTCAGTCCAGCAGCAGGTCCGGCAGGGCGTCGAGGCCGGACAACGTGGCGATCGGGTCGAGCCCGTCATATTCGGCCGGCGCGCCGGAGCGGTTGACCCACACCGGGCGGAAGCCGAACGCCGCCGCCCCGGCAATGTCCCAGCGGTTGGAGGAGACGAAGGCGATCTCCTCGCCGGCGACGCCGAGCGCCGCGGTGGCCAGCGCATAGACCTCCGGCCGCGGCTTGTAGAGCCGCACCGCATCGACCGACAGCACGTGGTCGAACCGATCGGCGAGCCCGGAGGCCGCCAGCGCGTCCGCCAGCATGTCCGGCGTGCCGTTCGACAGGATGGCGGTTGCGAGCCCGCCCGCCCGCAGCCGCGCCAGCATGCCGCCAACCTCGGGATAGGCGTCGAGGGTGCGGTAGGCCGCGAGCAGCCGGGGCTTGAGCGCGGGATCGACCCCGGTGAGGCCGAGCGCGGTGTCGAGCGCCTGTTCGGCCAGGTCCCAGAACGGCCGGTAGCGGCCCATCAGCGTCAGCGTCCAGGAATATTCCAGATGGCGCTGGCGCCACAGCGCCGACAGCTCGGCAGCGCGCGGACCGACCGCTGCATCGTGCCGGCGCACCGCCGCAGTGACGTCGAACAGCGTGCCATAGGCATCGAAAACCACCGCGCGCACCGGCATCCAGTCCTCCCCTGATGTCTGCCGATGGTGCCGCAACGTCGGCCATCGCGAAAGTGCCGGCGGCGACGCGGTCCCACGCTGGAAAGCAAGGCATGCATTTGACGAAGAACAGACTTGCTGCCTTTCCGGCGATCGGGCGGTCGCGGACATGTCGGGCGAACGCGCAAGGGCCGGCCGGCGGCGCCAAGGCCCGGCTGTTCCCGGCGAATCCGGCGCCGGCAGCCCATGCGACCAAGGAATTTATGCCCAGAACCCGCCGCCCGCCGCACACTCGCCGCAAGGAGGAGCGGCATGCGGGAACAGAGCACGCGGCGCGGCGCCATTCGCGCTTTTCGGACGGAAGATGTGGCGGCGCTGGCCGAGGCGCGGGTGGCGGCGCTCAATGCCTTCGGCGACCCGGCGGGTTGCGGCGCCCGCGCGTTGCGGGCGGAACGGCGCAACAGGGGCGGGAAAACTTACGATCTGCTGCGCCACCTCGGTCTGGTGCGGCGGCTGAGGCGTCAGGCGCCGACCTGACCCCCACAAACGAAACGGGCGGCCGCATGGCCGCCCGTCCTGAACCCAGTCGTACCGAGGAAGATCAGCGGCCCTTGCGGCGGCGCTGCTGGCCGAGGCCCATCTGCTTGGCCAGCGCCGAGCGCGCGGCGGCGTAGTTGGAGGCGACCATCGGATAGTCCGGCGGCAGGCCCCACTTCTCGCGATACTGCTCCGGCGTGAGGTTGTACTGCGTGCGCAGGTGGCGCTTGAGCGACTTGAACTTCTTGCCGTCTTCCAGGCAGATGATGAAATCGGCGGTGACCGACTTCTTGAGCGGCACGGCCGGCTTCAGCGGCTCGGCCGGCGCTTCGGTCTTGCCGCTCGAAACCTTCAGCAGGGCCGTGTACACGTCACTGATCAGGTTGGACAAATCACCCGAGGCCACCGAATTGTTGCTCACATAGGCGGAGACGATATCGGCGGCGAGTTCGATATAATTCGACGAGCTGGAACTGTCTGACATTTCCTCGGTGTCCTTCTAGTGCGAACCTCTGCGCGGACGCGGAGGCTCGCCCCATGATGGCAGCGCTTTCTCACCCCAACGCCCATTCTGCTGATGTGCGACGACAGGCGTCGAATCGAGCATCCTGTGTTCTGGTTCTTCTAAACTATATCTTCCGGCAACTTGCAAGGCGTTATTTCCGCCCAAGCACGATTGTGCTTTCGATATCCGCCCCCGCCAAGCTTTTTCCAATCGGCCATGGCCGGCGCAGGTGTAAAGCGTGGTAGTGGTGAACACTGAGTTCCGGCGTCAACCGGTTGCCGGCGTCACCGTCACGCCAACGTCACCGGCGCCTGCTTGCGCCACCGGCCGCACCGCCCCAATTCCTGATGGGGTATGGTGCGTGAAAAGAAGAGGCAAGCCATGACGATGACGAAGCCGGCGCCGGCCAGCCGCCCCCGCGTGGTCAAGAGCGACGCCGAGTGGCGGGCGATCCTCACGCCCGAACAGTACGAGGTCACCCGCCGTCACGGCACCGAGCAGGCGTGCTCGAGCCCGCTGAACGCGGAGAAGCGGGCCGGCACCTTCGCCTGCGTGTGCTGCGGCACGCCGCTGTTCCGCACCGGCACCAAGTTCGAGTCGGGCACCGGCTGGCCGAGCTTCTTCGAGCCGGTGGAGGGTGCCGTCACCGAGCACGACGACCGCTCCTGGTTCATGCACCGCACCGAGGTGCGCTGCGCCACCTGCGACGCCCATCTCGGCCACGTCTTCCCGGACGGGCCGCCACCGACCGGCCGCCGCTACTGCATCAATGGCGTGGCGCTGCGCTTCGAGCCCGAAGGCACCTCCGATGTGGCGTGAGGACACGGGGGGCGGCGCCCCGCGCGCGCCGGACGCGCCGCGCCGTCCGTCGGTGCGCAATCTGCACGGCCATGTGCTGGAGGACGATTACGCCTGGATGCGCGCCGCCAACTGGCAGGAGGTGCTGCGCGATCCGACGCGGCTCGACCCCGCCATCCGCGCCCATCTGGAGGCCGAGACCGCCTATGCCGAGGCAATGCTGGCCGGCGAGGCCGAACTGCGGAAAACGCTCGCCGCCGAGATGCGCGCCCGCATCAAGGAGGACGACGCGGCGGTGCCGACCCCCGACGGACCGTTCGCCTACTACACCCGCCACCGCGAGGGCGGGCAGCACCCGCTCATCTGCCGCACCGGGCGGGCGGGCGGGCCGGAGGAGCTGCTGCTCGACGGCGACACGCTGGCCGCCGGCAAGGCGTTCTTCCATCTCGGTGACTGGCGGCGCTCGCCGGACCACCGGCTCCTCGCCTATGCCGCCGACGAGACCGGCTCGGAGTTCGAGACGCTGCGCATCCGCGACCTCGCCACAGACGCCGACCTTGTTGATGCTGTGCCCGACATCGCCGGCGACATGACGTGGGCGAGCGCGGGCGACGCGCTCTATTATGTCCGACGCGACGCCCACCACCGGCCCTCGCGCGTCTTCCGCCACCGGCTCGGCGCCGACCCGGCCACCGACGAGCTGGTGTTCGAGGAGACCGATCCCGGCCTGTTCGTCGGCCTCGCCGAAACCCAGGCGCGCAGGCTGGCGCTGATCACCGTCGGCGACCACGAGACCTCGGTCGCCTATGCGCTCGATCTCGCCGACCCGCAGGCGCGCCCGCGCCTGCTCGCGCCGCGCCGCACCGGCGTGCGCTATTCGGCCGAGCACCATCCGGGGCGGCGGCTGTTCTATATCCTCACCAATGCGGACGGCGCCGAGGACTTCAAGGTGGTGGTGGCGCCCGAGGACGATCCCACGCCCGCCGCGTGGCGCGAGCTGGTGGCGCACCGGCCGGGCACGCTGATCCTCGACATCGCCCTGTTCGCCAACCACCTCGTGCGGCTGGAGCGCGAGGACGGGCTGCCGCGCCTCGTCGTGCGCGCGCTCGACAGCGGCGACGAGCACGCCATTGCTTTCAACGAGGAGGCCTATTCGCTGAGCCTTCATGCCGGCTACGAGTTCGACACCACGACGGTGCGCTTCGTCTATTCGTCGATGACGACGCCGGCCGAAACCTACGACTACGACATGGCGCGCCGCACCCGCGTGCTGCGCAAGCGCCAGGAAGTGCCCTCGGGCCACGACCCGGCCGCCTATGTCACCCGCCGCCTGCACGCAGCCGCGCCGGACGGCGAGAGCGTGCCGGTGACCGTGCTCTATCGCGCCGGCACCCCGCTCGACGGCTCGGCGCCCTGCCTGCTCTACGGCTATGGCGCCTACGGCATCTCGATGCCGGCGGGGTTCCAGACGGCGCGGCTGTCGCTGGTCGATCGCGGCTTCGTCTACGCCATCGCCCATGTGCGCGGCGGCACCGAGAAGGGCTGGCGCTGGTATCGCGAGGGCAAGCTCGACCGCAAGACCAACAGCTTCATCGACTTCATCGCCGCCGCCGAGCATTTGATCGCCCAAGGCTTCACGGCGAAGGGCCGCATTGTTGCCCATGGCGGCTCGGCCGGCGGACTCTTGATGGGCGCGGTCGCCAACATGGCGCCGGAGCTGTTCGCCGGCATCATCGCCGAGGTGCCGTTCGTCGACGTTCTGACCACCATGCTCGACGACACGCTGCCGCTGACGCCGCCGGAATGGCCGGAATGGGGCAACCCGATCGAGGACGCGCAGGCGTTCGCGACCATCCGCGCCTATTCGCCGCTCGACAATGTGGCGGCCCGCCCCTACCCGGCGATGCTGATCCTGTCCGGCCTCGCCGACCCGCGGGTGACCTATTGGGAGCCGGCGAAATGGGCGGCGAAACTGCGCGCCGCCACCATTTCGGGCCGGCCGATCCTGCTGCGCATGAACATGGACGCCGGCCACGCCGGCGCGGCCGGGCGCTTCGACCGCCTCGACGAGATCGCCTGGGCCTACGCCTTCGCGCTCAAGGCGGCGTCAGGCCGGGATCAGCCGGCCTGATCCCGGCCCTTCTGTTCGGCGCGCTTGTGCTCGACCCGCTCGACATGGTCGCGCAGCGCCTGGACCGAGGCGAAGCGCACCAGCCCCTCGGGCAGATCCGCCTCGATCGAGCCGTCGGCGTAGAGCGTGTAGGCCATGCCGCCGATCACCCCGGCCTTGAGGATGCGGCTCGATGCCGGATCCTCCAGCGAATCCGGCCCGGTCGCCGGCTGGCCGGGCAGCGGCGGCAGGGCGGCCGCGGCCGGCACGGGGGCAGCGGGCGGCGGCGCGGCGGGGCGTGACGGAGCGGGCGCAGGCTCGGGCTCGGGCATGCCGTCCGGCGTCAGGCCCTGGCCCCAGGCCTTCTGCCAAGCCGCCCGGAACGGATCGACCCGCTCCGGTTCCGGCTTCGGTTCCGCTCTGGGCTCCGCTTTCGGCTCGGGCTTCGGTTCCGGTTTGGCGGATTCGGGCTTCAGCGGCTCGGGCTTGGGCGGCAGCCGCGTGTCCGGCCGGAGTTCGGTTCGCAGCCGGAAGTCGGGCCGGGGGACCGGTTTCGACTCAGGCTTCATTTCGGGCTTGCCGGCGTCAGGCCCCGACCCCTCGGGCGCTGCAATGTCGGGCGCGCCAAGGTCAGTCGCGCCAAGATCAGGCGCGCCAAAATCCGGCTTGGCCGTGGGCTTGGGCTCGAGCTTGAATCCGAATCTCGGCTCGCCGAGAGGCTTGGCGTCTGGTTTCGGGACCGCCTTGGAGTCCTGCTTGAATTCTTGCCTGGATTCCTGTCTGGATTCCTGCCTCTGGTCCGGTCCGGCCTTCGGCTCCGCTGCGGCTTCGGCTCGGGCCTCAGGTCTCGGTTGGGGCGTCGCCAGCGATCTGGTCTCGCCCCGCGGCTCCGGCTCCGGCCGCGCCTCGGGGGCAGCCTCCCGCCGCAACCGGAACCCGAAGCCCGGCTTCGCCTCGGAGATCACCTCGAGACGGGATTGCGGCCCGGCATCGTCGCGCGCCGGCGGCGGCTCGGCCGGCGCTCGCGGCTGCGGTGCGAACAGCGACAGGTCCTCCTCGGGCTCCGGCTCGGGCACGCGCAGCGGCGGAATGCGCAGCGTCTCGGGCTGCAGCCGGGCCTGCGGCGAACGGCCCGCCATGTCGTGTCCCGCGGCCTCGCGCGGGTGGGCGGTCTCATCCGGCCGCTCGGCCAGGAAACGCGGCGGCAGGGCCGGCGGCGCCTGATCGGTCGCCTCGAAATCCTCCATCGTGAGGCCGGGCACCCGCGGCTGACGCGGCATCTGGCGCGGTGCCTCGCGCAGCGGCTCGCGTGGCAACTCCTGCGGCAGGGCACGGTCCTGTGGCAGGGGACGGGGCGGCTCGGGCGGCCGCTCGAACTCGGCGACGGGCGCCGGCATCGGCGGGTAGGGCTGAGCCTGCGCCGGCCCCTGCCCCGGTCTGGACGGGGCATGCGGCCGCGCCGCCGGCCGGGGGGCCGGCCGGCCGGCCGGCCCGGAGCCCGCGGCGGGCCGCGCCAGAAGATCCATGCGCGAGCCGATCGCCTCCAGCGCCGACAGGATGCTGCCGAGGCCGATGGCGAGAAGCCCCCCGGTCAGCCCCACCGTACCGGCGAGAATGAGGGTGTTGTCGAAGCCGAACGCCAGAAACGGCATTCCGCCTGCGATGGCCGCCAGTCCGCTGACGGCCAGGATCGTCCCCAGGACGATCAGAAAGATGGCCATGTCGACACCTTACCGCGCGCCTGCCGCGGCTCCGTAGAGTCATGATCCAAAATCGGCTGCGATTCCACAACCAGGCCGTTCGGTGCCGCCGTTGCCCCGGCGCGCCCGTCCCCTATCTAGATGATGTCCCAGCACCGTCTGGCCGACGGCAGGGTCACTCGACCCGGCAGCATCAACCTGTTCAAGAAGGTCTTCGCCATGTCGTTCACGGACCACTTAAGCAAGGTCTTCTCGAACCCGTTCAAGAGGGTCTCCACCATGTCGTTTTCGCTTCCGGACCTGCCTTACGCATATGATGCTCTCACCCCCTATATGAGCCGAGAGACGCTCGAATATCACCATGACAAGCATCATCTCGCGTATGTCAACAATGGCAACAACTTGTTGAAAGGCACGGAGTGGGAAGGCAAGCCCCTTGAGCAGGTGGTGGTCGGCTCGTTCGGCAAGAATACCGGCCTGTTCAACAATGCCGGCCAGCACTACAACCACCTGCACTTCTGGAAATGGATGAAGCCCAACGGCGGCGGCAAGATCCCCGGCCGACTGGAATCCAAGATCATCGCCGATTTCGGCTCTGTGGATAAGTTCAAGGAATTCTTCATCCAGGCCGGCGTCACCCAGTTCGGCTCCGGCTGGTGCTGGCTCGCGGTCAAGGACGGCGCGCTCGTGGTCTCCAAGACCCCGAACGGCGAAAACCCGCTGGTTCATGGTGCCCAGCCGATCCTCGGCTGCGATGTCTGGGAGCATTCCTACTACATCGACTATCGCAACCGCCGGCCGGACTACCTGAAGGCGTTCATCGACAACCTCGTCAACTGGGACTACGTGGACGAAATGTTCGAGGCCGCCCTCAAGAAATAAAAGAACTAATTACCATGTGCAGCGGCGGCCGGCGCCGCTGCAGCGCAGCGTCGAATTCCTTTCATGAACCTATGGCACCCACTGGCAAAGTTGCCGCAATCCTGGTCAATATGATCGGACTGGCGGCGGTCGGGCCGCGTAAGCCGCTTCCGTAACGGAGCGGGGACACCGGCCGCAAGCTTTTGGATCGGTCACGAAGTCCGGCACACGAAACCGTCGTGCCGGACTTCGCATGCGGGGCTGTAGGGTCACGATGTTCAAGCTGCGGGCGCGCCCGGAGTCCGGCGCGCAGACGACGTTCGGCGCGTCTATTTCGTCGGGGACGCGCATCCAATCCGGCGCACTCACGGCATCCGGCGCGCACATTGCCGACATTGCCGCACTGGCGCTGCTTGCCGCCCTGTCCGTGGTGGCGCTCCTGACCTTCCGCCATTACGGCCTGGGATGGGACGACTATACCCACGCCGAATATGGCGAACTGCTGCTCGCCTATTACACCTCGGGCTTCGAGGACACGCGGGCGCTGTCCTTCGTCAATCTCTATTATTACGGCGGCGGCTTCGACATGCTGTCGGCGATCGCGGCGCGCATCCTGCCGCTTGATCTGTTCGCCGCCCGCCGCCTGATGGGCGCCGTCGTCGGGCTGATCGGCCTTGCCATCACTTGGCGGCTCGGCCGCCGCCTCGGCGGTCCCAATGCCGGCCTCGCCGCGCTGGTGCTGCTCGCGCTCTGCCCGCTCTATTACGGCCACATGTTCATGAACGCGAAGGACGTCCCCTTCGCGGTGGCCAAGATCGGCCTGCTCTACGCGCTGGTGCGTGCCTTAGAGGAATATCCGAAGCCGTCCTGGAAGACGGTGGCGCTGGTCGGCCTGACGCTTGGCCTCACCATCGGCACCCGCGTGATGGGCGGCATCGCCGTGCTGTCGGTCGGGCTTGCCGGCATCGTGCTGCTGACGCTGGAGGCGCGGCGGACCAGCCTGAAGGCGGCCGCCCGCCAGTTCGCCGCCTTCACCGGCATCCTGAGCCTCGGCCTCGTGCTGGCCTATGGCGTGATGGGGCTCGTGTGGCCGTGGGCGATCGCCGAGCCGCTCAACCCGATCCGGGCGGTAATGTACTTCACCAAGTTCTGGGAAGTGCCCTGGCGCGAGCTCTATGAGGGCTCGGCGGTGCTGGTGCCGGAGATGCCGCGCGGCTACGTGCCGACGCTGTTCGCCGTCACCATGCCGGAGAGCTTCCTGGTGCTGGCGCTGCTCGGCATCGGGCTGGCGCTGCGCACACTGTTCCGCGCCGACGTGGCTCCCACCCGCCGCACCATCGAGATCCTGGTGCTCGGCGCCGCCCTGGTGCCGATCCTGGTGACGGTGGCGACCAAGCCGGCGATGTACAACGGCATCCGCCACTTCGTGTTCGTTACCCCGCCGCTGGCGGTTCTGGGCGGGCTGGCGGTGGCTTGGCTGATCGAGCGGCTGGCGCCGCGGCCCAGGCTGCGCGCCGCCACGCTCGGCGTGCTGGGCCTCGCAGCGTCGGTGACCGCCGTCGACATGGTGCGGCTGCACCCCTACCAGTACGCCCACTACAATCATGTCATCGGCGGGCTGCAGACCGCGGACCGCGAGTTCATGCTCGATTACTGGGGCCTCGCCTTCAAGCAGGCCGGCGAGGAGCTGCGCGCCGAGATCGACCGGAAGGGTCTGAAGCCGCCGAAGGGGCGGCGCTGGAAGGTGGCCACCTGCGGCCCGCACAATGCGGCGCGCATCGCGCTCGGCCCCGACTTCATCGTCACCTACGACACGCGCGGCGCCGATTTCGCGCTGATGCTCGGCGAATACTACTGCCAGCAACTGCCGCTGAAGCCGATGGTCGAGGTGAGCCGCGAGGGCGTGGTGTTCGCCTCGGTCTATGACGTGCGCAACGCCGACCCGCTGGCCAGCGTGTTCTCCACCCCGCCGATCCAGCCGGTCCCGCCCGGCCAGCAGCAGGCGGCGGGCACGGCGGCGATGCCGCGACCGGCCGTCACCGCCCCCTGAACGCGGACGGCACGGCTCCGAGGATAGGCTGACAACCCGACGGCCGAAGCGTCCGCTCCGGCTCGTCGGGTTGTCGCATTCCCGTTCGCAAATCTGGTTCCCAAAAGTCCGGCTGCCACAAGACTGGCTTCCAATCTTGCCGAGAATGCTCCGACGAGCCTCTTGAAGGCGCACGCCCGTTGAGGGCAGTGTGGGCCGGCGCGCCGGGTGCGGACGGCCGGGAACCGGCGCGCAGGGGGCGGCGCATGAACAGCCTGGCACGGATCGACTGGATCGCGAAGGTTCCGGGGCTCGACCGACTCGATGCCGAGGCGCGGGCGCTGGTCGCCGCGCGCACGCCGCTGGTGCAGGTGCCCAAGGGCGGCCACGCCTTCGCTGCCGGCACCGAATGCAATTCCTATCTGGTGGTGGTGAAGGGCTGCGTGCGCGTCCAGCTCATCGCCGAGAACGGCCGCGAGATCGTGCTCTACCGCGTCCGCTCGGGCGAGAGCTGCGTGCTCACCACCTCCTGCCTGATGACCCGCGCGCCCTACGGCGCCGAGGCCATCGCCGAAGACGACGTGACGGCGGCCGCCCTGCCGGGCGAGACCTTCCGCACCCTGCTCGCCAGTTCGGCGACCTTCCGCGACTTCGTGCTGGCGGCTTATGCCGACCGCGTCGCCGACCTGATCCTGACCATGGAAGATGCGGTGTTCCACCGCATCGACCGGCGGCTCGCCCGCATCCTGCTCGCCCGCAGCATGGCGGCGGTGACCGCCACCCACCAGGAGCTCGCCGCCGAGCTCGGCTCGGCCCGCGAGGTGGTGTCGCGCCAGCTCAAATCGTTCGAGAAGCAAGGGCTGGTGGCGCTCGCGCGCGGCCGCATCGACATCGTCGACCGCGCGCGGCTGGTCCGCCTTGCCGACGAGGCGGATTGAGCCGCCGCCCACTTTCCCCCCGTTTGTGACGTTTCCCGGCCGTTTGTGACAAGGTCACCGACGCTGCGGCGGCCATCGGTCATGGTGACGCCATGCCCGACGGGCACCGGCGTCCCCGGCCGGCCACCAAGTCACTTCTGGAGACTAGAGAATGACCACCAACGTTGGCGGGATCGACCGCGCGCTGCGCATCGTCGCCGGTATTGCCCTCATCGCCTTCGCGCTGCTGTCGGGCAACCAGTATGCCTGGATCGGCTGGATCGGCGTGGTGCCGCTCGCCACCGCCATGCTCGGCTGGTGCCCGGCCTATTCGATGATCGGCGTGTCGACCTGCTCGCGGCGCTGATGGCGCTTCATACGGTTTCCGGCATCCTGAAGGGATCGCCCGGAAACCGTATGACAAGCCCCTTCCGGAAGACGGTCCCGGCTCGGCGCCATGCGCCGTCCGGGACGACGTGAAACGGGGAGCGGTTCCGGCTCGCGGGCCTTCGGCCCCGCCCGGGACGACAAACGGCCTCACCACCCGACGCCGGGGGCCTGGGCTTGGCGCTGCTTCATCATGCGCTGCGAGATCTCCACCGCCTGACCGAACGTGCCGAGGCCGCGCGCCTCCAGCATCACCAGCAGTTTCACCCACAGCTTGGCGGTGGCGATGGCGTCGCCGAGCGCTGTGTGGCGGCCCTCGACATTGACGCCGAGCCGGTGGGCCATCGCCGACAGCGAATGGTCGGGCTGGTCGGGAAACACGTGGGCGGCGAGCAGCAGCGCGTCGAGCACCGGATTGTCGAAGGCGACGCCGGCCTCCTTCTCGCGCTTGGCCAGAAAGGCCATGTCGAAGGCGATGTTGTAGGCGACCAGCACCGCATCGCCGACGAAGGTCTTGAACGCCGGCAGCACCTCGTTCACCGGCGGCTGGCCGGCCACCATGTCCGCCGTGATGCCGTGAAACTTGATCGAGGCCTCGGGAATCGGCCGGCCGGGATCGATGAGCTGCGCATAGGTCTCGCCGGTCAGCAGCCGGCCATTGACCACCCGCACCGCGCCGATCGAGATCAGCTCGTCGCCGCCGTCGGGATTGAGGCCGGTGGTCTCGGTGTCGAACACCACGAACGGAATCTGGCGCAGCGGCGTCTCGGGCAGCGTGGTGCGCGCCGGCCTGAACAGGTCGAAATCGTAGAATTCCGGCCGCGGCGGGATCGGCTCGGGCGCGGCGGGCGCGGCCGCTCCCCCCTCCATGGTCTCGGTGAAGGTCAGCACATAGCCGGAGATCTCGCCATTGGGCTCGCGCACCAGGCCGAGCCGCGCCTTGAGCGAGACCTCGGACTCGACCATCGGCACCTCGCAGCGGCGGATGCGCAGCACCGGGTTGGCGTCGGAGGCCGAGCGGCGCAGCATCGCCACGGTCTTGCGGATCGGCTCCTCGGCGAGCACGCCGAACAGCGGCCGGTCGAGCCCGAGCCCGGCCGGCCGGTGCAGCAGCCGGCGCGCCGCCTGATTGTAGAGCAGGATGCGGTGGTCGAGATTGCACACCACCACGCCCTCGGCGAGATCGACCAGGATCGCCTCCAGCCGGCTCTTCTGCTCCTCGGCGCGCCGGGTGGCGAGCGCCACGGCCTCGCCGGTGGCCCGCCGCGCCGCTTCGAGCTGGCCGGTAAGACCTTCGATCAACTCCGGCAGCCGCCCCAGCGCATGCCCGGCGGGCAGCTCCAGCGCCCGCGGCTGCGGGTCGCTCTGCAGCAGCCGCAGGTCGCGGGTCAGCGCCTCCAGCGGCTGGATCAGCCGGGCGTGCAGCAGCCACCAGCCGGCCAGCCCGGCCAGGATGCCGCCGCCGGCGACCAGCGAGACATAGAGCCCGGCCTGTGCCGGCGGCGCGCCCGCCGCCTGGGCCACGGCGAGGATGGCCGCCGCCGCCACCACGGCGCCAACCAGCCCGATGCCGCCGACCACGGCCAGGACGAGCGTGTGCGGCTGCATCCCGTTCTCCTCGATCGTTTCCGTGCGGAAGATTGGTTCGGCCGGGACAATCGTACAAGGTCGCATTGAGACGAGTCGACGGTGCCGGCATATTGTTGCAGGGGAAACGGCATGCTCCAGACCAGCGCCACGCCGCTGATTGCGCTCGACGCGGTGGCCATCGACTGCGACGCCAGCGATGTCGAGCCGCGGCGCGCACGACTCTGCCGGATCGGCGCGGCGCGCATCCACGCCGGCCGGCTGGCCGACGACAGCCTCGACGAATCCCTGCCGGCCGCGGCGGACGACGGCGCCCTGCCCGACATGGCAGGCGTGGCCGGCCGGCTCGATGGATTCCTCGGCACGGCGGTGGTGATCGGCCACGAGGTCGGGTTCGACCTGGCGCTGCTGGGGCGCGAGTATGAGCGCGCGGGCCTCGCCCGCCAGCCGCCGCGGGTGCTGGACGTGCGGGCGCTGGCCGAGGTCGCCCGGCCCGACCTCGCCGGCTTCTCGCTCGACGTTCTGGCCGACTGGCTGGAGCTTGGCACGCCTCAGACCGCCACACCTCAGACCGCCACGCCTCAGCCCGCCACTTGGACGGCGCCGGAGCGGGCGCAGCTGATCGCCAGGATCTTCATCGCCCTGGTGCCGCATCTGCGCGAGGGCGGCATCCGCACCCTGGCCGAGGCCGAGCAGGCCTGCCGCGGCCTGCTCGGGGCCCGCGAAAGCGGCCGGCGCACCGTGGCGGAGGACGACGCAGCGGCCAGCCGCGTCGATGCCGAGCGCACCTTCGCCCAGCTCGACAGCTACCCCTACCGCCACCGTGTCGCCGAGGTGATGTCGTCGCCGCCGCTGTTCACCGCCGCCGACACGCCGGTGGCGGCGGCGCTGAAGGAGATCATCGAGCGGCGCATCTCGTCGCTGTTCGTCGCGCCGCCCGGCGCCGCGCCGGAGGACGGCCCGTTCGACGCCGAGACCGTGGGCATCGTCACCGAGCGCGATCTCGCCCGGGCGCTGGCCGAACACGGGACGGCGGTGCTGGCCATCTCGGTCAGCGCGATCATGAGCGCGCCGCTCGCGGCGGTGCCGGCCGAGGCGTTCGTCTACCGCGCCATCGGCCGCATGGATCGTCTCAGGGTGCGCCACCTGGGCGTGGTCGACGAGATCGGCCAGGTTGTCGGCGCGCTCTCGGCGCGCGATCTTCTACGCATGCGCGCGCGCGATGCCGTCTCACTGGGCGACGAGATCGACGAGGCGCCGGACGTGCCGGCGCTGGCCAAGGCGTGGGCGAAGATCGCCTCGGTGGCGGCGAGCCTGCTCGCCGAGGGCGTCGGCGCCCGCGACATCGCCGCGGTGATCTCGCGCGAGCTCGGCGCGCTCACCCGCCGCGCCGCGGTGCTGGCCGAGCAGACGATGAAGGCGCGCGGCCGTGGCAAGCCGCCCTGCCGCTACGCCGTGCTGGTGCTGGGCTCGGCCGGGCGCGGCGAAAGCCTGCTGGCGATGGACCAGGACAACGCCATCCTGTTCGCCCACGGCGCGCCGGACGGGCCGGAGGACCGCTGGTTCGCCGAGCTCGGCAGCGAGCTCGCCGACATCCTGCACGCCGCCGGGGTGCCGCTGTGCAAGGGCGGGGTGATGGCCAAGATGCCGGCCTGGCGCGGCAGCCTGGAGACCTGGCGCGAACGGGTGCGCCACTGGATCACCCGCTCGAGGCCGGAGGACCTGCTCTCGGTCGACATCTTCTTCGACCTGCGCTGCGTGCATGGCGATGCCCGCATGGCGCGCGACCTGTGGACCGAGGCCTTCGACGCCGCGCGCGGTCAGCTCGGCTTCGCCAAGCTCCTGGCCGAGGCCGGCGGCCACGCCCAGCCGGCGCTCGGCCTGTTCGGCGGCTTCAAGACCGAGGGCGGGCGCATCGACCTCAAGAAGACCGGGCTGTTCGCCATCGTCACCGCGGCGCGCTGCCTCGCCATACGCCATCATGTCGTCGAACGCTCGACCCCGGCGCGGCTGGCCGGGGTGCGGGCGCTCCGCATCGGCGGCGAGCGCGACCTCGACCAGCTCGCCGAGGCGCAGAGCGTGCTGCTCGAAGCCATCCTGCATCAGCAGATCGAGGACGTGCACTCCGGCCGCCGGCTCGGCAATGCGGTCGATCCCAACCGGCTCGATGCGGCGATGCGCGAGCGGCTGAAGGAGGCGCTGCGCGTCGTCGGCACCATCGACGATCTGGTCCGGACGCTGATGTTCGCCGCCGCGCGCTGAGAGTTTGTCTCCGGGGATCACGAAGGATCGCCCGGAGACCGCATCACTCCGGCACGCAGATTTTGCCCTGCGCCTGCGCCACCAACGTGCGCACCAGCAGGACGACAATCAGCACCAGGAGGAACACCCAGAGGCCGAGCCCGGCATAAACGACGCCGGGGATGCCGGCCTTGGCGCCATAGGTGAGCGTGGCGATGGTCAGCCCCGCCGAGGGGAAGGACAGCGCCCAGAACGGCACGCCGAACGGCGCCTTGACGATGCGGCCGGCGGCGGCGAACACCAGCAGGGCAAACGCGATGGTGGCGCCGTACAGCACCTGCGCCGCCGCATCCAGCCCGCCGGCAAGCTTGACATAGGCGATGAAGGCCACGGCCGGCGGCGCGATCAGGATCGCCAGCGTCGGCACCAGCTTGGGCGGCAGCGGCGCTTCGAACACGAAGCGGTGGATGACCATCGGCAGCAGCACCAGCCAGAACATGATGCCGGTGCCGAAGAACAGCCACGACACCGACAGATAGCCGAGTTCGACGCCGGCGATCGGCATCACCACATTGCCGACCGCCGGAATGAACCAGGCCGGATTGAGCGTGGCGACCGGAATGGTGCGCGGCCCCATCCAGTGCGACACCACGCCGACGAAGCCGACGGCGTGGCCGATGGCGGCGATGATCCACACCACCCGCGCCACGCCCGGCGCATGGGGCAGCAGCATGGTCGCCACCAGCGCCAGCGCGATGCTGGCGGCGGGGAAGAAGTTGATGCGCACATGGTGGTGCCATTCGCCGACCACCGCGCGCGGATAGCGCAGAAGCTTGATGAGATAGGCGAGGAAGATGAAGCTGCCCACCGCCAGCGTGACGCCGGCCGCCGCCAGCGCGATCCATTGCGCGGCGGCAGCGAGGCTGCCGTCCAGCACGCGCGCCGCCGCCTGACTCGCCAGCGTGGTGCCGGCAAGTCCCATCACCATGCCGAACAGCCCCACCGGCATGTGCGCCAGCGCACCCTCCTCGTGCGCCGGCGGCGCGTGGCGTGGCGCCGGCCCCTCGAATGCTTCGACCGCCTGCAGTTGCGACATGACCCGCTCCAGCTTCATGAAATGATACGGTTTCCGGGTGATCCCTTCGGGATGCCGGAAACGGTCCCGCCGAAAAATCCTTGATCGGATGAGGATTTTTCGGCGAACAGCATGCGGTTCTCCGGCCCTGCAGGCCGGAAACCGCATGCTACGGTTTCCGGGTGATTCCTTCGGGGCTCCGCACGCCGTCGGAGACATCCCCGCCTGCAATGTCTCTCGCAGGTTCGCCGGGTGGCGTCGGTGATCTTGTCACCGACCGCCCACGCGGGCGCTCCGGTCATGGATCGGTATTTGTTGCGTCTATTCACATGTGTAAATGTGTATTGATGTTGGGCGTCAGCGTGCCGCGCTCTGCGAAGGGGGTGTGATGACCGGCCCGGTTCCTTTCCGCAGCGACACGGGCGCAAGCGAGGCGACCCTCGACGTCGCCGAGCTGTTGCGGCACGCGCGCGACGCCAGCGAGTTCCTCAAGGCGCTGGCCCATGAATCGCGGCTGGTGATCCTGTGCCTTCTGGTCGACGGCGAGAAATCGGTGATGGAGCTGGCGGAGCTTCTGGGCGAGCGCCAGCCGGCGGTGTCGCAGCAGTTGGCGCGGCTCAAGGGCGAGCATCTGGTGCGCGCCCGGCGCGACGGCAAGCACATCTATTATTCGCTGGCACGCGACGAGGTGCGCGCGATGATCGTCGCCCTGCACGCGGCGTTCTGCGCGCCGTCCTGCCGCGGAACGTGAACGCACAGGCACGTGAATCTCCAGCGCGCGAACGCATCCCTGCCGCGCGTCTGCGGGCGTTCAGAACCGGCGGCCTGCGTGATTTGCTGGCCGTTTCCGCTCCGGTGAGTCGGACCGGCTCCGAGTCGCCGCCAAGTTCCTTGGCCATTTGTCCCCAGCCTGAGCGCCGCGCGTTCCGTTGCGATATGCCTGCCTCACCTCCTGCTCCGACCCCGCGGCCATGACGCTTCCCCTGAAGGGCATGCTGCTCAAGCTGCTGGCGGTGTTCTGTTTCACCGGCCTGTCGGGACTCGTGCGCCACATCGGCACGGCGGTGCCGGCCGGCGAGGTGGTGTGCTTCCGCGCCTTCTTCACCATCGTGCCGCTCCTGGCGTGGCTCGCCTATGAAGGCGAGTTGAAGACCGCACTGCGCACGCAGCATCCGCTTGGCCACTTCTTCCGCGGGCTCACCGGCATCTGCGCCATGTTCTTCATGTTCACCGGCCTCGCGCTGCTGCCGCTGGCCGAGGCCACGGCCATCAGCTTCGCGATGCCGCTGATCTCGGTGGCGTTCGCCGCGCTGTTCCTGAAGGAGAAGGTGCGGCTGTTCCGCTGGAGCGCGGTGGCGGTGGGGCTCGCGGGCGTGCTGATCATCCTGTGGCCGCGCTTCGGCGGAGGCGACCTCACCAGCACGGCGGCGATCGGCGCGCTGGCCTCGCTGATCGGCGCGGTGCTGTCGGCGGGCGCGGTGGTGCAGATCCGGCGGCTGACCTACACCGAGACCACCGGCGCCATCGTGTTCTATTTCGCCCTCTATTCGACGCTAATGGCGCTGGCGACCGCGCCGTTCGGCTGGGTGGTGCCCGACATCGAGACCACCGCCGCCCTGATCGCCACCGGCCTGCTCGGCGGGGTGGCGCAGATCCTGATGACGCAGAGCTACCGCTACGCCGACGCCTCGCTGCTCGCGCCGTTCGACTACACGGCGATCATCTGGGCGACGGCGCTGGGCTGGGTGGCGTTTCGCGAGGTGCCGGGGCCGATGGTGCTGGTGGGCGCAGCCATCGTCGTCGGTGCCGGGCTCGCGGTGATCTGGCGCGAACGCCGGCTCGGCCTCAAGCGCAGCCGCGAACGTCAGGCGGCGACGCCGGAATGATGCGAACGGCCATACAGCTCCCGGCCTGATCGGCCGGAAATCGTCTCACCCATGCTCGCGCTCGGCGAGGCGGTCGGTCCGCGTCATCACCCACAGCACGGCCGCCGCGACGCCGGCGGCGGCGATGGTGGCGGCCATCGGCAGCGGCGTCGACCCCAGTGAATGGCCGACCCACACGCCGACGCCGGCCGCGAACGTCATCTGGCAGAAGCCGACCAGCGAGGACGCCGCCCCCGCCCGGTCGGGAAACGGGATCAGCGCGCCGGCCACAGCGCTGGGGAAAGCAAGCCCGAACCCCAGCATGTAGACCACCATGGCGGCCACCAGCAGCGCCGGCTCGGCCGCGCCCACGGCCGCAACGCCCAGCATGGCGAGCCCACCCGTGGCGCTGGCGGCCGTGCCGAGCCCGACCGTGATGTCGATGCCGACCCGCGGATTGAGCCGCGTCGCCAACACCGTGCCGACAATGTAGCCGATGACGCCGATCGAGAACGCCACGCCGAAAGCGAACTGGGAGAAGCCGTAGAGGCCCTGCAGCACGAAGGACGAGCCCGAGATCCAGGCGAACATGCCGGCAAAGGTCGCCACCAGGATGCCGAGATAGCCGCGGAAGCCGCCATTGCGCAGGATGCCGCCGAAGATGCGCAGGATGACGAGCGGCGAGGGCACGTCCGGCGCCCGGCGCGCCAGCGTCTCGGGCAGGCCGGCCAGCACCCAGGCGCTGGCGGCCAAGCCATAGGCCAGCATGAAGCCGAAATTGGCGCGCCAGCCGAAAAATGTCTCCAGCGCTCCGCCCAGCACCGGCGCCACCGCCGGCACGAAGCCCATGATCGCCCCCATGCGGGCGAGCTCCAGGCCGGCGCGGTGGCCGGCATAGAAGTCGCGCACGATGGCGCGGCCGATCACCATTGGCGCGCAGGCGCCGATCGCCTGCACGAAGCGGCCGACGATCAGCAGCTCGATCGAGGTGGCCATGGCGCAGGCGGCGCTGGCCGCGACATAGATCGCCAGCCCCGCCAGCAGCACCGGCTTGCGGCCATAGCGGTCCGACAGCGGGCCATAGACGATCTGGCCGAGCGCGAAACCGACCATGAACAGCGACAGTGTGAGCTGCACCTCGGCGGCCGAGGTCTCCAGCGCCCCGGCGATCGACGGTAGCGACGGCAGATAAATATCGGTCGATAGCGCCGCCAGCGAGGTCAGAAGCGCGAGCAGCACGGTCGAGGCGACCGTGTCGGGGCGGATCGGCATGGCTGGCTCCGGTGGGGGCGGCGGACCCGCCCTCCTATCCGGCGCAGACGGGACTGTCGAGCGGCGGCGGGGTTTGCCGCACAATCACCGTCCGTCGTCCCGGGCACGGACCGAAGGCCAACGATCCGGGACGACGAGGCTGGGAGTCGTTCAGCCGCTCACATCGCCGATGGCGCGGACGATCAGCTCCAGATCCTCGGGGCGCGACAGGCGGTGGTCGCCATCCTTGATCAGGGTCAAGGTGGCGTCGTCCTGGGCGAGGCGCTCGACCAGCCGCATCGTGTGCTGCCAGGGCACGTCGGGATCGGCCATGCCCTGGAGGATGCGCACCGGGCAGCCGGTGCGCACCACGTCGCCGAGGATCAGATTGGCGCGGCCGTCCTCGATCAGCCCGCGGGTAATCGTGTAGGGCTTCTCGCCATAGTCGGTGGGCGCCTGCCACACGCCCGTCTCCAGCACCGCGCGCTGACCCTCGGGCGGCAGGCGCGGCCACATCAGCGCCTCGGTGAAGTCGGCGGCCGGAGCGATCAGCACCAGCCCCTTCAGCCGGCCCGGGGTGGCGAGCAGCGCGCGGGCGAGCAGCAGCGCGATCCAGCCGCCCATCGACGAGCCGACCACCACGGTCTCGCCGGGGCAGCAGGCGTCGAAGACGGCGCGCGCCTCCTCGGCCCAGCGCGAGATGGTGCCGTCCTCGAACCGGCCTTCGGATTCGCCGTGGCCGGAATAGTCGAACCGCACATAGGCACGGCCGGCACCGGCCGCCCAGCCGGCGAGATGGCTGGCCTTGGTGCCGGCCATCTCCGACATGAAGCCGCCGCACCACAGCACCGCAGGCCCGCGCCCCGGCAGGCTGCGCACCGCGATGGTGCGCGCCGCTGCACCGCTGCCGACAGCAAGCAATTGCAGATGTTCGCCGTCCATGTCACATCCCACTACGTCGTCACATCCCACCGTGTCGTACGGTTTCCGGTTGATCCCTCAGGGATACCGGAAACGATCACCGCCAAACGCCGCCGGCATGCCCGAGGAGGGGCACGGCCGCAAGAGGCTCAGGTTCATGCAGCAGCCCAACCCGACGCAACCCGGCCCGGCGGACCGCCTGACGGTGATGCAGATCATTCCCGCCCTGGAGTCGGGCGGGGCGGAGCTCGGCACCGTCCAGGTCGCCGAGGCCCTGTGCAAGGCCGGCCACCGGGCGCTGGTGGTGTCGCGCGGCGGCCGGATGGAGACGCCGATCCACGATTGCGGCAAGCTGATCCGGCTCGACGTCGCCTCCAAGAACCCGCTCACCATCATCGCCAACGGCGTGCGGCTGGCGCTGCTGGCCCGCCGGGAAGGGGTGGACGTGCTGCACGTGCGCTCGCGCGCGCCTTCCTGGAGCACGCTGATCGCCTCGAAGCTGACCGGCATCCCCTATATCGGCACCTACCACACCATCTATCGCGAGCAGAGCGGGCTGAAGAACCTCTACAATTCCGCCGTGGTGCGCGGCGCGCGGGTGATCGCGGTGGGCGACGAGACCGCCGCAGTCATGCGCCAGCGCTATCCGTTCCTGCCCGAGACGCGCATCGTCACCATCCACCGCGGCGTCGATCTCCAGGTGTTCGACCCCGCCGCGGTGACCGCCGAGCGCAAGGCGGCGCTGGCTGAGGCTTGGCGCCTGCCCGAAGGCGCGGAGGTGGCGCTGCTGCCCGGCCGCATCGTCCACCGCAAGGGCCACCACGTCTTCATCCGCGCCATCCACCGGCTGGTGGAGGGCGGCCGCGACGATCTCGTCGGCGTGTGCGCCGGCGACGACCAGGGCAAGAGCCGCTATCGCGACGAGATGGAGGCCCTGGTGGCGAGCCTCGGCCTCAATGACCATATCCGCTTCGTCGGCCACTGCGAGGACATGCCGGCGGCCTACGTGCTCTCGCGGGTGGCGGTGTCGGCGGCGGTGGAGAGCGAGGGCCTGCAGCGCGCCATCCTGGAGGCCCAGGCGATGGGCGTGCCGGTGGTGGTGTCCGACGTCGGCTCCGGCATCGAGGTTGTGCGGGCGATGCCGCGCGTGCCGGAGGGCGAGATCACCGGCTACAATGTCCAGGCCGGCGACCCCGAAGCCCTGGCCGAGGCGATCGACCGGGTGCTGCGGCTGGCGCCGGCCGATTATGACGCGCTGAGCGGACGGGCCAGCGCCTGGGCGCGCGGCAGCTTCTCGCACGAGGTGTTCACCGCCAAGACGCTGGCGCTCTACCGCGAGGTGGTGGACGAAGCCCGCGGGGCGAGCGCCGCCGCGCAAAAAGCTTAAGCAAAGGCCTTATCGAAGAATTGACTTCCCCTGGAATAGTCCCAATCTTACCGCTCCCCCGAACCGGACCGCGCGCCGCCGCGGCAACGCGGGCGGACTGCTTCAACAGCTAGAGGAGATACCTGCCATTCGCCGTCCGATGAAACCTTTGCCGGTCCCGCCCAAGGACGGGCCGCGCGTCAACCGCGAGATCCGCATCCGCGAAGTGCAGCTGATCGATCAGAACGGCGCAAACCTCGGGGTCACTCCGACCTTCGAGGCGCTGAAGCTGGCCGAGGAGGCCGGGCTCGATCTGGTCGAGGTGGCGCCCAATTCCAGCCCGCCGGTCTGCAAGATCCTCGACTACGGGAAATACAAGTTCCTTGAGCAGAAGAAGGCTGCCGAGGCGCGCAAGAACCAGAAGATCGTCGAGGTCAAGGAGATCAAGCTGCGGCCGGGCATCGACGACCACGACTACGACGTCAAGATGAAGGCCATGAAGCGCTTCTTCGAGGAGGGCGACAAGGTCAAGGTGACGCTGCGTTTCCGTGGCCGCGAGATGGCGCACCAGGATCTCGGTGCCAAGCTGCTCGATCGCGTCAAGGATGATGTCGGCCCCGTCGCCAAGGTCGAGCAGGACCCCAAGATGGAAGGCAAGCAGATGATCATGATCCTGGCGCCGCGCTGAGCGATTTGCCGTTAAGCGACTTGCCGCTGAACGGCGTGCCGTTCTGCGGTCTGGCCAGAACACGGCTTATCAGCTTCACGGCTCAAGAGCTTCACGGCTTCGGGATCACGGCGCCTTCACGCGACGCCGGATCACCCAACTCTCCCGCGCAGGCCCGGCCCCGTCCGGGCCTTTTGCGTGTCGCCCAGCCTCTTGCGTGACTCTCAGGGGTCAGTGCCGGGATTTGGCGCCGGACTTCTGCGAGACGACGGGCTGGAGCGCGCGGCCAGCCAGCGGATGAGCCGGGTTACGAGCGCCGTCAGCAGCACGGCCATCATCAGCGCCGCCGCCACATAGGTCTGGTCGGTACGGCCCGACAGTTCGACGAAGGCGAACGTGATCGCGGCGATCGCGAGGCCCTGGATGATCCGGATCAGGTACGGGTTCATGCGCCAACAGGACCATGCGGCCCGCGCGCTGTCCAGCCGGTTCCGCCGCGGCTGGTGACCCCGCGGAGCGGCCCGGTTGGCGGGCGGCCGGGCTCGCGCTGTTGCGCCGGCCGGACCCTTGGTGTAAGAGCCCGCTCTTCGAACCGCCCGGCCGTATGGGCTGCCGTGGCGGTTCCGGTTTGCTCACGCAACATCAAGAGCGTGGCCGGCCCTCTCTGGGGTCAGACTGCCGCGCGCATGGAGAGCTGAATGCCCAAGCTGAAGACCAAGTCAGGCGCAAAGAAGCGCTTCAAGATCACCGGAACGGGCAAGGTCAAATACACCCAGTCCGGCAAGCGCCACGGCATGATCAAGCGCACCAACAAGACCATCCGCGAGCATCGCGGCATGACGGTGCTGTTCAAGACCGACGGCGACAACATCAAGAAGTACTTCCTGCCCAACGGCTGATCGCCCGGGCTTTCCTGGATATCTGAAGGAGATCGGCCATGGCTCGCGTCAAGCGCGGCGTTACCGCCCATGCCAAGCACAAGAAGGTGCTGAAGGCTGCCAAGGGCTATTACGGGCGCCGCAAGAACACCATTCGCATCGCCAAGCAGGCGGTCGAGAAGGCGATGCAGTACGCCTATCGCGACCGCAAGAATCGCAAGCGGAACTTCCGCGCGCTGTGGATCCAGCGCATCAACGCCGCCGTGCGCGCGGCGGGCTTCGATCTGACCTATTCGCGATTTATCGACGGTCTCGGCAAGGCCGGGGTCGAGATCGATCGCAAGGTGCTGTCCGACCTCGCCATCCGCGAGCCGGAGGCGTTCAAGGCGCTGGCCGAGAAGGCCAAGGCCGCGCTCGCCGCCTGACGCACCTTTCCCCTCCCGAACAGGGAGGGGCCCCTGCCTTTCCGAGGCCGCCTGCCGGCGGGGATCAATATTCCCGCTCGGCCCGGCGCGGGCTCGCTTTCCCCTCGCTGGGCCGCATGCCAAGGTCGATTCGACCTTCAGGCGCCACCGACCGCCCGACCCGAGGGATGCCATGACCGACACCACCACTTCGCCTGACGCGCTCGCCTCGCTTGAGCGCACGATTCTTGACGCCGTCGCCGCTGCCGGCGACGAGGCGGCGCTGGAGACCGTCCGCGTCGCCGCACTCGGCAAGAAGGGCTCGGTGTCGGCGCTGCTCGCCTCACTCGGCAAGATGAGCCCCGAGGAGCGCAAGACGAAGGGCGCGCTGATCAATGGCGTCAAAGAGCGGGTCACCGCCGCCCTCGCCGAGCGCAAGGGCGCGCTGAAGGATGCCGCGCTCGCCCAGCGCCTCGCGGCCGAGCGGGTCGATGTCACGCTGCCGCTGCGCGAGCCGCCGACCGAGCAGGGCCGCATCCACCCCATCAGCCAGGTGATGGACGAGATCACCGCGATCTTCGCCGACATGGGCTTCTCGATCGCCGAGGGACCGGACATCGAGACCGACCATCACAATTTCACGGCCCTCAACTTCCCCGTCGGCCATCCGGCGCGGGAGATGCACGACACGTTCTTCTTCAATCCGAAGGAGGACGGCTCGCGCCTGCTGCTGCGCACCCACACCTCGCCGGTGCAGATCCGCACCATGCTGAGCCAGAAGCCGCCGATCCGGGTGGTGTGCCCCGGGCGCACCTATCGCTGCGATTCCGACCAGACCCACACGCCGATGTTTCATCAGGTCGAGGGGCTGGTGATCGACACCGAGAGCCACCTCGGCCACCTGAAATGGATCCTGGAGGAGTTCTGCAAGGCGTTCTTCGAGGTGAAGGACGTCAAGATGCGCTTCCGCCCGTCGTTCTTCCCCTTCACCGAGCCCTCGATGGAGGTCGACATCCAGTGCCGGCGCGGCAAGGACGAGATCCGGTTCGGCGAGGGCGAGGACTGGCTGGAGATCCTGGGCTGCGGCATGGTCCACCCCAACGTGCTCAGGAACTGCGGGCTCGACCCCGACGTGTACCAGGGCTTCGCCTGGGGCATGGGCATCGACCGCATCGCCATGCTGAAATACGGCCTGCCCGATCTGCGCGCCTTCTTCGAGGCCGACGTGCGCTGGCTGAAGCATTACGGCTTCCGCCCGCTCGATTTCCCGACGCTGGCAGGGGGCTTGAGCGCATAGGCTTTGAAGCCGCTGGTCTTGGAGGCCGCTAGTTTGGAGGCCGCCCGTGGGCGTGATCGACCTCATCGACGTGCTGGACGACCGGCTGAAATCCTTCCTGCTCAGGGGATGGGACGAGGCGGCATTGCAGCGCTTCCTGCGCAACATCCGCCGCAGCCACACCGAGCCGACGGCCCAGGGCGCCATCCGCCAAGCGGTCGATCAGATCGACGTGCAGGCCACCGGCATCCTCACCCACGTGTCGATGATGATCGCGGCGCTCGGGGTCACGGCGGCGTCCGACATCACCTCCGAGTTCCAGGAGACGGTGCTCTACGTCACCATCGTCTGCTACCTGTTCGTCGCCATCGTCTGCCTGCGCTGCATCCGTCCGCCGTCGGTGGAGCACGGCGACTATGAGGAGGACGATTACATCAACGAGCTGCTGCTCGAGCTGGTCTATGAGCGCGAGCTCAACCGCCGCGCCAACACCGCCGCCATCGCCCTGACGCTGTTCGTGTTTCTCTATCTGCCGTTTTCCGTTCTGACGTGAGGACGGCGGCTGCTGGCCGCCGAGGATCCATGAAATTCACCCTGTCCTGGCTGAAAGACCATCTCGACACCGACGCCCCGCTCGACAAGATCGTCGAGACGCTGACGCTCATCGGCCTTGAAGTGGAAGGCGTCGAGGACCCCGGCGCCAAGCTCAAGGGCTACGTCATCGCCCATGTGGTGGACGCCAAGCCCCACCCCAATGCCGACCGGCTGCAGGTGCTCACCGTCGAGGCCGGCCAGGGGCCGCTGCAGGTGGTGTGCGGCGCGCCCAATGCGCGCGCCGGCCTCAAGGGCGTGTTCTCGCCGCCCGGCACCTACATTCCCGGCAAGGGCATCACCTTGCAGGTCGGCTCGATCCGCGGCGTCGAGAGCTTCGGCATGATGTGCTCGGAAGCCGAGCTCGAGATCTCCGACGACCACAACGGCATCATCGAGCTTGCGGCCGATGCTCCCATCGGCGTGCCTTACGCGCAGTGGGCCGGGCTCGACGATCCGGTGATCGACGTGGCGGTGACGCCCAACCGCGCCGATGCGCTCGGCGTCCACGGTATCGCCCGCGACCTCGCCGCCGCAGATCTCGGCAAGCTCAAGGACCGCACGCCGAAGCAGGTCGCGGGCAAGTTCCCCTGCCCGGTGACCGTGACGCTCGATTTCGGCGCGACCGAGAGCCTGTGCCCGGCCTTTGCGCTGCGCCTCGTGCGGGGTGTCAAGAACGGCCCCTCCCCGGAGTGGCTGCAGGCGCGGCTGCGCGCCATCGGCCTTCGGCCGATCAACGCCCTGGTCGATATCACCAACTACATGACCTACGACCGCGGCCGGCCGCTGCACGTGTTCGACGCGGCCAAGGTCAAGGGCAATCTCGTGGTGCGCCGCGCCCGGACCGGCGAGAGCCTGCTCGCGCTCGACGGCAAGACCTACACGCTCGACGACACCATGTGTGTGATCGCCGACGATCATGGCGTCGAGTCGCTCGCCGGCATCATGGGCGGCGAGGTCTCGGGCTGCTCAGAGACCACCACCGACGTGCTGATCGAGTCGGCGCTGTGGAACGAGCTCAATATTGCCCAGACCGGCCGCCGGCTCGGCCTCAATTCGGATGCGCGCTACCGCTTCGAGCGCGGCGTCGATCCGGCCTTCTGCCTGCCGGGCCTGGAACTGGCGACGCAGATGGTGCTCGATCTGTGCGGCGGCGAGCCGTCCGAGGTGGTGGTGGCGGGCAAGGTGCCGGACGCCGACCGCGTCATCAATTTCCCGCTCGAAGAGGTGAAGCGCCTCGCCGGCGTCGAAATGAAGCCGATCCGCGTCGCCAACACGCTGCGGGCGCTGGGCTTCCACGTCGTCGGCCAGGGCGAGACGGTCAAGGTGGCGGTGCCGTCCTGGCGCGCCGATGTCGAGGGCAAGGCCGATCTGGTCGAGGAGGTGGTGCGCATCCTCGGTGTCGACAATGTGCCGTCCGTGCCGTTCCCGCGCGGATCCGAAGCGCGCCGGCCGGTGCTGACCACGCTGCAGCTTCGTACCCGCCGCGCCAAGCGGGCGCTGGCCGCCCGCGGCATGGCGGAGGCGGTAACGTGGTCGTTTGTCTCCAGGCTTGAGGCCGAAACCTTCGGCGGCGGCAAGCCGGAACTGGCGCTCGCCAACCCGATCGCGTCCGACCTGTCCGACATGCGGCCGAGCCTGATCCCCGGCCTTATCGCCAACGGCCAGCGCAATGCCGACCGCGGCACGCCGGACGTCGCGCTGTTCGAGGTCGGACAGGTGTTCGCGGGCGACCGTCCGCAGGACCAGAGCGTCGCCGCCGCCGGCATCCGCCGCGGCCTCGCCGGCACCGCCGGACCGGGCCGCCACTGGACCGGCACGGCCGCGCCCGGCGTGTTCGACGCCAAGGCCGATGCGCTGGCGGTGCTGGCCGCGGCCGGCGCGCCGATGGCAAGCCTGATCATCGAGGCCAAGGGACCCGACTGGTGCCACCCCGGCCGCTCGGGCACCATCAAGCTTGGGCCGAACGTGTTCGGCTGGTTCGGCGAGCTTCACCCCAAGGCGCTGGAGACGCTGGAAGTGGATGGCCCGGTCGCGGCCTTCGAGGTGATCCTCGACAAGATCCCCGAGCCGAAGGCCAAGCCGACGCGGGCCAAGCCGCTGCTCGAACTGTCGCCGTTCCAGCCGGTGGTGCGCGACTTCGCCTTCATCGTCGACAAGGCGGTGAAGGCCGGCGACCTGGTGCGCGCCGCCCAGAACGTGGACAAGAAGCTGATCACCGAGGTCGGCGTGTTCGACGTCTATGAGGGGCCGGGCGTCGGCGAGGGCAGGAAGTCGATCGCGGTGGCGGTGACCCTGCAGCCGCGCGAGAAGACGCTGACCGACGCCGAGATCGAGGCGGTGGCCGGCAAGATCGTCGCCGAGGTGACCAAGAAGACCGGGGCGACGCTCCGGGCGTGACTGACTGCGATCGCATGCGGCCGGAAACCGTATCAGGATTCCGGCCGCGGCGCGTAGCCGTACCAGCGGGCGAGGCGGTCGGGCGAGACCCCGCACCAGAAAAGAAACCGCAGGGTCCACATCAGCACGATGGTCCGCACCACGCCGCCGGCCTCCCAGCGGCGGCCGGAGGTGACCGCCCTGGCGCGGAGGCAAAGCGGCGGACCGAGCCGCCGGAGCCGTTTGGAGAGCGCGATGTCCTCCATCAGCGCGATGTCGGCGAAGCCGCCCGCGGCGTCATAGGCGGCGCGGGTGGCGAACATCGCCTGATCGCCGGTGGCGATGCCGGTGAGGCGCGAGCGCAGGTTCATCATCCGCGCCACCACCGCAAGCAGCGGGTGGCGGCCGGCGATGGCGACGTCGAAGCGGCCCCACACCCGGCCGCTTCGACAAAGCCCGTCCAGCACCAGCCGGTCGGCGGCCTCGGGGAGCACGGTGTCGGCATGCAGGAACAGCAGCACATCGCCGCGGGCGATGGCCACGCCCCGCTGCATCTGGGCGCCGCGGCCGCGCGGCGCGCCGATCACGTGGCTTGCCAGCGGCCGGGCGCGGGCAACGGTGTCATCGGTCGAGCCGCCATCGACCACGATCAGCTCGGCGCCGCGGTCCACCAGCGGCGAAAGCCGCGCCAAGGCGGCGGCGATGCCGGCCGCCTCGTTCAGCACGGGCACGATGATCGAGAGCGTCATCGCGCCCCCACCGCTCACAAGGTTTCCGGATGATCCCTGCGCGATCCCGGAACCAATCTCGCCGGAAACCGTCTCACGCCACGGCGGCGCGCTTGGCGGTGTTCAGGCTCAGCCCCGCCGCCGCCGTATCCTTGACGAACGCCTTGACCCCGTCGAGCGAGAGCTGCTCGGCCGTGCCGCCGAGGCCGGACAGCTTCTTCAGGATGTCGGCCGGCGCGGTGATGATGTGGCAGCCGATGCGGTCGGCCTCGATGACGTTCCACACCTCGCGGGTCGAGGCCCAGATCACCTCGATATTGTCGGTGCCGCGGGCGAGGCCCACCGCCAGCCGCATGGTCGGCATGTAGTCGAGACCGCAATCGGCGAGCCGGCCGGCGAACACCGAGACATAGGCCGGCGCGCCGCCGCGCAGCGCGTCGGTCGCCTTCGTCACCTGCTCGTCGGCGAAGATGACGGTGAAATTGATCTTGATGCCCTCGTGCGACAGCTTGTGGACGAGGTCGTAGAGCGGCTCGCCGCGCGAGGTGGTCACCGGCAGCTTGACGTAGACGTTCGGCCCCCAGGTGGCGATCAGCCGGGCCTGCTCTTCCATCTCGGCGATGTCGTCGGAGATCACCTCGAACGAGATCGAGTGGTTGGGCACCGCCGCCACCAGATCGCGGGCATAGGCTTCATAGTCGGTCACGCCCGCCTTGCGCAGCAGCGAGGGATTGGTGGTGAAGCCGGCGATGTGCGGCAGCTTGGCCATCTCGACGATCTGCGCCGTCTCGGCACCATCGGTGAACAGCTTCACCTTCAGGTCGGCAAGTGTGGTCACAGCCGTGGTCATGGGCGGGGCGTCCTTCCTGTGGGTTGCGCGGGCGCGATTATGACAGCGTCTGCGGATCGCGGAACTGGATGGCGTAGAGGTGGGCGTACTTGCCCTTGGCCGCCAGCAATTCGGCGTGGCGGCCGGCCTCGGCCACGCGGCCGGCCTCGACCACGCAGATGCGGTCGGCCGAAACGATGGTCTGCAGGCGGTGGGCGATGACGAGGGTGGTGCGTCCGCGCATCAGCCCCTCCAGCGCGCGCTGCACCTCGCGCTCGCTTTCGCTGTCGAGCGCGGCGGTGGCCTCGTCGAGCAGGATGATCGGCGCGTCCTTGAGGATGGCGCGGGCGATGGCGATGCGCTGGCGCTGGCCGCCGCTGAGCTGGGTGCCGAGCTCGCCGACCTGGGTGTCGTAACCCTTGGGGAAGCCCGTGATGAAGTCGTGGGCGTGGGCGGCCTTCGCCGCCGCCTCGATCTCGGCCTGGCTCGCGCCCCGGCGGCCGAAGGCGATGTTCTCGCCCACCGTGCCGGCGAACAGGAAGGTGTCCTGCGAGACGAAGGCGCAGGCATCGCGCAGCGAGCCGAGCGAGACCGCGGCGATGTCCTGGCCGTCGATGACGATGCGGCCGGCATCGACCGGCCAGAACCGCTGCACGAGGTTGACGATAGTGGTCTTGCCCGAGCCCGAGGGGCCAACCAAAGCGGTGGTGCGCCCCGGCTCGGCGACCATGGACAGGCCGCGCAGCACCGGCTCGTCCGGCCGGTAGCCGAACGTGACATTGTCGAACTCGATGCGGCCGCCCTTGACCTCCAGCGCCGGCCGCCCCGGCGGGTCGCTCTCGCCCGGCGCCACGTCGATGATGTCGAACAAGAGCTTGGTGCCGACCAGCGCGGCGGAGAGATCGACATTCAGCTTGGCCAGCCGCCGCGCCGGCTCGTAGGCGAGCAACAGCGCGGTGATGAAGGAGAAGAACTCGCCCGGCGTCTGGCCGCCCTTGATGACGCTGTGGCCGGCATACATGATCACCAGCGCAACCGCGATGCCGCCCAGCGTGTCCGACAGCGGCACCGGGCGGGAGGCGACATTGGCGATGCGGTTGGCGGCCTCCTCCACCTCGTGGACGTGGTGGACCATGCGCTGGCGCATCAGCGGCTCCAGCCGGAAGCTCTTGACCACGCGGATGCCCTGCACGGTCTCCTGCAGCGCCGACACCACGCCGACCGTGCCGGCGATCTCGCGCGGCACCACCTTCTTCACCCGCTTGACGAAGCCCTTCACCACGAAGGCGGCGATCGGCATCAGCACCAGCGCGATCAGCGACATCGCCGGATCCTGGACGACCATCACCACGATCAGGGCGACCAGCGTGAGCGTGTCGCGGCCGATCGAGGTGGCGAGCAGGTTCAGCACGTCGCGGGTGGAGGTGGCGCCCTTCTGGATACGCCCGACCAACTCACCCGAGGTCAGGTCGGCGAAGAAGCCGACGCCCTGGCTGAGAAGCCGGTCGAACGCCCGGGTCTGGGTCTCGGCGATGATGCGGTTGCCGATGTGGGCCAGCATCACCGCATGGCCCCAGCTTGCGAAGCCCTTGACCACGAAGATGACGATGACGGCACCCGACAGCCACCAGATCGCGGCGTAGTTGGCCTCGACGAAGATGCGGTTGATGACGTCGCGCATCAGCCAAGCGGCAAGCGCGGTCATCGCCGCCACCACCCCCATCAGAGCGAGCGCGACGAGATAGCCGCGAACATGCTGGCGGCCCTGGTCGAGCAGCAGGCGCCGGATCAGCGGCCAAGAGCTTGCATCAAGCTTGGGCTTGCCGGCGTTGGCGACGGGCTTGCCGGGGGCGGGATTTGCGGATTGCGGCGGCGTGGGCGAAGTTGCATGCATGGCGACGGGCTTCTAGCACGGATGGCAAGCCGTCCGGCAATTGGTTATGAGACGTCCATGCCCGATCCGCTGCGCGTCGCCATTGTCCTTCCGCGCCACATGAGGTTTTCGCGGCGCGGGGCGACCTCCATCGACCTCGTGGCCCACGACCTGCTGCTGTTCAGCCGGCACCGCGCCTCGTCGGTGGTGGTGGCCGAGCTGGTCGACGACCCGTTCGACGACGTGGCGGTGGTGCCGTTCGCCCGCTGGCCGTTCGAGCCGCACGCCGTGCTCGGCTGGCGCCTGGGCCGCCGGGTGGCGGTGCGGGGGGTGGATGTCGTGGTGGTCCACCAGCACCTGCCGACGGCCGCCGCGCTGACCCGGACCGTGGCGCCGGTGCCGGTGATCTTCCACACCCATGGCTGGCCGAAGCCGCCGAAGAATCCGTTCGACCGGGTGCGGCGCCGCCATCTTCTCAGCCGGTTCGCCGGCATCGTGCTGGTGTCGGAGGCCTGCCGCGCCGCCTTCGTCGAGGCCTGGGGATCCGACATCCCCTCCCACGCGGTGCCGAACGCCCTCGATCTGTCGACGTGGCGGCCGGCGGCCGAGCGCGAGCCCTTGATCGTCATGGCCGCCCGGCTGTCGCCGGAGAAGGGCCTGCTGGAGACCGCCCAGGCGCTGGCGAAGGTGCTGCCAGACCTGCCCGACGCGTGGCGGGCGGAACTGTTCGGCGCCATGGGCCACCGCCACCCCGACTATGCGGCGGCGGTCACCGCGGCGCTGGCTCCGCTCGGCGAGCGGGTGATGCTGCACGGCGACCGGCCGCACGCCGACGTGCAGGCTGCGTTCGAGCGGGCGGCGATCGCGCTGGTCCCCTCCAAGGTGCGCGAGGCGTTCGGCCGCACCGCGCTGGAGGCGTTTGCCGGTGGTGCCGCGGTGGCGGCAAGCCCGGTCGGCGGGCTGGCGGAGCTGATCGAGGGCTCCGCCCTGCCGCTGGCCGACGTCAGCGCCGACGCCATCGCCGACGCGATTCGCAAGCTTGCCGCCGACCCGGCGCTGCGCGCCGATCTCGCCGCCAAGGGACGCGAACGCGCCGCGAGCTTCGACATCCGCACCGCCGCCGCCAGCTATGACGGCCTGCTGGAAGCCGCCGCCGCCAGCCGCCGGCGCTGACCAAGCCCGATCCTTCGGATTCCGGATTCAATTGCGCCGGGGCACGTCGTCGCGTCGCGGCTGGCGGCGCTTGGGCGTCCGGCCCGGCTTGGCCGGGGCCAGCGGCGCGGGGCTCGCCGGCAGCGGGATGGCGACGCCGACCGCCCGCAGCGCCTGATCGGCGGCGCGTTCACCCGACAGCCAGGCGCCGCCGATGGTGCCCCACTGCGTCTCGTGGGTGGCTTCGCCGGCCAGGAAAAGCCGGTTGTCGATCGGCTGGGCGAGGGCGCGCCGCATCGGCTGGGCCCCGGGCGGGGCTGCCGAGCCCGCGCCCAGGATGGTCGGCTCCAGGCCCCATCTTGTCGCGAAGGTGCGGCCGATCGCCTTGCGGATGCCGGCGCCGTAATGGGCGGCCAGCGTGTCGGTGGCGAACGCCACCATGGCCGCAGCGCCGGCCTGCTCAAGTTCGCGGCCCGCCCGCCCGCCGATGCTGGCAACCGCAAGGTCGGTGCCGCCGACGCGCCCGCGCAGCGTCATCGCGGCGGGGCCTGGCACCTTGAACACCACGCGCTCGTCGTCGCGCAGCCGCAGCGGATTGCCGGCCAGCTCGATGCCGATGCGGTTGTAGCTGCCCAGCGTCAGGCGCTGGCAGGCGCTGGCGATCGCCGGCGGCAGTCCCGGCTTGAAGCGGATGGCGCCGCCCGCCAGCACCGCGGTCGACACGGTGAGCACGACGGTGCGGGCGCGGATGGTGCCGCGGGGCGTGGCGAGCGCAATCAGCCGGCCGGACCAGTCGATCTCGGTGACCGGCGTCGAATGCTGGATGGCGAGCGGCACCGCGGCGAGCGCCAGTATGGCGCCCACCCCCTGGCGACAGAACGCCTCCTCGTCGCGCTCCTCGGCGCGGGCGTAGTCGGCCGCCGACACCTCGTCGAGATCCTTCGATGAGAACGCCGGGCCGAGCAGGAACGACACGGTCGGCAGCCAGTCGCCGATGTCGGGCACGGCGCGGCCGGCGGCGATGTCGGTGCGCTGCTCGCCGGCGGTGACGATCGCCCGGTTGGCGCGGCTCAGCGCGCTGGCGAAATCCTCAGTGTCGGCGTCGCGGGCATCGCGCGAGCCGATGCGCACGCGCTGCAGGCGCAGCGCGGTGGTGGCGTCGAGCCCGTTGGCGCGGGCGACCCCGACCAGCGGATTGCGGCGCGGCCCCCACAGCCGGTCGGCCCCGAGGTCGAACGGCACGCCGAACGTGGCCGCGTCGGTCTGGGCCCGGCCCCCTGCCCGGTCGAGCGCCTCGAGCAGCGCATAGGTGCGGCCGTGCTCGGCGACGCGGCGCGCCGCGGCGAGACCGGCGGCGCCTGCGCCGACGATGGCGACGTCGACCTCGCCCGTCGCTGCGACCTGGCCGAGCGCACGCCCCGGCATTGCCGCCGCGGCTGCGCCGGCAACCAGAAAATGTCTGCGATTCATCAGCATGTCAGTTTCGGACGCTAGCACGCGGGCCTGCCGGTTGCACCCTTGCGGGCGCGGGCCCGCCGGCATACCTCATCGCGGTTTAGGGGGCTGGAACCGACATGAACCTGTTCGAGGCTGCGATCCGCGCGCTGCGCCAGACCCTCAGCCCGGCGCTGCGCGGCGTGCTGTGGAGATCGATCGGCCTGGCCACCGGCCTGCTGCTGATCGGCGCGGTGGCGCTGCACCGGTCGATGGTGTGGTTCGTCGATCGCGGCGCCGACTGGCTGCTGACGCTGTCGGGCGGCGGCTATGCCGGGCCGATCGGCGTGGCCGAAGGAGTGGTGGCGGTTCTGGCCGGGCTCGGCCTGTTCATCGCCTTCGTCTTCCTGGTGCCGCCGGTCACCGCGCTGGTGGCCAGCCTGTTCGCCGACGATGTCGCCGAGACGGTGGAGCGGCGGGACTACCCCCACCATCCGCCCGGCCGCGCTTTGCCGGTGTGGGTGGCGGTGTGGGAGGCGGCGAAGTTCTTCGGCGTGGTGCTGCTGGTCAATCTCGCCGCGTTGCCAACGCTGCTGATCGCCGGCATCGGCGTGGTGGTGTTCTTCCTCGCCAACACCTATCTGCTGGGGCGCGAATATTTTGAGATGGTGGCGATGCGGTTCCGCTCGCCCGAGGAGGCGCAGGCTCTGCGCCGCGCCCATGCCGGGCGGGTGTTCCTCGCCGGCCTGCCGATCGCGGCGCTGGTGTCGGTGCCGATCCTCAGCCTTATCACGCCGATCTTCGCCACCGTCTATATGGTGCACGTCCACAAGATCATCTCGGCCGAGCGCGGCGAGACGTGAGGCGCCCCCCTTGCTCGGGCAACCGCCTCAACCGGCGAAATAGCGCTCCAGGATGCGGCGGTAGATCGCGGTGAGCGCCTCAAGCTCGGCCACCGGCACCGCCTCGTCGATCTGGTGCATGGTGGTGCCGACCAGCCCAAGCTCGACCACCGGGCAGGCCGACTTGATGAAGCGCGCATCCGAGGTGCCGCCGCCGGTCGAGGGCTCCGGCCGCCGGCCGGTGACCTCGAACACCGCGTCCGAGACAAGCTGGGTGAACGGCCCGGACGGGGTGAGGAAGCATTCCGACACCGTGGGATCCCAGTCCACCCGCCAACGGCCGACCGGGGCGGCAACCCCGATCTCGGCCTCGATGTGGGCGCGCAGGCTGGCCGGGGTCCAGCGGTCGTTGAAGCGGATGTTGAAGCGCGCCTCGACCTTGGCCGGGATGACGTTGAAGGCCGGGTTGCCGGTGTCGACCGACACGAATTCCAGATTGGAGGGCTGGAACTGCGCGGTGCCGCCATCGAGCGGGCGGGCGTAGAGATGGGACAGGATGCGGGCGAGGCGCCGGATCGGATTGTCGGCGCGGTGGGGATAGGCGACGTGGCCCTGCGTGCCCTCCACCACCAGCGTCCCCGACAGCGAGCCGCGCCGGCCGACCTTCAGCGTGTCACCAAGCTCGGCCACCGAGGTCGGCTCGCCCAGCACGCAATGATCGAAGACAACGCCCCGCTCGCGCGTCCAGTCGAGCAGCTTCCGCGTGCCGTTGACCGCCGGGCCTTCCTCGTCGCCGGTGATGAGGAAGGAGAGGGTGCCGCCCGACTTGAGATCCCGCGCGGCGAGAAACGCGCTCGCGGCGGCGACCATGGCGGCGATGCCGCCTTTCATGTCGACCGCGCCGCGGCCGATGAGCCTGCCATCGATCACCTCGCCCGCGAATGGCGGCGCGCTCCAGGCTGCCGCGTCGCCGGGCGGCACCACGTCGGTGTGGCCGGCGAACACGAGGTGCGGGCGGCCCTCGCCAATGGTGGCGAACAGGTTCTCGACGTCCGGCGTGCCGGGGGCGGAGAAGGTGACGCGGTGCACGGCGAAGCCGAGCGGCGCGAGCGTGCGGGCGAGCAGATCGAGCGCGCCGCCCTCGGCCGGCGTGACCGATCGGCAGCGCACAAGGTCGCGGGCGAACGCCAGGGGGTCGACAGGCATGATGGAACCGGTGCGGAACGATCGTGGGGGACTTGCCGGGCACCCGGCAGGGGCGATGGTCCGCGGCCGTTCGGCTACGCACGCCGCGATGGTGCACGCAACACCGGCCGCCGGCCAGCCGGAGTGCCGGCCGATCAGGCGTCGAGCATCGGGTAACGGCTACCGCCCGTCAATCCCGCAACAAGTCGTTGATCGCGGTCTTCGAGCGCGTCCTTTCGTCCACCCGCTTGACGATCACCGCACAATAGAGCCCCGGCCCCGGCTCGCCGTTCGGCAGCGGCTTGCCGGGCATGGTGCCCGACACCACCACCGAATAGGGCGGCACCTCGCCCATGAACACCTCGCCGGTGGCGCGGTCGATGATCTTGGTCGAGGCGCCGAGATAGACGCCCATCGACAGCACCGACCCCTGGCGGACGATGACGCCCTCGGCTACCTCGGCGCGGGCGCCGATGAAGCAGTCGTCCTCGATGATCACCGGGCCGGCCTGCAGCGGCTCCAACACGCCGCCGATGCCGGCGCCGCCGGAGAGGTGCACCCGCTTGCCGATCTGGGCGCACGAGCCGACGGTGGCCCAGGTGTCGACCATCGTGCCCTCATCGACATGGGCGCCGAGATTGACGAAGGACGGCATCAGCACCACGCCCGGCGCGATGAAGGCCGAACGCCGCACCACGCAGTGCGGCACGGCGCGGAAGCCGGCGCTGCGGAACTCGGCCTCGCCCCAGCCGAGGAACTTCGAGGGCACCTTGTCCCACCAGGAGGCGCCGCCCGGGCCGCCGGCAATCGGCGCCATGTCGTTGAGCCGGAAGGACAGCAGCACCGCCTTCTTCAGCCACTGGTGCACCACCCATTTGCCGTCCGCCCCGCGCGAGGCGACGCGCGCCTTGCCCGAATCGAGCAGGTCGAGCGCGGCTTCCACCGCCTCGCGCACCTCGCCGGAGGTGTGGGGGCCGATGAGGGCGCGCTCTTCGAACGCGGCGTCGATGATGCTGGCAAGGTCGGTCATGGTCATGCTCCCGGATGGGGCGATCAATCACGACCGGCCTGAAGCGTCAACGTTCCACACCGCCCGGGGCGAGGCCGCCGAGGAAGCCGGCGAGGTCCGAGGTCACATGGTCGATATGGGGGTCGGCGTGCCCCTCCAGCTCCCACGCCTCGCGCTCGATCTCACGCGTCCCGTCCGGGGTCACCAGCACCGTGGTCATGCCCAGCGCGTGCGGGACTTCGAGGTTGCGGGCGAGATCCTCGAACATCGCGGCGCGGCCGGGGTCGATGCCGTGGCGGTCGAGGAAGCGGGCGTAGGTCTCGGGGCTCGGCTTGGGGATGAAGTCGGCGGCGATGATGTCGAACACGCCGTCGAAATGGTGGTCGAGTCCGAGCCGCTGCGTCACCGCCTCGGCGTGGGCGACCGAGCCGTTGGTGAGGATGAGCTTTTTTCCCGCAAGCCGCTCCAGCGCCGCGCCGAGCCTGGGGTCGGGCTGAAGCGGCGAATGGTCGATGTCGTGGACGTAGCTGAGGAACTCGTCGGGATCGAGCCCGTGATGGATCATCAGCCCGCGCATCGAGGTGCCGAAGCGGCGGTAATAGTCCTTCTGCAGCCGGAACGCCTCGTCATGGCTGAGGCCGAGGAAACCGGCGATGTAGGTCTTCATGCGCTGGTCGATCTGCGACCACAGATCGAGGTGCGGCGGATAGAGGGTATTGTCGAGGTCGAACACCCAGGTGTCGACGGCCTCGAAGCCGCGGGCGGCGCGTGGCGGGGCAGGATCGGGAACGGTGAGCATGTCGGTCAGACACTAGCAGCGCCCCGCGACGGTTGATAGACAGGGCGCGCCGGCCAGCGCCGGCAGAGCCCACCCCCGCCTCACCTTGAGACCAACGCGAAGTCCGATCATGGCCGAGATCGCCGTCCCCACCGATCCGCAGATGCAGGCCCGGGTGCTCGCCCAGGCGCTGCCCCACATGCAGCGCTATGACGACGCCACGGTGGTGGTGAAGTATGGCGGCCACGCCATGGGCGACGAGAATCTGGCGCGCGAATTCGCCCGCGACATCGTGCTGCTGGAGCAGGCCGGGGTGAACCCGGTGGTGGTGCATGGCGGCGGGCCGCAGATCCAATCGATGCTGACCCGGCTCGGCATCGAGAGCAAGTTTGCGGCGGGCCTGCGCATCACCGATGCGCCCACCGTCGAGATCGTCGAGATGGTGCTGGCCGGCTCGATCAACAAGCAGATCGTCGGCTTCATCAACGCCGCCGGCGGCAAGGCCATCGGCCTGTGCGGCAAGGACGGCAACATGGTCACTGCCCGCAAGGTGACGCGCACGGTGACCGATCCCGACTCAGCGATCGAGCAGGTGGTCGATCTCGGCTTCGTCGGCGAGCCGGAGACGGTGGACACCACCGTGCTCGACCGCATCATCGGCACCGAGATCATTCCCGTCTTGGCGCCGGTGGCGGCGGCGGCGAATGGCGGCACCTTCAACGTCAATGCCGACACCTTTGCCGGCGCGGTGGCCGGCGCGCTGAAGGCCAAGCGCCTGCTGTTCCTCACCGACGTGCCGGGCGTGCTCGACAAGTCGAAGACGCTGATCAAGGATCTGTCGGTGGCCGAGGCGCGCCGGCTGATCGCCGACGGCACCATTTCCGGCGGCATGATCCCCAAGGTCGAGACCTGCATCTTCGCGCTGGAGAAGGGCGTCGAAGGCGTGGTGATCCTCGACGGCAAGGCGCCGCACGCGGTGCTGATGGAACTGCTCACCGATTCCGGTGCCGGGACGCTGCTGCACCGGTGATGCGGTTTCCGGCTGACCTCGCCGGAAAACCGCATGGCATGCTCTGCGGGACCGCTCCCGCCCGAACGCCGCCCCCCTAGATGTGGAGCCTCAACAGGTTGTCCTCGGTCAGACCGAGGCGGCTGATGGGTGTCTTGGCTTGCAAGCTACCATGGGGCCTGTGCCAATTGTAGCGATGCAGCCAGATCGGCAGCTCTGCGGCGCGCTGATCGGAGTGCAGATAAGCTTTGGCGTAGGCCCATTCGCGCAAGCTCGTTTGGACGAAGCGCTCGGCCTTGCCGTTGGTCTTGGGCGTATACGGCTTGGTGCGCAGGTGCTTGATCTCGAGTAGGCGCAGCGCCCTGGCATAGCGGAAGGAGCGGAAGCTGGCGCCGTTGTCGGTCATCACGCGCTGAACCTTGACGCCATGGGCCCTGAAGAAGCGCAGTGCATTGAACAGAAAGCGCAGACAGGACGGGCGCTTTTCGTCGGGCAGGATTTCCGAGTAGGCGACCCGCGAATGATCGTCGATGGCGAGATGCAGGCACTCCCAGCCGACCCCGCGGCTGTTGCTTTGCCCGCTGCGATCGCCGGTGATGCGGTGGCCCACCGTGTTGAACCGGCCGAGCTTTTTGATGTCGATGTGAATGATCTCGCCGGGATGCTGGCGTTCGTAGCGCCGGACCGGTTCGGCCGGCTCCAGGGCGCTGAGCTTGTTCAAGCCGCGCCGCCGCAGGATACGGCTGACGGTGGCCGGCGAGAGGCCGAGCTCGGCCGCGATCTGCTTGCCGGTGCAGCGCTGGCGGCGCAACGCCTCGACCGCAGCGCACGTGGCGGGCGCTGTTTGGCCTGGCGATGAAAGCGGCCTGGAGGAGCGGTCGCGCAAACCATCGACACCCTCGGCGCGGAAGCGCCCGACCCATTTGGCGACCGTCTTCGGCGTGGTGTTGTAGCGACGCGCGGCCTCGGCATTGGTCAGTCCGCCATCCACCACGGCGCCCACCATCACCTCTCGACCTTTCGGGGTCAGGCGAGCATTCTTGTGAGTGTCCATTCGGTCCTCCGCGAATCACTGACGTCTGGCGACATCAGCGTTCCCGGCCAGGGCCGAATGGACAACCTCCTGAAAGCCCACACCTAGAGCGTGATCCGATCTGACTGCATCAGATCGGACGCTCTAAGCCTTTGGTTTGTCGCATTCTCTTTCGCAAAACCGGTGCCCACTTTTGCGGAGAATGCCCTAAGTCTTTGGTTTGTCGCATTTTCTTTCGCGCAACCGGTATCCACTTGTGCGGAAAATGCTCTAAGGCCGGCGTTCAGGCGCCCGGCTCGGCGAAGACCCCGGTTTCGCGCGCGGATTCGCCAGCGCGTTTGCCCTCTCCCGCCATCTCCATCGTTCGCCCGCCACCGATCGCGCCGCCACCGATCGCGCCGCCACTGCCGGCAGGTCGCGAGCGAGCCATGTTGAATCGGCGTTTCCCGCGCAAGGACGGAGGCTTAAGCGCGTGCTCGGCTGTAATTAGCGCGCAGGCCGCCGAGATTCCGCGCCGGGCACCTTGATTGTTCCCAGATCCGCCCGATAATCGGCCACAAAAGTTCAAGCGCGCTTCAGCGCGATCAGCGACATTTTAATCGTTTTGCATCGCAATATTTCCGTGTTTCACAATGTTTTTGACGTTGATTTTGCATTTTCCAGAGGACAACCTTGGGCAACCGGTCGCATGTCTAACTCCGATCCGCTTGCGCCGGTCCGACCGGACATGTCCAGCGAGGCGGCGCAACGTTTCCAGCGGCTGCTCGATCGGGTTGCCGCAAGTATCCGGTTCGAGATCTACGCTGTCGGCGGGGCGCCGGTCGCGTGGCGCAGCATCCGCAAAGGCACGCTCCTGGCCACCAACGTGCCGGACGATTTCCGCACCCGCTACATCGAGAACCGCGAATACGAGCGCGACCCGCTGATCGTGGTCCTGCGGGCCGCAAGCCGACCGGTTCGCACCGCCGACATCCGCGCCGCGGCCGAGGCCGAGCCGGCGCTGATGCCGAACTTCGTCGCCATCGGCGAGGCGCTGGGGACCGCCGTGGTGGCGGTTCCGTTGCGGTTCCGGGGGCGGCTCGGCGGCGGCGTGATCTTCCGGCGCCGCGAGCCCGAATTCACCGATGCCGAGGTGGAATATCTGGAGCTGGTGGCGCCGGCCCTGCACCTCGCCGCGCTCGATCTGCCGGCGGCCGCGCCCACCAACGACCTGACGGCACGCGAACGCGAATGCCTAGCCTGGACCTCGGTCGGCAAGACCGCCTGGGAAATCGGCAGCATTCTCGGCATTTCCGAGCACACCGCGGTGGCCCACCTGAATGCGGCGGTGCGCAAGCTCGGCGCCGCCTCCCGCGCCCATGCTGTCGCCGAGGCGCTTCGCCGCGGCCTGATCGAATAGACGATTGCCGAAGGACCGGCCGCGATCAGGGCCTGCCGCCCGCGGCGACCGCCGAGGCTGCGTCCGGAAACCATGGGAAAACCTTAAGGTCCGGCCGCGAACTTTATCGCCACGCGCGGGTTGCATGTCTGGCATGCTACGATACTATAACTCCCGCAAGTTGCATACCGATATTGGTCGTAACAGACGAACGTATCGTTTCCCGGCCGAAACCCGCTGAATACGCGCCCGAAGAAACTCCAGGGTGGTGTAATGTTACTAGAAATGGGAATGTTTCGACAGTCGGCTATCCGCCATCGTTCGCTTCAGGATAGCGGGTTGATTCGCGGCCGGTTCAGCGGGCAGGCGCGTGGGCGGAGTGACAGGGGATGCGCGCGGACTGTGGCGAGTCCGGAGTTCCGGACAGCGTAAATGGCGCGGCAGGAGACGCACGGGTGCTGTCGATGGTGAAGCCGGTGAGTGGTGCCGTGCCGCTGTCGCCGGGCCTCGTCGACGATGAGACGGTCAATGATGCCCTGGCCCAGGTGCTGGCCAGCGGTCGGCTGCGCAGCGCCGTGCAGTTGCGGCGCTTCCTCGCCTTCGTGGTCGAGGAGAGCCTGGCTGGCCGCGGCGACAAGCTGAAGGCCTACACCATCGCCACGCGCGCCCTCGGCCGGCCCAGCGATTTCGATCCGGGCAAGGACCCGATCGTGCGAGTGGAGGCGACGCGGCTGCGCGCCGCCCTCACCGCCTATTATGCCGACGAGGGCCGCGACGCCGCGCTGCGTTTCCACATGCTGCCGGGCTCGTACCGGCCGCTGGTCGAGACGCGCGAGGGGCTCGGCATCTCGGTCGAGGTGCCGGCGGCGGCATCGCCGGAGGCCGAGCCGGCCGAACCCGCGGTAACGGCGGCCGAAGCGCCCGCCGATGCGGAGCGCGACAAGCGGCTGGTCGTGTGGCTGGCCAGTGCCGCGCTTGCCGTCTCGGTGATCTGCACCAGCCTCGCCGGATTCGGCGTCTATATGCTGAACCAGCACATCATGGTGATCCATGGCGGGCCGAGCCTGACCGAAACCCTGCCGCTTCCCCCCTTTCTGGCGCCCGGCGCACCGGCGCCGACCGCCCCCGCGGCCAACGGCCCCACCGGCAGCGTTCCAGCGGCGGGAGCGCCCGCTGCCACCGCGTCTCCTGCCGCTGCGTCTCCTGCCGGCGCGCCCGCCCCCGCCAAGCGCTGACGGCACGCCCCACTGCAGGCCGCGCCGCCCGCCTTCGCCGCAGCCGGCGGGTTCGGGCCGGCGCGATCCTCGGACGTTGGAACCACACCGGATTTGTGGCGGACGGGGCGCCGATGCTGGGCCGCTGCGGCCGCACGCCGGCTGACGGGGCGTGCGCTCCATCGCCCGCGCCCGCCCGCAGGTGTGGCACAATGGCGGCATCCACTTTTGCGCAAAGCGCCCTAATCTTTTGAAAACGCCTGAAAAAGCACGCGCCGATTTCGCATGAATTCGCCCGCGCGACTGCCTATAGTCCGCCTGCCGATTCCTCGAAAGCCAGGACCGTTTACGTAAATGGTTGAGCCTGTCCGCAAGTCCGCGTCCGAAAGCGATTACGGTGCCGAGTCGATCACCGTGCTGCGCGGCCTCGATGCCGTGCGCAAGCGCCCCGGCATGTATATCGGCGACACCGACGACGGCTCGGGCCTGCACCACATGGTCTATGAGGTGGTCGACAACGCCATCGACGAGGCGCTGGCCGGCTTCGCGTCCCATGTGCGGGTGCGGCTCAATGCCGATGGCTCGGTGACGGTCACCGACGACGGCCGCGGCATCCCCACCGAGATCCACTCCGAGGAGGGTGTGTCGGCGGCCGAGGTCGTGATGACCCAGCTCCATGCCGGCGGCAAGTTCAACCAGAATTCCTACAAGGTCTCCGGCGGCCTGCACGGCGTCGGCGTGTCGGTGGTCAATGCGCTGTCGACGTGGCTCAGGCTGACCATCTGGCGCGACGGCCACGAGCATTTCATGGAGTTCCGCAACGGCGATCCGGTGGCGCCGCTGGCGGTGGTGGGCGAGGCCGGCGACAAGCGCGGCACCGAGGTCACCTTCCTGCCCTCCACCGAGACCTTCACCATGGTGGAGTTCGACTTCGCCACGCTGGAGCACCGGCTGCGCGAGCTGGCCTTCCTCAATTCCGGCGTTCGCATCGTGCTGGAGGACCTTCGCGGCCCCGAGCCGCGCAGCGAGGAGATGCACTACGACGGCGGCGTCGAGGCGTTCGTGCGCTATCTCGACCGCAACAAGACGCCTCTGGTGCCGGCGCCGATCATCTCCAAGTCCGAGCGCGACGGCATCACGGTCGAATGCGCGCTGTGGTGGAACGACGGCTACCACGAGTCCGTCCTGGTGTTCACCAACAACATCCCGCAGCGCGACGGCGGCACCCACCTCGCCGGCTTCCGCGCTGCGCTGACCCGCCATGTCACCGCCTACGCCGAATCCTCCGGCCTGACCAAGCGGGAGAAGGTGGATCTGACCGGCGACGACTGCCGCGAGGGGCTCACCGCGGTGCTGTCGGTGAAGGTGCCCGACCCCAAATTCTCCTCCCAGACCAAGGACAAGCTGGTGTCGTCCGAGGTCCGTCCGGTGGTCGAGAATCTGGTCGGCGAGGCGCTGTCGGTATGGTTCGAGGAGCACCCCGCCGAGGCCAAGTCGATCGTCGGCAAGGTGGTCGAGGCCGCCGCCGCCCGCGAGGCGGCGCGCAAGGCGCGCGAACTCACCCGCCGGAAGGGGCCGCTCGACATCTCCTCGCTGCCCGGCAAGCTCGCCGACTGCCAGGAGAAGGACCCGGCGAAATCCGAGCTGTTCATCGTCGAGGGCGACTCGGCCGGCGGCTCGGCCAAGCAGGGCCGCGACCGCGCCTTCCAGGCCGTCCTGCCGCTGCGCGGCAAGATTCTCAATGTCGAGCGGGCCCGCTTCGACAAGATGCTGTCGAGCCAGGAGATCGGCACGCTGATCACCGCGCTCGGCACCGGCATCGGCCGCGAGGAGTTCAACCCCGACAAGCTGCGCTACCACAAGATCATCATCATGACGGACGCCGACGTCGACGGCGCCCACATCCGCACGCTGCTGCTCACCTTCTTCTTCCGCCAGATGCCGGAATTGATCGAGCGCGGCCACCTCTTCATCGCCCAGCCGCCGCTCTACAAGGTCACCCGCGGCAAGAGCGAGCAGTACCTGAAGGACGAGCGCGCGCTCGAGGACTATCTGATCGATACCGGCCTTGACGAGACGACGCTGACGCTGGCCTCCGGCGAGGTGCGCGGTGGCGCCGATCTGCGGCGCGTGCTCGACGAGGCCCGCACCGTCCGCGCCATCCTGGCCGGCCTGCATCCGCGCTACGACCGTGCGGTGGTCGAGCAGGCGGCGATCGCCGGCGTGCTGACGCCGGCCGTGTTCGACGACGCCGAGAAGGCGGCGGAGGCCGCCAGCTACATCGCCCGCCGGCTCGACGTGCTGGCCGACGAGACCGAGCGCGGCTGGGAGGGCGAGTTCGCCGGCGGCACGTTCCGTTTCGCCCGCACCGTGCGCGGCGTGCGAGAGGTCGCGGCCATCGACGCCGCCCTGCTGTCGAGCGCCGACGCCCGCAAGCTCGACAGCCACGCCCAGACGCTGCAGGAGATCTATGCCCGGCCGGCGACGCTGACCCGCAAGGGCGACAGCCGCGCCATTTTCGGCCCCGTCGGCCTGTTCGAGGCGGTCACCGATACCGGCCGCAAGGGCATCGCGCTGCAGCGCTACAAAGGCCTCGGCGAGATGAACGCCGAGCAGTTGTGGGAGACCACGCTCGACCGCAACGTCCGCTCGCTGCTGCAGGTGAAGGTGAAGGAGACCGACGAGGCCGACGACATCTTCACCAAGCTGATGGGCGACGTCGTCGAGCCGCGCCGCGAATTCATCCAGGACAATGCGCTCTCCGCCAGCGTGGACGTGTGAGAAGGCTTCCGGCTCGCCGGGAACGCGCATGATCGCGCAGATCGGCGAAGGCCGGCGATGATCCGAGGGCGGTGCGCATGAAGATCGCTCTGCTGCTTCTGATCGTGCTGTTGATACCGGTGGGTCTCGTCGGCTCTCTCTATCTGACGCAGGACGGGCTCATCTATCCGCGCATCGTCAACGACGTGCCGCCGCCCAGCGCGGCAGCGGCACGCTTCGAGGCCGTGCATCTGTCCACGCCCGATGGTGCGGAGCTGACCGGCGTCGCGTTCCCGCCCGAGGGGCCGGAGCGGCCGGGCGTGGCGGCCGCGCCGCGCACCGTGCTGGTGCTCGCCTTCGGCGGCAACGCCCATGACGTGGTGGGCTTTGCCACCTTCCTCAAGAACACCGTGTTTCCGCAGCCGGGCGTCGCCGTGGCCGGCGTCAGCTATCGCGGCTATGCGAATGCGCTCGGCACCGCGAGCACCGGCGCGCCCTCGGAGCGCGCGCTCAAGGCCGACGCGCTGCTGGTCCATGACGCCATGGTCGAGCGGTTCAGGCCGGACGCGGTGGTGGCGATCGGCTATTCGCTCGGCTCGGCGGTGGCGACGTACCTTGCGAGCCAGCGTCCGCTGGCGGGGCTGGTGCTGGTGGCGCCGCCGGCCTCGATCCGCCGGCTGGCCCAGGAGCAGTATCCGCTCGTGCCGGTGTCGCTGCTGCTCAAGAGCCCGTGGGCGACCGAGGACATCCTGCCCGCTCTGACCCTGCCGGTCACCGCGCTCTACGCTCCGGCCGACGAGCTGGTGCCGGCCGCGCACATCGAGGTGCTGCGGCAGGCCAATCCGCGGATGACGGTGGTGGCGCTCGAGGATGCCAGCCACGGCACCATCCTCGACCATCCGCGCCTGCCCCAGGTGCTGCGCGACAGCCTCGCCGCCGCGCTCGCCGCGCCGGTGCCGGCGCGCTGACGCCCTTGCCTCGCTGGCGCCGGGCTGGTACACAGGCGCTGGCGAAGATTGAAATTCGCGTTTTCTATCAACATCATACGGCGCGCTGGCGACGCGCTTCCAGGATGCGCCCCATACGGTGCATCTCCATCCGCGCAGGAGCGGCCGTTCGGCACGTCGTCCTGTCGCGCATTGCGAGCCCGGCATGACCTTGCGCTTTCATCGCGGCGACCTGCCCGATCTGTCGCACTATGGCGCCTCCGTCGCCATCGATACCGAAACCATGGGGCTGATGCCGCACCGCGACCGGCTGTGCGTGGTGCAGCTTTCGCCGGGCGACGGTTCCGCCGACATCGTGCAGATTCCGCCCGGCGCGGCGCGGCCCGACAATCTGGTCCGCCTGCTGGCCGATCCCAAGGTGCTGAAGATCTTCCACTTCGCACGTTTCGACCTGGCGGTGCTGGAGCACGCCTTCGGCGTCATGCCGCAGCCGGTCTACTGCACCAAGATCGCCTCGCGCCTTACCCGCACCTATACCGACAAGCACGGGCTCAAGGACCTCGTGCGCGACATGCTGGGCATCGACGTGTCCAAGCAGCAGCAGAGCTCGGACTGGGGCGCCGACACCCTGACCGATCCGCAGATCGCCTATGCGGCAACCGACGTGCTGCATCTGCATGCGCTGAAGGACCGGCTCGACGGCCTGCTCGCCCGCGAGGGCCGCACCGCGCTGGCGCAGGCGTGTTTCGACTTCCTGCCGACACGCGCCCGCCTCGATCTCGCCGGCTGGCCGGACCAGGATATCTTCGCCCATTCCTGAGCGCACCTGAGCGTCGGCGTGCGGGACGTGCGGGCGACGGCGGCGCCGCAGTCGGCTATGGTGGCCGCGTCGAAGGTGGGTGATGCGGTTTCCGGCCGATCAGGCCTTCGAGCCGTATTCCGATCGCCGAAAATCCCGTTCCCGGACAAGGGGTTTTCGGCGAGGCTGTTTCCGGTATCCCGAAGGGATCAACCGGAAACCGAATGATCAGGCCGGCCGAGCGAGGCAGAACGCGTGACGATGTCCCAGACCGCAGGCTCGAGACGGTTGCCGCCGGGCCGGCAACTCGACGCCGTGTTCGACCAGCGCCGCGACATCGACGCGGTGTTCCGCACGGCGCTGCGCCACAGCCGCCGCGTGCGCATGCTGCGCGTGCTGGTGCCGCTGGTGGCGGTGGTGCTGATCCTGCTGCCGCTCGCCTATTCGGCCATCCGCTCGATCGCCATCACCGTGCCGCTGGGCGATTTCGGCCGGCTGGTGCTGTCGGGGTCGAAGCTGACCATGGAGGCGCCGCGGCTTGCCGGCTTCACCAAGGACAACCAGGCCTATGAGGTCACCGCCAAGCGGGCCCAGCAGGACGTCACACAGCCGCATCTGGTCGAGCTGGAGGAGATCCGGGCCAAGGTCGATCTGGCGGACAAGGGCCGCGCCGACCTGACCGCCGAGCACGGCCAGTTCGACGCCAAGACCGAGCTTCTGACCCTGAGCCGCGGCATCTTCCTCAAATCGAGCGAGGGCTATGAGGGCCGGCTGACGGAAGCGAAGATCGACGTGCGGGCCGGCACCATCGTCTCGAACAAGCCGGTCGAGCTGAAATTCCTGCAGGGCGACCTGCGGGCCGACAGCATGGATCTGCGCGACAAGGGCCAGATCGTGCGCTTCGAGGGCGGCGTGGTGCTGAACGTGATGCTGCCGCAATCGGCTGGCACGGCCGGGGAAGCTTCGGGAGCGCTCCGCTGATGCGCGGGTTCACATCTCTGGCCGGCGTTCCGCTGGCCCTTCTCGCCGCGCTTGCGGCCCTCACCCTGGCGCCGCCGGCCGGCGCGCAGCAGGGCAACGTGCCCAATGCGCTGCAGGGGTTCGCCAAGAATCGCGACAAGCCGGTGCGGATCGAGGCCGCGAGCCTCGAGGTGCGCGAGCGCGACAAGGCCGCGGTGTTCGCCGGCAATGTGGTGGTCCAGCAGGGCGATACCACCATGCGCTCCAAGCAGCTCGTGGTCCATTACGACCTCGATGCCGGCAAGGAGAAAGGCCCGGCGCAATCCCAGGGCCAGACGCAGGACAAATCCAAGTCCGCGAAGCCTTCGGCCACGGCGCAGCCGGCGGCCAAGGCCGGCGGCGAATCCGTCGCCCCGCGGCAGATCAAGCGGCTGGAGGCCACCGGCGGGGTGATCGTGTCGACCCAGGAGCAGACCGCCACCGGCGACACCGGCCTGTTCGAGATGGCCACCAATACCGTGACGCTGTCGGGCAATGTCGTGCTGACGCAGGGGCCGAACGTGCTGCGCGGCGAGCGCCTGATCGTCGACCTCAATTCCGGCGTCTCGCGCATCGAGGCCGGCAAGGGCGGCACCGGCCGCGTCCAGGGCCTGTTCGTGCCGGGCAGCGAGAAGTCCGGCAAGCAGGATGGCAAGCAGGAGACCAAGCCGCAATCGCCCGCCATTCCGCAGCCCCAGCCGCCGCGGGCGCCGACGCCGCTCGGCCCTGCGCGCGGCAATTGAGCCGCGGTTCCCGACATTGCGTCCGGCGGGCTGAACGCTTATGAGCGCGATTGGGGGCGACACCCCGAAGGGTGGGGCGCGCGTGCGTAATTTCATCGCGAGCCTGTTCCGGCGTCGGCGGCCTGGGCCCGACTGGCGCGGCGCGGAGCCGGCGGACACCTATTATGATGACGACCCGGCCGGACCGGAGAGTCCGCCCTGGTCGGATGCCGTGCCGATGCAGCTTCCGCGCGAGGCGTCCTATGGCCGGGCGCCGGAGGATGCGTTCTGGCCGCAGCCCGGCGACCCGTCCAGGGAGCCGTCCAGACCGAGAACCGGGGATGCGGCCGAAGCGCCGGCCAGGGCGCCCGCCAAGGCCCAACCCAAGACTCAAGCCAAAACCCAGACCAAGCCGCCCGCAAAGCGCAAGGCCGGCACCGATCCGCTGCCGGGGCTGGAGGGGATTCTGGCGGTCGACGCGGTGGAGAAGAGCTATCGCGGCCGCAAGGTGGTGCGCGGCGTCTCGCTCTATGTGCGCGAGGGCGAGGCGGTGGGCCTGCTCGGCCCCAACGGCGCCGGCAAGACCACGGTGTTCTACATGACCACCGGCCTGGTGAAGGCCGATGCCGGCCGCATCTTCCTGCACGGCTACGACATCACCGCCATGCCGATGTACCGGCGCGCCCGGCTCGGCATCGGCTATCTGCCGCAGGAGCCCTCGATTTTTCGCGGCCTCAATGTCGAGGACAACATCCGCGCGGTGCTGGAGGTGGTCGAGCCCAACCGCAGGAAGCGCGAGGAGGAACTCGACGCTCTGCTCGACGAGTTCGGCATCGCCCGGCTGCGCAAATCGCCCTCGATCGCGCTGTCGGGCGGCGAGCGCCGGCGCTGCGAGATCGCCCGGGCGCTGGCCACCCGGCCCTCCTTCATGCTGCTCGACGAGCCGTTCGCCGGCATCGACCCGATCGCGGTCGGCGACATCCAGGCGCTGGTGCGCCACCTCACCCGCCGCGGCATCGGCGTGCTGATCACCGACCACAATGTGCGCGAGACGCTGGGCCTGATCGACCGCGCCTACATCATCCACTCCGGCGAAGTGCTGATGGAGGGCTCGGCCGACGACATCGTGTCCAGTCCGGATGTCCGCAGGCTTTACCTTGGAGAGGAATTCAGGCTTTAAAGGAAGCGCCCAAGGAGCGGAAGCAAGGTTCGTACCAGACCCCTCCTCCTGTGTCGTGTTGAAGGCCGATAATCGCCATGGCGCTTTCGCAAAAGCTCGAACTTCGCCAGAGCCAGTCGCTGGTGATGACGCCGCAGCTCATGCAGGCGATCAAGCTTCTGCAACTCTCCCATCTCGACCTCTCCGCCTATGTCGACGCCGAGCTGGAACGCAACCCGCTGCTGGAGCGGGCGGAGGAGCCGGAATTCTCGACCCCCGCCGAGGCCGCAGGCGCCGAGCCCGAGCCGCCGCCCGCCCCCGAGGACCAGCGCGCCGGCGACTGGCTCGAATCCCCGCTTGGCTCGCGCGAGGCGATCGAGGCGCGGCTCGATACCGACCTCGGCAACGTGTTCCAGGATGACGGGCCGGCCGAACCTCACCACACCACCTCCGAGCCGGTGGGCTATTCGGAATGGGCCTCGGTCGGCGCCGGCGGCCGCCTCGAGGAGGATTCGGACCTCGACGCCTATGTCTCGGCCGCGACCTCGCTCGCCGACCACCTGTCCGAGCAGCTCGCGCTGGCCGAGCCGGACCCGCGGCGGCGGCTGATCGGCCAGTATCTCATCGACCTCGTCGACGAGGCCGGCTACCTCACCGCCGATCTCGCCGAGGTGGCGGCCAAGCTCGGCGCGCCCGAGGAGACGGTGGCGGACGTGCTGGCGGTGATCCAGACCTTCGAGCCCTCGGGCGTCGCCGCCCGCTCGCTGGCCGAATGCCTCGCTTTGCAGCTCAAGGACCGCGACCGCTTCGACCCGGCGATGGCCGCGCTGGTCGACAATCTGCCGCTCCTCGCCAAGCGCGACTTCGCCGCGCTCCGGAAACTGTGCGAAGTCGACGACGAGGACCTCGTCGACATGGTGGCCGAGCTGAAGCGGCTCGACCCCAAGCCGGGGCTCGCCTTCGGCGGCGGCCCGGTGACGCCGATCGTGCCGGACGTGTTCGTGCGTCCGGCGCCCGACGGCGGCTGGCAGGTCGATCTCAACACCGACACCCTGCCGCGCCTCCTGATCAACCAGAGCTATTTCGGCCGCGTCGCTCCGGCGGCCAAGGACGCCAAGGACAAGACCTTCCTCGCCGACTGCCTGCAGACCGCGACCTGGCTCACCCGCGCCCTCGACCAGCGGGCCAAGACCATCCTCAAGGTGGCGATGGAGATCACCCGCCAGCAGGACGCCTTCCTCGCCCACGGCGTGGAGCATTTGCGCCCGCTGGTGCTCAAGACCGTGGCCGACGCCATCTCGATGCATGAATCGACGGTGTCGCGCGTCACCTCCAACAAATACATGGCGACGCCGCGCGGCATCTTCGAGATGAAATACTTCTTCACCTCGGCGATCGCGGCGGCCGGCGGCGGCGATGCGCATTCGGCGGAGGCCGTGCGCCACCGAATCAAGCAGATGATCGACGCCGAGAGCGCCGCCGACGTGCTGTCCGACGACACCATCGTCAAGCGGCTGCGCGAGGCCGGCATCGACATCGCCCGGCGCACCGTCGCCAAGTATCGGGAAGGCATGCGCATTCCCTCCTCCGTCCAGCGCCGGCGCGAGAAGCAGAGCGCGGCCGCCGTATCGTGATGCGAAATCCCGTTTCCGAACCGGGATTCTCGCCGAGCCGGCTTCCGGGCTCCCGAAGGGATCGGCCGGAAACCGAATGACGAAGCTGCTGCGCAGGTTCACCCGGATTCCGCTGCCGCCAATTGTAGGCTAAATCACCTGTGGCCATCGGACTTCGTGCCCCGATGGCGTGGTGCCTTGGAGACAAACAAAAATGACATTGAGAGTGTCCGGCAAGAACCTCGACATCGGCGATGCCCTGCGCAGCCGCATCGAGGCGCGTATCGCCGAAGCGATCGACAAGTACTTCGACCGCGGCTGGTCCGGCCGCGCCATCGTCGAGCGCGAAGGCACCTTCTTCCGCACGGATTGCATCCTGCACCTGTCGTCGGGCGTCGAGTTGCAGTCGCATGCCACGGCGGCGGACGCCTACCAGAGCTGCGACCTCGCCTGCGAGCGCATCGAGAAGCGGCTGCGCCGCTACAAGCGCAAGCTGCGCGAGGAGCATGGCGGCGAGCGCTCGATGCCGATGGCGCCGATGTACCTGCTGCAGGCGCCGGCCGAGGACGAGGACGTCGAGGCCGAGACCGGGCCGGACGGCGATCACCCGGTGGTGGTGGCCGAGACCAAGACCGCGGTCGGCCAGCTCTCGGTGGCGGAAGCGGTGGTCGAGCTCGACATCACCGGCGCGCCGGTGGTGATCTTCCGCCATGCCACGTCGGGGCGGATCAACGTGGTCTACCGCCGACCGGATGGTAATATCGGATGGGTCGACCCTCCGGCGGAGCCCCATTGACCGTGGCCGGCGCCGCGCCTATCGTCCGCCGCCTTCGCAACCGGGGCGGTCATCGCGCCCCGCTTCCTGCACGACCGGGCCGGCCATGCCGCTGAGCGATCTCGTCGCACCGAACGCGGTGTATCCGTCGCTTCGGGTCAATTCCAAGAAGCAGGCGCTGCAGGAACTCGCCGAGCGGGCGGCCGAACTCACCGGCCGCTCGGAGCGGGAGATCTTCGAAACCCTCCTGCAGCGCGAGCGGCTGGGCTCGACCGGCGTCGGCAACGGCATCGCCATCCCGCACGGCAAGATGGCCAAGATGGACCGGCTGTTCGGCCTGTTCGCGCGGCTGGAGAAGCCGATCGACTTCGAGGCCCTCGACGGCGAACCGGTCGATCTCATCTTTCTGCTGCTGGCCCCCGAATCGGCAGGCGCCGACCACCTCAAGGCGCTCGCCCGCATCGCCCGCCTGCTGCGCGACCAGGACATCGCCCAGCGGCTGCGCGCCTCGCGCGACGCCCAGGCGCTCTATGTGGTGCTGACCCAGCCACAGACGACCACGGCGTGACGGACGCTTCGGTGTCCCGTCCGCCCGCTCACAGCCCGTAACGCGACCACAGCGCGCGCGCCTCGATCGCCGACACCAGATCGGCGGCGAGGCCGGCGCCCGGGGCCGCCGGGGCGGCGCTGAAGCCCGGCAGGCGGCGGCCGAACAGCGTGCGCTCGGCGGTGATCAGCGGCGTTGACACATCGTCGCCGAAGCGGGCGCGCAGCACCGTGCGGGCATCGCCGAAGCCATCGATCAGGCCGAACGCCTGGGCGCGCTCCGCTTCCCAGTATTCGCCGGTGAACAGCGCGTCGTCGGGCTCCTTCAGCCGCTCGCCGCGGCGCGCCTTCACCAGCGCGATGAACTTGGCGTGGATGGCGCGCTGGATGGTCTTCAGCCGCTCGACATCGTCGGGGTCTTCGGGCCGGAACGGATCGAGCATCGATTTGCGCTCGCCGGCGGTGTAGACGCGGCGCTCGACGCCGATCCTCTCCATCAGCCGGTCGAAGCCGAAGGTGGCGCCGATCACCCCGATCGAGCCGATGATCGAGGACGGGTCGGCGAAGATCTCGTCGCCGGCACAGGCGATCATGTAGCCGCCCGAGGCCGCGACATCCTCGACGAACACCAGCACCGGCAGGCCGGCGTCCTCGGCCAGCATGCGGATGCGGCGGTGGATCAGGTGCGACTGCACCGCCGAGCCGCCCGGCGAATTGATGACGATCGCCACCGCCTTGGCGTCGGCGACATCGAACGCCCGCTCCAGCATGCGCGCCACGCCGACCATGGTGATGCCCGGCGACAGCGGCGTGGAAAATCCGATCACCCCGGTGAGCCGCACCACCGGCACCACCGGAATCTCGGGCGGGCGCAGCGGCACGGGCAGATAGGGGCGCAGGCGTTGCAGCAGCCGGTTGGCGAGACTTGCAGTCATTGTCGATACATAAGGCCAAGGATGCGTCAGGCCAAGGGCGTGAGGTGTCGACGGCCGCTCAGGCCGGCAGAGCGGCGCCGGACCGCAGCACGGCGTCCGCCGCCTCGCTCGGCCGGCCCGCCACATCCGCCAGCACCAAAGCCGGCAACAGCGCCAGCGGCGTTCGCCGCCCCTTGCGGGCGCGCACCAGCACGCGGCTGGCCGGGGCGCCCGGCCGCGGATGCACCGGCACGATCTCGATCGCTCCCCAGCGCACGTCGAGGTCGGCCAGCACGCCGGCCAGCGCATCGGCCCGCTCGATCAGCGTCAGCGTGCCGCCGGGCGTCAGCAGCCGCAGCGCCGCGGCGATCCAGTCGCCGCGCGGCCGCTCCGGCAGATGGGCGCGGCGCTTGTCGGGATCGGGCGAGGCGGCGTGGCGGCCGGGATCGAGGAAGGGCGGGTTGCACAGCACCTGGTCGAAGCGGTCGGCCGGAAGCTCCGGCGGACCATTGGCGCGACCGATATCGCCAATGTCGGCGGCCGCCGCCGAAACCCGGTCGTCGAGGCCATTGCGGCGGGCATTCTCCGCCGCCAGCGCGGCGAGGCCCGGGTCGATCTCCACCAGCACCATCGACAGGCCCGGCACGCGGGCCGCCACCGCCAGTCCGGCGGTGCCGATGCCGGCGCCAAGATCGGCGGCCCGCTCGCCCGGCGCGGCGGGAACGGCGGCGGCGAGCAGGATGGCGTCATGACCGGCACGGTGGCCGCGCGCCGGCTGCAGCAGCCGGAGCCGGCCGCCGAGAACGGCGTCGTCGGTGAGTGCGGGCGGGGCGGACTCCAGCATCGTCGTGCCGATCTGATCGTGCCGCCGATGTAGCAGAAGCCGGTGTCGCGATCATCTGCCAGAGCATTTTCCGCAAAATTGGGAACCGGTTTTGCGAAAGAAAATGCGACGACTCGAAAACTTGGCGCGTCCGGTCTGACGTAGCCAGACCGGATCACGCCCCGAGAAAACGGATCAATCCCGGTCCTGCACGAAGGCGCGCGCCCGCAGCAGCGTCACCTTCCGGCCGAGCCGCCCGATGAGGCGGCGCGCCGCCGCCGGCCCCTCAGGGTGGCGGCCCACGGCATCATAGAGGCGGCGGTGGATCAACAGCCCCTGCTCCGGCCGCACCCGACCGGACAGCAGGCGGGCGATGGCGCTCGCCTGCTCGGCGAGGCGGGCCGCGGCGCCATCGGCGTCGATGGCATAGCGGAAGGCGGCGGCCGTGCGGTCGAGGGTGCCGCGCCGCTCGGCGGCGGCGATGAACGCCTCGGCGGCGCCGGTCCAGCCGTCCTCCAGCACCACGTCGGGCCGCAGGAACAGCAGCCACTGCGCGCGCGCCGCCGCCGCCGCCCGCTTCAGCCGGGCGCCGGGATCGGCCGGCCCCTCGATCAGCGTACAGCCGGCGGCGTCCGCCACCTTCAGCGTGTCGTCGCGCGAGCCGGCGTCGGCCACCACCACCTCCCGCACCACACCGGCCGACACCGCCGGCACCAGCGCCGCAAAGCACGGCACCAGCACGCGTTCGCTGTTGTCCGTCGGGATGATGACGCTGATCACGCTGCCCTCGCCTCCATGCTCCCGATTACCGCCCGAAGCGACAGGTGGCAAACCGCCCGCGCCTTGCGCAAGCGCAGAAATTGGGCGGCGGGCGGCGGCCCCGCCTAGGTCGGCGGAGCTACGACCATGTTCTTGTTTTGTTCGCCCGATTGCGATAGCGTTGATCATGGCTCGAATCGTCGGCAACCGCCCCCTCGCACCCGCCTGGAGCAATGACCGGGCGATCGACGGTGCCCGCGCCCAGCGCGCCAGCGTCGATGGCGAACGGCGGCGCGGCCGCGGCGCCGTCTCCAATGCGTCCGGCCGGTTCGAGCGCGAAATGCGCGTCGAGGCCGACGACGGCTGGCGCTCGCTGGAGGATCTGCCGCCCTTCGTCACCGAGGTCACCGAGGAGAAGGCGCGGCGCATCATCACCCGCAACGACTCGCCCGACATCGCCTTCGACCGCTCGATCAATCCCTATCGCGGCTGCGAGCACGGCTGCGTCTACTGCTTCGCGCGCCCGACCCACGCTTACATGGGCCTGTCGCCGGGGCTCGATTTCGAATCGAAGCTGTTCGCCAAGCCCGATGCCGCGACGCTGCTCGAGCGCGAGCTGACGGCGCCGGGCTATGAGCCCAAGACCCTGGCGCTCGGCACCAACACAGATCCCTATCAGCCGATCGAGCGGCGCTACCAGATCACCCGCGCGCTTCTCGAGGTGCTGGCGCGCGCCGACCACCCGGCCGCCATCGTCACCAAGTCGGCGCTGATCCGGCGCGACATCGACATCCTGGCACCGATGGCGGCGAAGGGGCTGGCCAAGGTGGCGATCTCGCTCACCACCATGGATGCAAGGCTCGCCCGCACCATGGAGCCACGGGCGCCGACGCCCGCTCTGCGGCTCGAAACCATCAAGGCGCTGGCGGAGGCCGGCATTCCAGTGGCGGTGATGGTGGCGCCGATCATCCCCGCCCTCAATGATGCCGAGATCGAGCGCATCCTCGATGCCGCCAAGGCCAATGGCGCGAGCGAGGCGGGCTATGTGATGCTGCGCCTGCCGCACGAGCTCAAGGATCTGTTCCGCGAGTGGCTGGTGCTGAATCATCCCGACCGCTATCGCCACGTGCTGTCGCTGGTGCGCGAGATGCGCGGCGGCAAGGACTATGACGCGACCTGGGGCAAGCGCGAGCGCGGCGAGGGCCCGTATGCCTGGATGATCGGCCGCCGGTTCGAGACCGCCTGCGCCCGGCTCGGCCTCAACCGCCGCTCCCTGAAGCTGCGCACCGACCTGTTCGTGCGGCCGGCACGCTGCGGCGAGCAGCTTTCGCTGTTCTGATCCGGTTTCCGGTCGATCTCTTCGGGATACCGGAAACGGTCTCCCTCTGACGCGCAGACTCGCGTCGTACGGTTTCCGGTTGGTCCCTTCGGGACGCCGGAAACGGTCTCGGCGAAAATCCCTCGTCCGATAGCGGGATTTTCGGCGATCGGGATGCGGCTCGAAGGCTTGATCAGCCGGAAACCGCATCACGCACGCGCAACACGACGGCTGAACGCTTTGTTTACCCTGCGGGCCGCATCCTGTGGACGTTGAGTCCGCGTTGCGTATCCCGAGTACGAGTATGCGTCAGTTGCGTCGCGGGGCGCCCAGTTCGGCGTCCCGCATCTCCCGCGAATCGCCGGCCGCCTTCGAGCGCCATCTCGACCGCATTCATGTCGGCGATTGCATTCCCATTCTCGCGGCGATGCCACCGGCCTCGGTCGATCTCGTCTTCGCCGATCCGCCCTACAATCTGCAGCTCGAAGGCGCGCTGAAGCGTCCCGACGAAAGCGTGGTCGATGCGGTCGACGACGACTGGGACAAGTTCGCCTCGTTCGAGGCGTACGACGCCTTCACCCGCGCCTGGCTGCTCGCGGCGAAGCGGGTGATGAAGCCCACCGCCACGCTGTGGGTCATCGGCTCCTATCACAACATCTTCCGGGTCGGCGCTGCTCTTCAGGATCTCGGATTCTGGATCCTGAACGATGTGGTGTGGCGCAAGACCAACCCGATGCCGAACTTCCGCGGCACCCGTTTCCAGAACGCACACGAGACGCTGATCTGGGCGGCGCGCGACAAGAACGCGCGCGGCTACACCTTCAATTACGAGGCGCTCAAGGCCGGCAACGAGGACACCCAGGTCCGCTCGGACTGGACGATCCCGCTGTGCACCGGCCCCGAACGGCTCAAGGACGAATCGGGGCGCAAGCTGCACCCGACCCAGAAGCCCGAGGCGCTCTTGGCGCGGGTGATGCTCGCCGCCTCCAAACCCGGCGACGTGGTGCTCGATCCGTTCTTCGGCTCCGGCACCACCGGCGCGGTGGCGCGCAAGCTCGGCCGCCACTTCGTCGGCATCGAGCGCGATGCGAATTACGCCGCCGCCGCCGAGGCGCGCATCGCCGCCGTCGATCCTCTGCCCGAGGCGACGCTGGCGCCGTTCGCCACCAAGCGTGACGCACCGCGCGTCGCCTTCGCCGCCATCGTCGAGCGCGGGCTGCTGCAGCCCGGCACCATGCTCACCGATGGCCGCAGCCGCTTCGTCGCGCGGGTGCGCGCCGACGGCACGCTCGAGCACAATGCCACGGTCGGCTCGATCCATCGCATCGGTGCGCTGGTTCAGGGCGCCGAGGCCTGCAATGGCTGGACCTTCTGGCACTTCAGCGACGGCGGCCGGCTGCGGCCGATCGACGAGCTGCGCGCCGTGGTGCGCGACGAATTGGCGGCGTGAGCGCGATTTCGGCCATCGGGGTCTGATCTCCGAGAACCGCACGATCAAACGCGAAGGGCGGCGCCGACATGCTCGGCGCCGCCCTTCGCGTTCAGCCGGAGACTCGCTCAGCGCGCGACGAAATGGTCGTGCACGCTGGCGCGGGCGCCGCTCTCGTCGACGATGCGGAACGTGACGTCAGACGAGCGCGCAAGGCCTGCTGTCGCATCGGCCGGCACCGTCACCAGCACCCGCAGCTCGCGCGTGGTGTCCGGGCCGATGGCGACGCGCGGCGCCTCGCCCACCGGCGTGTCGATGCCCACCACCTCGATGTGCGGCCGCGGCACGCCCTCCACCGCCAGCGTGAAGGTGCGCGGGTTCGGCTGCTTGTTGAGCAGCCGCACGGTGTAGCCGTTGCGCACCGCGCCGTCCGACAGCGCCACGAACAGCGGATTGCGGTCGTGCAGCACATTGAGGCTGGTGGTGGTGCGGGTGGCGAGCGACCACATCATCACCGCCGTGACCAGCACGATGGCGCCGACATAGATCAGCGTGCGCGGCCGCAGCGGCCGGTAGACCGGGGCTTCGCCGCGGGCGCGGCGCTGGCAGTTGTCGTCGGTGTCGTAGGCGATCAGGCCGGTCGGGCGGCCGACCTTTTCCATCACCCGGTCGCAGGCGTCGATGCACAGGCCGCACATGATGCAGTCGAGCTGCGCGCCCTTGCGGATGTCGATGCCGGTGGGACACACCGCCATGCACTGGCCGCAATCGACGCAATCGCCGGCCGGCTTGCCTTCGGCACGGAGCTTCTTCGCCTCCTTGACGTGGGCGCGCGGCTCGCCGCGATCGTAGCGATAGGTGACGTTGAGCGCCCATTCGTCGGTGAGCGCCGCCTGGATGCGCGGCCACGGGCACATATAGACGCACACCTGCTCGCGCATGAAGCCGGCCAGCGAGTAGGTGGTGAAGGTGAGGATGCCGATCCACACATAGGCGACGGTCGGCGCCTGTCCGGTGGCGATCTGCTTGATCAGGGTCGGCGCGTCGGCGAAGTAGAGAACCCAGGCGCCGCCGGTCCACCACGCGATCATCAGCCACAGCCAGTGCTTCAGCACGATCTCGCCGACCCGCCACGCGGTGATCGGCTCGTGGTCCTTCTTGATGCGCTCGCGCCGGTCGCCTTCCACCCAGCGCTCGATGCCGTAGAACAGATCCGTCCACACCGTCTGCGGGCAGAGATAGCCGCACCACAGCCGGCCGGCGACCGAGTTCATCAGGAACAGCACCAAGGCCGCCAGGATCAGCAGGCCGGTGATGTAGTAGACCTCCTGCGGCCAGATCTCGATGTCGAAGAAATAGAACCGCCGGCTGGGGAAATCGATCAGCACCGCCTGGTTCGGCGCGCCCGGCCCGCGGTCCCAGCGCACGAACGGCAGGAAATAGTAGACGCCGAGGCAGAAGGCCAACAGCCACCATTTGATCCTGCGGAAGGTGCCCTGGACGCTCTGCGGATAGATCTTCTTGTGCGGAACGTAGAGCGGAAGCTCGTCGACCGGATCGGGAGCCGCGTGCATGTTCATGTGGGCATCCTTGGGAGCATCCGTGCGGAGAAAGACCCCGGCAACGTGACGGATCCTGCGCCGCCAGATCTGGCGGCGAGCGCCGCGCGCACAGGCCTCTCGCGCGATCGTGATGCGAGAGCGGGGGGCCGGCTTGGGGAACCTCGCCGGCGTGTTTCGGTTAACCGGCCGGCTGCGGGGCAAGCACCGAAAGACCGAGGAGATCGTCCGTGAAGCCTTCTTCCGACCAATCGGTATCCCGACTGTCGCTGCGCGCCGCCACCGTCCTGTCGGCGGCCCTCGTCGCGGCCGTGACCGGTTCCCTCACGCCGGCCCGCGCCGATACGGTCAGATCCGCGCCCCTCGCCGAACCGACTCCGTCGTTCCGGCAGGAGGTGCTGTTCGGCTCGACCTTCAAGATCGCAGCGGCCCGGCTGGCGCTGGAGAAGTCGCAAAATCCGGCGGTGCGGCAATTGGCCGAGTCGGTGATCGCCGAACAGGTGCCGCTGCGCAACGAGCTGCTCGTCAACTCGCATCTTCTGCCGCCGACCCTGCCGGGCGGCGCCCAGGTGCCGGGCGGGACGAACTTCACCAGCCGCGACCGTGTCGCCATCCTGCAGCAGCTCAAGGACCTGGACGCGGCCGGCTTCGATGCGGCGTTCGGACCGCTGATGGCATCGGCCTACGATGCGACGCTGGTGCAGTTCACCAACTACGCGCTCTATGGCGACAATGGCCGCATGTACGTTTTCGCCAACCGGGCGCTGCCGAAGATCAAGGCGGCGTATCAGCGCGTGCGGGGCGCGAACTAGAGCGATCTCGGCAAAACCGGGAACCGGTTTTGCGAAAGAGAATGCGACAAACCAAGAACCTGGAGCGTCCGCTTGATCCAATCGGATCGGCGGACGCTCAAACGCGTTTCCCAAATCAGCAGAGTCCAAACCAGTGGAGCCCGGCGCCGCGCGCGACAGTGATGCACAGCAAGGCGCCGGTGTTTCCAGCCTGCCGCGTGTGAGCGGCTGACGCGGGAAGGACCGCTCAGGCTGAACGCGCCGCTCACGCACGGCCCACCCTTGCGGGCTGCGGCCTTCTCCCTGCCCCGCCGGCCGGTGCGGAACGGCGGCGTGGCGCCACGGCGCCCCGCCCGAAATGTCATTTGCCGCCGCCGAGTGCGTGCACATAGACCGTGAGTGCCTTGATGGTCGGTTCGTCCAGCCGGCTCTTCCACGTCGGCATCACGCCGGCCCGGGCGTTGGTGATGGTGGCGATGATGCTGTCGCGGTCGCCGCCATAGAGCCAGATCCTGTCGGTGAGATTGGGCGCGCCAAGCTCGGGATTGCCCTTGCCCTCATCGCCATGACACACCGCGCAATTGTCGGCGAAGAGCTGCTTGCCCTTGTCGAGGTCGGCGCCCGGCGTCTGGCCGGAGATCGACAGCACGAAGTCGGCAATCGTTCCGATCTCGTCCTTGGTCAGGATGGTGTCCTTGCCAAAGGCCGGCATGGTGTTCACGCGCGTGTCGGGATCGTCGCTGCGGACGCCGTGGGTAATGGTGAAGTGGATGGCATCGAGCGTGCCGCCCCACAGCCAGTCGTCGTCATTGAGGTTGGGATAGCCCTTCGAGCCGGTGGCGCCGAGCCCGTGGCAGGGAGCGCAATTGTCGCCGAAGGCGGCCTTGCCCTGGGCCATCGCGAACGCCAGCAGATCCGGCGACTTGCGGATGTCCTCCAGCGAGGCCTCGGCCAGTGCGCGGCCGGCTTCGCCGCGGCGCGCGGCCAGCGCGGCCATGTCCTGGGCCAGCGCGGCGCGCGAGGAATAGCCCAGCACGCCCTTGGTGTGGCTGGAGATCAGCGGCCATGCCGGATAGACGATCCAGTAGCCGATCGCCCACACGATGCAGGCATAGAAGATCCACAGCCACCAGCGCGGCAGCGGCGTGTTGAGCTCCTGGATGCCGTCCCATTCATGGCCGGTGGTGGCCATGCCGGTAACGGCGTCGATGTCCTTGTTCTCGGTGGCCATGGATCAATCCTCCCGGAACGGGATGTTCGCGGCATCGTCAAAGCGGGCGCGGTTCTTCGGCCACAGCGCATAGACGACGATGCCCAGGAAGATCGCGACGAAATAGACGAGGCCCCAAGTCTGGGCGAAGGCCGCAAACGCGGAATAGGTTTCCATGGCGTTCACCGGAAGTTGGCCTTGTTGTCGTAGAGTTTGAAGTCGACCAGCGTGCCGAGCATCTGCAGATAGGCGATCAGCGCGTCGCCCTCGCTGAGGCGGTCGGGATTGCGGTCGAAATCGCGCGCCACGGCTTTCGGGTAACGTGCCTGCAGGGCGGCGGCGGCCGGATCGTCCGGCATGGTCTGCGCCTTGAGATCGGCTTCCGCATTGGTGATCTGCTCGTCGCTGTAGGGCACGCCGAGCGCGCGCAGCGTCTGCATGTGTTCGGCGATGTCGCTCGCATTGAGCTCGTTGCGGAACAGGAACGGATAGCCCGGCATGATCGAGGCCGGCACGATGGCCCGCGGATTGATGAGGTGCTCGCGGTGCCACTCGTCGGAATACTTGCCGCCGACACGGGCGAGATCGGGGCCGGTGCGCTTGGAGCCCCACTGGAAGGGGTGGTCGTACATCGACTCCGCGGCCAGCGAATAATGACCGTACCGCTCGACCTCGTCGCGCAGCGGCCGAATTTGCTGCGAGTGGCAATTGTAGCAGCCTTCGCGGATGTAGATGTTGCGGCCGGCGAGTTCGAGCGGCGAATAGGGACGCATCCCCTCCACCTTCTCGATCGTGCTCTTGAGGTAGAACAGCGGGGCGATCTCGACGAGGCCACCGATGGCGACCACGAACAGGATGCCGAGCAGAAGAAGGATCGAGTTCTTCTCGAGAACCTGATGCTTGGCCCAGACGGACATGCGCGCCTCCTCACTCGGCCGGCTGGAGGGCGGGACGGGTGGTGGCCGGCACCTCGGCTTCGCCGTGGCGCACGGTCATCCACAGATTGTAGGCCATGATGACGCTGCCGATGACGAACAGCAGCCCGCCGATCGCCCGGATCACATAGAAGGGGTGCATCGCCTCGACGGTCTCGATGAACGAGTATTCGAGGAAGCCGAGCCCGGTGTAGGCCCGCCACATCAGGCCCTGCAGGATGCCCGCCACCCACATCGCGGTGATGTAGAGCACGATGCCGAGCGTCGCGATCCAGAAGTGCCAGTTGACCAGCTTCAGCGAATAGAGCTGCTTCTTGTTCCACAGCCACGGCACCAGACAGTAGAGGGTGCCGAACGACACGAAGCCGACCCAGCCCAGCGCGCCCGAATGCACGTGGCCGACGGTCCAATCGGTGTAGTGACTGAGCGAGTTGACCGCCTTGATCGACATCAGCGGCCCCTCGAAGGTCGACATGCCGTAGAAGGCGACCGACACCACCAGCATGCGCAGCACGGGGTCGGTGCGCAGCTTGTCCCAGGCGCCCGACAGCGTCATCAGCCCGTTGATCATGCCGCCCCAGGACGGCATCCACAGCATGATCGAGAAGGTCATGCCGAGCGTCTGCGCCCAGTCGGGCAGCGACGTGTAGTGGAGGTGGTGCGGGCCGGCCCAGATGTAGAGGAAGATCAGCGCCCAGAAGTGGATGATCGACAGCCGGTAGGAATAGACCGGCCGCTCGGCCCGCTTGGGCACGAAGTAGTACATCATCGCCAGGAAGCCGGCGGTGAGGAAGAAGCCCACCGCATTGTGGCCGTACCACCACTGAAACATCGCATCCTGCACGCCGGCCCAGGCGATGTAGGACTTGGTGCCGAGCCAGGACACCGGCAGCGTCGCGTTGTTGCCGAGGTGCAGCATCGCGATGGTGACGATGAACGCCAGATAGAACCAGTTGGCGACGTAGATGTGCGGCTCCTTGCGCTTCCACAGCGTCGCCAGGAACACCAGGAGATAGGCCACCCAGACGATGGTCAGCCACAGGTCGGCGTACCATTCGGGCTCGGCATATTCCTTGGATTGGGTGACGCCGAAGAGATAGCCGGTGCCGGCGACGAGAATGAAGAAGTTGTAGCCCAGCACCACGAACCACGGCGCCATGTCGCCGGCCAGCCGCGCCCGGCAGGTCTTCTGCACGACATAGAACGACGACGCGATCAGCGCGTTGCCGCCGAAGGCGAAAATCACCACCGAGGTGTGGAACGGACGGAGCCGGCCGAAATTGGTCCAGGGCAGATCGAGGTTCAGCGCCGGAAAGGCGAGCTGCCACGCCAGAATGTCGCCGACCAGGAAGCCGACGACGCCCCACACCACCGCGGCGACGGTGGCGAACTTGACCGGCCCCCAATTGTAATTGGGCTTGCCGTCGATCTCGGCGCGGAAGTCGCGCGTGCCGGAGGCGTAGCGGTTGAAGATCGCAGCCACCCCGCCGACCGCCGCCGCGGCGGCGAGCAGCGCATGGAAGGTCATCACCGAATCCGCGGTACTGGCCGCGACATAGATGCACAGCAGGAGGCCGGCCGAGAGTGCCAGCACGGCCCCTGCTTCGCCGAACGTGATGGATGAGCGGCTGGTTGCGACTGCCATTGTCTACCCCGTAGCCCCGGTCCGGCCTTGCCGGCCGATTGTTTCGACCGCGTCTGGTTGCATTATAGGGGGCTCCCGCGCGTCGGCATTGGAGCATATCAAAAATTTCGCCTGCGAATTATTCCTAATAAACAAAATCCGTCCGGTTTCACCCCTATTGTCGGCATATGCCCCATGCGCCTGCGCCCCAACTCGCGGCCGGGCCCCGAAGGCCTTGACCGATGAGGCAGGAACGCGCGACAGGAACAAGCGACGGATCGGGATGTTTCCGGAGGTGCTGTCCGGGACCTGTCCCGCTAGGTTGGCACCTTATCTTTGTTCCAGTGCGGTCGAGGGTTAAGCATGACCGATACGCCGATTCTGCTCGCCGAACGCACGGTCCCCCGCTACACGTCGTACCCGACCGCTCCGCACTTCTCGGCCGATGTCGGCCCGGATCAGTACGGCGGCTGGCTCGAGGCACTGCCGCCCGACGCCACGCTGTCGATCTATCTGCACGTGCCGTTCTGCGCGTCGATGTGCTGGTATTGCGGCTGCCACACCAAGGTGGTGCGGCGGCGCGAGCCGGTGGAAGCCTATGCCCGGCGCCTGGTGCGCGAGGTGGAGCTGATCGGCGAGCGGGCCGGCGGCCGGCGCGTCGTCCACATCCATTGGGGCGGCGGCACGCCCAACATGCTCGGCGGCGCCGAGATGCTGAAGGTCACCGAGGCGCTGAAGGCGGCATTCCGGTTCGACGCCATGACCGAGCACGCCGTCGAGCTTGATCCGCGTCAGGTGACTCCGGCGCTGGTGGAGACGCTGGCGAAGATGGGCGTCACCCGCGCCAGCCTCGGCGTGCAGGACTTCTCGGTCCATGTGCAGGAGGCCATCGGCCGGGTGCAGCCCTACAATGTCGTCGAGCAGGCGGTGGCGCTGCTGCGCGGCGTCGGCATCGACAAGCTCAATGTCGACCTGATGTACGGCCTGCCCAAGCAGACGCTGCGTGATGTGCGCCGCACCGTGCTGCTGGCCGAGGCGCTGAAGCCCAACCGGCTGGCGCTGTTCGGCTATGCCCACGTGCCGTGGTTCAAGTCGCACCAGAAGCTGATCCACGACACCGATCTGCCGAGCCCGGCCGACCGGCTGGAGCAGGCCGAGACCGCGCACGAGACGCTGGCCGGCGTCGGCTATGTGCCGATCGGCCTCGACCATTTCGCCCGGCCCGACGACGAGCTGGCGGTTGCCGCCCGCACCGGCCGGCTGCACCGCAATTTCCAGGGCTACACCACCGACGAGGCCGACGCGCTGCTCGGCATCGGCGCCTCGTCGATCGGCCGGGTGCCGCAGGGCTTCATCCAGAATGCGCCCGACATCGCCGGCTGGAGCCGGGCGATCGACGCCGGCACGCTCGCCACCGTGCGCGGCATCGCCGTGTCGGCCGACGACAAGCTGCGCGCCAGCATCATCGAGCGGCTGATGTGCGACTTCTCGGTCGATCTCGACAAGATCGCGGCCTCCGCCGGGGCCGACGACCTGACCTTCGGCGAGGAGCTGACGGCGCTGGCGCCGCTCGCCTCGCAGGGGCTGATCGAGATCGCCGGCCGCCACATCGCCGTCACCGAGGCCGGACGGCCGTTCGTGCGGCTCGCCGCGGCGGCGTTCGACACCTATCTCGCCAAGGGCAAGGCGCGCCACTCGCTGGCGGTATGATCCGGGTTCCGGGCCGGTCGCCCGCGAGCCACTTCAGAGGTACCGCCGCAGCTCCGCCGCGGCGGCATCGGCCGGCCGCTTGAGATCGAACGGCGCGACGAAGCGGCCCTCCTTGTCCAGCAGATAGACCACCGCGGTGTGGTCCATGGTGTAGCCGCCATCCTTCAGCGGCACCTTCCTGGCATAGACGCGATAGGCGCGCACGATCGCGGCCGTTGCCGCCGCATCGCCGCTGAGCCCGAGAATGCGCGGGTGGAAGGCGCCGATATAGCTCGCCAGCACCTGCGGCGTGTCGCGCTCGGGATCGACGCTGACGAACAGCGCCTGCACCTTCCCGGCGTCCGGCCCGAGCCGCTCCAGCACCTCCGAGACGTCGGCGAGCGTGGTCGGGCAGATGTCCGGGCAGTGGGTGAAGCCGAAGAACAGCAGCACCGGCATGCCCTTGAAGTCGGCCTCCGTCACGGTACGGCCGTCATGGGCGGTAAGGCGGAACGGCCCGCCGACCGCGGCGTCGGTGGGGGAGGACGTCCCGCTGCCGTTCAGCCACACCCCGGCGCCGATGCCGGCGGCGATGGCGACGAGAAAGAGGCCGACGAGAATCGCGATCGTGCGCGGCGGGAGGGAGCGTGTGGGTTCCAGGACCATGGGCGGCAGCCTCGACCGGTCAGAAGCAGGCGGCGATGCCGGCGGCGACCACCTCGAAGAACACCGCGCCGCCCTGGGTGGCCCACAACAGCCCGGCGGCGAAGGCCAGCGCGGCAATGGCGACGGCGATCGCGAGCGGCAGCCATCCCGGCCGGGCCGATGACGGTGAGGGCGTGGGCGCGCCGGTCTGCATCATTCAACTATGGGGGCCGCGTGCCGTTGCGTCCATATCTTCGCCGGTCGCGGGCCGCTTTGGCGAGATCCCCGTCGTTTACGCCGGGGGCAGTCCTGCCACCGGCGTTCCGGCCGGCTTTCCCGGTGCGGCCAAAGGTCGTAGCTGCATCCTCCGGGTTGGAGGAAACGATGCCGCACCGCGCTCTTGATCCAAGGTTGATCGGTCTTTCGGATCTCGGGGCGACCGACGAGGAGCGTCTGATCACGCAAATCGACAAGACGATCGAGCTTGCAGCAGGGCTGCTGGAGGACATGGAGCTGAGCGAGACGTCGATCGCCCTGCGCTACGCCCTGCTGCAGCTCCGGTTCGAGACCAGCCGTCAATAGCCGGCTGGGTGCACCGTTTCCGCGATCCCCATAAGGATCATCCGGAAGCCGGATTGCTGCGCCCTGCAACCGGAGCTCGCTGGGGACAGTGATCGGCCTGGTAGAATGGCGCCGCGCCTGCAAACCTCCGTTGTCCGCGCCGCCGCCCATGCTGTAGGATGCCGCCCTTGCGACAGCAGGGTGACGGCATGTTCGATGACGCCTTCGAAAGCTCGGTCAGCGAACTCAGGGAGGTGCGTTCGGAAGCCGCCCTGTTCGAGTTTCTCAAGCGCCTGATTGCGCGCTACGGTCTCCAGCACGCCGTCTATCACGCCATCACCCTGCCCACGGTTCAGCAGGCGAACCCCGTCACCATCCTGACCTATCCGGCGCAATGGGTGGAACGCTATGTCGGGCAGAACTATTTCTCGGTCGATCCGGTCATCAGTGCGTCAGCGACCAGCCTTTTACCGGTCGATTGGGCGGAGCTCGACCGGCGCGGCCCCGGCGCCAAGCAGGTCTTCGACGAGGCGGCGGAATTCGGCATCGGCCCTCATGGCCTGTCATTCCCGATCCGCGGCGTGAGCGGCGAGCGCGCCTTGTTCACGATCACCAGCGGCGTTGCCGATGCCGAATGGGCCAGACTGAAGCACGCCTATCTGCGGGACTTTCACGTCCTGTCCCACCTCATACATGACCGGGTTCTCGGCTTCGAGCGGTCGGAGAATACGATCCTGCGGTCGCTGTCGGCACGCGAGCGGCAGTGTCTGTGCTGGGCGGCAATGGGCAAGACCAACAAGGAGATTGCCCGCGAGTTGGACATTTCCGAGCGGGTGGTGCGCGCCTATTTCGAAAGCGCGCGGTTCAAGCTGAACTGCACCAACCGCGCACATCTGATCTCGCGGGCCTTCAATCTGAGGCTCATCGATCCGGAGATCGCGTCCGGCCGCACCACCATCTATGCGGAGGCGGTGTAAGACTTTCCGGCCCTGTTCCATTCGTGCCGAACCCGAGCGCGCGCCACGCCCCAACGGAATGCCACACCCGGCGGATGGCACGGTCGCGGCGGCACGCTCCCGCGGTTCGCGCCGGGCGATCGGCACACACCAGTTTGTCGGCAGGTTTGCTGGGTTTGGAGCGGGCGATGGGAATCGAACCCACGACACTCAGCTTGGGAAGCTGATGTTCTACCACTGAACTACGCCCGCAGCGCCGGCGACATTAGCGAGGAAGGGCCGTCCGGGGCAAGAGGCAGCGGCAGGCGGACGTTCGAAACAACGGGACAGCGGGGCTGCGGGGCAATGGCAATCGGGCCGGCGCCGTCGGCCGGCGGAGGCCAGATCGGCAAGGACCCGGCGAGCAAAGGCGCGCCTGACCTGGACCGGGCTTCCCGAGCGGGCGACGCCGGCCCCGCGCCATCCGGCCGGGGCAGACTCGGTCAGCCCGAGACCGTGTCCGCCTTGAAGTGCTTGGACAGCTTCAGCCCCTGGGCCTGATAGTTGGAGCCGAGGCCCGCGCCATAGAGCGTCTGCGGCGGCTCGGTGAGGCGCTCATAGATCAGCCGGCCGACGATCTGGCCGTCCTCCAGGATGAACGGCACCTCGCGCGAGCGCACCTCCAGCACCGCGCGGGCGCCCGCGCCGCCGGCCGCCGCCCAGCCGAAGCCGGGATCGAAGAAGCCGGCATAATGGACGCGGAACTCGCCGACCAGGGGATCGAACGGCACCATCTCGGCGGCAAAGGCGGGCGGCACCTGCACGGCCTCCTTGGAAGCCAGGATGTAGAACTCGTCGGGGTCGAGCACGAGACCAAGCTTGCCGACCCGCCGGATCGGCTCCCAGAAATCGAGCACGTCGCAGGCGGCGCGCTGGTCGACATCGACGAGGCCGGTGTGGCGCTTGGCGCGGTAGCCGACGATGCCGTCGCGCGGGGCGAGGTCGATCGACACCGCAATGCCGCCCGAGCCGAGGTCCGGCTCCGGCGTGTCGACGAGGCGGTGGGCGGCCTGCAGCCGCGCCAACTCGTCCCGGTCCAGCACCGCCGAGCCGACCCGGAAGCGCAATTGCGACAGGCGCGAGCCGGTGCGCACCAGGATAGGGAAGGTGCGCGGCGAGACCTCCAAATAGAGCGGGCCGGTGTAGCCGGCCGGAATCTGGTCGAAGGCGCGCATGCCGTCGGCGATCACCCGGGTGAACACGTCGAGCCGGCCGGTCGAGCTCTTGGGATTGGCGGCAGCGGCGACGGACGCCGGCAGCGCGAGATGCTCCAGCAATTCGACCAGATAGACGCAGCCGGTCTCCAGCACCGCGCCGGGCGCGAGATCGACCGCGTGCAGCGCCAATGCCTCAAGACGCCGGTGAACCTCAACGTCGCGGCCGGGCAGGAAGCTCGCCCGCACCCGCCACGCCCGCGCCCCCAGACGCAGATCAAGGCTCGCCGGCTGGATCTGGTCGGGCGCGATCGCTGTCGCCGCGCGCACGTGCCCGCCCTCGACCAGCGCAACGATGCGATGGCCGGGCAGGATGCCGCTCGCGGCATCGAAATGGCTCGGCTGCATGCGTCACCCCCCAACGGCCTCCATCTAGCACACGCGGCCGGACAGGGAACGGGGGGACGCGAGAGCGTCACGTCACCCGTTGGGGTCCTCCGTCCGGCGAACCCGTCAATGCGGCCGCAACCGGTTTCCGCTCCCGACAACCTGCGCGGTGTTTGACAACGCCGGTAACATCGCCTTGATGACGCCGCGAGCGGCACCTGCCGCTATTCGCGCCAGTTGTCCGCGCCAAGCCGGCTGCCGGCGACATCGCGGCAGGGTGCGCGACCTTGGACGAACCAGTTCGGAAGGCCGCCGAGACAGGAATGCGTTCCACCAGCACAGCAACCGACTGCACCCACCCGGAGGCCGCCCGACGGCTGAGCGAGCACCTGCTGGGCTCGCCGACGGCGACCGAGGGCCTGCTCGTGTGGTGCGAGGCGCGCGGCCTGTCGAGCGGCCCGATCACCGTGGTCCACCGCCGCCCGGCGACGCCGCCCGCGCTCGACGCCCAGGAGCAGGCCGAGCTGGCGCCGCAGACCGGCGAGCCGGTCGGCTACCGGTCGGTACTGCTGCTGCGCGGCGATCTGGTGCTGTCGGAGGCCGACAACTGGTTCCTGCCCCGCCGCCTGCCGGCGGCGATGGCGCGGGCGCTGGAGACCACCGACGTGCCGTTCGGCGCCATCGTCGCGCCGCTGCAGCCCTTCCGCCGCACCCTGCGGGTGGCGATCGCGTCCGACGCGCTCGATCCGGGCGTGGTGCTCGAACATCGCGCCGTGCTGCTCGACGCCCACGGGCGCCCGCTGGCGGTGGTGCGCGAGCGCTACCGCGCCGCCCTCATCGGGCAATAGGCCGAAGCGCACGGGCGGCCCTTCCCGAACGGCGAGACGGTCACGGCGAGATTGTCACGGCAGGGGAAGTGCCGTCGCGGACGTCGGCAGTATGCCGAAGGCAGCATGCCCTCTTCAGCAAAAACGCCGGCCTCGTGGCCGGCGTTCGCATGTCTTGATGAGCGCATGTCTCGATGGGCGCTGACGCGGAGATCACGCCGGGTGTCCGGAACTCCAACTCCTCGAATTATCGCATTCCCGTTCGCAAAACCGGTTCCCACTTTCGCGGAGAATGCTCGCGGTCACTGGCCCACGGTCTTGATCGCGTCGGCCTCCAGCACCGTGGTGATGTGCAGCCGCACGAACTGGAGGAACTTGGCCCACTCCACGCCCTCGGCGTTGGCGACGTAGATGATGTCCTTGTCGCGCAGCGGCACCTTGCGGGCGAGGAAGAAGCCGCCCGGATTGCGCAGGTTCAGCGAGTAGATCACCGGCACCTGATTGGTCTGCCACTTGGTCAGATCGGCGCCGATCCTCTCGGCCACCTCGCGCGATTCCAGCCGGTAGAGGAACACGTAGGACGGCTCGGCCCGGTCGTCGAGCAGACCGCCGGCCATGGCCATGCCCTCGGCGAGGTTCATCTGCTCCTTGTCGAACTTGAACTGGCCATTGGCGCCCGACGCGCCGAAAGCCATGAAGGCGGGCGCCTGCCGCGAAACGATCAGCGTGTCTTCCGGCTGTATATAGATGTTGTTCGACGGCTCCTTGATCAGCGTGCCGTAGCCGACCGAGGCCTCGCGGCCGCCACGCTGCAGGGTGATCCAGGTGTCGTAGTCCTGGCCCTTGGGGCCGCCGGCCCGCGCCAGGGCGTCGAGGATGCGGTCGCCGGCGCTGGTCAGCGGATACTTGATGGGCGAGTTGACCTCGCCGAGCACGCTGACCTGCGAGGAGCGCTGGTTGGTCACCGCCACCACCACCTGCGGATCGATCGCGCGGTCGCGCAGGCGCGCCTCAATGATGCCCTGCACTTCCGCCGGGCCGCGATTGGCCGCCGGGATGCGCCCGGCATAGGGTACCGAAATGAAGCCGGAGCGGTCCACCACCTGATCGGGAATGGTGACGAAGTTGCCGGGACGCACACTCGCCTCGGCCGGGATGAACAGGCCGCCCTGCTGGGCTTCGAAGATCGTCACCGACACGACGTCGCCGATGCCGATCGGGATTTCCGAGGGCGGCCGGCGATCCTTGAAGGTGCCGGCAAAGGTGCCGCTGCCGCGGGTTGACAGCACGGCCGCAACGTGTGCGTTCAATTCGATGAGGTCGTAAGGCAGGCCACTCTGGTCGCCAACGGCCTCCGACTTGACGTAGGCTCCGTTGGGACCGGCCGCCGGCAGCACGTAGCAGCCGCCGGCGAGAAGCGCGAACCCAAGAACCGCGACCAGCCGACCGGGCCGGGGATGCCGCCAATTGTTGGTCATGCGGGAGCCTCCGAAAAAGGTACGAGACACTTAGCGTTGCCCACGGATGCTGCCAAGCTTGTTTATGGTCATTTGCCACCTAACCTGCTGGAATCCCCGCGACTGTGGCACAATTACAACGTGGGTTGAGCATCCATTGGTTGTGGCGACAGCCCCAACCTGCGGCACCGGTCTGAATCGGTAGGGGATCTGCGCGGACGCCCCGGCGCCTTGCATCGGGCCGTGTTTTCGGCAACCCTTGGTTCAGGTGCATCCTCGCGCTGGGGCAGATGATACGGTAACCGCAAGACCTCTTCATGACCCTGGGGTAGACTTATCGAAATTTCCTGATCCAGGGGCTTGGAGACCCAGGGGGTTGGGGATTCAGGGGCTTGGGGGGAGGCTTTGGGAGGACTATCCAAGGCTTTGCGGACTCCGCACCCGGTATCGAAGGGGGAACCACACGGTTTCCGGCCGACCAGGCCGGAGGACGCAGAACGGTCTTCAAACGACGGTCTTCAAACCTGGACGGCGGCGGCATCTCCGCGTCCACCACCACGGATGCCATGATCGGGTTCCTCACCCCCGGCCGCGCCGCGGCCTGCAGTCTCGCAATGGTGCTGACCACGGCCGCGGCGACCCTTGCCCCGGCCGGCAGAACTCTGGCCGCAGAGGGCACTTGGCGGCTGCTGCGCACGCCCGATCCGCGCGGCGGCGCCGATCTGGTGAGCAGCGTCAAGATCGCCGACACGCTGCGCTCGGGGCCGGACTTCGCCGCGATGATGGTGCGCTGCGGCCATGGCGGCCTCGATGTGGTGCTGGCGCTGATCGTGCCGATCCCGCCGCGCGACCGGCCGCAGATCGAATGGCGGCTGGACGACCGCCCGCCGGTCAAGGCGAAGGCCGCCGTGCTGCTGCCGCCGACCACGGTGGGGCTGATGCCGGAGGACGCCGCAGTGTTCCTGCAGGCCGCCACCCGCGCCCGCCGCGCCGCCTTCCGCATTGTCAATGACGGCGCCGAGGTCACTGCCGGCGAGGTGGATCTCGGCGACTTCCCGGCGATGATCCAGGATCTGTCGGTGCAGTGCCGGCTGGCGTCGGAGTTCGGGTCCGCACCAGCGCCGCGGCCCGCTCAATAGGCGCAGGGTTTCAGCAGCACGCGGACGGTCGCCGCCAGGATGCGGATGTCGAGCCAGATCGACCAGTTGTTGATGTACCACAGGTCGTGCTCGACCCGGCGCTCCATCAGTGACAGATGCGGAGTCTCGCCACGATAGCCATTCACCTGCGCCCAGCCGGTGAGGCCCGGCTTCATGTGGTGGCGCAGGGCGTAGTTGGCGATGCGGCGGGTGTACTCGTTGTTGTGGGCGACGGCATGCGGCCGCGGCCCGACGATCGACATCTCGCCGGTCAGCACGTTCCACAGCTGCGGCAGCTCGTCGATGCTGGTGCGGCGCAGCCAGCGGCCGAGACGGGTGACACGAACGTCGTTGCGAACGGCCTGCCGGATCACCGCGCCGTCCTCGGCGGCGGTCATCGTGCGGAACTTCCAGATCCGGAACACCCGGCCGTTGAAGCCGTTGCGGCGCTGACGGAACAGCGCGGGCCCCGGTGAATCGAGCCGGATCAGCGCCGCCACGCCCAGCATCAGCGGCATCAGCGCCATCAGCAGGGCGGTTGCGGCAAGGATGTCGAAGGTCCGCTTCTGCAGCCGCTCGCCGAGACCGAGCGGTGCCCGCTGCACCTCGATCGAGGTGAGCGCCTTCCAACCGGAAGAGCGCGCCATGATGCCTTCGAGCGAGCGGTCGGCCAGCAGCCGCACCGGCAGCGGCACCCGCGCGAGCTCGTCGAGAACCGCGTGGATGCGCTGCTGGTCCTGCCAGGGCATGACCAGCAGGATCTCGTCGGCGGCGAGCTGCCGGCAGGTCTCGATCAGGAGATCGAGGGTGCGCCGCTCGACCTCGCCCAGCCCGGACCGTCCGGGCGACGCGGCTAGCAGAGTGAACGAGCTCACGACGTCGATCGCCCGCGTGTCGAGCCGTTCCTTGAGGTTGCGGCCGGCGAGTTCGTCCGGATCGGCAAGCACGACGACGCCGCGGCCGATCAGCCGCGTTCCGCCGCGCGACCGCGACAGCCGCCGGAACGTCAGGCGCAGCACGGCCAGCGCCGCCGGCACGACGGTGGCGAACACCAGCACGAAGCCGCGCGAATAGTCGGCGCCGGACTTCATCACGAAGGCGATCATGCTCATGGTGACGAGCGCCAGCACCCAGCTTCCCAGCGTCGCCATCAGCTCGTGCGACAGGCTCGCCCGCCCGCCGGGACCCTGGACGCGGCGCAAGCCCCGCATAAGCGCATAGAGAATCGCCGCGCAGACCGAGATGCCGGCGATCTCGTCATATTCGGGGGCGCTGCCCAGCACGAAGGCGGAGTAGGCCACGCCCGCGGCGAGGCCGAGCAGCACGATCGTCCCGAACTCGGCCAGATCCAGCAGGATGCGGGCCGCCGGCGCCGAGATCCGGAACGGGCTCGGCGTGCACCCGGTTGCAGCGTCGTCGATGAGCGCAAATCGCTGCGTGTGGTCGGATCTGCTCGACATGATCTCGATTTCCGGCCGCGATTGCGGGGCCCTTGGCATAGGCGCCACGCGGCAGACGTCAACGCATCTCATGTGCGCCTGGGGCTTGCCAGGGTGGATGGGAACGCATGCATGGGTGCCGCGCCATGCGGCATTCGGACGGAACTCGGCCGTCATGTGGCATCCGGCGCTTCTGCACCGAATCCGTCTTCCGGTTTCCAGCCGATAGGGCCTTCGAGCGGTCGTCCGACCGCCGAAGTTCCCGTTATCGAAAGGCTCCTGCAGAACCAGGGCTTTCGGCGGGACCGCTTCCGGAACCCCGCAGGAATCGGGAGGAAGCCGAATCATGCGGACTGCGACTGCCTAAGCTGGAGTTTGGAATTCGCCGCGCCAAAAGATCCCCTCTCCGAACAAAGGTTTTCGGCGAGTCCGTTTCGGGGGATCACGAAACGATGATCCGCAAACCGGATCACCGCCGCCACAGGCCGGCGGCGCGCAGCGCGCGGGCGATAGTGCCCGACACGCCGGGCAGCGCCTCAGGCGGCGGCGGGCGCTCGCCCGTCCTCGACGCCGGGTGCAGCGTCACCTCCCCGGTCAGGCCGAAGAACTTGGCGATGTGGAAACTCGAGGCGATGCCGACATCGAGCAAAAACGGGCCGGCGGCGCCGTGCGGCGCCTCGACGCCCTTGATCGCCAGCGGCGTGCCGTGGGCCATGCCCTCCACCAGCACATCCTCGATCATCACCTCGCCACCCGGACCGTGCCAAAGCCGGCGGGGGTGGCCGTCCAGCCGGTCGGTCGCGTCCGGCGCATCCGGCAGGCCGTGCAGGTCGGTCCACTGCTTGGTGATCTCGCCGGCATTGAGCGGCGCCACCACGTCGTCGGCGTCGCCGTGCCAGACTGCGACGCGGGGCCACGGTCCGCGGTGGCGGGAGGCCGCGCGCACCAGATCGCCCCAGTCACGCGCCGGGCGCGTGCGGCCGCCCTTCATCGCCTCCAGCGCCTGCGGCACGCCGTCGGCGCAGCCATAGGGCAGGCCGGCGATGACGGCCCCGGCGGCGAACACCTCGGGATAGGTGGCGAGCATCACGCTGGTCATGGCGCCGCCGGCCGACAGGCCGGTGACGAACACCCGCTGGCGGTCGAGGTCGTGATCGAGGATGATGCGCTCGACCATCTGGCGGATCGAGGCGCACTCGCCACGGTCACGCCGGATGTCGCTGGAACGGAACCAGTTGAAGCAGTTGCGCGGATTGTTGAGGCGGGTCTGCTCGGGCGCCAGCACCACGAAGCCGTAGCGGTCGGCCAGCGTCGACCAGCCGGCGCCGATGTCGTAGGCGGCGGCGTTCTGGGTGCAGCCGTGCAGCACCACCACCAGCCCGGGCCGCTCGGCGAGGCCCGCCGGAACGTGGACGAACATGCGCAGCCGGCCGGGATTGCTGCCGAAATCCCTGATCTCGACCAGCCGGCTGCCGGTCGGCAGCGGCGGGCGCGGCACCAGCGGCTGGCCGTCGAGCCCCAGCCATTTGCGGCGCTGGGCGGCGAGGCCGGCCGCCAGGTCTTCCAGTCCACGCAGCGGCATCGGGGTCTCCTGCTGTTCCAAGGCGGGCAACGGCGGGATGACGGAATAGTTTCGTTGCAGTGCAAAAAGAGCCTGCGCCGGCCAGATGCCGGCCGGGACGATCGCGCCGCCGACCAGCCTCCCCGCGGCCCCGACCGAGCGCTCCGCGACCGCAACACCAGTGTCGCTGAAAAACCCTTGATTTGGGAGGGATTTTTGGGTGGCCGGCAGAGGGGTCTCAGGCCCGACCGGCCGGAAGCCGCATCACGCCGCCGAACTGACCGGCGGCGACGGATCCGGGGCGCCTTCGGCCGGCAGCGGCGCGTCGATCGCCACCCGCAGACCGCCGCCGGAATAATCCACCTTCACCTCGGCGCGAAGCTGGCCGGGGAGAATCTTCTGCAGGAGCTGCGTGCCGAAACCGGCGTGCTTGGGCGCAGCCGGCGGCTGGCCGCCGGTCTCGACCCAATCGATCCTGAGCCGCCGTCCCGACGCGCCGGCCTCGACCCGCCACGTGACGTCGATGCGCCCGTCGGGCACCGAAAGGGCGCCGTATTTGGCGGAGTTGGTCACCAGCTCGTGCACCGCCAGGCCGAAGGTCACCACCGTTCCCGGCGGCATCAGCACCTGCGGGCCGTCGAAATGGAGCTGGTGGGCGCGGTCGGCATAGGGCTCGAATTCCAGCCGGAACAGGTCTGAGAGCTGGGCGCCCGCCCAGCCGCTGTCGATCAGCAGCGAGTGGGTGCGCCCGAGCGCCACCAGCCGCTCGCTGAACACCTCGCGGAACTCCTCCAGGCTGCGCACCGAGCGCAGGCTGATGCCGGCGATCGCCTGGGCGACGCTGAGGATGTTCTTCACCCGGTGGTGCAGCTCGCGGATGAGCAGCGCCTGGCGGTCGTGGGCGAGCTTGCGCTCGGTGATGTCGCCGGTGAAGCCGACCGCCTGCACGATGCCGGCAGCGTTGCGCACGCCTTCGGCGGCGCCGATCAGCCAGCGGGTCTGGCCGTCCGGCCGGACGACGCGGAACTCGGCGCGGAACAGCCCGCCCGGGGTGAACGCCTTGCGGAACTCGGCGGCGCAGCGGTCGCGGTCCTCCGGGTGGATGGCGGCGATGAAGTCGGCTTCCGTCGCAATCCTGGCGTCGGCGGGCAGGCCGAGCATCTCGGCCAGCGCCGGATCGTGCACGAAGCCGCCATCGACGACATCGAGCGCGAAGGCGGCGAGGCCGCCGGCCCGCAGCGCCACCCGCATGCGCGCCGACTCGGCGCGCTCGGCCGCCTCGGCGGCGACCAGATCGGTGACGTCGGCGGCGATTCCAGCGAAGCGCCCCGGCACATCCGCCACCGGAAAGCCGTGGTCGCGGATCCAGCGGATGCTGCCATCGGGGTGGATGATGCGGTACTGCAGGTCGCGGCCGGCGGCGATCATGCTCCAGCTGTCGCGCAGGCGCTCGCGGTCGTCCGGATGCACTGCCGCCGACCATTCGTTGGCATCGTGATAGAGCGCCTCGGCGCTGCGGCCCCACAGCCGCACATAGGCCGGGCTGACATAGATGAAGCGCCGGGCTTCCGGCTCGGCGATCCAGAACACGTCGCCGATGGCGGCGGCGATCTGTTCGAACCGCCGCTCGCTCTCCTGCAGCGACTGGACCAGATGATTGCGGTCGGCGAGGGTGGCCGCCAGCTTGCGGGCGGCGGCACGCTCCATCACCTGCGCCGCGCGTTCGCGGCGGGCGGTGCCGAAGGCGACCGCGCCGAGCACGCTGACGATGACGCCGCCTATGCCGAGCAGCATCACGCCCCAGGCCAGACGGGTGCGGAAGGGCGCGAGCACGTCGTCCTTCGACACCGCGGCGGCGACCACCAGCGGCGCGCGGTCGAGCCGGCGATAGGCCACCAGCAGCGGCACGCCGGCCGGCGACGTCGATTCTAGACGTCCCGCCGCCGCCTGCATCGCGCCCGGCGGAAGCAGGTGGCCGGGACCGGTCGGAGCGCCATTCTCCGGCAGCGGCCAGCGCATCACCACCGCGCCGTCGTTGTCATAGATGCCGATCGCCGCGTCCGGCCCGAGCGTCAGCCGCTCGAAGAACGACTTGAAATGGTCGGCGTGGATCGAGACCTGCACGACGCCGAGGAACGCGCCGTCCTTCACGATGGCGCGGTTGTAGCCGAAGAACCACACCCGGCTGAACTGGCCGAACATCAGCGGCGAGATCAATACGCGCGTGCCGCTATGCAGCCGCTGGAAATAATCGCTGTCGGCGAAGCTGGCGGCCGGCGGGACGGGGCGGAAGGAACTGGCGAGGACGTTGCCCTCGGCATCGAGGACCCACAGCGAGCCGATCTGCGGCACCGGCTCGAGGCGGTCGAGAAAGCGCGGCCAGCCTGGGCCGGTGACGTGGTCGAGGCCATCCCGGATCGCAGCATCGGCGACCTCGGCGGTGAGGATCTCGCTGATCTCGATCATCCGGCTCGCCTGCTCGGCGAGCACGTGGGCGGTGGTCTCGGCCTCGGACCAGCCCTTCTCCAGGGTGACGTCATAGTCGCGGTAGCCACCCAGGGCGAAGAAGGCCACGGCGACCGCCACCACGGCGATGACCGCGCCGAGCAGCCACACCTGGGCGGCCGAGGCAAATCTCTCCGCCGAGCGGAACCTCCGGATCTTCATCGCTTCCCCGCCCCCGGTTGCGACGCAACCGGCACCCCCTCCACTTAAAACTGTGACGGAAAACGAGCGCAATGGAAACTACATCTTTGGTTGCGGTAGTTCCTTATTAGAGGTTGCAATATCGCCAGGACAAGGCGTTCCGTGTGCGCGCTGGCGGCAATTGTGACCTTGAGGTTAATGCCGCGCCCAAATAATCCGGTAATCTCATTACTAGGGTTTGATCCAATTCTTTAACGTATGGGAAGTTTCTGCGTGAATTGCGCGAAATAACGAAAATTGTGCGCGTGGCGGGCAATAATCCGGAGCAAATTGCGCAATCCTGGGTTGCCGCGACGGGCCGGCACGGTGCCGCGCCGCACGCGTCCAACGCCCGTTCACCCAGAGCATTTCTCCGCTCAGGCTCGCTCCGCAAAGCCCGCGCCGGAAAGCTCGCCGTCAGGCGCCCTCGATCTCCTCGCGCAGGATCTCCAGCTCCAGCCAGGTCTCCTCCGCCTTGGCCAGCTCGGCATGGGCGGCGGCGAGCTTGTGGGAGACGTCGTCGAAGGTCTTGCGGTCCTTCGCGAACAGCGCCGGATCGTCGAGCTTCGCCTGCAGTTTGGCGATGGTGTCGTGGAGCTTCGCCATCTTCGCCGGCAACGTCTCCAGCGCGTGCTTCTCGTGGAAGCTCAGGCGGCGCTTGGCGGGGGTCGCCGGCTTCGGCCTCTCCTTGGGCACGGGCGCGTCCTTGCCCGCTGCCTTGGCGGCGGGGCGCGCGAGGTCGGCGCCGCGCTGGGCCAGCATGTCGGAATAGCCGCCGGCATATTCGACCCACCGCCCCTCGCCGTCCGGCGCGATCACGCCATTGACCACGCGGTCGAGGAAATCGCGGTCGTGGCTGACCAGCAGCACGGTGCCGGTGTAGTCGGCCAGCATCTCCTCCAGCACGTCGAGGGTTTCGAGGTCGAGGTCGTTGGTCGGCTCGTCGAGCACAAGGAGGTTCGAGGGCTTGGCCAGCACCTGTGCCAGCATCAGCCGGCCGCGCTCGCCGCCCGACAAGACGCCGACCGGGGTGCGCGCCTGCTCCGGCGTGAACAGGAAGTCCTTCATGTAGCCGATGACGTGACGCGGCTTGCCGCCCACCATCACCGAATCGCCGCGCCCGCCGGTCAGCGTGTCGGCGACGGTGGAGGTTGCGTCGAGACTGTCGCGGTGCTGGTCGAGCCGGGCGATCATCAGCCCGGACCCCAGCTTCACGGTGCCGGAATCGGGCGCGGCAATGCCGGTCAGCATCTCGATCAGCGTGGTCTTGCCGGCGCCGTTGGGGCCGACGATGCCGATGCGGTCGCCGCGGCGGATGCGGGTCGAGAACTCGGCGACGATCGGCCGGCCGTCATAGCTCCTGGCGATGCGCTCGGCCTCGATCACCAGCGTGCCGGAGGCATCCGCCTGCACCGCCGCAAGCTGCGCCTTGCCGGCGGACGCGCGATACTCCCGGCGCGACTGGCGGAGCGCGTGGAGGTTGGCAAGGCGGCGCTCGTTGCGCTTGCGCCGCGCGGTGACGCCATAGCGCAGCCAGTGCTCCTCGGCGACGATCTTGCGGTCGAGCTTGTGCTGGTCGCGCTCCTCCTCGGCCAGCACCTCATCGCGCCACGCCTCGAACGCGCCGAAGCCGCGCTCGATGCGGCGGGTGCGGCCGCGGTCGAGCCACACCGTGGCGTTCGACAGATTGGTGAGGAAGCGCCGGTCGTGGCTGATCAGCATCAGGGCGGCGCGGCTTGAAAGCAGCGTCGCCTCCAGCCACTCGATGGCGGCGAGATCGAGGTGGTTGGTCGGCTCGTCGAGCAGCAGGATGTCGGGGTCCGGCGCCAGGGTGCGGGCGATGGCCGCGCGGCGCGCCTCGCCGCCCGACACGGCGGCCGGGTTCTCGTCGCCATGCAGGCCGAGCTGTTCGAGCAGCAGCCGGGCGCGGTGCGGATCGTCGCCCGGCCCGAGCCCGGCCTCGACATAGGCCTGCACGCTCGGCGCATCGCCGAAATCGGGCTCCTGCGGCAGATAGCGCACGGTGGCGCCGGGCTGCAGGAAACGGGTGCCGCGGTCGGGCTCCATCAGCCCGGCGACGATGCGCAGCAGCGTCGACTTGCCCGAACCGTTGCGGCCGACGAGACACACCCGCTCGCCGGGCGCGAGCGACAGTTCGGCATCGTCGAGCAGCGGCGTGCCGCCGAAGGTGAGGCCGATATTGCGGAGCTGGAGCAGCGGCGGCGCCATGGATCAGGCTCGGGTGCGTTGCAGGCGTCGCAGGGTGCGGTCGAGCTCGGACAGGAAGGCCGAGCGGTCGCGCGGGGTGAAGGGCGGCGGGCCGGACGTCGCTTCGCCGGCCGAGCGCAGATCGGTCATCAGGTCGCGCATCGCCACCGCCATGCCGATCGAGTCCCTGGTGAACGGCCGGCCGTTGGGGGCGATCACCGCCGCGCCATTGGCGACGCAGCGGGCGGCGAGCGGGATATCGGCGGTGATCACCACCGCATCGGGGCCTGCACGCTCGGCGATCCAGTCGTCGGCGGCATCCGGGCCGTCGCCGACCACCACCCGCTCGATATCCGGGCTCGGCGGCACCCGCAGCGGGCTGTTGGCCACTACGACGACCGCGAGATTGAAGCGCTCGGCGACGCGATAGACCTCGTCCTTCACCGGACAGGCGTCGGCGTCGACAAGGATGCGCAAGGGATCGGTCTGTGCGGGCTGTGTGGTCTGTTCCATGGGCCGCAGCGTGATAGCGGCCCGGCGGCGGCGATGCAAAGGCGAAGGGCCGCCCTCGGGCGGCCCTTCCTTTGTCGAACCGGGACCGGCCGCTCAGGCCGTGCGGACCGCCGCCGAGGCGAGGATCCAGGCCGAATGCGCCGCCGGCCGCGGCGAGGGACAATGAGACACTGGATCACCTCCTTTCGGTTGTTGACGACGGAAAATATGTAGGGAGACTGCCCGGCTTTGCCACTGGCCGGCGTTCGGCCGCGCATTTCTCCCCCTCCCACGCGGGCTTCGCAGGATCACGAAGAGGATTACCAGAGCATTTTCCGCACAAGTGGATACCGGTTGCGCGAAAGAAAATGCGACAAACCAGAAACTTAGAGCGTCCGATCTGATGCAGTCAGATCGGACGCTCCAAGATCCCGCGCCAGCGATCAGAAGCCCGCCATCACGAGTCCGCCATGTCCGTTCACGCCTCCCTGTCGCCCGCGTCCGCCGAGGTCCGCCGCCTGAGCGCGCCCGACATCCGCTCCCGCAAGGGCGGCGAGCCGATCGTGGCGCTCACCGCCTACCACGCCCACACCGCCCGCATCGCCGATGCCTCCTGCGACGTCATCCTGGTCGGCGACTCGCTCGGCATGGTGATGCACGGGCTGGAATCGACCGTGCCGGTCACGCTCGACATGATGATCCTGCAGGCGCAGGCGGTGATGCGCGGCTCCAGGCGCGCGCTGGTGGTGGTCGACATGCCGTTCGGCAGCTACGAGGCCTCGCGCGAGGAGGCGTTCCACAGCTGCGTGCGGGTGATGAAGGAGACCGGCTGCGGCGCGGTGAAGCTGGAGGGCGGGCGCCGCATGGCCGAGACCATCCGCTTCCTGGTCGAGCGCGGCATTCCGGTGATGGCCCATATCGGCCTCACCCCGCAGTCGATCAATGTGCTGGGCGGCTTCCGCGCCCAGGGCCGCGAGGAGGCCGACTGGGGGCCGATCGAGGACGATGCCCGCGCGGTCGCCGAGGCCGGCGCCTTCGCCATGGTGATCGAGGCGGTGGCCGAGCCGCTCGCCCGCAAGATCACCGCCGAGGTGCCGTGCCCAACCATCGGGATTGGCGCCTCGCCGGCCTGCGACGGCCAGGTGCTGGTGATGGAGGACATGCTGGGCCTCACCCCGCGGGTGCCGAAATTCGTCAAGCGATTCGGCGACCTCGGGCCGGGCATCGCCGCGGCCATCGAGGCCTATGCCAGCGAGGTGCGCGCGCGCACCTTCCCCGGCCCCGAGCACACCTATGCGATGAAGAAGCCGGCGAAGTGAAGGGCGCGTCTGCCTCCTGCCGTCCCGGGCAAGCGGCCTCGCTCGCGCTCGACCGGAACGACGATGACACGATGAGTACCGGCGGGAATGGTTTTCGCCTATACCTGTGCCGCCGTTCCTGCCGCCTCTCCTGCCGCCCTCAGCCTGCGGATCTGCCATGACGCTGCTCGTTCTCGGCCTCGTGCTGTTCTTCGCCCCCCATCTGCTGCCGACCTTTCGGCCGCTGCGCGGGCGCCTCGTCGCCGCGCTCGGCGGCAATGAGAACGTCTACAAGGCCGTCCATGGCGCGGTGGTGATGACCGGCCTGGTGCTGATCGTCGTGGGCTTCGGCGACTATCGCGCAGCGGGCATGATCCCGGTGTGGACCCCGCCGGTGTGGACGCAGCATCTGGCGCTGACGCTGATGCTGCCCTCCTTCATCGTGTTCGCGGCCATGCCGCCGCGCCCGAGCCTGCTGCGCTACCGGATCAAGCATCCGATGCTGGCCGGCATCAAGATCTGGGCGCTCGCCCATCTTCTCGCCAATGGCGACCTCGGCTCGATCGCCCTGTTCGGCTCGTTCCTGGCGTTCGGCGTCTATGACCGCATCTCGGTCAAGCGCCGCGGCCTGAAGGTGCCGGACAACCCCGGCGGCTGGACCAGGGCCGACACCATTTCGGTGATCGCCGGCACGTTGCTGTGGCTCGCCTTCCTGTTCGGCGTGCACCATTGGCTGATCGGGGTGCCGGTGCTGCCCGGCGTCGGGGCTTGACCGGAACGGCCGGTTCTGCCACGGCCTCGCCACGACCCCAGCTTAAGGCCAGACGGCCGATCGGGAGTTCATTGGGCCGATGTCCGACATTTTCCAGGAAGTCGAGGAGGAAGTCCGCCGCGAGAAGCTGCGGGCGCTGTGGGACAAATATGGCGGCCTCGTGCTCGCCCTGGCTGTCGCCATCGTCATCGGGGTGGCGGGCTGGCGCGGCTGGGAGTGGTGGCAGCACCGCCAGGCCGAGGCCGCGGGCGTGCGCTTCGAGGCGGCGCTGCGGCTTGCCGCCGAGGGCAAGACGGCCGAGTCCGAGGCCGCGCTGGCCTCGCTTCAGGCCGAGGGGCCGGGCGGCTATGCCCTGCTGGCGCGCCTGACGCGCGCCGACGTGCTGTCGGCCACCGACAGGGCGGCGGCGGTCGCCGCCTACGACGCCATCGCCGCCGACACCGGCGCGCCGGCCCTGATCCGCGACCTCGCCCAGGTGCGGGCCGGGCTGCTCCTGATCGATGGCGCCCCGTACGCCGACATGAAATCGCGCCTGGAGCCGCTGGCCGCGGCCGAGGGCGCCTATCGCCACACCGCGCGCGAGCTGCTGGCCGCCTCGGCCTGGAAGGCCGGCGAGCGCCCCGAGGCCACGAAGTGGACCGACAGGCTGCTGAGCGATCCGCAGGCAAGCTCCAGCCTGCGGCTGCGCGGCGAGATCCTGCGCGAGCTTCTGTCCTCCGCCGGCGCGCCCAAGGCGGCCAAGGCTGAACCGGCCAAGGCCGAACCGGCCAAGACCGAGCCGGCAAAGACCGAACCGGCAAAGGCGAATTGAGACGATGATGCGCAGGCGATCATTTCCGGCGGTGCGTCTCGCGCTGCTCGTCGCCGCCACCCTGGCGGTGGCCGGCTGCGAGACGATGGAGAAGCTCAACCCGTTCGACGAGCGCAAGGCGCCGCTGCCCGGCGACCGCAAGCCGCTGTTTCCGGAAGGGGTGCCGGGCGTGAACTATGGCGAGCCGCCGCCCCAGCCGGCCAATGCCCCGCCGCCGGCGGTCGAGCAGCCGCCCGAGGCGGCGACCCAGGACGCGCCGGCCGCGGGCAAGACCAAGAAGCGCGCCAAGGCCAAGCAGCAGCAAGAACAGCAGCAGGAAGCGCCGCCGGCTTTGGAGGATTGAGGGCTGGGGCTGGTCCGCCTCCTTATTCCCTTTCCCGTCGCGGGAAGGGTGGCGAGGTCGAGCCGGGTAAGGGGTTTCTTCAGGCCACTCGATTTCACCCCTCACCCGCCTCGCGATCCTTGATCGCTCGGCACCCTCTCCCACAAGGGGAGAGGGAAGAGACTCCGAGACGGAGACCGTCTCAGCCAATTTCGTCAGGAAGCGCCGATGTTCACCCTCGCCATCGTCGGCCGGCCCAATGTCGGCAAGTCGACGCTGTTCAACCGGCTGGTCGGCAAGCGCCTTGCCCTGGTCGATGACCGGCCGGGCGTGACGCGCGACCGCCGCGAAGGCGAGGGCCGGCTGGGCGACCTCAGCTTCACCATCGTCGATACCGCCGGCCTCGAGGAGGCCGACACCGCGAGCCTGGAGGGGCGCATGCGCGCCCAGACCGAGGCGGCGATCCGCGACGCCGACGCCATCTTGTTCGTCATCGACGCCCGCGCCGGCCTGACGCCGACCGACCGCGCCTTCGCCGACCTGGTGCGCCGCGCCGGCCGGCCGGTGATCCTGATCGCCAACAAGAGCGAGGGCCGCAAGGGCGGCGCGGCCGCGGTGGAGGGCTTCGAACTCGGGCTCGGCACGCCGATTCCGCTGTCGGCTGAGCATGGCGAGGGCCTCTCGGACCTCTATGACGCCATTTGCGAGACCCTGCCGGACGCCACCCGTCTTCGCCCCGACGACGAGGAGGATGAGGCGGAGACCGGCGAGGCGCCCGATCCGTCCCGGCCGATCAAGGTGGCGGTGATCGGCCGGCCCAATGCCGGCAAATCGACCCTGATCAACGCGCTGCTCGGCGAGGACCGGCTGCTCACGGGGCCTGAGGCCGGCATCACCCGCGACGCCATCGCGGTGGACCTCAATTTCAACGGCCGCGCCTTCCAGGTGTGGGACACCGCCGGCCTGCGGCGGCGCGCCCGCATCGAGGACAAGCTGGAAAAACTGTCGGTGGCCGACGCGCTGCGCGCGGTGCGCTTCGCCGAGGTGGTGGTGGTGCTGATGGACGCCACCAAGCCGTTCGAGGAGCAGGACACCCGCATCGCCGATCTCGCTGTGCGCGAGGGCCGGGCGGTGGTGATCGGCTTCACCAAATGGGATCTGGTGCCGGCCAAGGCCGGCGCCATCAAGCGGCTGCGCGAGGACACCGACCACGCCCTGCCCCAGATCCGCGGCGTGCCGATCGCGGCGGTCTCCGCCCAGCAGGGCCAGGGGCTCGACCGGCTGATGGACGCGGTGGTCGCGGCCTACGCGGTGTGGAACAAGCGCGTCGCCACCGCCCGCATCAACCGCTGGCTGGAGGGCGTGCTGGAGCAGCACCCGCCGCCGGCGGTCAGCGGCCGGCGCATCAAGATCCGCTACGCGACGCAAGCCAAGGCGCGCCCGCCGAGCTTCGTGCTGTTCGGCACCCGGCTCGACGCCCTGCCGGAGAGCTACACGCGCTACCTCGTCAATTCGCTGCGCGAGACCTTCGAGCTGCCCGGCACGCCGATCCGCGTCACCTATCGCGAGCCGAAGAACCCCTACGACAAGGGGTGAGCGGGGGGCGCCGGTTGGGCGGGAGAGCCGTATCACGAGGATACGCCGTGCCGGAGCGGCCGCTGGATCTGTCGCGGCGCATCGGCCGGCCGGCGGCGTGGCGCGTGGGTTCCCTTCCCCTCGCCGCTTCGCGGCTCGGCCGGGAACGACCGGCGGCACGCCGCCCCGCCTCCAGCCTTGGCTGAAGCTTATGGCGGCGGCTTGAGAGCCCCCTACTTCAGACCCAGCTTTGCCCAAATCGCATCGACCACCGCCTCGGTGTCCGACGACATCTTCAGCACCCGGCCGTATTCGCGCTCGGTCTCGGTGCCGATCTTGGTGGTGGCGTCGATGCCGAGCTTGCCGCCGAGCCCGGCCTTGGGCGAGGCGAAGTCGAGATAGTCGATCGGCGTGTCGGTGAGCACCAGCAGGTCACGCGAGGGGTCGGAGCGGGTCGCCACCGCCCACATCACGTCCGACCAGTCGCGCGCCTTCACATCGGCATCCACCGCGATGATCAGCTTGGTCATGGTGAACTGCGGCAGCACGCTCCACAGCGCCATCATCAGCCGCCGCGCATGACCGGGATAGGATTTCTTGAACGCCACCACGGCGATGCGGTAGGAGCACGCCTCCGGCGGCAGCCAGACGTCGACGATCTCCGGGAACTGCCGTTTCACCACCGGAATGAACATCTCGTTCATCGCCGCCCCCATCACCGAGGGCTCGTCGGGCGCGCGGCCGGTGAAGGTGGAGAGATAGAGCGGCTTCGCCTTGCGGGTGATGGCGGTGACCCGCATCACCGGGAACTCCTCCACCGAATTGTAGTAGCCGGTATGGTCGCCGTAGGGGCCTTCCGGCGCGGTCTCGGTGGCCGACACCACGCCCTCGATCACGATCTCGGCATCGGCCGGCACCATCAGCGGCACGCTGACCGCCTTGGTCAGGCGCGGCCGTTCGCCGCGCACCAGCCCGGCGAAGGTGAGCTCAGAGATGCCCTCGGGCAGCGGCATCACCGCCGACAGCATGGTGCCTGGGTCGGTGCCGATCGCCAGCGCCACCGGCATGTCGCGCCCCTGCGCCTGCCAACGGCGGAAATGCTGGGCGCCGCCGCGCATGGAGAGCCAGCGCATGATCAGCCGGTCCGGCCCCAGCACCTGGACGCGGTAGACCCCAACATTGGCGTGGGTGGCCTCGAACTCGCCGGGCGGGCAGGTGATCACCAGCGGCCAGGTGATCAGCGGCGCCGGCTCGTCCGGCCAGCAGGTCTGCACCGGGATCTGGGTGACGTCGACGTCCGCCCCGGTGATCACCACCTCCTGCACCGGTGCCGAGGAGGTCTCGGCCGGGCGGGTGCGCAGCGCGGCGCGGGCGAGCGGCAGCCGATCTATCAGATCGCGCAACGAGTTCGGCGCCGAGGGGCTGCGCAGCTCGGCCAGGGCTTCGCCGAGCGGGCGCAGATCCTCCGGCCCGATGCCGAAGCCCAGCGCCACCCGCTCCACCGTGCCGAACAGGTTGGTCACCAGCGGAATGGTGGAGATGGTGCCGTCGGCGCGGATCGGGCGCTCGAACACCAGCACCGGCCCGCCCTTCTCGATCACCCGGCGGTGGATCTCGGTCACCGTATGGACGGTGGAGATCGGCTCCTTGATGCGGTGGAGCTGGCCCTTTCCCTCCAGGAAGGTCAGGAAGGCGGGCAGGTCGCGAAAGGGGGGCAGGCTGCGGATGGGCACGGGGTGATCCTCTGCGAAGACCTGAGGCCTTAGGCCGCGCGTTCGGGATTGGCAACTTGGTGCGCACAGGGCAATGCTGCCATGCCCGGTGAATCCCGTAATGGCGCGAAGGGATTGATCTGTGCCAAACCGCCCGCTGCCGTTTGCGGGTACACGTCCGCCCCACCCGCCAACCATCAGTGTGACAGAGCCCGTGACCGACCTCCCCGTTCTGCACCCCTTTGTCCGCCTGCTCGCCAGGCCGCTGCCGCTGACGCCGCTCGAATGGGGCGTCGCCGCCAGCCTGACGCGCGTGTTCGCCCGGCACACCGGCATGTTCGACCGCCTGGGCGAGAACGCCTTCAAGCGCTACGGCATCGAGCCGACCGACCTGCCCTTCGCGTTCATCCTGACGCCCGATCCGGCCGGCCCGCGCATCGAGGCGGTGCGCAGCCTGAAGGGGCATGATGTCGCGGCCCGCATCGCCGGCCCGTTCCTGGTGCTGCTCGACATGGTGCGCGGCCGGCTCGACGGCGACGCGCTGTTCTTCTCGCGCGACATCGTGGTCGAGGGCGACATGGAGGCGGTGGTGGCGCTGCGCAATGCGCTCGACGCCGAGGCGGTCGACATCGTCGTCGAGACCGCCCATGCCTTCGGCCCGGCCTCGGGCCTGGTGACGCACGGCGCCGACCTCGCCGAGCGCTTCGCCCGTACCTTCCTGGTCGCCGGCGGCGATCGCCAGGCGACACCCCCCCGGGAGAGCACGCCATGAGACCTGCCAAGGGATCGCTCGAACTCGTCTGCCCCGCCGGCACGCCCGCGGCGCTGGACGCCGCCGTCGCCGCCGGTGCCGACACCGTCTATTGCGGTTTCAATGACGAGACCAACGCCCGCAACTTCCCCGGCCTGAACTTCTCGCGCGCCGAGTTGGCCGACAGCATCGCCCGCGCCCATGCGCGCGGCTGCAACGTGCTGGTGGCGATCAACACCTTCCCGCGGGCCGGCGACATCGACCTGTGGCACCGCGCCATCGCCGACGCCGAAGCCGCGGGCGCCGACGCGGTGATCCTGGCCGATCTCGGCCTGCTCGCCCACGCCCGCGAGAAGCACCCCAATCTGCGCCTCCATTTGTCGGTGCAGGCGGCGGCGGCCAATCCGGACGCCATCCAGTTCTACGTCAAGCAGTTCGGCGTCGAGCGGGTGGTGCTGCCGCGCGTGGTCACCGTCGAGGAGATCGCCGCCATCCACCGCGAGATCACCTGCGAGACCGAGGTGTTCGTGTTCGGCGGCCTGTGCGTGATGGCCGAGGGGCGCTGCCTGCTCTCCAGCTATGCCACCGGCAAGTCGCCCAACATGCACGGCGCCTGCTCGCCGGCCGGCTGCATCTCCTACCGCGAGGAGGGCTCGACCTTCGTGTCGCGGCTGGGCGAGTTCACCATCAACCGGGTAACCAAGGGCGAGCCCGCGGCCTATCCGACGCTGTGCAAGGGCCGCTTCGTCATCGACGGCAAGGCCACGCACGTGTTCGAGGACCCGGCGAGCCTCGATGCCTCCCAGCTTCTGCCCGGCCTCAAGGCGGCCGGCGTCAAGGCGCTGAAGATCGAGGGCCGGCAGAGAAGCCGCGCCTATGCCGACGCGGTGGTGAAGGCGTTCCGCCAGGCGGTCGATGCGCTCGACCGCGGCCTGGAGATCCGCGCCGGGGCGCTCGCGGCCCTCACCGAGGGCGGCGCCACCACCGGCGGCGCCTACCGCAAGACGTGGCGCTGAGAGTTCCGCTCATGAGTACCAACACGATGAAGCTGTCCCTCGGGCCGGTGCTGTTCAACTGGCCCAACGACATCTGGAGCGATTTCTACGCCCGCGTCGCCGACGAGATGCCGGTCGAGCGCGTCTATGTCGGCGAGGTGGTGTGCTCCAAGCGCGAGCCGTTCCGCGAGCAGGCGATGGGTGAGGCGGTCGAGCGCCTGCAGCGCGCCGGCAAGGAGGTCGTGCTCTCCACCCTGGCGCTGGTCACCCTGCCGCGCGAACGCCACCGGGTGGTGGCGACCGCCGAGGACTGGACCGGTCTGGTCGAGGCCAACGACATCACCGCCGTCTCGGCGCTGGCCGGCCGGCCGTTCGCGGTCGGGCCGCTGGTCAATGTCTACAATGAAGGCACGATGCGCACGCTCGCCGGCTTCGGCGCCAAGACCGTGTGCCTGCCGCCGGAGCTGCCGCTGACCTCGATCGCGGTGATCGCCAAGGCGGCGGCCGGCCTCGACGTCGACACCGAGCTGTTCGCCTTCGGCCGGGTGCCGCTCGCGGTCTCGGCGCGCTGCTACCACGCCCGCGTCCACGGCCTGCACAAGGATTCCTGCCAGTTCATCTGCGCCCAGGATCTCGACGGCCTCGCCGTCGACACGCTGGACGGCGAGCGCTTCCTGGCGGTCAACGGCATCCAGACCATGTCGCAGACCTATGCCAACCTGCTGGCCGACGTGCCGGCGCTCAAGGCGGCGGGCGTCACCGCGCTGCGGCTGTCGCCGCACGCCTGCGACATGCTGGCGGTGGCCAAGCTCTTCCGCGAGGTCGCCGACGGCGCCCGCGACGGGGCGGAGGCCACCACCGCGCTGCAGGGGCTGATCGGCAACGCGCCGATGTCCAACGGCTTCCTGCACGCCATTCCAGGCGCCCGCTACCAGTTGCGCGCGCAGGCGTGAGACGGGTCGCCCGCTGAACCCGCGGCGACAGATCGATCTCCGAAATGGCCGGGCCTCGTCCCGGCCATTTTGCTTTTGCCTGACGCGCGGACGCATTCCACACTTGTGTTGACTTCAACACTTGTGTGGAACACTCTAATTTCGTGAACACGCAAGAGTTCCGAAAGTGGCTGGCTGCCCAGGGCTGCACCTTCGAGACCAAGAAGGGCGGCTCGGGACATCTCATCGTCCGCCGCGGCGACCGCAAATCCGAACTGCCGATGCACGGCGGGCGCAAGGAGCTCGGCACGGGCCTCGTCAACGCGATCAAGAAGCAGTTGGGGTTGAAATGATGCTCGAATACGGGATCAGGCTCACGCCCGACGACAACGGCACCCTTCTGGTGACCTGTCCGCAGCTTCCAATCGTCGCCACCTTCGGCGAGACCGAAGACGACGCCCGCCGGCACGCCGCCGAGGCGATCGAGACCGCCCTCGCCAGCATGATTGACGACGGCGAGCCGGTCCCCCGGCCCGTTCTTCAGGAAGATGTCACCATCCGCCTGCCGATGATGACCACGCTGAAGGTCAATCTCTATTGGGCGTTGGCGGATGCCGGCATCACTCGCGCCGAACTGGCGCGCCGACTGGGCTGGAAGCGCGAGTCGGTCGACCGGCTGTTCCGGCTCAACCACCGCTCCCGGCTGGAGCAGATCGAGGCGGCTTTCCAGGCGCTCGACCGCGCGCTGGAGGTCGAGGTCCGGCCGGCTGCGTGAGGCCGCCCGCAGGCCGTTTCGGCTGATGCAGCGTCGCACGTCCGCCTCTCGCCCCGGGGCAAAAAACGTCCCGGTTGCGACTTTGCGTGCACTCAAGCCCGTGCCAGATTGCGCTTCCGTGATTGAACCAAATCTGCGGCTCGCGCGTCCAACCTGCGAGCGGACGACATCGGAGCTTGCATGACGGCGAGTTCGGACGAGGCGCTCATCCTGAGGATCGCCAATGGCGACCGGATGGCCATGCAGGTGCTGTTCGCCCGGCATCAGGTCAAGGTGTTCCGGTTCGTCCTGCGGCTGATCGGCAACGAGGCCGCGGCGGAGGACGTGATCAGCGAGGTGTTTCTCGACGTGTGGCGTAATGCCGGCCGCTTCGAGGCGCGCTCCAGCGTCTCGACCTGGCTCTTGGCCATCGCCCGCAACAAGGCCTACTCGGCGCTGCGGCGCCCCAGGTCGGAAGAGCTGGACGAGGCCAAGGCCGAGACGATCGAGGATACCGGCGATGACCCCGAAGTCGCTGCCCAGAAACGGGACAAGAGCGAGCTGCTTCGCGACTGCATCCAGCGGCTGTCGGTGGATCATCGCGAAGTGATCGATCTGGTCTACTACCATGAGAAAACGATCGAGGAGGTCGCCGAGATCGTCGGAATTCCGGAGAGCACCGTCAAGACGCGCATGTTCTATGCGCGCCGGAAGCTCTCCGAAATGCTGCAGGCGGCCGGAATCGATAGGGGTTGGCCATGACCGGGTTGAAGGACGAGCGCGTCGCAATCGATGAGCTGTTGCCGTGGTACGCCACCGGCCGGCTTCCTGCCGCCGAGGCCGCCCGCGTCGAGGCCGCGCTTCGCGCCGACCCCGAGCTTGCGCGCCGGCTCGATCTGGTCCGCGACGAGTTCGGCGAGACCATCCGGCTCAATGAGCGGCTCGGCGCCCCGTCCACCCACGCGATCGAGACGCTGTTCGCCAAGATCGACGCCGAGCCGAAATATCCCCTGGCGACGCCGGGTGGTCTCGCCTCGCGCCTGTCGGAATGGCTGGCGGCGCTGGCGCCGCGCACGCTGGCGCTGGCGGTCACCGCCGCGGCGCTGGCGCTGGTGGTGCAGGCCGGCATCATCGGCTCGCTCTTGATCGAGGACCGGCCGGCGGGCTTTTCCACCGCGTCCGCCCCGACCGCCGAGCCGCAGGGCGGCAGCTTCGTCTTGGTCGGCTTCACCGAGACGGCCACCGCCGCCCAGGTGCTGGCGTTCCTGAAGGCCAATAATGCCGTCATCGTCGATGGTCCGCGCGCCGGCGGCCTGTTCAAGCTGCGCGTATCGGCCGAGCGGCTGCCGCCCGAGGATCTCGACAAGCGCGTCAAGCGCCTTGCCGCCGACCGCACGCTGGTGCGGCTGGCGGCACCGGTGCAGTAAATTCGCGTGGACCGACGCAACGTGTGACAGTGACGACCAGGGCAACGCGCGCCGAGACAGCGAGGAGATGGCGATGTCCCGACCCCGAATCCGTGCGCTTCGGCGCTCTGCCATTGTCGCCATCGCCGTGCTGGCCCTGATTGGCCGGGCCGGCGAGTCCGCCGCCCAGACCAACTACGAACGAGAGAATCCCTTCTCGGGCCGGTCCGGCGGCCACAGCGGCGGCAGCAATGCCACGGGCGTGGCGATCGGCATCGGCGCGGCCTTGGCGATCGGCGCCCTGATCGCCGCCTCCCAGTCCCAGGCGGCAACGCGGCCGGGCGGCGAGGAGGACGATTGGCGCGGCAATGTGCGAGACAATCCGCCGCCGCGCTCGTTCCATCACACGCCCACGCCGCCGCCCAATCCGCCCTCCCCGCCGTCGTCCGCCGCTCCGCCGCAGGCGCCGCGCTTCACCGTCGCCCGCGGCGAGACCCGGTTCGTGCCCAATGAGGTGCTGGTCGAGGTCGGCCGCGGCGTCACACCGGCCCAGATCGCGGGCATCGAGCGGCGGCTGAAGCTGGTCCGGCTGTCAGAGGAGACCTTCGTGCTGGCCGGCCGCACCCTCTATCGCTACCGCATTGCCGACGGCGCCAGCGTGCCGGCGGTGCTGGCGGCGCTGTCGCGCGAGCGGCGGGTCGCCTCCGCCCAGCCCAACTACCGTTTCAGCACCCCGCGCGCGACCTTCAAGCTGGCCGCGGCCGGCGGGTCCGCCGCGATCATCGACCCCTCGCTGCTCTATGCGCCGCGGGCGCTTCGCCTGCCGGAGGCGCATCAGGTGGCGCGCGGCGACAAGGTGCTGGTGGCATTGATCGATTCCGCCGTCGATCCGGCCCATCCGGAGCTTGCCGGGGCGCTCGCCAAGAGCCTCGATGTCACCGGCACCGACGGGACGGCGGCGCCGCACAGCCACGGCACCGGCATGGCCGGCGCGCTCGCCGCCCGCGCCCAGCTCGTCGGCGTCGCGCCTGGGGCCTCGCTCATCGCCATCACCGCCTTCCGGCCGGAGGGCGAGGGGGCCGGCGGCACCACCGTCACCGTGCTGCGGGGGCTCGATGTGGCGTTCGCGGAAGGCGCGCGGGTGGTCAATATGAGCTTCGCCGGCCCGAATGATGCGCTGCTGGGCCGGGCGCTGGCGGGCGCGCACGCGCGCGGCCTGATCCTGGTGGCGGCGGCCGGCAATGCCGGGCCGAAATCGCCGCCGCTCTATCCGGCGGCCGACCGCAACGTGATCGCCGTCACCGCCACCGACGCCGACGACAAGGTGTTCGATCAGGCCAATCGCGGCCGCCACGTCACCATCGCCGCGCCGGGCGTCGATGTGCTGGTACCGGGGCCGGAGGGCGCCTACGCCTTCACCTCGGGTACTTCGGTTGCCGCCGCCCATGTGTCGGGCGTGGTGGCGCTGATGCTGGAGCGCGACCCGACGCTCTCGGCCGACGCGGTGCGTGCCGCGCTCGCCGCCTCGGCGCGCGACCTCGGCCGCAAGGGCCGCGACGACGTCTATGGCGCGGGCGAGGCCGATGCCAACGCCGCCGTGCGGCAGTTCGACAAGCGCACCGCCACGCCCGCCGTGCCGCAAAGATAGTCTACCTGCCTCGCCGCACGATGCCGCCGGTATCGAGTTCGGCCAGCGCGTCGCCCACCCGCCGGCCGGCGATCACCCGGTCGGGAGCAATCTCGGCCAGCGGCACCAGCACGAAGGCGCGCTCGAACAGCCTCGGGTGCGGCAGCACGAGGCCCGGCTCGTCGAGGTTCAAATCGTCATAGGCGAGAATGTCGATGTCGATCGGCCGCGGCCCCCAGCGCGGCCCGGCCTCGCGCACCCGGCCGAGCCGGCGCTCGACGCCCAGCGCCGTCTCCAGCAGCGCCCGCGGCGTCAGCGTGGTTTCCACCAGCGCGCAGCGATTGACGAACATCGGCTGGTCGATGAGACCCCAGGGCGGCGTCAGCCAGTCGGAGGAGACGCGCAGAGGGCGCACGCCGCCCTCCGCCAGCAGCACCAGCGCCCGGTCGAGCGTCGCCGGCACGTCGCCGAGATTGCCGCCAAGCCCGAGGATCGCCTCGACGGACCGCGGCGGGCTCTCCGTCATGTCAGGACCGCGAGCGGCGGCGCACCAGCGTCACGCCGACATCGGCGAACACCGCTTCCAGCGGCGCGTTGGGCTTGTGCACGGTGACGCGCACGCCCTCGAGCTTGGCGAAGGCGGCGAGCAAAGCATCGGCCACCGCAGCGGCGGCGGCCTCCACCAGCTTGAAGCGCCGGCTGCAGAAGGCGTCGCGCGCCACCTCGACGATCGTGTCGTAGGAGGCGGTGTCCTCCAGCCGGTCGCCGGCTGCGGCGGTGGAAAGGTCGAGCTCCAGCACCAGATCGAGCACGAAGCGCTGGCCGAGCTTGGCCTCGAAGGCATGGCAGCCGTGGAAGGCGTGCAGCGTCAGGCCGGTGATGAACAGCCGGTCCCCGGCATGCCCGCTCATCGCGCGGCCTCGAGGGCAGCGGCCACCCGCAGCGCCTGCACCGTCTCGAACACGTCGTGCACCCGCACGATGCGCGCGCCCGCTGCCACCGCCGCCAGATTGGCGGCGAGCGAGCCGCCAAGCCGCCGCTCGACCGCAGCCGGCGACACCGCGTCGATGAAGCGCTTGCGCGACAGGCCGATCAGCAGCGGCCGGCCGAACACCGTGAATTCGGCGAGCCGGGCGATGGCGGTGAGGCTCTGGGCCGGCGTCTTGCCGAAGCCGATGCCGGGATCGAGCACGATGCACTCCGGCCGGATGCCGGCGCGCGCGGCGATCTCCAGCGAGCGGTCGAAGAAGCGCTCAATGTCGGTGACGATGTCGATGTCGGGCTCGACCGTCTCGCGGTTGTGCATCACCACCACCGGCACGCCGTGCTCGGCGGCGACGCGGGCCATGTCGGGGTCGCGCTGCAGGCCCCACACGTCGTTGAGCATGGCCGCGCCGGCCTCCAGCGCGCGGGCGGCCACCGCAGCCTTCATGGTGTCGACCGACACCGGAATGCCGAGGCCGACCGCCGCCGGCAGCACCGGGGCGAGCCGCGCCCATTCCGCCTCGGCCGAGACCGGCTGGGCATCGCCATAGGGGCGGGTGGATTCAGCGCCGATGTCGAGAATGTCGGCGCCCTCCGCCTGGATCGCGCGGGCGCGGGTGCTGGCGGCGTCGGGCGTATCGAACCGGCCGCCATCCGAGAATGAATCGGGCGTGACGTTGAGGATGCCCATCACCAGCGGCCGGCGCGCGGCGAGCGCGCGGTCGAACCAGGACGAGTCGGCCGCCCGAACCGGCGGCGCTGCGGAACCGGGAGGGCAAGCAAGCGACATGGCGCCGCTTTGCGGCTCCCTCGCGCCGAAGTCAAGCGGCCGATAAGGACGAGACTCGGCCGCTGCCGCGCCGCCGCCCAAGCACGCGCCGTTTCCACTTTTTCGGCGAATGCTCTAAGCGAAGGGCATGACGAACCTCGCCCGCTCATCCGAATCCGCCGGCATCGGCGCGCTGGTTTCCGGCGTGCGCGCCCGCAACCGCGCCGCGGTGGCCCGCGCCATCACGCTGGTCGAGTCCAAGAAGCCGGCCCATCAGGCCGAGGCGCGCGCGCTGCTGAAGGAGCTTCTGCCCTTCACCGGCCGGGCGATCCGGGTCGGCATCACCGGCGTGCCGGGCGTCGGCAAATCGACCACCATCGACGTACTGGGCAGCCACCTCACCGCCAAGGGCCACCGTGTCGCGGTGCTGGCGGTCGATCCGTCCTCGACCCGCACCGGCGGCTCGATCCTCGGCGACAAGACGCGCATGGTGAATCTGTCCGCCGACGACAACGCCTTCATCCGGCCCTCGCCCTCGGCCGGCACGCTGGGCGGCGTCGCCGCCAAGACCCGCGAGACCATGCTGGTGTGCGAGGCGGCGGACTACGACGTCATCCTGATCGAGACGGTGGGCATCGGCCAGTCGGAAACCGCGGTGGCCGACCTCACCGACACCTTCGTCGCGTTGATGCTGCCCGGTGCCGGCGACGAGCTGCAGGGCATCAAGAAGGGCCTCTTGGAGCTTGCCGACCTGATCGCCGTCAACAAGGCCGACGGCGACAATGTCGTGCGCGCCCGCGCCGCGGCGGCCGAGTACAAGGCGGCGCTGCACATCCTCACCCCGGCGTCGACGGTGTGGCAGCCGCCGGTGATCACCTATTCGGCGGCGACCGGCGATGGGATCGCGCTTCTGTGGTCGCACATCCTCGACCATCGGGCGAAGGCCGAGGCCGCCGGCGACCTGCAGGCGAAACGCCGGGCCCAGCAGGTCAAATGGATGTGGGCGATGGTCGACGACCGGCTGAAGGCGAAGATCCAGTCAGACCCCGCGGTGCGCGCCCGGGTGCCGGCGCTGGAGAAGGCGGTCGCCGAAGGCACCATGCCGGTGTCGCTCGCCGCCGAGGAGATCGCGGCGCTGCTGGGATTCTAGAGCGCTATCCGATCTGACCGCGTCATACGGTTTCCGGCTGATCAAGCCTTCGAGCCGTATTCCGATCGCCGAGAATCCCGTTATCGAGAATCTCTTGAGGACCTGGGGGGGTCGGCAAGACCGTTTCCGGTATCCCGAAGGGATCAACCACAAAGCCGTCTCACGCCGCGGACGGCGGGCGCACCGAGGGGTCGCGCACCTGCCAGAAGCGGATGATGCGGCCGGCGGTCTCGCGCGACATCTTGGTGTAGGCGTCGAACGCCTGGGCCAGCGCCGCCTCGGTGCTGCCGCGGTCGTCGCGCGCCCGCAGCACGTCGCGCAAAGCGAGCCAGCTGATGCCGTTGGCCTTGGCCACCACCACCAACGGATCGATCGTGTCGAGGTCGAACAGGCGCTTGGCCACGGCGAGGCCAAGGTCGCACATCAGACTGATGGTGGCGAGCACGTGGGCGGCCTGGCGGCGGCGAGCGAAATCGCGAAGCTGGCGCTCGTCGAGCCGGCCGTGGTCGCGCAGCGCCTGCACCTCCAGCATCGCCTGCGCCAGATCCGAGTCCTCGTCGAGCAGCAGCGCGGCGAAACGGTCGGCGGCGTCGTGGGCGGCGCGGCGGATGCGGCTGGCATCATGGAAGCAATGCGCCGCGTTGAGCTTGCGCACCACCGTCTCGGTGGCCTGGGCCAGCAGCGCCGGATAGCAGTCGTCGGGCAAATCCGGCCGGGTGCCGATCACCTCCTGCAGGTCGGAATCGCCCTTGGAACGGTCGATCAGCCGGTGGAAGCCGGCGCGGGAGAATCGGGCGCCGTCATTGGCCGCGACGACGCGGATAACCTCGTTATCGCCATGCTCCACCAGCGCGTCGGTGACGGCGGCGCCGAGCGTCTCGCGCCGGGCGATCGCCAGCATGTGCTCGCGGCCATGGTTCTCGACCACGCACACCAGATCCTCGTCGCGCAGCACCTGCGAATGCAGCAGCACCGGCTGGGCGACCTGGATGTCCGGATCGAGGGCGAGCCCGCGCACGATGCCGTGCGGCGCCTGCGGCAGGCGGGCGATCCGCTCCGACAATTCCGCCCGCGCCGCCGCCTCGATGTTGCTGACGAGACGCTGGAACACCGAATTGAACAGCGCGGCCTGTTCGTCGGTCAGGCTGGGCTCGGAAGAGATGAACAGGTCGGTCACGCTGCGCAGGGCATCGACGCGCTGGGTGTGGGAACTGCGGGTCAGCACCGAGTCGAGGTCGGCGAGCAGTGGAGCCTTGGCAGCGGACAATGACAGGGACATGGCACTCCACGCTGGATCGGAACTGGCTGGATCGGGACCGGCTAAATCGGGGCCGGTTGGATCGGACCTGGGTCAGCCAGCCACCCTAATCGCGGTCGCCGAATAAAGAGTTACCGTAATGCCAAGGAAGGGGTGATTCGCCTGTCGCCAGCGGACGTTAGGGCAGCGCGATTGCAACCGGCACAACTCGTCGGATGCATACGAAACCGGTAATGTGGCGCAACGAGTCGTGATCGCAAACGTGGCGAACCGGCCGGCTTCCTGTGTCGCGCCGCCGTTTCCAGCGTGTTAGATGCGCCAGAAGTCGGAAGTCATGTTCGAGGTCGAGAAGGTGATGGCGTCACAGACGGTGCGTCCGGACGGAGACCGGGTGCGAATCGGCGTGGTCGGCTGCGGCGTCATGGGGCGCAACCATGCGCGGGTGCTCTCGGAGATTGCCGCCGCCGATCTGGTGGCGATCGCCGATCCGGACCTCGCGGCCGCCGCGCCGATCGCCGCCCAGCTCGGCACCCAGGCGGTCGCCGACATCGAGGCGCTGATCGCGCTGGGCTGCGAGGCGCTGGTGATCGCCGCCCCCACCCACCTGCACCACACGCTGGCGACGCAGGCGATCGAGCGCGGCATACACGTCCTGATCGAGAAGCCGATCGCCTCCAACCCCGAGGAGGGGCGCGACCTGGTGCAGAAGGCGGCCCGCGCCGGCGTCACCCTGATGGTCGGCCATGTCGAGCGCTTCAATCAGGCGGTCCAGACGGTCAAGGAGGCGATCCGCGACGAGGACATCCTGTCGATCGCCATCACCCGCGTCGGGCCGTTCCCGCCGCGCATGTCGAATGTCGGCGTGGTGATCGATCTCGCCGTGCACGACATCGACCTGATCCGCTGGCTGACCGAATCCGACATCGTCGAGGTCCAGCCGCAGCTTTCCAACGCGGTGGCCGAGCGCGAGGACATCGCGCTGCTGCAGTTCCGCACCGCCTCGGGCGTGCTGGCGCACATCAACACCAACTGGCTCACCCCGTTCAAGGCGCGTCACATCCACGTCGCCACCCGCGACAAGTACGTCATCGGCGACCTGATCACCCGTCAGGTGACCGAATGTTCCGGCTACCGCCCCGACGGCAGCTATTCGATGCGCCATCTGCCGGTCGGCCACACCGAGCCGCTGCGTCTCGAGCTCAACAGCTTCCTGACGGCGCTGAGCAGCGGCACCTCGCCCGGCGTCACCGGCGAGGAGGGCGTGATCAGCCTCGACATCGCCATGCGCTGCCTCGCCGGCTCGTCGACCGCACCCGCGGTGTCCGACTTCGCCTCTGCCAAGGTGCGGCAGGCGCGCTGAGCGGGGCCGGTGCGCAGATCGGGCACCGGGCGGCCGGCATCAGCGGCAATTCCGCGCCGGTGCGCTTTTTTCGCAAGACAAGCGCGCCGGAAAAAGACGACAAACCAACAGGCTGGGCAGGTCGATTCGGGCGTCGGGTTCCTCTGTCCAGAACATGGATGCACGACATGACCGAGCCTGCCGCGATTCCCTTCATCGATCTCGGCGCCCAGCGCCGCCGCCTCGGCGCGGCCGTCGATCAGGCGGTGGCGCGGGTCATCGATCACGGCCAGTACATTCTCGGGCCGGAGGTGCGCGAGCTGGAGAGCCGGCTCGCCGCCTTCTGCGGCGCCAAGCACGCCTTGAGCTGCGCCTCGGGCACCGACGCGCTGATGCTGGTGCTGCTGGCGCAGGGCATCCGGCCGGGCGATGCGGTGTTCTGCCCCTCCTTCACCTTCTGCGCCACCGCCGAGGTGGTGGCGCTGGTGGGGGCGACGCCGCTGTTCGTCGATGTCGAGGCGGCGACCTTCAACATGAGCCCCCAGGGGCTTGAGCGCGGCATCGCCACCGCCAAGCGGCTGGGCCTCAAGCCGGCGCTGGTCATCCCGGTCGACCTGTTCGGCCTGCCGGCGGACTATGACGCGATCCTGCCGATCGCCGAGCGCCACGGCCTCAAGGTGCTGTCCGACGCCGCCCAGAGCTTCGGCGCCAGCCATCGCGGCCGCAAGGTCGGCACGTTCGGGCTTGCCACCGCCACCAGCTTCTTCCCGGCCAAGCCGCTCGGCTGCTATGGCGACGGCGGTGCCGTGTTCACCGACGACGACCAGCTGATCGAGGTGCTGCGCTCGCTGCGCGTCCACGGCATGGGGTCGGACAAATACGACAATGTCCGCCTCGGCATGACCGGGCGGCTCGACACCATCCAGGCGGCGGTGCTGCTCGAGAAGCTGAAGATCTTCGACGACGAGATCGCCGCCCGCGACCGCGCCGCCGCCGCCTACAATGCCGCGCTCAAGGACCTCGCCATCGTGCCGCGCGTGCCCGAGGGGCTCACCTCGGTGTGGGCGCAGTACACCCTGCGCCTGCGGCCCGGCCGGCGCGACAGGCTCGCCGCCGACCTGCGCCCGCAGGGAATCCCGACCGCGATCTATTATCCCAAGGCGCTGCACCAGCAGGTGGCCTACCGCCACTTCCCGGTCGCCGACGGCGGTCTGGCGGTGACCGAGAGGCTGGTCGACGAGGTGATCTCGCTGCCGATGCACGGCTATCTAGACGACGCGACGCAGGCGCGCATCATCGAGGCGGTGCGCCGGGCGCTGGCGTAACGGCATCCTGCAACGCTAGGCTCGCCGCATGCTCAAGGGCATCCTCTCCGTCGGCGGCTTCACGCTCCTCTCCCGCGTCACCGGCTTCGTGCGCGACGTGGTGCTGGCGGCCGTGCTTGGCGCCGGGCCGCTCAACGACGCCTTCCTGGTGGCGCTGCGCCTGCCCAACCATTTCCGCGCCATCTTCGCCGAGGGCGCGTTCAACGCCGCCTTCGTGCCGGCCTATGCGAGAGCCCGCGAGGAGGAGGGCGAGGAGGCGGCGCGCACCTTCGCCGGCCGCATCCTCACGTTGCTGGTGCTGGCGACCGGGCTCATCACCGCGCTGGCCATGGTGTTCACCCCGCAGGTGATCGACCTGCTGGCGCCGGGCTTTGCCGGCGATGCCGGCCGTTTCGATCTCGCGGTGGCGCTGACCCGCATCACCTTCCCCTATCTCGTGTTCATCTCCGTCGTCACCCTGCTTGGCGGCATGCTGAACGCGCACAAGCGCTTTGCCGCGGCGGCCGGCGCACCGATCCTGCTCAATGCCGCGATCGTCGCGGCGCTGGCCGCGGCCGCGCTGTTTCCGACCGCCGCCCACGCCGCGGCCTGGGGCGTGTTCGTTGCCGGCATCGCCGAACTCGCCCTCCTGATGGCCGATGCGCGCCGCGCCGGCATCCTGCCGCCCTTCCGCCGGCCGCGCTGGAACGGCGCGGTCGCCCGCTTCTTCAAGGCGCTGGGGCCGGCGACCATCGGCTCGATGGGCACGCAGATCGCGCTGTTCGCCGACACCATCATCGCCTCGCTGCTGCCGGTCGGGGCGCTGTCGGCGCTCTATTTCGCCGACCGCCTGCAGCAATTGCCGATCGGCGTCATCGGCATCGCCGCCGGCACCGTGCTGCTGCCGGAGATGTCGCGGCGGCTCGCGGTCGGCGACGAGGCGGGCGCCGCCGCGGCCCAGCGCCGGGTGATCGCCATCACGCTGCTCCTGGCGGTGCCGTGCCTCGCGGTGTTTCTGATCATCCCGCATCTGGTGATGAAGGCGCTGTTCGCGCGCGGTGCCTTCACCAATGCCGATGCGGTGGTGGCCGGCCAGACGCTCGCGGCCTACGCGACCGGCCTTCTGCCCTTCGTGGTGCTGCGGGCGTTCGTGGCGCCGTTCCATGCCCGGCGCGACACCTTCACGCCGATGGTGGCGGCGTTCGCCGGGGTGTTCGTCAATGTGGCGCTGAAGGTGGCGCTGATGGCGCCGCTGGCGCAGATCGGCCTCGCGCTCGGCACCGCGGCCGGCGCCTGGATCAATGTCGGCCTCCTCGCCGTGCTGGCGGTGCGCCGCGGCTTTCCCGGCCTCGACCGCGGCACGGTGGCGACCGCGGCTCGGATCTTCGCCGCCGGCGGCGCGCTGGCGCTGGTGCTGGTGTTCGCCGAGGCGCCGCTGCGCACCGCGCTCGCCGGCCTGCCGCTGCATGACGAGCTGACGCTGGTCGTGCTCGGGATCGTCGGTGCGCTGGTCTATATCGGCGTGGTGCTGGCGCTGTTCGGTCGGCGTCGGCTGCGGGCGCTGCTGGGGCGGCGGGCGGCGCCGTCCAGCCCCTCGATCACGGAAAGGTGACCGAAGGTCAGCCCCGATCGAACCGCATGGCCAGTTGCGGTAGAAACCGACCGGACGGGCCGTGACCCCTTTCGCGGGCTCGCCGGAAATCCTCTGTCCGGGCAGGGGGTTTTCGCAGCCTGGCACACCGCGGCCGGCCTGATCGTCCCGCCGCCGCCCGTTGCGGCGTGCCTGCTGGGCGGGCACGTTTCGCCTCGCCGGGGTGTCCGGCGCATCGGCCATCGCTGGCGTTGATGGATTGGCAGCAATAGATCGCGTTTGATTGTCGTCGCGTCCCGGTGCCATAGGAAGGTCAGGACGCCGTCAGGCATACTGTCTTGAATAGGCGCCGTCCGTCCTGCGCGATCAGGCATTCTTTCGGGCGGCGGCAGGGGAAGCCACATGCAATTCAGGAGCGCCGGCCCGCGCGGCCTCGGCATCGCCGTCTTGACTGTCGTCGCGGTCGGTCTACTCGCCGGCTGCGGCCAGAGCCCGCCGCCGGCAGCGCCGCCGGCACCCGCCGTCACCGTGGCCAATCCGGTGCGCAAGGTGGTCTCCGAGACCGACGAATTCGTCGGCCGCTTCATTGCGGTCGACGCGGTCGAGGTGCGGGCGCGGGTGTCGGGTTATCTCGACGCGGTGCATTTCACCGACGGTCAGCTCGTCAAGCAGGGCGACCTGCTGTTCACCATAGACCGGCGGCCGTTCGAGACGACGCTGGCCCAGGCCAAGGCCAATCTGGCCCAGGCCAAGGCCAACCTCGCCTTCACGGAGACCGACCTCAACCGCGCCCAGCAGCTGGTGCGCGACAAGACCATCACCGAGCAGACCTTCGACCAGCGGATCCAGGCCAAGCGGGTCGCCGAGGCCAATGTGGCGGCACAGGAAGCGGCGGTGCAGCAGGCCGAGCTCGACCTGACCTTCACCGAGCTGCGCGCCCCGGTCTCCGGCCGCATCGGCGACCGCCGGGTGTCGCCCGGCAACCTCGTCACCGGCGGCGTCACCGGGAACACCACGCTGCTCGCCACCATCGTCTCCACCGATCCGATCCGCTTCGAGTTCACCATCGATGAAGCCTCCTTCATCCGCTACCAGCGGCTGGCCAAGGAAGGGGTCGACAGCATCTCCAGCCGCGATCATCAGGCTCCGGTGCTGCTGCGGCTGATCGACGAGAAGGCGTTCAGCCACAAGGGCCGGATGGATTTCATCGACAATGTGGTCGACAAGAGTTCGGGCACCATTCGCGGCCGCGCCGAGTTCGACAATGCCGGCGGCCTGTTCACGCCCGGCGTGTTCGCCCGCATCCAGGTGCCGGCGGCCAAGCCCGGTGAGGCGCTGCTGGTGCCGGATGTCGCCATCGGCAGCGAGCAGGTCCGCAAGTTCGTCTATGTCGTCGGCGACGACAACGTGGCGAAGCCGAAATACGTCGTGCTCGGCCAGCTCGTCGACGGGCTGCGGGTGATCCGCGAGGGGCTGTCGCCCGATGACCGCGTGGTGGTCAACGGCGTCGCCCGCATCCGGCCGATGATGAAGGTGACGCCGCAGCCGCAGGGCGCACCCGCGCCCGGCCCGAGCGCCGCAGCCCCGGCCAAGTAATGCAGTTTCCGGCGGACCCGCCGGAAAGCTGCATTCCGATCGTCGAAAATCCCGTTCCCGAACAAGGGCTTTCGGCGAGATTGTTTCAGGGATCCCGAAGGGATCATCCGGAAACCGTATAAGGTTCCGCCCCCATGCGATTGTCCCATTTCTTCATCGACCGGCCGATCTTTGCCTCGGTGGTGTCGATCGTCTTCATCATCCTCGGCGGCGTGGCGTTCCTGCGCCTGCCGGTCGCGCAGTATCCGGAGATCGCACCGCCGGTGATCAACGTCACCGGCCAGTTTCCGGGCGCAAGCTCTGAAACGGTGGCCGCCACCGTGGTGGCGCCGATCGAGCAGCAGATCAACGGCGTGGAGGGGATGCTCTATATCTCCTCCAACTCCACCGCGGACGGCCGCTTCACCATCTCGGTGACGTTCGAGCTTGGCGTCAATCTCGACATCGCCCAGGTGCAGGTGCAGAATCGTGTCGCCATCGCGACGCCGCGTCTGCCGAGCCAAGTGCAGCAGATCGGCGTCACGGTCGCGAAAAGCTCGCCCAACATCCTGATGGTGGTGAACCTCTATTCGCCCGACAAGTCGCGCGACACGCTGTTCATCTCCAACTACGCCAACATCCAGATCAAGGACGTGCTCTCGCGCGTCGACGGCGTCGGCTCGATCACCGTGTTCGGCAGCCGCGACTACGCCATGCAGGTGTGGCTCGATCCCTACCGGCTGCAGTCGCTGAACCTGACGGCGGGCGACGTCACCGCCGCGCTTCAGGCGCAGAACATCCAGGTGGCGTCGGGCGTGCTCAACCAGCCGCCGGTGCCGAACCAGCTCGCCTTCCAGGTGGCGGTGCAGACGCTGGGCCGCCTCACCGAGCCCGAGCAGTTCGCCAACATCGTGGTCAAGCAGACCGAGAACGCCATCGTCCGCGTCAAGGACGTGGCGCGGGTGGAGCTGACGGCGCAGGACTACACCTCGACCTCCTATCTCGACCGCAACCCGTCCGTGGCGCTGGGCGTGTTCCAGCGGCCGGGCTCCAACGCGCTCACCACCGGCACGGCGATCATCAAGACGATGGATGAGCTCGCCAAGTCTTTCCCGCCGGGCATCAAGCACGCCATCATCTACAACCCCACCCAGTTCATCTCCGAATCCGTCAATGCGGTGATCGAGACCATGCTGGAGGCGGTGGTCCTGGTGGTGTTGGTGGTCGTCCTGTTCCTGCAGACCTGGCGGGCGGCGGTCATCCCGATCCTGGCGATTCCGATCTCGCTGATCGGCACCTTCTTCGTGATGAGTGCCGCCGGGTTCTCCCTCAACAATCTGTCGCTGTTCGGGCTGGTGCTGGCCATCGGCATCGTGGTCGACGACGCCATCGTGGTGGTGGAGAACGTCGAGCGCAACATCGCCGACGGGATGGAGCCGCACGCGGCGGCCCGCAAAACCATGGACGAGGTCGGCGCGGCCCTGGTCGCCATCGCGCTGGTGCTGTGCGCGGTGTTCATCCCCTCGATGTTCATCACCGGCATCTCGGGCCAGTTCTACAAGCAGTTCGCCCTCACCATCGCCAGCGCCACGGTGATCTCGCTGATCATCTCGCTGACGCTGTCGCCGGCGATGTGCGCGCTGCTGCTGAAGCCCCACGATCCGCGCCACCGCGACAAATGGTGGGAGAAGCCCATCCATGCCTTCTTCCGCGGCTTCAACTTCGGCTTCAACGGCTTGGCCCGCGGCTATTCCTGGGTGGTGGGCAAGGTGGTGCGCATTGCGGTGGTGATGCTGATCGCCTATGCCGGCATCATCGCCGCCGGCCTCAACTTCTTTGCGGACACGCCCAAGGGCTTCATTCCGCAGCAGGACCGCGGCTATCTGATCGTCGCCTCCCAGCTGCCGCCGGGCGCCGCCATCAGCCGTACCGACGAGGTGATGCGCCGTGCCGCCGACATGGTGCTGGAGACGCCGGGCGTCGGCCACGTCGTCAACATCGTCGGCTTCTCGGGGGCGACGTTCACCAACGCCCCCAACGCGGGCGCGATGTTCGTGATCCTGGAGCCGTTCGACCAGCGCAAGGGCGATCCGCGCAAGACGCCCGCCGCCATCCAGGGCGCGCTGTTCGGCAAGTTCGCGGCGATCCAGGATGCGTTCATGATCGTGGCATTGCCGCCGCCGGTCGACGGCATCGGCAACGCCGGCGGCTACCGCATGATGATCGAGGACCGCGACGGCCTCGGGCCGCAGGCGCTGCAGGGCGCGGTTTATGCGATGATGGGCAAGGCGGCGCAGACGCCGGGGCTGAAGCAGGTCTATTCGCTGTTCGAAACCTCGACGCCGCAGCTCTATCTCGACATCGACCGCACCAAGGCGCAGCTGCTCGGCGTCAATCTCGGCGACGCCTTCAACGCGCTGCAGATCTATATCGGCTCGTCCTACGTCAACGACCTCAATCTGTTCGGCCGCACCTTCCGGGTGCAGGCGCAGGCCGATGCGCCCTACCGGCTCGAACCGGACGACGTGCTCAAGCTCCGGGTGCGCAACAAGGCCGGCGAGATGGTGCCGTTCGGCTCGTTCACCACGGTGCGCGACATCTCCGGGCCCTACCGCACGCCGCGCTACAACATCTATCCGGCGGCCGAGCTCGACGGCGACACCCAGCCCGGCACGTCGCAGGGGCAGGCCATGGCGATCATGGAGAAGCTCGCCGCCGAAACGCTGCCGCCCGGCATCAGCTATGAGTGGACCGGCATCGCCTTCCAGCAGCAGCGCGCCGGAGACACCGCCACCTTCGCCTTCGTGCTGGGTGTGGTGTTCGTGTTCCTGGTGTTGGCGGCGCAGTACGAGAGCCTGACGCTGCCCTTGGCGGTGATCCTGATCGTGCCGATGTGTCTCGTCGCCGCGATCACCGGCATCCTGCTCAGGGGGATGGACAACAACATCCTGAGCCAGGTCGGCTTCGTGGTGCTGATCGCATTGGCGTCCAAGAACGCCATCCTGATCGTCGAGTTCGCCAAGCAACTAGAGGACCAGGGCCGCGATCGCTTCGCCGCGGCGGTGGAGGCGGCACGCCTGCGCCTGCGGCCGATCATCATGACGTCGCTCGCCTTCATCCTCGGCGTGGTCCCGCTGGCCTGGGCCACCGGTGCCGGTGCGGAACTGCGCCGCGCGCTCGGCACGGCGGTGTTCTCCGGCATGATCGGCGTCACCGTGTTCGGCCTCGTCTTCACGCCGGTGTTCTACGTGATCTGCCGCTGGATCGCCGGCTTCGGCGAGCGGCGGGCACGCCGCCGGGCGGAGGCCGAGGGCACAGCGGCCGGCTGAGGCGACGGCCCCGACAGTCGAAAAGTCTCCGGCCCGGCGGGCCGGAGACTTTTTTGTCGCGCGAACCTGCGCTGCCGGTCATTCCCGGCCGGGACGCGAATGGGGAATTGGTTCCCCTCCCTCACATCGCGATCGCGACGCGAGCCGGGGGCGACGGGGGCGACGGGGGCGGTGTCGGCAGCCGCGAAGATCGGTTATTCCGCCGCGTCGGAGCGGGGGGCCTTCGGAACCGGTGCGGCCAGCCAGTCTCCCGGTGCCAGCACGTGCTTGGCCGACAGGATTTCGCTGCCGAGGATGCGGCCCTCGGCATCGAAATCATAGATGAACGGCCCGGCTTCCTGGGTCTTGGCAATCTGACCTTGGCCGATACGCACATGGACCGCATCGGCCTCCGGATCGCAGGTGACGTCTGTCATGGCCGTCGCCTCGCGTTCCTGTCGAACATCGCGCTTATAATCCCACGCTCCAAAGGCTCGCGGCAAAGGCCGGCTCTCCCCGGTCGTTCCCGGCCGAGCCGCTTTAGCGGCGAGGGGAAGGGAACCCATCTTGAATGCAAGCGGGACGGCGATGTTCTTCGTCTACATGCTCGCCAGCAAACCCAATGGCACGCTTTATATCGGCGTGACGCGGAACCTCATCCGCCGCGTCCATGAGCACCGGATAAAGGCCGTGCCCGGCTTCACCGCCAAGTACGACGTCACCCGCCTCGTCCATGTCGAGACGTTCAATGATCCCGAAACCGCCATCACCCGCGAGAAGCAGCTCAAGGGCTGGAACCGGGCGTGGAAGATCAGGCTGATCGAGCGGGAGAACCCGGAGTGGCGGGATCTGTTCGATGAATTGGCCGGATGATGCTTGAATGGGCTGAAGGAAGATGGGTCCCCTTCCCTCGCATCGCTGTCGCGATGCTCGCCGGGGACGACGGGGGGCGTCAAACGGGAAGCTTCAGCTTGATGTAAGCAATGAACGAAGCGCAGGCAGAGACGAAGAACAACGCTTCCGGGAGACCTACGTTATCGTTTTCTTCAAATACGAGGGCGTGGCGGATACCTTTCTCGTCGCTTGAATAGGCATAGAGTTTTTCAAATGCTCCGCGCAACGCGGGATGGAAGTGGTCCCTGTCGAGCTTATTCAACGCGCGCGAGAGCACCGCGTTTGGGTCCCCGGTCACATCCCGTGCCGCGCTTTCGACAGCATGAATCGATTCGCGAACGACGCCTCGATAATCACCGCGATTGAGAGCGTCGAAGGCGGCCTGCAAGTGCGTCTTTGCTCCGAAAAATCTAGAATTAAAAATCTCTGCAACATTGGCCTTCAATGACTGAGCCTGCTGTTCATCGGCAACTGGCACAAACGTGCTAGACTGAATAATTAACCGATATGGTGAGAAAGGCCTATCGATAGCGTATGCAACATTTTCGGGAAACCCCTCTGGGCAATAATCGCTCCTCAAAAGAAACGTTAGCGTTCCAAATATGTCTATGTAGCTTCCTTTTGAAAATAATGATTTCCATCTTTCATAAAATTCCCCGTCGTTATCAAACTGATACTGGAACTCGTCGGCGAAGCGATATCTGTAATCAATATGCTCAGAAAGAAACCAGCTTAATGCTGGCTCATCAAGCTCATATCCCCCATAGCCCGCTTCTGAAATCAATTTGGCTGTTGTTCTGTAAAACGCATTCCACAATCCAGATCGAATTCTCTGATCCAATTCACCCCATTTCAAAATCGCTGGATACCGAGGCTGTCCCTCGGCTTCCGCAAACGATACTTTCGTGCGGTCCAAGGGCTCGTCCGTCATCTCTCACCCATCCACCTTCAGGGCGGCGATGAACGCCTCCTGCGGGATCTCGACCTTGCCGAACTGGCGCATGCGCTTCTTGCCTTCCTTCTGCTTGTCCAGCAGCTTGCGCTTGCGGGAGATGTCGCCGCCATAGCACTTGGCGGTGACGTCCTTGCGGAAGGCGCGCACAGTCTCTCGGGCGATGATCTTGCCGCCGATCGCCGCCTGGATCGGCACCTGGAACATGTGCGGCGGGATCAGCTCCTTCAGCTTCTCGCACATCGCCCGGCCGCGGCTTTCGGCGCGGGTGCGGTGGACCAGCATGGCCAGCGCGTCCACCGGCTCGGCATTGACCAGGATCTGCATCTTGACGAGATCGCCGGGGCGGTAGCCGGTGATGTGGTAGTCGAACGAGGCATAGCCGCGCGACACCGATTTCAGCCGGTCGTAGAAGTCGAACACCACCTCGTTGAGCGGCAGCGCATAGCGCACCATGGCGCGCGCGCCGACATAGGACAGGTCGATCTGCTCGCCGCGGCGGTCCTGGCAGAGCTTCAGCACGGCGCCGAGATAGTCGTCCGGCGTCATGATGGTGGCCTCGATCCACGGCTCGGCGATGTCCGACACCTTCACCGGGTCGGGCATGTCGGCCGGGTTGTGGAGCTCGATCTCCTCGCCATTGGTCAGCTTGATGCGGTAGACCACCGAGGGCGCGGTGGCGATCAGGTCGAGGTTGAACTCGCGCTCCAGCCGCTCCTGGATGATCTCGAGGTGCAGGAGGCCGAGGAAGCCGCAGCGGAAGCCGAAGCCGAGCGCGGCCGAGGTCTCCATCTCGTAGGTGAAGCTGGCGTCGTTGAGCCGGAGCTTGCCCATCGCCGCGCGCAGCGCCTCGAAGTCGGCGGCATCGACCGGGAACAGGCCGCAGAACACCACCGGCTGGGCCGGCTTGAAGCCCGGCAGCGGCAGCGCGGTCTGGCGCTTCTCGTCGGTGATGGTGTCGCCGACGCGGGTGTCGGCCACCTCCTTGATCGAGCCGGTGAGGAAGCCGATCTCGCCGGGGCCGAGGCCGTCGGTGTCCTTCATCTTGGGCGCGAACACGCCGACCTTGTCGACCTCGTAAGACGCGCCGGTGCCCATCATGCGGATCTTCTGGCCGCGCTTCAGCTCGCCGTCGATGATGCGCACCAGCACCACCACGCCGAGATAGGCGTCGTACCAGGAGTCGACGAGCAGCGCCTTGAGCGGGGCCGTGCGATCGCCCTTCGGCGGCGGCAGACGGTGGACGATTGCCTCCAGCACGTCCGGCACGCCGAGCCCGGTCTTGGCCGAGATCATCACGGCGTTCGAGGCATCGAGCCCGATCACGTCCTCGATCTGGGCCTTGACCTTGTCCGGCTCGGCCGCCGGCAGGTCGACCTTGTTCAGCACCGGCACGATCTCGTGGCCGGCGTCGAGGGCGTGGTAGACGTTGGCCAGCGTCTGGGCCTCCACCCCCTGCGAGGCATCGACCACCAGCAGCGAACCCTCGCAGGCGGCGAGCGAGCGGCTGACCTCATAGGCGAAGTCGACGTGGCCTGGGGTGTCGATGAGGTTGAGGATGTAGTCCTTGCCGTCCTTGGCCTTGTAGAGCAGGCGGACGGTGTTGGCCTTGATGGTGATGCCGCGCTCGCGCTCGATGTCCATCGAGTCGAGCACCTGCTCGACCATGTCGCGCTCGGCGAGCGTGCCGGTGAGCTGGATCAGCCGGTCCGACAGCGTGGATTTGCCATGGTCGATGTGGGCGACGATGGTGAAATTGCGGATGTTGTCGATCGGGGTCGCGGTCATGGCACGGGGGATAGCATCCGATTTGGCCGATTCAAAGCGCCGCGCAGTCCTGCCATGCGGGATTTGCCCTCGCGGCCGCCGGGGCGCATCCGGGCGCTTTTCCCGGCCGGAGCCAGAGGCTAGGAAAGGCCATGCTGAACATCGTCTTCATGGGCACGCCCGACTTTTCCGTGCCGACGCTGGCCGAGATCATCGGCCATGGCCACACCGTCAAGGCGGTCTATACCCGCGCCCCGGCGCCGGCCGGCCGCGGCATGGCGCTCACCAAAAGCCCGGTCCACCAGCTTGCCGACCGGTTCGGCATCCCCGTGCTGCACCCCAAGACGCTGCGCACCGAGGAGGCACAGGCGGTCTTCCGCGCCCACAATGCCGATGTCGCGGTGGTGGTGGCCTATGGGCTGATCCTCCCCAAGCCCGTGCTGGAGGCGCCGGTCCATGGCTGCCTCAACCTCCACGGCTCGATCCTGCCGCGCTGGCGCGGTGCTGCGCCGATCCAGCGCGCGGTGATGGCGGGCGACGCCGAAACCGGCGTGATGGTGATGAAGATGGACGAGGGGCTGGACACCGGCCCGGTGGCGATGGCCGAGCGCTTCCCGATCGGGCCGGACGACACCGCCGGCGACGTCCATGACCGCATGATGGCGCTCGGCGCCGACCTGATGGTGCGGGCGCTGGCGGCCCTCGAGCGCGGCGGGCTCGCCTTCACGCCGCAGGCCGAGCAGGGCGTCACCTACGCCAGGAAGATCGAGAAGGCCGAGACCCGCATCGACTGGTCGCGGCCGGCCCCAGAGGTCCACAATCACATCCGCGGCCTCGCCCCCTTCCCCGGCGCGTGGTTCGAGCTCGATGGGGTGCGGGTCAAGGTGCTGCGCTCGACCTTGGCCGAGGGAACCGGCGAGCCCGGCACCGCGCTCGACGACCGCCTCACCATCGCCTGCGGCACCGGCGCGGTGCGCCTGATCGACCTGCAGCGGGCCGGCAAGGCGCCGATGGCGGCCGACGCCTTCCTGCGCGGCACGCCGGTTTCTGCCGGCGCGAAGGTCGGCTGACGGCCGCCGATCCGTCCGCCTCGACCGGAAACCGCATAAGAGCATCCGCCGATCCGATTGGATCAAGCGGACGCTCCAAGTTCTTGAGTTGTCGCATTCTCTTCCGCAAAACCGGTTCCCACTTTTGCGGAGAATGCTCTAGCCGCGCGGGAACAGCCGGGCCTCGGGCAGCGTCGGGTCGGCCGGAATCTGGCGGGCGCGGTGCAGCGCCTGGGCCTCGTCGATCAGCTTCGACAGAAGCTCGGTGAACAGCATCGGCTCGGCCGCCGCCTCCCACAGAAAGAAGGCGAACGAGCCGGGGCAGGGATTGACCTCGTTGAGGAAGATCGCCCCGGTCTCGGCATTGCCGAGGAAGTCGATGCGCGGCGTGCCGGAGCCGCCGACGGTGTCGAAGGTCTGCTCGGCCCATTTGCGCAGCTTGGCCTCGAGGCCGTCCGGCAGCACCGGATTGATGTCGCGGGTGAGCGACAGCATGCCCTCGCTGCGCACGCCCGGCACCTTGGCGCCCTTGGGGCTGCCGGAGAGATATTTCTGCTTGAAGTCGAGCAGCTCGGCGGCGCGCTTCGGCCGCTCGATGGCCGAGGTCTGCACTCGGCCGTCGAAGCCGGCGACCGCGATATTGTACTCGACCAAATTCTCGACGAAGGGCTCGACGATCGCCTGATTGTCGAGCTTGAAGATCGGCGGCAGCACCGCCCGCAGCTCCTCGACATCGGCGACCTTGGCGACGCCGATCGACGAGCCGAGGTGCGCCGGCTTGACGATCAGCGGGAAGGCCAGCGCCCGGGTCAGCTCGGTCAGCGCCTCGATGGAGGGCAGAAGCCCGCTCGCCGGCCGCTCGATCACCTCGCAGGGAAGCTGGGGAATGCGGGTCTCGGCCAGGATGCGCTTGGTCGCCACCTTGTCCATCAGCACCGCCGAGGCCAGCGTGCGCATGCCGGCATAGGGCACGTTGGCGGTCTCGAACGCGCCCTGGATCTGGCCGTCCTCGCCGATCAGGCCGTGAAAGGCGGGCAGCGCCACGTCGAAGACGATCTCCTTGGCGCGCGAGAACAGCCCGCCCTTGTCCTTGGGCAGCAGCACGCCCTGGCCGAGATCGTTCGGCGTCAGGTCGAGCGTCACCTGGGTCAGCCGCTTCTCGGCCTCGGGGCCGGGCAGATAGAAGCTGCGCTCGCGCAAGGAGTCGCCGACGAACCAGCGCCCGGTGGTCGACACATAGACCGGGAACGCATCGAAGCGGCCCTGGTCCAGCGCATCCAGCGCCTGCAGCCCGGTGACGATCGACACGTCATGCTCGGGCGAGCGCCCGCCGAACAGAACCGCGACCCGCGTCCTCATGTCCAAAGCCCCCTAAACCGCAGCCCGGATGCGCTGCCGATCCCCGATTCCGCCGGAATCGGCGGTTGGGCGTTGAGAATCCCTTGGTCCAAAACGTCCTTTGGCCCAACGTTCCTTTGCTCAAGCCCGGCCGACGTCCTAAAACGCCAGCGTCATGGCAATAGTGAGTCCCGACCGGCTGAAAAGCCACCCCCTCGCCGGCCGTCCCGTGCCCCAGGCCGGGCGCGGCGCGATGGTGCGGGCCCGGCAGGTGCCGTTCGATGCCGGCGACGCCCGCGGCCGCGAGCCGCTGGTCGATGCCCGCGCCCACGGCCTGCAGGGCGAGAGCTATTATGCGATTCGCGACGGCCGCAACCCGCCCTACGGCACCCCGATCGCCGGCGCCATCCCGGACCTGCTCGTCCGGCGCGGCGTGGCGGAGGCGCTGGCGCGGGTGGAGCGGGCGCTGGCGCCCTACGGGCTCGCGCTGTGGCTCCACGACGGCTGGCGGCCGCTCGCCACCCAGCGCGGCCTGTGGGACTTCTACGAGCGCAAGGTGCGCCGTGGCCATCCCTCCTGGTCGGACATGCAGGTGACCCACGAGGTCTCGACCTTCATCGCCGATCCGCGCGGCTTCGACGAGAACGACCCCGGCACTTGGCCGCCGCACCTCACCGGCGGCGCGGTCGACGTGGCGCTGCGCGAGCGCGACAGCGGCATGCTGGTCGATTTCGGCGCCGGGTTCGACGAGGCCGGCCAGCGCAGCGAGACCGACTTCTTCGAGCGCGAGCTTGCCGCCGGGCGCATCGGGCCGGACGATCCGCGCCTCCTCGCCCGCCGCATCCTGACCCACGCCATGGCGGCCGAGGGCCTCACCAACTATCCCGAGGAATACTGGCACTTCGACCTCGGCACCCGGCTGTGGGCCGCGGTGCGCGGCGGCGGTGCCGCCGCCTTCTACCGGCCGGTGCTTCAGCCATGACGACGCGAGGCGCGATGACCAGCGAGACCGTGGCGATGGCCGGCGCGCCGGTCCATCTCGTCCATTCGGGCGAGGCCGGCGACGGCGGCCTGCATCTGATCTGGGCGCACGGCTGGGGTCATTCCGGGGCGACAATGGCGCCGCTCGCCGAAAGTGCCGCGCGCTGGGGCCGCTCCACATTGATCGACTTTCCCGGCTTCGGCTTAAGCCCGCCGCCGCCCGCGGTGTGGTCGACCGCCGATTATGCCGATGCCGTCGCCAGCTGGCTCGCCACCCTGCCGCCCGGCCGGCGGGTGTGGATCGGTCATTCGTTCGGCTGCCGCGTCGGCCTACAGCTCGCCGCCCGCCATCCGCAGGCCGTCGATGCGCTGTGCCTCGTCGCCGCCGCCGGTCTGAAGCGCCAGCGCTCGCCGTGGCAGCGGGCGCGGATGTGGCTCAAGGTGCGCGCCTTCAAGACGCTCAAGCTGTTCGTGCCGGAGGGGCCGGCGCGCGAGCGCCTGCGCGCCCGCTTCGGCAGCGCCGACTACGCCACTGCCGGCGCGATGCGCGCGATCTTCCTCGAAACGATCCGCGAGGACCTGACCGAGGCGGCGCGCGCGGTGCGCGTGCCGACCCTGCTGGTCTACGGCACCCTCGATGCCGATACGCCCCCCGAGATCGGCCAACGGCTGAACACCCTGATTCCCGGCTCCCGGCTCGTTCTGCTGGAGCGCCAGGACCACCACACCGTGCTGGGCCAGGCCCGGCCGCAAACCCTGTTCCAGATCCAAACCTTCCTGAAGGGGCTCGGATGGCTAGCCTGACCCTGATCGCTTCGCTGGTTGTTGCCGGCGCGTTCGCATTCTTCGCCTGGAAGCGGGCGTTGACCTATCTGCACGTGTTCCAGCAGGAGGAATATGACGGCGGACGCTTCCTCGGCTGGCTGTTCCACACCATCACCTTCGACATGCGCGCCAGCTCCGCGCTGGCGGTGCTGGGCATCGGGTTCGTGTCGGCCGAGGAGCCGGTGCTCATCGGCATCAGCCTTCTGCTCGGCGCCGTGACCTTCGTCTATTTCGGCTGGCAGGAGCCGGACCCGCGGCAGGTGGCCAAGAAGAAGCTGGTCGTCACCGCGCGCGCCCAGCGAATCCTGATCGCCAGCGGCGTGCTGATGGCGCCGATCGTCGCCACGCTCGTCATCTGGCAGGTGCCGCTCCTCGTCTGGATCGCGCCGGTGCAGCTGATCCCGTTCGTCCTCATTCTCGGCAATCTCGTGCTGATGCCGTTCGAGGCGCGCGAGCAGAAGCGGTTCTGGACCGAGGCGCACGACAAGCTGGAGAAGCTGAAGCCGACCGTCGTCGGCATCACCGGCTCGTTCGGCAAGACCTCGGTCAAGCACATCCTCGGCCACCTGCTGTCGATCCAGGCGCCGACCCTGGTGACGCCGGGCAGCGTCAACACGCCGATGGGCGTCGCCCGCATCGTGCGCGAGCAGCTTGCGCCCTATCACCGCTTCTTCGTGTGCGAGATGGGAGCCTACGGCCCGGGCTCGATCGCCCGGCTGTGCCGCCTCGCCCCGCCCGACCTCGCCCTCGTCACCGCCATCGGCCCGGCGCACTATGAGCGCTTCAAGTCGCTCGACACCGTGGCGAAAACCAAGTTCGAACTGGCGGCGGCGGCGCGCACGCGCGGCGGCACCACCGTCCTCGCCGGGCAGGTGCTGCCATTCGCGGCGGCGAAGGCGTTCCTCGGCGAGGGGACCGACAAGGTGATCGTCGTCGGGCCGGAGACCGACGCGCGGCTCAAGGTGCTCGCCACCCGCGAGAGCCGCGAAGGGGTGGAGGCCGACGTGGTGTGGGATGGCAAGACCTACGCCCTCAAGGCGCCGCTGCACGGCCTGCACCACGCCGGCAACATGGCGCTGGCGTTCGCCGCCGCCTGCGCGCTCGGCGCCAACCCGGACGACCTCGTCACCGCGCTCAAATCGACGCCGCAGATCGCTCACCGGCTGGAGGTCAACCCGCAGCCCGACGGCTCGATCGTCATCGACGACGCCTACAATTCCAACCCCGTGGGGTTCGCCGCGGCGTTGGCCTCGCTCGACCTGATCGTCGGCGCGGGCGGGCGGCGCATCCTGGTGACGCCCGGCATGGTCGAGCTCGGCGACATCCACCATGACGAGCACGCCAGACTCGGGGCGATTGCCGCCAACCATGTCGATGTGCTGCTGCCGGTGATCCCGGATCGCATCGAGGCGTTCGTCGACGCCTTCCGCCGCGCCGCGACGGACCGGCCGGTGATCCCGTGCGCCAATTTCGCCGAGGCGCTCGCATGGCTGAAGACCAATGTGCAGGCCGGCGACGTCGTGCTGTTCGAGAACGACCTGCCCGACCTCTACGAGCGCAGGCTGCGGCTGTGACGCGGCTTCCGGTGGGCCGTTTCCGCGATCCCGAAGGGGTCGACCGGAAACGGCATCAAACGGTTTCCGGCTGATCAAGGCGGAGAACCGTATTCCGATCGCCGAAAAGTCCATCCCAACTCAAGGATTTTTCGGCGAGACCGTTTCCGGTATCCCGAAGGGATCAACCGGAAACCGTATCAGACCTGAAACCGTCTCATACCAACGGCCGCGAACGCGGACCGTTGGTTCCGGTCGCGGATTTTCGCGAAATCTCTGATTTCCCAAAAGAAAATCCGCGAGAGTCAACGGCCCCACGCGTCAGCGTCTGGGGCCGTTGGTATCACTTCAGCGTCAGGTAGCCGGCCTTCTCGAAGGCCGCCCGGGCCGCCGCGCTCTGGATGAAATCCAGCAGCGCAGGGGCGCTGATGCCGGCGGTCGCGGTGAGCGCGCCCTCATAGACGATCGGCCGGTGGCTGGTCTCCGGAAAGATTCCGACCACCTTCACCGCCGGATCGGAGCGCGCATCGGAGACGAAGACGATGCCGAGCGGTGCCTCGCCGCGGCCGACCATGGCCACCGCCGCGCGCGAGGTCTCCACCGCCGTCAGGCAGGGCTCCGCATCGGCCCACAGGCCGAGGCTCTCCAGCGCCGCGCGCACCACCGCGCCCGGCATCGCCTGGGCGGCGCCGACGGCAATGCGTCCCTGCCCGGCCAAAGTCGACAGACGCGTGCCGGGGCCGAGCAGCACCTCGATGAGGCTGGAGTCCTTCGGGGCCACCAGCACCAGCCGGTTGGAGGCGAGGCTGCGCCGGCTCTCCGCCTTCACCAGCCGCCGCTCGACGGCGAGTTCCATCGCCCCGCGCACGTCGGAAATGAACAGGTCGGCGGCCCCGCCCTGGTCGAGCGTCTCGACCAGCGAATCGGATGGGCCATAGGTCACCGTCACCCGCAGGCCGCTCGCCGCCGTATAGAGACCGACGATGTCGTCGAGCGTAGGCCGCAGGGGGTCCGCCGCCAGCACGCTGAGCGGCCGGGCCGCCGGGCGCTCCTGACCGCCGTCGCGGGCCGGCTCCTGGTCGGGGGCTTGGCTGGGAGGCTGGCTGGGGGTCTGGCTGGGGGCTTGGCCGCCGCCGTTCGCCGGGGCCTGCCCCGGCGGGGTGGACGGGGTCCGGGGCGGGGTCTGGGCCCCCTCCTCCGCCTGCGGCCACCCGGGAAACGCCAGCAGCAACGTGGCCGCCGCGCCGGTCAGAACGATGCGGCGGGACGGGCGTCGGGCGGCGGATCGGTGGTCGGTCATCGCAGCGATCGCGTTGGCGGGTTCAGGCGGCTCTTAGCCAAGGTCCCGGCTGCTGCCAATAGCAGGTGGAGAGCCTCACGCACTATTGGGCGTTTTCCCGGCCTCTGTCTTCGCCTTTATCCTGGCTTCTCTCCCGCCTGGATTTCCTGCCCGGATTCTCGCCTGGATTCTCGCCCGGCCGCCCTGCCGTTTCGGGACCGAACCCGCCTCCTCGAACCGCACCCGGTCAGATCGGCCGGCAGCCGCGTCAGCCGCGCTCCCCCATGGCGCTATTTGGCAAACACCACGCTCCGGCACTCGGGCGGCAGATCGCCGAGCCGGATCGGCGGCGGCGGCGACGACGGCGGTTTGGGCTTTCGCGCATCGGCGCTGAACCACCAATCGAGCTCCTTGCCGCAGCCATCGCCGCCGGGAACCGCGGCCTGCTCACGGCAGTTCCTGGCGCCGGCCGGGCAGCGCAGCCGGATGTGGGTGTGATAATTGTGCCCCCACCACGGGCGCACCTTGGCGAGCCAGCCGCGATCCTTCGGGCTGCTGTCCTTACCGGCCTCGCGGCAAAGTGCCTTCTTGATCGCCGGATTGACCAGCACACGCGTCACCTCGGGCTGGGTGGCGAACAGGCGGATCAGCGCGCGATGCTGCGGCGTCCAGATGGCGGGATCGACGTCGTTCCAGTCGGCAGCGACGACATTGGTCGCGCTCATCGTCTCTCGGTCGGCACGCGACAGCGTGGTCTTCGGCATCGGCGTCAGCCAGATGTCGGCGTCGAGCCCGATCTGATGGCTGGCGTGGCCGGTGAGCATGGGGCCGCCACGCGGCTGCGACAGGTCGCCCACCAGAATGCCGGGCCAGCCGACCGCTGCAGGCACCTTGCGCGCAACGCGTTCCAGAAAGCCGATCAGCGACGGATGGCCCCAATTGCGGTTGCGCGACAGGCGCATCACCTGCCACGCCTCGCCATCGATCGGCAGCGCCACCGCACCGGCAATACAGCCCCGCGCAAAGCCGCCGATCACGCGCGCCGGCCCCGGCGCCGGACTGGTGGCGCGGCCGAACAGCTCCTTCGCGGCGAGCGACGGATCATAGGGATTGGACAGAGGCGGCAGCGGCACCGGGTCGAGCGTGCCCGGCGTCTGCGCGGCGGCCGGGCCGAATGCCGCCACAAGCACCGACGCGGCGACGAGCGCCGGGAGGAGAGCAACACGCGTCAGCACCATGCGGGCCTCGCTGACTGTCGTCCTTCAGGCCTGACCGGTTCCAGGTTCGGCAAGCCTCACGCCTATAAGCCTCACGCCTGCAAGTCTCACGCTTCGCAAGCTTCAAACTTGGCAAGCCTCAAACTTGGCAAGCTTCCGACTTGGCCAGTTTCAGGCTTGGCAACACCGCTGCCTGCCGGCACGGCGGGATCGCTGCGTGCCACCGCCGCCTCGAAATGGTCCCACCGCGACACGATCGCGGACACCAGCCTGCCGGAGGTCCGCGATCCCGGTGATGTCCGGCCGACCCGGCTGGATTTCGTAATCGCCGCGCCAGCCCGCGCCCGGGCGCAGAGCCCCATCCGGGCGCGAACCGGCGAAGTTTTCGGCCCCGCGGACATTTCGAACGCGTCGCCCGAAACCGCAGACGATGCGCGCCTCGGGGACCGATCGGCGATCGACTCTCTTCGCGCCGCCCTGACCAGCCGGCGCTTATCTGTCGCGGCCGCGCAACCCGGTATCGATCGCGCGGCGAAGAGAGGGCGCGCTGCACGTTCCGTTCGCGAACGGAACGCGGCTCATGCGCAGGCGTTCATCCACGTCCGATCCCGGCCGCGCGCGGCGCGATGCCGGGACGACGCGGCGACGTTCACGCCGTCGGCGCGGTCATCGGCGCGGCTTCGGGCGCAGGCGCGGCTTCCGGCGCCGGCACGGCCTTGGGCTTGCGGGCGCGCGTGACCTTCGGCTTCGTCGTCTTCGGCTTTCCGAGCTTCGGCTTCGCGGCCTTCGGCGCAGCAGCCTTTGCAGCGGTGGCCTTCGCGGTGGCGGCCTTGGGCGCCGCCGCCTTGGTGGCCGCTGCCTTGGTCGCAGTCGCCTTGGCGGTCCGGCCGGTGGTCTTGCGGCCCGCCGCCTTGGCGGCGGTGGCCTTCGGCGCGGCAGCCTTCGCAGCCTTGGCGGCCTTGGGCGCCTTGGCCTTCGCAGGCTTTGCAGCCTTGGCGGCCTTCGGCGCCTTCGTTGTCTTGCCGGCCTTCGCCTTCGTGGTCTTCGCGGCCTTGGCGGCCGTTTCCTTCGGCGCCTTGGTCGAATCCACGATCGCGGCGGTGGCGCCATTCTTGAGGATCGATTTGACGGCGTTCAGGGCCGACGCCTTTGCGGTGTAGCCTTCGCTCTGGAACAGCGTCTCGCCATTGCGCGCCTTGAAGCGCACGCGAAACTCGCCCTTGCGGTCTTTGGTGATCTCGAAGCTGTAGCCCGCCACGACAAATCCTCCTGCTAGGCTCGCCGCGCGACTCGACGCAGCGACTCAGCCTTTCGTCAATGCGCGCGACGCGTCAAGTGCAACAGCTCAAATTTGATGCCAACAGCTTAATTTATCTTTCGCGCGACCGCCGATCACGCGCGTACGCGCTCGGCGCGCGCCGCATCGAGGCTTGCCGTGCGGTCGGGAATGCTGATGCGGAAGGTCGCGCCGAGCGTGCCTTCGACAAGGCTGATGTCGCCGCCGTGCGCATGCACGAGCTCGGCGGATATGGCAAGGCCGAGCCCCGAGCCGCCGCTGCGCGTCGAGCCCTGGAACGCCTCAAACAGATGGGCGCGCGCCCTCGCCGGCACGCCGGGACCGGTGTCCGACACCTCGATGATGACGACGGCGCCCTCGCGCCGCGCGGCGAGGCGGACCTGATCGCGGGCCGGATCGTTCGGCGCGCGCTGCTCCAGCGCCTGCACGCTGTTGCGGACGAGGTTCACCAGAACGCGGAAGAGCTGATCGGGATCGGCATCCACCTCCAGCCCGCGGTCGATCGCCGCCGCCCAGCCGATCGCGCTGCCCGGCAGCAGCCCCACCGCCTCGCGAACCTCCTGGGCGAGCGGTGCCAGCGCGAAGCGCTGCCGTTCCGGCGGCTTCTCCTGCGCGCCGCCATAGGCGAGGGTCGCCTCGGCGAAGCCGATCGCGCGGTCGATGGCGCGGATCAGCATCGGCGCGAAGCGCTGCACCTCGGGGCTGTCGATCGCCGAAAGCCGATCGGACAGCAGATGGGCGGAAGCCATCATGTTGCGCAGGTCGTGATTGATCTTGGACACGGCGAGCCCGAGCGCGGCGAGCCGGTTCTTCGATTGCAGCGTGCTCTGCAACTGGCGCTGCATGGCCGCCAGCTCGTGCTCGGCCAGGCCGACCTCGTCGGTGCGCCTGGAGGGCACGATGATGCGGCTGGCATCCTCGGGATGGGCGCGGAACGCCGTCATGTTGGCGGCAAGCCGGCGGATCGGCCGCACGATCAGCCATATCAGCGCGAGATAGACCAGCGCCGCGGTGATGCCGGAGATCACCAGCGAAAGGATCAGGATGTTGCGCGAATAGATCAGCATCGCCGTGCGCAGCGGCCGCTCGTCGAGCACGATCTCGATGAAGCCGCCATCGGTCGGCGCCGGGCCGACCACCCGCAGGATGCGGTTGCGGCTGGCGGCGAGCGTCTCGAAGGCGTCCGTGATCGCGAGCCAGGGCGGGCCGCTGCGGGTGTCGATATGGACATCGACATCGGGCACCTTGCCGGCAATCGCCAGGAGGCGCCGGCTGTCGGGCATCTTGAGCGCCACTGCATGGGCGTTGACGCTGACCAGAAGGTCGTGCGTCAGGTCGGCGGGGATCGCGCCGTCGGGTGCTGCCGCCCACACCAGCGCCACCGTGCGCGCCGCCGCCAGCCGGTCGGACAGCCACGCCATGCGGAAATTGGCGATGGAGGGCACGAAGATCAGCACTTCCGCCACCATCACGAACACGATGGTGAGCAGAAGAAGCCGGCCCGACAATCCGGGGCCGGCGGATCGGAAGCCGGGCGCGGCGCCGTCAGATCCGGTCTTGTCGAGTCCGGTCTCTCTGTCGCTCTTGATATCGTTCATGGCCGGCGGCGAGCTGCTGCGGCATCATCCGAGCCCTTGCAGCACCCGGATGATGCCTTTCACCAGCCGACCGGTCAAACGCGGCGCGAAGAAGGCAATCGCCGCCCGCCGCGCGATTTCCGCCCGCGTCGGATAAGGCGCGATCAGTGCCGCGAAGCTGCGGATGTTCGCCCGCTGCGCCACCGCCAGCGCCCATGCGCCGATCATCTCGCCGGCATCGCGGCCGACGATCTCCACGCCCAGGATGCGGCCGCGCGCCGTCGTCACCACCTTGAGGAAACCCGCCGTGTCGCGCTCGGCCTCGGCGCGGTCGCTGGCGGAGAACGGCACGCGCACCACGCGCACGCCGCGGTGGCGCGATTGCGCATTCGCCTCGTCGAGCCCGACCTGAGCGACTTCCGGATCGGTGAAGGTGACGCGGGGAATGATGTCGGGATCGTAGTTCACCGGCAGGCGGAACAGGGCGCTGCGCACCACCAGACCGGCCTGCCAGCCGGCGGCGTGGGTGAACATGGCGCCGCCGATGACGTCGCCGATGGCATAGACGCGGCGGTTGGTGGTGCGCAGCCCGGCGTCCACTTGAATGCCTCGCGGCGAATGGGCGATGCCCGCTTGGTCGAGGCCGAGACCTTCGACATTCGGCCGGCGGCCGGCGGCGACGAGAAGATGCGAGGCCTCGAACGCAAAGCGCCGTCCCGCCTCCTCGACCTCGATTTCCACGCCATCCGCCACGCGGCGCACCGCGGCGACGCTCACCGGGCTTCGAATTTCGACGCCCTCGCGCCCGAGCGCAGCGAGCGCCACCTCGGCGCAGTCCGCCGCGTGCCCGGCGAGCGGGCGCGCCGTCTCCAGCACCGTCACCGCCGAGCCCAGCCGGCGGAACGCCTGCGCCAGCTCGCAGCCCACCGGCCCGCCGCCGATGATGGCGAGATGGCGCGGCAGCACGTCGAGAGACCAGATCGTATCGGTGGTGAGATGCGGCGTATCGGACAATCCCGCGATCGGCGGCAGCGCCGGCGACGATCCGGTGGCGATGACGAAGCGCCGCGCCGCGATCTCGGTCTCGCCCGCCGCCACAATGTCTGCGCCGACGAAGCGCGCGCCCGCGCGGATCACCGTGACGCCGAGCGCGGTGAACCGCTCCTCCGAATCGTTGGGCGCGATCGAAGCCTGCACGGTGCGCACGTGCGCCATCACCGCGCGGAAATCGACCGCGGGTTCGCCGGCCGCGATGCCGAACGTGCCGGCGGTGCGGATCGCCTGCGCCCGCTTCGCCGCCGCCAGCAACGCCTTCGACGGCACGCAGCCGGTGTTGAGGCAGTCGCCGCCCATCGCGTGGCGTTCGACCAGCACCACCGGCACGCCGAAGCCGGCAGCAGCGGCGGCGACCGACAGGCCGCCGGAGCCGGCACCGATGACGCAGAGATCGGGGGTGAGACGCGTTGCCATCGCGGTGCCGGGTCGGTTTGGCCGGATCAGCCCGGCCGCTTCGCCGCGTCCGGCCGGCGCGCGTGCCGCGCCAGGACCGGAAGCAGCGACAGCGCACCGAGCGCGACAAAACCGCCGATGAGTTCGGGGGTGAGGAAATCGGCGGCCGACAGCGTGACCTGGCAATCGGTGCCGCCGCGCGCCCGGCAGTCCTTGAGAGCGACCGCCTGATCCGCCAGCGGCTCGCCGAGCCCCGAGCCGATCACCGTGAACACCAGCGTTCCCGGCAGGATGCCGAGCAGCGTCGCGGCGACATAGGCCGACAGCCGCATGCCGGCGATCGCCGCCACCAGATTGACCATCCAGAACGGAAACGCCGGCACCAGCCGCAGGAACAAAAGATAGCTGAAGGCGTGCTGCCGGAAGCGCTCGGCAAGCCGCGCCGCACCGGGCCCGGCGGCGCGCACGAGATCGTCGCCGAGCGAGGTGCGCGCCAGCAGGAAGATCAGCGTGGCGCCGGTGGTGGCGGCAAAGGCGGACGCTGTGGTGCCCAGCGGCCAGCCGAACAGGAAACCGCCGGTCAGCGTCATCGCCGCCGCACCCGGCAGCGACAGCGCGACGATCGCGGCATAGACGGCGGCGAACACCGTGACCGACATCAGCGGGTGACGCGCCACGCTGTCGTCGATCCAGGCGTGATGGTCGACCAGCGCGGTGAAGGAGACATAGCGGTGGCCGCCGAACGCAAGGATCAGCGCCGATGCGGCAAGCACCAGGATGAACGGCAGACGGCGGCGCCAGCGGCGGAGCAGCGTCCCGCCACCCTCGGGTCCGCGCTCATCGATGCTCATCGGCAACCCAGGCGCGGCGTCATTGAACGGCTCCATCGTGCAGTGTGCGCCCCTCGCGCCAGATGACGCGCAGGCTCGCTCGGCAGAGCTGGGGGCGCTGTGCCGATTCGCTGGCAAGGTTCGTGTCTGGTTCGATCCAGGCCTGCGCGAATCTATAACAGGGTCATGCCGGCAAACGATGCGCCTGCGCGCCGCCTCACCGGCTTTTGAGGCGGTTCGGGCGCCCATTCGCGCCCTCTGGTTGTCGATAGCGCCCTGACCGCGCGATTGCGTGTACTGACGCGTCTTGCGGGCAACTCTTTCGGGTACGGAGCCGGTCTCGCCGAAAACCCTTGTTCGCCAACGGAATTTTCGGCGACCGGGCGTTCGCTCGGCGGCGCAGCCGGCCGGAAAGCGCATTCGGCGTGAATTTCGATGCGAAGGACGCTTGTGCTTGTCGTCGGTTTGTGGTTTCTCCGCCTCAGCGTCCGGCGAGTCACGCTCGACCGGAAGCGCCCGCATCGGTGACACATCCCATGGGGCCGCGGGGTCCGGGTCCGAAAGGCCTTGATCCGCAGGTTCCGCGCCGCTGCCAGGTGGGGCCATAGCTCAGTTGGGAGAGCGCTTGAATGGCATTCAAGAGGTCAGGGGTTCGACTCCCCTTGGCTCCACCAAATTTCTTTTGCTGGTAGATACCCCAGAAAATCCAAAGACTTAAGCGGGCAGCCCAACGGGCTGCGTACCCGGTAATGTACCCGAAGTGCGTACCCGGTTTGGTGGCGAGTCTGACGGGCGTGCCTGACGCTTTGACGCGACTCACAATGCGACACGTGAACCCCGGCTAGGCTAACGGACAACCGGCAGCTTCCGTTTCGTTAACGGGAGTGGCCGCAGTCCGGGCTGTCAGTCAGGTTCCGGAAGGTCGGTCGGCCAATAGCCCCGTCCTTCAATGTTCCTGAAGCGATCACTGAACCGCCACAAGATGGTTCCGAGGTTCTTAGACTTATCCTTGCCTGGAAGTAGCACTCCGCGCGACTCAATCGCAGTCACAAGCTCACCACGCGTCATAGGAATCCCCCGCTCTCCGAGAACCTCTCGGGCCAAGTCAGCGATTTGAGTGGGTGTTAAACCACTCCGCCTACGACGTTGTTTCGACTCCGCCTCCAGCAAAAACATTAACTGCGCACCCTCAGCTGGAGTTCCAGGGGGCTTTGATTTCAGGTCTTCATACAAGCGGATATAGCTCTCAACGGTGTTGAGCTGCCGCTTCATGATTTCGGCTTGCTGTTCGAGCGCACGCATCTGAGCGCGAAGTGTATCGCGCAGCTTCAGGGCGTCTTTGTACGAGCTGTCGTCCAACGTGAACCCCGGGGGCGTACCCATCAACCAACTCCAATATACGAGTGGCGACACACTCGCATAACACAAAACAGAGGAGAGGGTTAACGGAGTCCTTCCGAGGGGACTTGAGTTCCAACTCAAATTGCCCTAGGAGTCCAAAGACAAGAACGCCCCGACTCGCGGGGAGCGGGGCGTTCAAGAACTTCGACGTCAGGTCACGCGATCTGTCGTAGCGAAGACGCTCGCCGGATCTGACGCTTCATACGTGATGGCACCTCGTGTGTACGTCGGAGCCGGCGGGCGGTCAATAGCCAGATGAAAGGATTATCGATGGCCAAGACTGAGCCCCGCGACCCGCCGGACGACAGTTCCGGCTACGTTTTCCGTCCTTGGCGCAAGCTTCCGGACGGACGGATCCTCTGGGCAAGGGCCTATGGGCTGCGTGCGTGGAAGATCCCGATCGGCACCGACTACGACGACTCGTCGAGCAAGTGACGATATGACAAACGGGGCTGGGCCTTTATGGCCCGGCCTCTTCTTGGTTCACCATCATCGTCTAGAACAGCGATACGATGATGGCGATCTGGGCGGGCTTCCTACGGACGTGACACCTGCGGAGTGTCCCCGGGAGTAACTCACCGGAGACGATCTCTCGACATCACGAGGCCGCTTCAGTCGTCGCTATCGACGTCATCCGGGAGCGTTGCCGCTGTTGCCCGCTGTGTCATTGAAACGGCCTCCGTGGCGTCCTGGGCGTCGTCCGCAGACTTCGCCTTTCGCACCTCGCGAAAGATGCTGGCGGCCTCGTTCTTGTCGAGAAGCCCCATCCTCTCTGCCTTCTTGATGTCACCCGAGATAACGGACTGTGCGGTGCCCATTGCGGCGGCAAGATCGGCCTGTGATCCATATTCGCGGCTGCGGATCGCCTCCACGACATCTAGGAGCCGCTTCGGCGGGCCGGCTTCGTCCGCAAGTTCCCACCGGAGCAGATCGTTCTCGCTGACGAGTTTGATCCGCTTCATCTCGGCATCGGCACCGACGATTGAGCGGCCCTTCTCGAACATGAGGGCGAGCTCGACATTGCCCACGTCGTTCTCGTTAGCCCGCTGGACCTTAATGACGGAGTTCATGTTCTGGGTCATGCGGCTTGATCCGAGGTAGTCGCCACGCTTGCCGGCGTGGTGGACCACGACGACACCGATACGCTTGCTGCGGAGGCGGTTCAGGAACGGCTGCACCGGCAGCCACACCTCATCTTCCGAGATCGAGCCGCCGGTCACGAGAGAGCATAGGTTGTCGAGGAAGACGACGTCGGCTTGCTCTTGTTCGATAAGAAGTTCGTACCAAGCCTGCCCATCATCGTCGGCGAGGTCCGGGAGACCATTCTTAAGCCGGATGCCGGATACGAGGCGGAACTCTGGTGGCAGTTCGCCGCCCGAGAGGCGCCGGAGCCGGCCCTCGGTTTCCGCCGGGTCCATCTCGGCGTCGAAGTACAGGACACGCTTCGGCTCGGGGACCTGCCAGCCGAGAATCTCGCCGCCTTTCGAGATCGTCGTGGCCAAGGCATAGGACAGCATCGTCTTTCCGATGCCGGTCTTGCCGTACAGCATCGCCACATGACCAGCTGCAAGCCACGGCTCGATGATCGGCTCGGGGAGCTGAAATCCGCCGGCCAGAATGTCCGGTCCGGGTAGAACCAGGGGCAGGCCGTCGGTGGTCTTCATCAGGTCGCGGTCGATGAACGTCACGCGGGGATTCTCCATGTTCGTTGAGGCCGTCGAGGCGCACGCCCTCGCGGCCGCCGGACGATTGCTCGTGCCGGCGTTGGGTTGATCGTAGATGGTGCGATGATCCTTCCCGCCGTCGGGAGCAGCGGGAATCTTGATGAGCCAGCGCTTGTCGGAACACCGCCGGTGATCCCGGCGGCGTTCATATGATGGCGCGTTGGATCGCTTACTGCCGGCGCATGGTCATCGCCGTAAAGCGCAGGGCGTGCCGCACGCACGTCGACTGGTTGGCATGCTCGCCGCGGTCCCACAGCTTGTCGCGAATGGCCAGGAGCGCCTTCACGTCCTGTTGCGTGAGACGCACGGTAATGCGCGGATCAGCGGGGATCTTCACCGCGATCCTCCACGCTGGTGGGGAGTCGAGCGAGACCAAATTTCACTTGCATCGAAGACCATGCAAAATGGATTGCATCCGCCAGCGCTTCGTGAAGCGGCTGAACGTCGCCGCTTTCAAGGGCCTGGAGCTGCCGGAACTCCACGAGACGCTGAAAGTCGCCGGTGGTCAGATAGAGGTCGTCGTCCATGATTTCGGTTTCCGTTCATTGATGATGTTGGTGCTGGCCGCGACGGATCGTTCTCGAAGGACCGCTGTCCCGGGGTGCTCGGCTGTTCGCGAGGTGAGGAATCCGATCGCTGCGGTCGGCGCGGGTCAGGTGTCGTCAGCGCAAGCCGAGGCCGCGTTGGTGGCCACGGCATCGGGCGGTGCATGCGGCCTGGTTGTCTGACGAAAAGGAGCAGACAGTGGCGCGGACGCTCACGCCGCAAAGGAAGAAGTCCGTCTCCCTCCGCAACATGAACGCCGCGCCGTCGGCGACCGGCCGCCGCTCACTGTCGTGCGGTGCCGCCCGTCGGCCGATCCCTCGGGATCAGCGTGCCGGTCCCAAGGCGTTTTCTCCTTCAATAGAACGTAACAATCCGTCTGACTGGCGATCGGCGTCCATTGGAGTAGGGCCTATTGAGACGACCACGCCAGCGCTCAACGGCGTCCAATAGCATATAGCTTGACATTCTGGACGCTAACGACTCCAATGTCTGGATCCATTCGGACACCTGGAGCCGCGCCATGCTCATCGGATACGCCCGGACGTCGACCACCGAACAGGAGGCCGGGCTGGACGCCCAGCTTCGTGACCTGACCGCGGCCGGCTGCGAGCGGGTGTTCTCCGAACGGGTTTCATCGGTGGCGCCGCGGGCCGAGCTGGAGGCAGCACTGGCGTTCGTCCGCGATGGTGACACGCTGGTGGTGACCAAGCTCGACCGTCTCGCCCGGACCGTCACCAAGGCCTGGGAGGTCGTCGAGCGGCTGGAGGCCAAGGGCGTCGGCCTCCGCATCCTCAGCCTCGGTGGCGACACCGTCGACACCCGCAGCGCCACCGGGAAGCTGATCCTGACGATCTTCGCCGGCTTCGCCCAGTTCGAGCGCGAGATGATGCTGGAGCGACAGCGGGAGGGGATCACCAAGGCGAAGGCCGAAGGCCGCTACAAGGGCCGCAAGCCAACGGCACGGGCGAAGGCTGAGGAAGCCCGCCGGCTCCATGCCGAGGGCAAGACGATTACCGAGGTAGCGAAGGCACTCGGAATTGGCCGGGCAAGCGTTTACAGGGCCATAGCGTAAAGTGAGGCCCCAGCTCCGCGAACTGGCAGCAAAAGGTGACACTCACCCCGCGTTAAAGGCCATCATGTAACGCACTAATTTCATCCCTAATATAAATTTTAGGGTATTATATATAATATTGTGAAATTGAATAAATCGCTTATCATCTTAAATATACCGGCCACAGCTAATGGGGAGAAAGCTATTGATGTTATCGTAATAGAAATTGAAATTAATAATATTAAAAATATCGAGCGAGTGCGTCTAACGTTGGATGCCTCCAGTATGTCCCGACTAAACTGCATTTTAGTTGTCCAGCCCCTATGTGTCCACACCCAGGTAACTGTTGTAAATATAAAGCACAACCCAATCAATGACCCAAAATGCTCAGCAGCCAGATCGCTTAGGCGATTAAGTGCCGCAAAATGAGCCCGGTCTTCTGAGTTTATGCGTGGCTGGATTAGGATCGCGGCAATCGCAATCACGATTGCGAAAAAACTCAGAGTGAAAGAACGAATACCGGCTGCACGCGCAACATCAAGCGACTTCGTTCCCAGCTGAGTTTGTGAATGCGACAACAACTCTGATGCGCGCCCTTCCAGGGATTGCAGAAGTGCGTCATCGTTGAAATGGGGCATCTCGCTATATTTTTCGAGAAGCGCGGCTCGGCAGATTTCAGAAAAGCTTCTGCAGTAGGCATGAATTCCGATTGAACGATGGAAGGCGCCTGGGTCGGGGCACCGTTTCATTCTAATTATCGCGTAATGCAAAGAATAAATAATATTCTTCCGCCACTCTATGTCTCCAGGGCCCCTCTCCTGCAATATTAATATTGTGTCAGAATCAGCCCCATGGTGCTGATGTGCATGACAAATATCTCTAATAAAAAAATACGCCTGATCTGCGATCCATTTATCGAAGTCCTGGTCAAAATATTTCGCATAATCGACAGAAGCTAATCTTAGATCTGCGTCACGAAAATAAGGTTTAGAGAACCCAATCTCCCCAGTGCGCGTCAGCTTAAATTGTATTTTTATATCAGAGGTCTTGTCTAACTTGGAGAGCGCGTCTGCCATCCTTATCTGGGAGGCAGCTTGGCGATGGGGATCCGTCAAAAAACGAAGCTCGTTTAGTTCAGATATTGCTGGCCTAACAATAGAATTTCCAGAATTTTCAGCAATCCAATCTGACTTTGACTTGTAAATATAGATTGCTCCACGGAGTTCATCAGCACTACGCGGCCCCTCGACCGGATCAGCCGCAAAAACAAACCAGAACTCGCCGCTTATGCCACACAAATAATGAACTATGTCTTTGAAAAGGAGATCGCTCAGAAGCCTTTTCTGGCACGACAGTATAAATCTAAAATCTTTTGTTGAAACATTTGCATAATACGACTCGGCTGGATGTCTCGCCTCTCCAATATGCCTAAACGACAGACGCCCATTAACTGTGGGAATCCAGCCGATGTAGGGTAAGGTGACATCTGTAGCTTCAGCGGAAGACACGATTCAGCGTTTCATCAGAGAGGCGACCACAAATCTCAATCCGATTTTCTTTTTGTCTATAGATCATTCCTCCTCTAACCCGCCCATCAGGCACCCAATCATCGCTCGTTCGGGTTCTCCCCATTATCGCGTCAAGCTGAGTCCGAGCGCGAGCGGCGCTCTTTTTGCTTTCAGTGCGATCGGACCTGATTAAGCGCAGCGCGATGCTGAGTAAGGCTGCGGACAAGCAAAAACCTGCAGCCAAAATTATATATTGGAATGCTAGCACCGCAACCTCCAGTGCGAATCGCCGAAGTCAGGGTGAATCACGCGAGTCAAGGTGTAAAGCGTGGGAGTACCGAAAATGTGGAAAACTGGTCGTTGGCCGCACATACGGTAAACTGCAAGCTTCGGGGGCTTCCTGTCGCATACTGCATCCCGGAGAAGCAATCGCGTACATCACCAACGGCATAGCCTGACGCAGCGAGATCAGCGCCCCTCACTCCCATCGCGAAGGTGGGTAGAAGTGCGTGCGTCGACGGCGCGGAAAGCGGTGCCTCGGTTTTCGGGCAGGAAGGCCCGGGTACAGGGGGGAAGCTGGATGATCAGGACCACGATTGTGGCCCATGAATTTTTCCAGTGGAAAACCTCTCGGCGTGGAGGGTGTCTGTGGCTACCAAGCTGCTCAGTGCCGCAGCGATTTCTTCACAGAGCACCTGATGCTCGACGATTACGATGAGACGCGAATTCAAAGCAGGGCCGTTTGCCGCCACCTCAGCGGTGTTGCCTGTTCCTTGCACCCGCCTCCGCCTTTCTTTGCCGTAAGCTGGTAAACTAAGTTTTCGGTGCCGCCGCTCGCCAATTTCATTTCTCGCCATACTGCGCTTCGCGGCGAAGCGTCCGGATATCTCGCGAGCGATCATCGCCTTGTTCACCTCATGGAATTCTACTCGGCAGCGACAGCCATTTCCTCGGGCGGGCCGCAAGAATCCTCGGCCGGACCCGCCGGAAGGCTGACGGCCTCGACGCACACCCGAAGCTGCTCGAACTCCGGTCCGGCCGAATAGCGGCCGAGGGTCATTCCCGGCCGGGCATGCCCGACGACGGACGCGATGATGTGCTCTGCCTGCCCTGCCCGCTCCGCCTTGGTGATGAACCAGCGGCGGAAGGAGTGGAAATTGACGAGGGAGCGGCGACGCCCCGGCGCCTCGTCAGCGACCCCGACAGAGCGACGATAGGTGGTGAACGCGGTCGACGCCTTGAAGGATCGCTCGCGCTTTGACGTGGCCTTCTTCGGCGGCGGATATTCGGGGAACAGGTCGTCGGTGGGCGCCTTGCCCACGGTGCGCCGCGCGATGATCTCCTTCAGCGCCGAATGGATCGGCACGTAGCGCGGCTGCTTCTCCTTCTTCTGCGGCTTGAACTTGAAGGCGCCATCGGCGCAGTCGCCGATGCTCAGATCAACGATGGCATCCAGCCGGGCACCCGTCAGCGCCGCGATGCGCATCAGGTCGTGCATGGCCTGCGAGGCCGACCCCTGAAGCAACCGAGCCACCTCGGCGTCCGTGAAGCTGCGTTCCAGCTCGTTGTGCGGCGTCTTCGGCACCGGCAGCTTGAGGTCAGCCCACGGGTTTGTCTCGACGTGGCTGCGTTGCTTCAGCCACTTCCAATAGACGGACAGGCGATTGATGTACTTCTGAAGCGTCACCGGATGGCGGGAGCCGGCAACGGTGTGAAGTTCGTCCATGAATCGCGCCGCCACCTTGCCGGTGATGGCTTGCAGCATGGGGCTGACGCCCTTGTTCTTGCACCACGTCAGCAGGAACTTCATCGCCCGCTCGTCATCAGCCTTGGTGCGGCGCTTGACGGTGAGCTGGTCGAGGTAGGCTTGATGATGAAGCTCGATCGGCGTGGCCTCGCCCATTGCCATCTCGCGGAACGTCTCCGCCATCCTGAGCGCATTCGGATCATAGATCGGCACGGCGCGGTCGGCGTACTCGATGATCTCGATCGGCTCGCCCCGGATGTGGTCCACCTGTTCGTCGATCCAGTCGTCGATGCGCTCGATTTCCGAGGGCGTCACGGCCCGCGCCCGCTGCGCCGCGAGTTCGAGGGCTTCCCGGGTCATGCGGTGGCGGAGCGTGTTCGCGCCCTCGCGGTCGATCATGCCCTTCAACTCGGCGACGACCTGCCACTTCAGCGCGTTGGCGGTGGCCAAGCTGTCGGTGTGCAGCGGCCGCTTCAGGCGGGTTCCGAGCTTCTTGTGGAGGTGTCGTGGCACCGGAACGGTGACCCGCCACTTGCCGTCCTTCAGTTCGAGATAGCGGGTGTCAGCGGAGGAAGGTCGAGGCATGGAATCGTCAGTGCGTACCCGATCGTGCACCCGAAGTGCGTACCCGAGAGGCCCTGTTTTGTCTACCTATTCTGCGATATCAGGGGCTTAAAACCCCAGAATGGAGCCTCCCCTTGGCTCCACCAAAATCCACCTGATGTGACGATCCTCCCGATCCGATCCCGCCTCCCGATCCGATCCCGCGCTTGGCTGGACGACGCTCCGACCGGACGATCGTCTGGCGTGGCGAGTCGTCCGGCCCGCGTTTCGCTGTGCCGCCTCGTGGCAGCGCTCAACGCCCGGCCAGCCGGTCGAGCAGCCGGTCGAGCAGAAACTGCGACTTGACGTCCGGCATGCGGGCGAAGCGGTCCGGCCCGGCAAGCTCGGCGACCGGCACCTCGATGACGGTGATGAATTCGTGCTCATCGTCGCGGCCGCCGCCCTCGCCGCGGGTCGTGCCATCCACCTCGGCCAGGAAATAGGTCAGCCGCTCGGTGGAGACGCCGGGCATGCTCCACAGCGTGGCGATACGCTCCAGCGTGAGCGGCACGAGGCCGCATTCCTCCTCCAGCTCGCGCAGCGCGCAGGTCTCGGCGTCCTCGCCGGGCTCGACGCAGCCGGCGCAGGCCTCCAGCGTGTCGGACGCGCCCGAGGCGATCGCCACCGGCGCCCGGAACTGGCGCACCAGGAACACCGTGCCGCGCTGCGGATCGTAGGGCAGCACCGCCACCGCGTCGCCATGGTCCTCGATCTCGCGGGTGATCTCGCCGCCATCCGTCGTGGCGTAGCGGGCGATCAGGAAGCGCGCCCAGCCATCATGGACGCGCTCGGTGCGCAGCAGGCGGAAGCGGGATTCGGCGCGTCGGGGGTCGGCGACGACGTGGGTGTCGGCAACGTCAGACTCGGCAACTTCAGACTCGGTATTTTGGGCCATGCATGGGGCTCCGGTTCGAACCGTTGAAATAACGCCTATCGCCAGCGGCGTCCGCCAGCGGTGGCGAAGGCGGCGCCGACGCTGCAGCCGGCGGTGAGACCCAGCGCGAGCAGGGCGGCGGGCGGCAAGCCCTCGGGCCGCGCGGGCGGCACCGCGGCCGAGACCAGCCGGCCGGCCGGCCGCTCGACAGCGGGCGGGATTGCGGCTTCGGCGGCCTCGCGGCGGGCGAGGTCGAGCGCGGTGCGTGCGCGCTCGGCCGCCTGCTCCAGCGCCCGCAGCCGGGCAACCGCGTCGATCGCCGCAGTCAGGGCGGCGCGCTGGGTCTCGATCTCGGCCGACAGCGCCCGCTCGGCAGCCTCGGCGCGCGCCACATCCTGGCGGGCGGCGGCGGCAACGCGGGCGAATTCGCCGCGGATCTGGCCCTCGATCCGCCGTCGCTCGGCCCGCTGGGCCACCAGCCGCGGGTGGCGCGGCCCCAGCTCGGTGGCGGCGAGGCGCTCCAGCCGCTGGGCCTCGGCAAGTTCGCCGCGCAGCGACGCGATAATGGGCGAGCGCACCACCTCGGGCACGGTGTCGGGATCGGCGCCGGACGCGGCGAGCCGCTCGATCTGGGCGAGGCGAACCCGCTCCTCGGCGGTGCGCACCCGCGCCAGCGACAGGCGCGCCTGCAGGTCGGCAAGCTGGGACGGCTCGACGGCCGGGCCGCCGATGGCGGCGGCGATGCCGGTTTCGGCGCGGGCGCGGTCGAGCTGCGTCTCGGCCTCGCGCAGTGCCTGCGTCAGGCGGTCGAGCCGGTCCGCCACTGCCGTATCGGGCCGTGCCGGTGGCGGCGGGGCCGGCAGATCGGCAAGCGCCAGCAACGCCTGGGCCGCGGCATCGGCCAGCCGTGCCGTCTCTGTGGCCTCGTCGCCGGTGGCGGTGATCACCAGCCGCTCGCCGGTCCGCCGCGCGGCGAGGCGCGCCTGGAGGCGGGCCAGGGCCTCGGACCCTGACGCTTCGTCGGGCGCCAGCGCCCTGGCTGCAACCCGCAGCACCGGCTCGGAGGCCAGCGCGTCCTCGGCCAGCGCGGCGGCGGCCGGCGACGGCAGCGCGAGTTCGGCGCTGGCACGATAGCGCGGCGGCGCAAAGACCAGCACGGCCAGCGCGATCAGCACCCCGACCAGCCCGCACGCCAGCACGAGCGCAAGGCGCTGCAGCGCCACGCCGGACGGCCCCGGACCACCGCCCGAGGCGCCCCGGCCTGCCGTCTGTCCGCCCGCCTGCGCCACGAACGCCATGCTGCGACCCGTCCTTCTCCGGCCCGGCCGCCCCCGCCCGGTGCTCCCGGCGCCGGCCGGCCCGATGGCCATAGTCTTTAGCATACATGGCAATTTGACGCCGGCAGGCCGGCGTCGGCCGGCCGGGAAAAGCCACGCCCTTGCGGGGGGCGGCGCGGGTGTCCATATCTGCGACATGGCGCCCGGTTGTCCGCAGGATTGACCGGGCGGGCAGGCGGGGTGCCGCTCAAGGCGGGCCTCGCGGTCGAAGTCGCTTCACGAGGGCTTTGAGACCATGTCCCGTGTATCGTCCCTGTCGAGCCCCTTTCTGCTCGGCTTCGAAGAGATCGAGCGGGTTCTCGATCGCGTCAGCAAGGGCGCAGACGGCTATCCGCCGTACAATATCGAACGCCTGCCGCGCGATGCGGCGGGAGCGGATCGGCTGCGCATCGTGCTGGCGGTCGCCGGCTTCACGCGCGACCAGCTCGACGTGTCGCTGGAAGAGAACCAGCTCGTCATTCGTGGCCGGCAGGTCGATGCCGACGATGGCCGCGTCTATCTGCACCGCGGCATCGCGGCCCGGCAGTTCCAGCGTGCGTTCGTGCTGGCGGAGGGCATCGAGGTGCTCGGCGCGGATCTGAAGAATGGCCTTCTCACGGTCGATCTCGTTCGGCTGGAGCCGGAACGGATCGCGCGGCGAATTGCCATCGCTTCGGACGAGTGAACCGGTCTCGACAACGAACAGGAGTCGGGAATGACCAACGATACCGAAACAACCACGGAAACCGGCGCTCTGATGAGTGCGGAGGCGTTTGCGCTGCTCGGCGGCGGCCAGCTTGCCTATGTCAAGCCGATCCGCTCCGAAGACGTGAAGGCACTGTTTCCCAAGGCGCCGTCGATCGAGCCGGGCCTTATGCTGTTTGCGCTGCATGGCGCGGACGGCACGCCGATCATGCTCGCCGACTCGCGCGAGGCGGTGGTGGCCAACGCGATTCAGAACGAGCTGCAGGCCGTCAGCGTGCACTGACTGAAGACGAGAGCTCCGGCCGTTCCGCCGGAGTTCTCGCCGAACCCGCGGTCAAATGCACCGCCCGCCATCGACCTCCAGCACCACGCCGGTGAGGAAGGACGCCTCGTCCGAGCACAGAAACAGCGCGGCATTGGCGATGTCCTGCGGGCTCGACAGCCGGCCGAGCGGTACGCTGGCGATGAATTTGGCGCGCGTCTCGGGCGTATCCTGCCCCATGAAGCTGGCGAGCAGCGGCGTCTCGCCGACCACCGGCGCCAGCGCGCAGACCCGGATCCTCTGCGGCGCCAGCTCGATCGCCATCGATTTGGTGAGCGTGTGCACCGCGCCCTTCGTGCCGTTGTACCAAGTGAGGCCGGGCCGCGGCCGGATGGCGGCGGTCGAGCCGATATTGAGGATCATGCCCGATCCCTGGGCCTGGAACACCGGCACCACGGCGTGGGCGAACAGGAAGATCGACTTCACATTGACCGCGAACAGGCGGTCGAACTCGGCCTCGCCGACCTCCAGCATCGGCCGGTTGTGATGGGTGATGCCGGCATTGTTGACGACAATGTCGACCCGACCGAACGCGTTGCGGGTGTGCGCGATCGCCGCCTCGACATCGGCCGCCTTGGCGACGTCGGCGGCGACGGCGATGGCGGACGGACCGATCCGCTTCGCCACGGACTCGGCCGCGGAGGTGTTGATGTCGAGCACCGCCACCTTGGCGCCTTCGCGCGCGAAGGTCTCGGCGATCACCTTCCCGAAGCCCGATCCGCCGCCGGTGACGATGGCGGCCTTGTCACGCAGACGCATGAAACGCTCCCACATACGGTGTCGGTTGATCCACACGGATCCCGGAAACAGTCTCGCCGAAAATTCCTTGACCGAAAGGGGATTTTTCGGCGGCCCGGCCGACGGTTCCGGCTGATCCGCACCGACCCCGGAAACGGTCTCGCCGAGAATCCCGGTTCGAAACCGGAATTCTCGGCGAGCGGAATATGGCGTTCCGGCTTCCACCGGAAACCGTATCAGTTGCGGTAGCAGATCGTCCGCTGATAGCGCCGCGACCAGTAGCAGCGCTCCGGCGTGGTGGCCGCGCCGATCGCCGCACCCGCGACCGCGCCGATCGCGCCGCCGGCCAGCGCGCCGCCGCCGGTGCCGGTCGCCGCAGCGCCGATCGCCGCCCCGGTTCCGGCACCGATGAGGCCGCCGGCCACGGCGCGATCCCGCGACGAATACTGGCTGCATCCCCCCAGAGCCAGAGCGATGGCTGAAGCCACGAGAATCTTCTTCATCATCGTTCCCCTTTGTTGCCGTTCAGGTCCACACAGAACCGCAGTGCAGGATCAAATTTTTCCGATCGTGATCCTGCATCCAATCATCGCCGGCAATCCTTGCCATCAATTTTGTCGCGAACTTTGGCGCACCCATCGTTTCGATCCTTGGTTAAAATGTGTCGGCATCGCGTGGATGCACTTTCTGGTTTTGTCGCCGGCGATGTGTCCTTGAGGCCGGAGTCAGGCTCGCCCCCTTGAACTCGCGTACGCCAACTCGCCGACGCGCGATCCGGTTCCCGGTATCAATAGTCGACCGCTGTCAGATAGAGCCCGTCGGGCGGCGCCATCGGGCCGCAGCGGGCGCGTTCGCGGGCATCGAGCGCCGATTTGAGGTCATGGGGCGTCCACTTGCCCTGGCCGACCAGCACCAGCGAGCCGGTGATCGACCGAATCTGGTGGTGCAGGAAGGAGCGCGCCGAGGCCTCGATCGTCAGCTCCTCGCCGTCGCGGGCGACCGCAAGGCGGTCCAGCGTCTTGACCGGGCTCTTGGCCTGGCACTCGGCGGCGCGGAAGGTGGTGAAGTCGTGCCGGCCGACCAATAGCTGGGCGGCGGCGTGCATCGTCTCCGCATCGAGCGGGCGGATGACGTGCCAGGCGCGGGCCCGCAGCACGGTGAGCGGCGCCCGGCGATTGACGATGCGATAGCGATAGTGCCGCTGTCGCGCCGACAGGCGGGCATTGAAATCGTCGGCGACCCGCGCCGCGGCCAGCACCGCCACCGGGTGCGGGCGCAGATGCGCATTCAAGCCGTCGCGCAGCGTGTCCGGCCGCCAGTCGCGCGCAAGATCGAGATGGGCGACCTGCCCCAGCGCATGGACGCCGGCATCGGTGCGCCCGGCGCCGGTCGGCCGCACCCGCTCGCCCGACAGCGCGAACACCGCATCCGCCAGAACGCCCTGCACGCTGGTGCCGGCGGCCTGCACCTGCCAGCCGACGAACGGGGTGCCGTCATATTCGATGGTGAGGCAGAACCGAGGCATCGCGCCCTTCGCACGGTTTCCGGGCGACAAACTCGGGGCGGTCCTCGGGGCGGTCAACGCCGGTGAGCCGCGCTCCCTTCCCCTCTCCCCTTGCGGGAGAGGGTGCCGAGCGATCTTAAGATCGCGAGGCGGGTGAGGGGTGGGTTCTCAGGCCGGCCCCCTCCCCCGGCTCGACATCGCTTCGCTCGGTCTCTCCCCCCTCTCCCGCAAGGGGAGAGGGAAGAAAGAAGCCGCGCCGATCACGCTGCGCCGATCACCCGGAAACCGTATGGGCCCGGACACACCGTCCGGGCCGATGCCCGGATCAGGCGACCTCGCGGCTGTCCTGCCAGCGAAGGAACGCCACGGCCAGCGGCGTCGCCGCCTTGGCCAGCGACTGATAGGGCACCACGGTCGGCGGCCCGAACGGCAGAGCGATGTCCTGGTCGGGCGTTCCGGTGACGGCGCGCGCCAGTTCGCGGCCGACCGACAGCGCCAGCGCCACGCCGCGGCCATTGCAGCCGGTCCAGCCCACCGCATCGGGGCCGAGCCTGTGGAAGCGCGGGAAATGGTCGGGCGTCACCGCGATGCGGCCGTTCCAGACATAGTCGAAGCGCACGTCGTCGAACACGTCCGGGAACAGGCGCTGCAGGCGGCGGGTGATGTGGGTCTTCAGGTTCCAGGCGCCGCTGAGCGGGTTGGCGAGCGCGCCCCCGGTGACCAGACGGCCGCGGGCATCCCAGCGCATGAAATGCGGATCGAGATGGGTGTCGGTGAGCGCATGGCGGCGCGGCAGCACCGCCTGCTGCACCGAGGCGGGCATCGGCTCGGTGGCGATCTGCCACGACAGCACCGGCAGGATCTCGCGGCGGATATGGGTGGCCGGGGTGCCCATCAGCGAGGCGAACTCGCCAGTATAGGCGTTGGTGGCGAGGATCAGCGCGCGGGCGGTGATCCGGCCGCCCTTGGTGTCCACCACCCAGCGGTCCTCGTCGCGGCGGATGCCGTAGGCCGGCGAGTTGGCGTAGATGCGGCCGCGGGCGACCGTCACCGCCTGGGCGAGGCCGCGCGTCAGCGCCAGCGGATTGACGTGGCCGCCCGAGCGGTTCAGCCAGCCGCCGAACCACGCGTTCGAGCCGGTGAGCTGACGCACCTGATCGCTGGTCAGCAGTTCGACCGGGGCGCCCCGCTTCGCCCACTGCTCGACGCGGCTCTCGACCTGCCGCATGCGGCCGTCCGAGTGGGCCGGCTGGAGCCAGCCGGTCTGCTGGGCCTCGGCGGCGATGCCGAGGCGGGAGACGGTGTTGAACAGATGCTGGGCGCTGTTGCGCAGCAGGCCGACGAACCGCTCGCCAGCCTCGCCTTCGCGGGCGACGATGTCGTCGGGATCATGGAACGGGAGGGTGGGAATGACCTGCCCGTTGTTGCGGCCGGCGGCGCCCCAGCCGGGCTCGGCCGCCTCGATCACCGCCACGTTGTGGCCGGCCTCGGCGAGGTGAAGCGCCGCCGCCAGACCGGAAAGGCCGCCGCCCACGACGACGACATCCGCCTCGGCCTCGCCGTCAAGGGTGCGATAGGTGGGCCCGCCGGCCGTGACCGCCGCCCAGAGGGATTTCGGAAACGCCACGCCGGGGCGGGCTGCCTGTCGGTTCGCAGTCATCTGCCTCTGTCCACAAACTGTCCTGTGCTTACCAAGGCCGGGGGTCATGGTTCGCGGGTCATGAGCCGGGGATCATGCGGCGTGCTAGCACGTATTTCTTATCAACGGCATACCGATCTTTCGTGATCTTCCGCCCGCGGCGCCCAAATTCTCCGCACACCTGCTGCGGCCAGGAACTCGCGGGAGTCTCAAAGCGCTTCGCAACGCCCGCAATCGAGCCCTTCCCTCATGCGGCGACCGGCCACGAAACTGCGGCATGGCGGTCAACAAACCCTGCCCGAACGGGATCCGCCCGGCCGGAACCTGCCGGAACGGTCAAATATTAATGAATCCCCCGGCGACGACAACCTTGCGGCAGCCGGCGCGGCCGGTGACGCAGGCTCAGGTCCGCCCGCCGCGAAGGCCGGAAAGCCGCGCGAGGTCGAAGGCGCCCATCGCCTGGACGGCCGCGGCATAGACCGCGCCGCCGCAGCCGATGAGGGCCGCGAGCGCCAGCACCCGCGCCGCCGTGCCGCCCGCGAGAAGGCCCGCCGCCAGTTCCCGCACCAGGGCGAGGGCGAGCGCCATCAGCGCCGCGGCGGCAGCCACCTTGGCCAGCGTGCGCGGCGTCGCCGGATCGAGCCGCAGCCGGCCGCGCCGCGCCTCGATGGCGGCGAGGCTTGCCGCATTGACCCAGCCCGATGCGGCCATCGCCGCCGCCACACCGGCAGCGCCGAACGCCGGCAGGAGCAGCAGGCCACCGGCGACCGCCACGCCGAGCCCGGCGAGCGCGGTCATCATCGGCGTCGCGGTGTCGTTGTGGGCGTAAGAGCCGGCGGCGAACACCTTCTCCAGCACGTGGCCGGGCAGGCCGAAGGCCAGCGCCGCCAGCACCGCGGCGGTGGCGGCACTGTCCGCAGGCCCGAAGGCACCGCGCTCGAACAGGGTGCGGGCGATCGGGTCGGCCAGCAGCACCAGCCCGACTGCGGCCGGCAGCGCCAACCCGGCGGCGAACTCGATCGCCCGCGACTGGGCGCCGATCAGAGCCGCGCCATCGGCGGCACGGGCGTGGGCGGCGAGCACCGGCACCAGGACGCCGGCGGCGATGGCCGAGACGATGCCGAGCGGCAGCTCGTAGAGCCGGTCGGCATACCAGAGGTAGGAGGCCGCACCGGGCACGCCCGAGGCGATGGCCACCGCGGCGAAGAACTTGATCTGCGGAATGCCGGCGGCGATGAGCCCCGGCCCGGCGCGGCGGAAGAAGCGCCTTATGTCCGGCCCGGCATCGACGCTCGGCCGGTCGAGCGGCCGCGCCGGCAGCCGTGCGGCGGCAAGCCCGACCAAAGCGAGCTGAACGAGCCCGGCCACGAGCACCGCCAGCGCCAGCAGCGTGCCTGCCGCCGCGCTCTCGGCCAGGCCGGCGAAGAGCGCCGCCGCGAGGGCTGCGATCATCACCAGATTGAAGGCGATCGGCAGCGCGGCGGCGGCCCCCACCCGGCCATTGGCGTTGAGCACCCCGGCCAGCACCGCCACCAGCCCGGCCAGCACGACATAGCCGACCGTCCAACGCGCCCAATCGACGGCGAGCGCGAAGCGGGCGTCCTGCGGCGCGAAGCCCGGCGCGATCAGCCCGACCACCTGCGGCATGAGCAGGACAACGAGCGCCACGAGCCCCACGAGCAGCGCCGCCAATGTGCCGAACACCCGGGAGGTGAAGGCGCGGGCGGCGTCCGGCCCGGCCTCGGCCCTGAGCGTCAGCCACGCCGGCACGAAGGCGGCGTTCAGCGCGCCCTCGGCCAGCAGGCGGCGCGCGAGGTTGGGCAATTGGAAGGCGGCGACGAAGGCATCGGCGAGCGGCCCCGCCCCCAGCACCGCCGCCATCATCGCATCGCGCACGAAGCCGAGCACGCGCGAGACCAGCGTGGCGGCGCCGACGGACGAGACCTTGCGCAGGAGGGACATGCGATTCGCTTTCGCTGGACCCTAACCGGCGAAGATGAAGCCGTCATGGGGACCGGTGTTCCTGGGGAGCGGCGTTGCGCCGAGCCGGAGGCGATGCTAGGCCGCGGCCGCCCTTCTCAGCGCGGATCCCATCCCATGACCCTTCGCTACGACGTCCTCGGTCTCGGCAACGCCATCGTCGATGTGCTGTCGCGCTGCGAGGAGGACTTCCTCACCGCCCACACGATGGCCAAGGGCGCGATGACGCTGATCGACGAGGCCCGCGCCGAGGCGATCTATGCGGCGATGGGGCCGGCGATCGAGGTCTCCGGCGGCTCGGCCGCCAACACCATCGCCGGCATCGCCGCGCTCGGCGGCCGCGCCGCCTTCGCCGGCAAGGTGAAGGCGGACGGGCTCGGCGCCACCTTCCGCCACGACATCCGCTCGCTCGGCGTCGCCTTCGACACGCCGGCCGCCGCCGACGGCCCGGCCACCGCGCGCTGCTTCATCCTGGTGACGCCGGACGGCCAGCGCACCATGAACACCTATCTCGGCGCCGCCCAGGATCTGGCGCCCGGCGACATCGACCGCGACATGGTGGCGGCCTCGGCGGTGACCTATCTCGAAGGCTATCTGTGGGATCCGCCGAACGCCAAGGAGGCGTTCCGGGCGGCCGCCGCCTACGCCCATGAGGCAAAGCGCCACGTGGCGCTGACGCTGTCGGACGCGTTCTGTGTCGACCGCTGGCGCGACGAGTTCCTGCACCTGCTGCGCTCCGGCACCGTCGACATCGTGTTCGCCAACGAGGCCGAGCTGCACGCGCTCTACCAGACCGCCGACTTCGCCACCGCGCTGGCGGCGATCCGCCAGGACGCCAAGCTGGCGGTGGTGACGCGCAGCGAGAAGGGCGCGGTGGTGCTGAATGCCGCGGACCCGGTCGAGGTGCCGGCCATGCCGGTGGAGCGGGTGGTCGACACCACCGGCGCCGGCGACCTGTTCGCCGCCGGCTTCCTGCACGGCTTCGCCCGCGGCTTCGACCACGCCACCTCGGCCCGGCTCGGCGCGATGGCGGCGGCCGAGGTGATCTCGCACATGGGCGCGCGCCCCGAGGCGAACCTGCAGGCGCTGGCGGCGGAGACCGGCTTGCCGGTATGATGAGTCTCCGGCTCACCGCTTCGGGAGGCCGGAACCGATTTCGCCGAAAACCCCTTATTCGATAACGGGGTTTCCGGCGAGCCGACGACGGCGCGACGGCCTGATCGGCCGCAAGCCGTACGATCGTCCTGCCGTGCCGGGGCACATCGGCGCGGGAGCGCGGGCCGGGGGGCGCGACAGATATTCCGTGGCCGGAACGGTGGACGAACCGCCCCGGCGACGCCTCTTGTGGGCTTTACACCCGCTCCTTATATAGCCGCCGAACCCTTGAGGGGCCGCGCTTTGGTGGGCCGCGGCGGGGCGAAACGGCCGCTTCGCGACTTCACCAGCATCCGGGTGCTCATAAAGGCCCGGCCGGCCCGCTGCAGAAGGAAGGCTACCGCAATGTCGAAAGTCATCGGCATCGACCTCGGCACCACCAATTCCTGCGTCGCGGTCATGGAAGGCAAGACGCCGAAAGTGATCGAGAACGCTGAAGGCGCGCGCACCACGCCTTCGATCGTCGCCTTTACCGACGACGGCGAACGCCTCGTCGGCCAGCCGGCCAAGCGCCAGGCCGTCACCAATCCGGAGCGGACGTTCTTCGCGGTGAAGCGCCTGATCGGCCGCCGCTATGACGACCCGATGGTCGAGAAGGACAAGAAGCTCGTCCCCTACAAGATCGTGCGCGCTGGCAATGGCGACGCCTGGGTCGAGGCCGACGGCAAGAGCTATTCGCCCTCGCAGATCTCCGCCTTCACGCTGCAGAAGATGAAGGAGACCGCCGAGGCCTATCTCGGCGCCAAGGTCGACAAGGCGGTGATCACCGTTCCGGCCTACTTCAACGACGCCCAGCGTCAGGCCACCAAGGACGCCGGCAAGATCGCCGGCCTCGAAGTGCTGCGCATCATCAACGAGCCGACCGCGGCGGCGCTGGCCTACGGCCTTGAGAAGAAGGGCAACGGCACCATCGCCGTCTACGACCTCGGCGGCGGCACCTTCGACATCTCGATCCTCGAGATCGGCGACGGCGTGTTCGAGGTGAAGTCGACCAATGGCGACACCTTCCTCGGCGGCGAGGACTTCGACATGCGCCTCGTCGGCTATCTCGCCGATGAGTTCCAGAAGGAGCAGGGCATCGACCTGCGCCGCGACAAGCTGGCGCTGCAGCGCCTCAAGGAGGCCGCCGAGAAGGCCAAGATCGAGCTCTCCTCGACCTCGCAGACCGAGATCAACCTGCCGTTCATCACGGCCGACGCCTCGGGCCCGAAGCACCTGACCATGAAGCTCACCCGCGCCAAGTTCGAGGCGCTGGTCGACGACCTGATCCAGCAGACCGTCGAGCCGTGCCGGCGCGCCCTGAAGGATGCCGGCCTCACCGCCGGCGAGATCGACGAGGTGGTGCTGGTCGGCGGCATGACCCGCATGCCGAAGGTCCAGGAGGTGGTGAAGCAGTTCTTCGGCAAGGAGCCGCACAAGGGCGTCAACCCCGACGAGGTGGTGGCGATCGGCGCGGCGATCCAGGCCGGCGTGCTGCAGGGCGACGTGCGCGACGTGCTGCTGCTCGACGTGACCCCGCTGTCGCTGGGCATCGAGACGCTGGGCGGCGTGTTCACCCGCCTCATCGACCGCAACACCACAATCCCGACCAAGAAGAGCCAGGTGTTCTCGACCGCCGAGGACAACCAGAACGCGGTGACCATCCGCGTCTTCCAGGGCGAGCGCGAGATGGCGGCCGACAACAAGATGCTCGGCCAGTTCGACCTGATGGGCATTCCGCCGGCACCGCGCGGCATCCCGCAGATCGAGGTGACGTTCGACATCGACGCCAACGGCATCGTCAACGTCTCGGCCAAGGACAAGGGCACCGGCAAGGAGCAGCAGATCCGCATCCAGGCCTCGGGCGGCCTCTCCGACGCCGACATCGAGCGCATGGTCAAGGACGCCGAGTCGCACGCCGCCGAGGACAAGAAGCGGCGCGAGGCGGTGGAGGCCAAGAACCAGGCCGACGCGCTGGTCCACTCGACCGAGAAGTCGCTGGCCGACTACGGCTCCAAGGTGGCCGAGACCGACCGCAAGATGATCGAGGACGCGCTGGCCGACCTCAAGACCGCGCTCAAGGGCGACGACGCCGAGGCCATCAAGGCCAAGGCCAACACGCTGGCCCAGGTGTCAATGAAGCTCGGCGAGGCGATGTATGCCGCGAGCCAGGGCGATGCCGGCGGGCCGGGTGCGGGCGCCGGTGCCGGCGCAGGCAAGCAGGACGATGTGGTGGACGCCGAGTTCACCGAGGTCGACGACGACAAGAAGAACAAGAAGTCGGCCTGACCGCAGGAGACCGGACCATGGCCCCCGTCCTCGACGCCGGCATTCGGCTTCCAGGGGACGGGGGCCTTTCCCCGTTATCTGTCGCATTCGGCCGGCGCATCTCGAAAGGGGATGCGCCGTGCGCGTCCTTAAGGGGCGGTGCGCACCATGCATGGCACTGAAACCATGGCGAAGCGCGATTATTACGAAGTCCTGGGGGTGTCGCGCGAGGCGACGCATGTGGAGCTCAAGTCGGCGTTCCGCAAGCTGGCGATGAAATGGCACCCGGACCGCAACCCGACCGACACGGACGCCGAGCATCGCTTCAAGGAAATCAACGAAGCCTACGACATCCTGAAGGACGAGCAGAAGCGCGCCGCCTATGACCGCTTCGGCCACGCCGCCTTCGAGCACGGCGGGGGCGCGGGCGGGCCGGCCGGTTTCGGCTCGGACTTCGCCAACACGTTTGCCGACATCTTCGACGACCTGTTCGGGGTCGGCGGGCGGGCGCGCTCGCGCGCCCCGGGCCGGGAGCGCGGCGCCGATCTCCGCTACAATATGGAGATTACGCTCGACGAGGCGTTCAAGGGCAAGAGCGCCCAGATCCGCATCCCCACCACGGTCGCCTGCGAGGCGTGCTCGGGCTCGGGCGCAGCCCCCGGCACCAGCCCGGTGCCCTGCCGCACCTGCGGCGGCGCCGGCCGCATCCGCCACCAGCAGGGCTTCTTCACGCTGGAGCGCACCTGCCCGACCTGCCAGGGCCGCGGCACGGTGATCGAGGATCCCTGCCAGGCCTGCGGCGGCGCCGGGCGGGTGACGCGCGAGCGCACGCTGGCGGTCAACATCCCGGCCGGCGTCGAGGACGGCACCCGCATCCGCCTTGCCGGCGAGGGCGAGGCCGGCATGCGCGGCGGCCCGAACGGCGACCTCTACATCTTCCTGTCGATCCAGCCGCACCCGTTCTTCCAGCGCGAGGGCTCCGACCTCTACTGCCGGGTGCCGATCTCGATGGTCACCGCCGCGCTCGGCGGCGAGTTCCAGGTGCCGACCATCGACGGCGGCAAGACCAAGGTGAAGGTGCCCGAGGGCACCCAGTCCGGAAAGCGATTCCGCTTGCCGGGCAAGGGCATGCCGGTGCTGCGCTCGAAGGCCTCCGGCGACATGTACGTCCAGGTGGTGATCGAGACGCCGCAGAAGCTGTCCAAGCGTCAGAAGGAGCTGCTGCAGGAATTCGACCGCGCCTCCTCCAAGGAGAACCATCCGGAGTCCACCGGGTTTTTCGCCAAGGTGCGGGATTTCTTCGACGGGATGCGCGAATAGAGGGGCCTTGCGGGGCCCCTTGCCTTGACCGACCGAAACGCTCGGTTTAAGCCTTTCGTCGCCTCGCCGGGCCGTCCGGAAACCGGTCATGCTCCAGAGAAATTTCAACGCGAAGAAGCCGCTGCGCCTCGACGACGAGGTGCGCTTTCTCCAGTCGTGGTTCCAGCGTCCGCTGATCACCGGCGCGGTGGCCCCCTCCGGCCGGGCGCTGGCGCGCGCCATGGCCGAGCAGGTCGACCTGTCGCGGCCCGGGGCGGTGATCGAGCTCGGGCCCGGCACCGGCGCCGTCACCGAGGCGCTGATCGCCCGCGGCCTGTCGACCGAGCGGCTGGTGCTGGTGGAGTTCAACGACCAGTTCTGCCGCCTGCTGGCCCGCCGCTATCCGGCCGCCACCGTGGTGCAGGGCGACGCCTACGCGCTGACACGGGCGCTGCAGCACCAGCTCACCGAGCCGGCCGCGGCGGTGGTGTCGTCGCTGCCGCTATTCACCAAGCCGCTGCCGCAGCGGCTGTCGCTGCTCGATGCCGCCTTCCGGCTGATGCATCCGGGCGCGCCCTTCATCCAGTTCACCTATGCGGTGGTGCCGCCGATCCCCAAGCATGCCGGCGACTATTCCGCCCATGTGAGCCCGCGGATCTGGATGAACGTGCCGCCGGCACGGGTCTGGGTTTATCGCCGCGGCTGAGCTAGAGTTTGCCCGACGCCAGCAACGCGCGTCACCGGCCGGCGCGCGGCAGAAGCCTGCCGCCGGCGTGCAAGCGGCGACAGCGGCCGGCTTGCGTATCGGCCGCCGGAACTGGCATCGAATATCGGGCTCGAAGATCGGCATCCAAGCGGACAGGGAGCGAAGGTCCATGATCGTAGCGGCTCGCGAACGCCTCATCGTCGCGCTCGACGTTCCGACGGTCGGCGAGGCCGAGGCCCTGGTCGAGACGCTCGCCGAATCGGCGGTGTTCTACAAGATCGGCCTGGAGCTGGCGGTGGCCGGCGGCATCGAGTTCGCCGGCGAGTTGGCGGCGGCCGGCTATCACGTCTTTCTCGATCTCAAGCTGCACGACATCGGCAATACGGTGGAGCGCGCCACACGGCGCGCCGCCGAGCTCGGCGTGTCCTTCCTCACCGTCCACGCCTATCCCCAGACCATGCGCGCCGCCGTCGCCGGACGCGGCTCCTCCGACCTGCGGATTCTCGCGGTCACCGTGCTGACCTCGTGGGACGACAGCGATCTCGCCGCAGCCGGCATCCAGGGCTCGGTGGCCGAGACCGTGGCGCGCCAGGCCGCCCAGGCCCGCGAGATCGGCATCGACGGCATCGTCTGCTCGGCGGCGGAGGCGGCCGCGGTGCGGGCCATCGTCGGCCCCGACATGGCGCTGGTGACGCCGGGCATCCGCCCGGCGGGTGCTGCGCAGGGCGACCAGAAGCGGGTGGTGGGGCCGGCCGCCGCCGTGCGGGCGGGGGCGGACTACCTCGTCGTCGGCCGGCCGATCATCGCCGCGCCCGACCCCAAGCGGGCCGCCGACGCCATCGTCGGCGAGATCGCGGCGGCCGCCGCGATCTGAGGCCGCGCTTCCCTTTCGCCGTCCTCGGGCGCGCGGCGAGACCCCGCGACCGCCGCCAGGACAGAGGCACCCCCTTCTTCTCGCGATGCCGAATGCGAAGAATCCCGGCGCCCGGCCGGGACGACGAAACGGCACCAATCTATCGGAGACGACGATGGCCAAGGGCTACTGGATCGCGCGGGTCGAGGTGAAGGACCCGTCGCTCTATGACGAATACCGCAAGCGCAACGCCATCGCCTTCGCCAAGTTCGGCGGCCGGTTCATCGTGCGTGGCGGGCCGTTCGAGGGGATGGGCACCTCCAGGTCCCACAATGTGGTGCTGGAATTCCCCAGCATCGAGGCGGCGAAGGCCTGCTACGCCTCGCCCGAGTATCAGGACGCCAAGCAGTATCTGCTGCGCGGCTGCGAGGTCGATCTGGTGGTCATCGAGGGCTATGACGGGCCGCAGCCCGGCTGATCTGCCCTGAAGCGACTTGACTCCGCCGGGCGCGTCGCGACAGTCCCGGACGTCAAGGCGGGAGGATGCGATGGCCGATCTGCGGCTGGTGGTGGTGGGCGCCGGCGGGCGCATGGGGCGTGCGCTCATTCGAGCGATCGAGGAGGCCGACGGCGTGACGCTGACCGGCGCGGTCGAGCGTCCGGGATCGCCGGCGCTGGGGCGCGATGCCGGCGTGCTGGCCGGGCTGCCGGCGCTGGGCGTGCCGGTGCTGGACGAGCCGCAGGCGGCGTTCGAAGGGGCGGACGGGGTGCTCGACTTCACCTCGCCCGAATCGAGCCTGCTGCACGCCGCGCTCGCGGCCGAAGCCGGCCTGTTCCACGTCATCGGCTCCACCGGCTTCTCGGCCGAGGAGGAGGCGGCGCTGGCGGCGCTGGCCGCGCGCACCGCGCTGGTCAAGTCCGGCAATATGAGCCTCGGCGTCAATCTCCTGGCGGCGCTGGTGAAGCGCGCCGCGGCGACGCTGGGCGAGGATTTCGACATCGAGATCGTCGAGATGCATCACCGCATGAAGGTCGATGCGCCCTCGGGCACGGCGCTGCTGCTCGGCAAGGCGGCGGCCGCCGGCCGCGGCGTCGACCTCGACGAGCGGGCGGTGCGCGGCCGCGACGGCATCACCGGCGCCCGGCACGCGGGCGACATCGGCTTCGCCGCGCTGCGCGGCGGCACGGTGGTGGGCGACCATGACGTGATCTTCGCCGGCCCGGCCGAGCGCCTGATGCTCGGCCACCGGGCCGAGGACCGCATGATCTTCGCGCGCGGGGCGCTGCGCGCCGCCGCCTGGGCGCAGGGCAAGCCGCCCGGCCTCTATTCGATGGCCGACGTGCTCGGCCTCACCGACTTCTGACAGCGACAAGGATTCCCGATGAGCGAGCGTCTCCTCGTGCTCTGCCGCCATGGCCAGAGCGACTGGAACTTGAAGAACCTGTTCACCGGCTGGAAGGATCCCGGCCTCACCGAGTTGGGCGTCGAAGAGGCCAAGGCCGCCGGCCGCAAGCTGAAGAATCTCGGCCTCGCGTTCGACATCGCCTTCACCTCGGACCTGTCGCGCGCCCAGGAGACGCTCCGCCTCGCTTTGGCGGAGATCGGCCAGCCGGAGCTCGAGACCATCCGCGACTGGCGGCTGAACGAGCGCGACTATGGCGATCTCACCGGCCTCAACAAGGACGACGCCCGCAAGAAGTGGGGCGAGGAGCAGGTGCATATCTGGCGCCGCTCCTACGACATCGCGCCCCCCGGCGGCGAAAGCCTGAAGGACACCGTGGCCCGCACCCTGCCCTATTACGTGCAGGAGATCCTGCCGCAGGTGCTACGCGGCAAGCGCGTGCTGGTCTCGGCCCACGGCAATTCGCTGCGCGCGCTGGTGATGGTGCTGGAGCGGCTGACGCCGGAAGGCATCCTCAAGCGCGAACTCGCCACCGGCGTGCCGATCGTCTATCGCCTCAATGCCGATTCGACGGTCGAGAGCTGGCAGGATCTCGCGGGCTGATACGGTTTCCGGCTGATCGGCTCGGCCTCTTCTTCCCTCTCCCCTTGCGGGAGAGGGAAAGAGAGCGCGGCCTCCTGCAAGCGGTTGTTCCGAAGGGATCAACCGGAAACCATATGATCGACGCCTGCCGCGGCGGCGAGCCGCCCGGCCTCCCAGCCCAGCATCGCGCGCTTCCTGGTCAGGCCCCAATGATAGCCGGTGAGCGCGCCGCCCTGGCCCACCACCCGGTGGCAGGGCACGACGAAGGCGACCGGGTTTCGCCCCACCGCCGCGCCGACCGCGCGCACCGCGGCGGGCTGCCCGATCGCCGCGGCGACGTCGGCATAGGTGGCAGCGCGGCCAAGCGGAATCCGCGCCAGCGTCTCCCACACCCGAATCTGAAAATCGGTGCCGATCAGCACCACGCGCAGCGGCGCCTCCGGCCGCCACGCCGTGGCATCGAAGATGCGCCGGGCGAGCGGCGCGGTGCGTGCCGCATCCTCCACCAGATGCGCTGCTGGCCAGCGGGCGCGCATGTCGGCGAGGGCTGACGCCTCGCCGCCGGCATCGGCGAAGGCGAGGCCGGCGAGACCGCGGGCGGTGGCCATCACCAGCGCCGCGCCGAACGGCGAGGGATGGACGCCGTACCAGACCGTGGCGCCGGCCCCGCCCTGCTTCCACTCGCCCGGCGACATCGCCTCGAAGCTGACGAACAGGTCGTGCAGCCGCGAGGGGCCGGACAGGCCGAGGTCGAGGGCCGCGTCGAACACATTGCCGCTTGCGGCCAGCACGCGCCGGGCGTGGTCGAAGGTCACCGCCTGGAGAAACGCCTTCGGCGTCAGCCCGGCCCAGCGCCGGAACAGGGCGTTGAGCTGGCGCACGTCGAGCCC